>NZ_JBBXMX010000004.1:0-440958 GCF_038442355.1 Methylobacterium guangdongense
GCCGGTGGTGTACCGGATCGACATGCGCGACCCGAACAGCCTGTTCGTGTCTCAGGCGTTCCGGATGCGCAACCGCGACCTCGTCTACGTGTCGAACGCGCCGTTCACCGAGGTCTCGAAGGTGCTGACCGCCTTCAGCGGCGTCACCGGGCCGGTCTCGTCTGTCGCCACGGCCTACTACTACGCAAAGTAAGGCGGGACGACGCTCGAAAGGACGCGGAAAAAAATCGCGTTTCCCCGCGTCCTCGCGTATGGGCAAAGGGTGCGGTGCGAGAATGCGGCGCGGATGCCGCATGCCTTCCGCCTGTGGTGGCCGCGCGCAAGGATGCCTAGAAGAGCCCGATGAAGATCGGACGCGTCGTCCCCGCCAGCGGGCCGTTCCGGCCCGCGCTGATATCCCTAAGCCTGTGTGTCGCGCTCCTCCCGGCGGTGCCGGCGAAGGCCGACGTGGTGATCGGCGTCGCGGTCCCGCGCTCGGGGCCCTATGTGGCGGTCGGCGAGCAGGTGCTGCGCGGGGCCGAGGCCGCGGCGCGCGACGCCAACGCCATGGGGGGGCTCGACGGCCAGCCCGTGACCCTCGACGTGCAGGACGATGCCTGCGACTCGAATACCGCGACGGCGGTAGCCAACCATTTCGTGCGCGGGAACGTGCGCCTCGTCGTCGGGCACGTCTGCTCGAATGCCTCGATCGCCGCCTCCGACATCTACGCCCAGAACGGCGTGGTGATGATCACCGCCGCCTCCGTGGCGGCCCGGCTCACCGACCGCGGGCTGCCGACCATCTTCCGGGTCTGCGGGCGCGACGACGATCAGGCGCGCCTGTCGGCCGCCGTGCTGGCCGAGCGGTTCCGCGACCGGAAGATCGCGCTGATCCAGGATCAGACCCCGGCCTCCCGGGCGCTCGCGGCGGCCACCAAGGACAATCTCAACCGGATCGGCGTCAACGAGACCCTGTCGCTCTCGTTCTCGCCGAGCGACGCCGACGATGCCGCCCTGGCCGACCGCCTCAAGGGTGCGGGGATCGACGTGGTCTATTACGGCGGCGACGCCGCCGAGATGGGGCGCCTCGTGAAGATCGCCGCCGACCGGGGTTTTCGCCCGCAATGGTTCGGCACCTCGGCCATCGCCACGCCGGACTTCGCCAAGATCGCAGGGCCCGCGAGCAACGGCGTGCTCATGACTTTCTACCTCGATCCGAGCCGCCAGCCCGCCGCCGCCAACGTGGTGAAGGCCTTCAAGGCCGAGGGCGTCGATCCCACCGGCTCGACGATCTACGGCTACGCGGCCATGCAGGCCCTGGTGGCCGCCGGCAACTTCGCGCATTCGGTCGAGCCGAAGCCGATCGCGCAGGCGCTGCACACGGAGCGGTTCGACCTCGTGCTCGGCACGGTCGGGTTCGACGCCAAGGGCGACGTCACCGCGCAGGGCTACGTGCTCTACGTCTGGAAGGACGGGAGCTTCACGCCGGCGGGGAAGTGAGGCGTTTCCCGCCACCGGGCCGATCCGCCGCGCCCTGATCCAACGAAGGATTTCAGCGCCACCGCGTCCGGCCCGCCGCGCGAATCTGTCCACTCAGGCCTCCGCCGCGTCGACCTCCGCCCCGCGCCCCAGCCCGCGCAGCAACTCGGCGAGGTGCGGCCGCACCCCCAACTGCAGAGTATGAAGCTGCCGCACCGCCTCGCTGAGCCGTCCCGCGCGGCCGAGCTGCGCGTCCGCAAAGCCGATCATCCGCGCGTTGGGCCAGGCCGGCTCGCGCAGGGCGTGGAGCCGCGCCACCAGGGTTTCGGCCGGCGCCTCCGGCTCGGCCTGCGCGAACAGCATCAGCAGCGCCGCGGTGGAGCGCGACAGGCCGTAATGGCAATGCACCAGCAGATGCGCCGCCCCGTCGAGCTGCCGCCCGAAGGCGAGGATCGCCGCGACGTCCTCCGGCTCGGGCGGTACGAGGCCGTCGCCGGGCCCCAGACAGTCGTGAAAGCGCAAGGTCGTTCGCGTATGGGCGCCGTAGGCCGCGAAGGCCTCCGGATCCGGCGTGCCGGGATCGAGCAGGGACAGGACATGGCTGACGCCGCGGGTCCCGTGCCCGGCCAGCTCCTCCAGGCCGCAGACGGTGTGCAGGGTGACGGCGGGGGTGGGTTCCATGCCCGGCGCCTAGCACGGGCCGGCCTCCGATTCGAGCCGCGACGGAACTGCCGCCGCCGCCCGCGGCTTTCGAGAACCGGTGCGGACATGCTAGCTGCGGCCGGCGAATCCGCGCCGGACGGACATCACACGCTCGGACGAGATACCGTTGGACGACACGCTCATCGCGCATCCCTCGAAGGCCGGAACGCGGCGCACCCTCCTGGCCGCTGGCCTCGGCGCGGCCGTCGCCGGGCCGCTCGCCGCTCCGGCACGCGCCGAGGGCGCCCCCGAACTGCGCTGGCGCCTGTCCTCGGCCTACGCCAAGACCCTGGACATCCTGTTCGGCGCCTCCGAGTCGCTCAGCCGGATCGCCGCCGAGGCGACGGACGGCCGGTTTCAGATCAAGGTCCAGGGTCCCGGGGAGCCGGTGCCCGCGGAGGGGCTCCTGGACGCCGTGGCGGCCGGCACGGTCGAGATGGGCCATGGCCCGGCGACCCTGGGCATGGCCAAGGACCCGACCTTCGCGCTCGCCACCGCCGTGCCGTTCGGGCTCAACGCCCGGGGGGGCGCCGCATGGTGGCTGGCCGGGGGCGCGGCGGAGCTTTTTGCCGAGGTCTTCGCGAAGGCCGGCCTCGTCTGCCTGCCCGGTGGGAATACGGGCGCGCAGATGGGCGGCTGGTTCCGGCGCGAGATCAAGAGCGTCGCCGATCTCCAGGGGCTCAAGTTCCGGATCGACGGCATGGGTGGGCAGGTGCTCACCAAGTTCGGCGTCCAGCCGCAGACGATCCCCGGTTCTGAGATCTACGCGGCCCTGGAAGCGAAGAAGATCGACGCCGCCGAGTGGATCGGCCCCTACGACGACGAGCGCCTCGGGCTGCAGAAGGTCGCGCCGGTCTACCATTATCCCGGCTTCTGGGAGGGCGGCGCGATGCTGCACTTCTGGTTCAACGCCGAGGCGTGGAAGGGGCTGCCGAAATCCTATCAGGCGATCCTGCGGGCCGCCGCCGCTCAGGTCGGCGCCGAGGTGCAGGCCAAGTACGACGCGCGCAACCCCCAGGCCCTGCGCCGGCTGGTCGCTGGCGGCGCGCTGCTGCGGCCCTTCCCGCAGGACGTGATGGAGGCCGCCCTCAAGAACGCCAACGACGTCTACGGCGAGATCGCCGCCAAGAACGCCGATTTCCGCCGGGTCTACGAGGCGATGCGCACCTTCCGGAACGAGGAATACCTCTGGTTCCAGGTCGCGGAATACACCTACGACAACTTCATGATCCGGGCACGGGCGCGGGGGTAGGGCCGTTCCCCGTCCTTGCTTGAAATCTGCACCCGGTTTCCCAGTCCGCTGGAATCCCAGCCCGCGCCCTCATCCTGAGGTGCCGGAGCGCAGCGGAGGCCTCGAAGGAGCCCTCCGGCCAGCTTAGCGATCCCTGGAGCCCTCCTTCGAGGCCCGCCGCTGCGGGCACCTCAGGATGAGGGGAGGGGGTAGGACCACGGGTTTCCCGCGCGTCGTAAGAGCCGACCCTAATGCAGCTTCACCCGGGGCTCGGTGCGGCGGGTGAGGGCGCGCGCCAGGGTGTCGAGGGCCGTCTTGATGGTGCCGTGCAGCGCCTGCTCGTGCATCTTGTAGAGCGAGCGGTACATCACCCGGGCGAACAGCCCGGCGATCAGCATGTTCTTGCCGCGCACGAAGCCCATCAGGCTGCCGACCGTCGAATACTCGCCGAGCGAGACCAGCGAGCCGAAATCCTTGTACTTGAAGGGCTTGAGCGGCTTGCCGTCAATCCTGGCCTTGATCTGGCCGATCAGGTGGCTCGCCTGCTGATGCGCCGCCTGGGCGCGCGGCGGCACCGGCGTGTCGGAGCCCGCCTCGACCAGATAGGCGCAATCGCCGATCGCGAAGATGTCGAGGTCCCGGGTCGTCTGCAGGGTCGGGGTGACCACGAGCTGGTTGGTGCGCGTCGTCTCCAGCCCGCCGATGCCCTGGAGGAAGGGCGGCGCCTTCACGCCCGCCGCCCAGACCACCAGCTCCGACGGGATGAAGGTGCCGTCGGCGAGCTGCACGCCGTCCGCCCGCACCTCGGTCACCCGCGCCTTCACGCGGACATCGACGCCGATCTTGTTGAGGAGCTGCATCACCTCGACCGAGAGGCGCTGCGGCACCGCCGGCAGGATCCGTTCGGCCGCCTCCACCAGGGTGATGCGGATGTCCTTGCCGGGATCGATCTTGTCAAGACCGGTGGAGACCACGTGGCGCAGGGTCCGATGCAACTCGGCGGCGAGCTCGGTGCCGGTGGCGCCCGCGCCGATCACCGTCACGTGGAGCTGCCCGGGGCGGACCGGGCCGGCCTGGGTGTGGGCCCGCAGGGAGGCGTTCACGAGGCGCTGGTGGAAGCGCACCGCCTGATCCTGGGTGTCCAGCGCGATGGCGTGCTCGGCGACTCCCGGCGTGCCGAAATCGTTGGTGGTGGAGCCCACGGCCATCACCAACGTGTCGTAGGGGACCGCGCGCTCCGGCGTGATCTCGCGGCCTTCGGCGTCGTGGCTCGCCGCGAGCTGGATCGTGCGCGCCTCCCGGTCCAGGCCGGTCATCCGCCCGATTCGGTAGCGGAAGCCGTGGATGTGGGCGTGGTGCAGGTAATCGACCGCGTGGTGGCCGACATCGAGGCTGCCGGCCGCCACCTCGTGCAGCAGCGGCTTCCAGATATGCGTGCGGGCGCGGTCCACCAGCGTGATATGGGCGCGCTTGCCGCGGCCCAGCTTTTCGCCGAGCTTCGTCACCAGCTGAAGCCCGGCGGCCCCGCCGCCCACCACGACGACCCGATGCAGACCTGACTCGTTCTCGACGGATGCCATCGACACTCTTTCCGCTCCCGCACCGGGATTAAACCGCCGGCCTGCTTACACGGACCGGGTGTCCGATTGCCACATCCGCCGATCGTGAGCACGCGTGACGAAGCCACGCGCAGCCGGAGCGTGCGTTCCGGGTCACGCCTTCGGGGCGCCGGGTTGCCGCAGGGGATGCGCCTCGGCCACCGCCGGCAGGGCGAGGCACTCCGCGGCGATCCGCCCGACCGTCGGATAGGCCGCCGTGTCCACGCCGAAGATGCCGGTGCCGACCCAGAGGCTGACGAGGCAGAGATCGGCGTGGCTCACCGCGTCGCCCTGGCAGAATCGGCCGGTCCCGGGCTCGTTGGCGAGCCGCGTTTCCAGCGTCCGCAGGCCGGACTCGAAGGCGTTGCGCAGGAAGTCGAGCATCCGCTCCCGGGGCAGGTCGTAGTGCTCCATCAGGAAATTGCGCACCCGCGGCACGTAGAGGGGGTGCGTGTCGCAGGCCACCACCTGCGCCAGGGAGCGCGCCCGGGCCCGCGCCCGGGGCTCCTCCGGCAGGAGGCGCACGCCGCCCTTCGTCTCCTCCAGGTAGTCGAGGATCGCGAGCGACTGGGTGAGCGGCGGCCCGTCGCCGTCGAACAGGGCCGGCACCGCGCCCTGCGGGTTGATCGCCCGGAAGTCCGGCTTGTGCTGATCGCCCGCGTCGAGGTCGATGAACGTCTCCTCGTAGGCGATGCCCTTCAGCTTCAGGGCGATTCGCACCCGGAAGGCGGCGGCCGAGCGCCAGTTGCCGTACATGTGCATGTGGAGATCTCCCGAGGCTCCGGTGAGCACAGCCGAGTTTGCGGCGCGCCGCAAGGGGGGCGCTGCGGCTGCCTGGGGGCGACAACCCGAAGCGGCGGGCCCATATCGGGCGCCTGTCCCGGAGACCCGATCCATGGCCGACCAGCCCGCCCCCCGCGCCTTCATCCCCCTGTCGATCGCGGTGCTGACCGTGTCGGACACCCGCCGCCCGGAGGACGACCGCTCCGGCGACACGCTGGTCCAGCGTCTCACGGAGGCGGGCCACCGGCTCGCGGCGCGGGCCATCGTGCCCGACGAGGTCCCGGCGATCCGCGGTCAGGTCGAGGCGTGGCTGCGCGATCCGGGCGTCGACGTGGTGCTGACCACGGGCGGCACGGGCTTCACCGGGCGCGACGTGACCCCGGAGGCGCTGGAGCCCCTGTTCGAGAAGCGGATGGACGGCTTTTCCGCCGTGTTCCACCGCATCTCCTACGACAAGATCGGGACCTCGACCCTGCAGTCGCGCGCCACCGCGGGGGTCGCGCGGGCAACCTACGTGTTCGTGCTGCCGGGCTCCCCCGGCGCCTGCCGGGACGCCTGGGACGGGATCCTGGCGCAGCAGCTCGACTACCGGCACCGGCCCTGCAACTTCGTGGAGATCATGCCGCGTCTCGACGAGCATCTGCGGCGGGGGGCGAGCATATCCGTGTGAGGCGCGAGGCGTTCCCTTACCCGCAGAGCTACGGGCTCCACAGGTTTGCGGGCTCGCCCGCCAGCCTGGAAGAGCGCGGGCCCCCTCTCCCGCCCGGGAGAGGGGGCTCGTAGCGCTCTGGCATAAGCCGCCTGCGTCAAATCGGTGTCGCCGGTAGCCCGTAGAGGGGAGGTGGATCCGCCGCGCCAGCCGACCTGGATCCCATCCCGAACGGCGCTACGCCGTGGTCCCCTCCTTGCGGCGCAGGACCGAGTGCTTCCGTCCGTAGAAAAAGTACACGACCAGCCCGATCGCCATCCAGATCACCAGCCGCAGCCACGTGTCGAGCGGCAGGCCGGCCATCAGGAGCAGGCAGAACAGGATGCCGAGGATCGGCACCATCGGCACGGCGGGGGCCCGGAACGGGCGCTTCATGGTCCGGTTCGTCCGGCGCAGGTAGATCACCGCGCCGCAGACCAGGATGAAGGCCGCGAGCGTCCCGATGCTCACCATCTCGCCCAGGATGTTGATCGGCACCAGGGCCGCCACCAGCGCCACCGCGGCCCCGATCAGCGCCTGGCTGCGGTAGGGCGTCTGGTAGGTCGGATGCACGTGGGAGAACATCTTCGGCAGCAGGCCGTCCTGCGCCATGGTGAAGAAGATCCGGCTCTGGCCGTAGAGCAGCACGAGGATCACGGTGGTCAGCCCGGTCAGCGCGCCGAGCTTGATCAGCAGGGCGAACCAGCCAATGCCGATCACGTCGACGCCCTTGGCGATCGGATCGGGTACGTTGAGCTCCTTGTAGGGGACGAGCCCGGTGAGCACCGCGGCCACCAGCACGTACAGGATCGTGCAGACCGCCAGCGATCCCAGGATGCCGATCGGCATGTCCTTCTGGGGCTTGCGCGCCTCCTGGGCGGCGGTCGAGACGGCATCGAAGCCGATGAAGGCGAAGAACACGACGCCGGCGCCGCGCAGGATGCCGCTGTAGCCGAAATGCCCGAACGTGCCGTCATTCTCGGGGATCAGCGGGTGCCAGTTCGCCGAATCGACATGGCCCCAGCCCAGCGCGATGAAGGCCACCACCACGGTGAGCTTCACCGCCACCATGATGTTGTTGAAGCGCGCCGATTCCTGCGTGCCGCGCATCAGCAGGAGCGTGATCAGCGCCACGATCAGCACGGCGGGGAGGTTGAGCAGGGCGGTGCCGCCGCCGTCGATCGGCGTGCCGGGTGCGTGCGCGAACTGGGCCGGGATCACGATCCCCACATCCTTCAGGATGCTGGTGACGTAGCCCGACCAGCCCACCGCCACGGTGGCGGCCCCCATGGCGTATTCGAGGATCAGGTCCCAGCCGATCAGCCACGCGAAGAACTCGCCCAGCGTCGCGTAGGTGTAGGTATAGCTCGACCCCGCCACCGGGATCAGCGCCGCCATTTCGGAGTAGCACAGGCCGACGAACGCGCAGGCGATGCCGCCGAGCACGAAGGACAGCATGATCCCCGGCCCGGCATACTGGGCCGCGGCCGTACCGGTCAGGACGAAGATCCCGGCCCCGATGATCGCGCCGATGCCCATCGCGGTGATCGACAGGGCGCCGAGCGTTTTCGAGAGCTGCTGCTCGCCTTCGCCGCTCCTGATGATGTCGTCGACCGATTTCCGCCCCATCAGGCCTGACGCATCCATCGCAACATCCTTTCCAGGGTGGAGCGGGCGTACGCGTCCCCCCGCGGATGGAACGGCCGCAAATCCTTTGCCACGCTAAGGGTGTTGTAGAGGCGAATTGAGCGACAACAACGAGCCGTATCGCAATAATCTTTGGATCAGGCCCGGTCGATACGGGCGATCAAGGGGCGAACCTTGAGGCGCGCCGCGAAGGCCGGCCCGCATCGCAGCGCCTCGCGGCGGACCACGTCGCCCGCCCTGGCCCGAGGGGCGCCGGTCAGGATCTCGATCCGTCCGATCAGCCGGGCCCGCCAGCCGGCCGCCGGGCGGCGCAGGCGGCCGAGGCCGGTCTCCGGCCGGGCGGTGCCGACGAAGCGGTCGAGGGTGCGGATCCAGCCTTCGGCCGGGACGTCCCCGGCCTCCAGGCAGAGGATCCAGTCGCGGCGTGCCAGGGCGGCGCCCGCCGCGTAGGGGCCGGCGCCCCCGTGGACGACGAGGGCCGCCCCGGTCGCCTCGGCGACGGCCGCCACCGCCTCGCTCGCGCGGCCCGACACGATCACGGCGTCGCCGATCAGCCCCCCGGCGACGCCGGAGACGAGCACGCCGAGGGTATCGGCGAGGCGATCAATCGCGTCCGGATGGGCCGGATCGGCCAGATAGGTCACCGCAGAAAGCATCAGCGCGCGCATAGACGATTTTGCGCCGCCGTAAACCATTCCGGCGTCTCCGCAACATGAGGACGCGTCCGTGAGACGCTGACACGCGGGGTTTGCCTGAAAAACAGGCGCCTTCCAGCGCGATGTTCTCTATATGTTTCACGTTAAACAGGGGACACATCATGGCGGGCGACCAGACGGGTTCGCGCGACGGATCGCGACCGGGGACCGCGCGGCGGCTCGAAGCCAGCGCGCCGCACGAGGCCGGCCGCCGGGGGCGTGGGGCGATCTCCAACCCGACCGGCCGTTTCGAGGCGGCCCGGCGCGAGGCGTTCCACGATCCCGACTGGGTCGCCGACGATCCGGCGCCTCTGCGCACGCAGGTGACGGCGGAGCGGTCGTCGCGGATCATCGCCCGCAACACGTCGCCCGACATTCCGTTCGACCGCTCGATCAACCCCTATCGCGGCTGCGAGCACGGTTGCATCTACTGCTACGCGCGGCCGACCCATGCCTGGCTTGGCCTGTCGCCGGGGCTCGACTTCGAGTCCCGGATCTTCGCCAAGCCGGACGCGGCCCGGCTCCTCGTGCGGGAACTCGCGGCGCCGGGCTACAGCCCGGACACGATCGCGCTGGGCACGGCGACCGATCCCTATCAGCCGGCCGAGCGCACGCATCGCCTCACCCGGGCGGTGCTGGAGGTGCTGCGCGACGCGCGACACCCCGTCGGCATCACCACGAAGTCCGACCTCGTGCTGCGAGACCTCGATATCCTGGCCGACATGGCCGCCGATGACCTCGTCCTCGTGGCGATCTCGCTGCCGACCCTGGATGCGGCCCTCGCCCGGCGGCTCGATCCCCGCGCGCCCCGGCCGGAGAAGCGCCTCGCCGCGATGACGCGCCTGAGCGCGGCGGGGGTGCCCGTGATGGTCAACGTCTCGCCGATCATCCCGGGGCTGACCGATCACGAGATCGAGGCGATCCTCGCTTGCGCCCGGGAGCATGGCGCGAGCCGCATCGGTCACGCCCTGCTGCGGTTGCCCGGAGAGGTCGCCGACCTGATGGCCGACTGGTTCGCCGAGCACTATCCGGAGCGGAAGGACCGTGCCTTCGCGCTGCTGCGGCAGGCCCGGGGCGGACGCGAGAACGATCCCCGGTTCGGCCACCGCTTCCGCGGCGAGGGCGCCTACGCGGCGATGATCGGCCAGCGCGTCCGGATCGCCGGGACTCGGCTCGGCTACGGCTTCGGCCGGATGGCGCTGAACCGCGAGGCGTTCCGGAAGCCGGGTGCGCAGCTGGCGCTATTCTGAGGGAGCGCCCTGATCAAGATCTCAGGGCTCCGCCCTGAGAACCCGCCCAAGGGCTCGCCCTTGGGGAACCCCATCGAACCCGCGGGTGAAGCTCAGCCGATGGTGCGGGCTGCGGCCGAGGCTGATCAGGCCGGCCCGGTGGAGGGCGGTGCCGTAGCCGACGTTGCGCTCCCAGCCGTAGCCGGGGTGGCGCAGGGCGAGGCGCCGCATCAGCGTATCGCGGAACACCTTGGCGACGATCGAGGCCGCGGCGATCTGCGGAACCAGACGGTCGCCGCCGACCACCGCGCGGCCGGGCAGGCCGGGCAGCGCATCGCGCCCGTCGACGAGGACGGGCGCCGCGATCCCCAGCCGGGCGACCGCGCGCGCCATCGCGTCGAGGGTGGCGGCGCGGATGTTGATCCGGTCGATCAGCGCCCGGGAACCGGCGGAAACCGCCACGCGGGCCTCGGCGCGGATCAGAGGGGCGAGCCGGTCCCGCTCGGGCTCGAGGAGCCGCTTGCTGTCGTCGAGGGCCGCGAGCAGGTCGGGCCGGATCGCCGCCGGATCGAACCAGACCGCCGCCACCACGACCGGGCCGCACAAGGCCCCGCGCCCGACCTCGTCGCAGCCGATCGCCGGGGGATAAGCGGCGGCGCGGGACGGATCGAACGGGCGCGCCATCGCCCGAGCGGCTGACATGGCCCTCTCCCGTGGGATCGCGAGTGTCATGGTTTCAAAAGGTCTGCGACCTTTTGCGGGTGCAGGGCAGGGCCCTGCAACACCGTCAGGGCTTTGCCCCGACGACCCACCCAAGGGCAAGCCCATTGGAAACCCGATCAGGCGGCGTCCCGGACAAGGCGCTCGCCGCCATGCGCCTCGATGATGTTGCCGAAGAATTGGCCCGCACTCACGTCCCAGCCCCGGCGCAGGGCCTCGGCTCGGCACTCGGCTCGGGACAGGTCGAGGGCGGCGAGGGCTGCGGCGCGCAGATCCTGGTCGAGGATTCCCACGCGGGTGCCCCCGATCACGTCGTTCGGGCCGGGCACCGGAAAGGCCGCCACCGGGAGGCCGCAGGCCAGCGCCTCCAGCAGCACGATCCCGAACGTGTCGGTCAGGCTCGGGAACACGAACACGTCGCAGGCCGCGTAGGTCGCCGCCAGCGCCGCCCCCGTCCGCGTTCCGAGGAACCGGGCGTCGGGCGCCAGCCCCTGCAGCCGCCCCCGGTCCGGCCCGTCGCCGACCACCACCTTGGTGCCCGGCAGGTCGAGCTTCAGGAAAGCCGCGATGTTCTTCTCCACCGCCAGCCGGCCGACATAGAGGAACAGCGGCCGCGGCAGATCCGCGAGCTCCGCGGGCGGCGGCGTGCCGGGGGCGGCGGGGCGGAACCGCTCGGTATCGACCCCGCGGGTCCAACGCATCAGATGGGTGAAGCCGCGGGCCTCCAGCTCGCCCTGGAGCGAGGCGGTGCTCACCATCGTGCCGCGGGCGGCCCCGTGGAACCGGCGCAGATAGGCGTAGGACCACGCCTCCGGCACCGGCAGGCGGGCCGCGAGATATTCGGGGAAGCGCGTGTGGTAGCTCGTGGTGAAGGGCAGGCCGTGGGACAGGCAGTGCCGCCGCGCCGCGAACCCCACCGGACCCTCGGTGGCGATGTGGACATGGCTCGGCCGTTCCGCCTGCCAGCGCGCCGCCACCCGTGACCGGGCGACATAGGCGAGGCGGATCTCCGGATAGCCCGGCATGGGCAGCGAGGGGAAATCCGCCGCCGTCAGCAGCGTCGTCTCGAACCCGTGCTCGGGCGCGCGGCGGACCATCTGCTCCAGGGAGCGCACCACGCCGTTGACCTGCGGGTGCCACGCGTCGCTGGCGATCAGGAGCTTCACGGGTGATGCCCTCACGCCACCGCGCGCCGGCCGGGGACCGGTTGCGGCACGGTCTCCGCCGCGCGGGCGCGCAGGATGCTCGGGTAGTGCAGAACCTCGATGCGGCCGTCGTAATGCTCCACCATCCCGGTGCAGGATTCGACCCAGTCGCCGGTGTTGAGGTAGCGCAGATCGCCGATCGGCCGATCGGCCGCGTGGTGGATGTGGCCGCAGATCACGCCGTTGGCGCCCTGCCGGCGGGCCTCCTCGGCCAGGATCGTCTCGAACCGGCCGATGAAGCTGACGGCGTTCTTCACCCGCAGCTTCGCCCAGGCCGAGAGCGACCAATAGGAGAGACCGACCCGCCGCCGAACCTTGTTGAGAACCGTGTTGAGGGTCAGCGCCAGCGTGTAGGCCCCGTCGCCGAGATGGGCGAGCCAGGGCGAGTGCCGCACCACCATGTCGAATTGGTCCCCGTGGATCACGAGGTAGCGCTTCCCGTCGGCGGCCTCGTGGATCGCGGTCTCGGCCACTTCGATGCCGCCGAAATTCATGCCGACATAGTCGCGCAGGAACTCGTCGTGGTTGCCCGGCAGGTAGACGATCCGGGCGCCCTTGCGGACCTTGCGCAGGAGCTTCTGCACGACGTCGTTGTGCTCCTGCGGCCAGTACCATCCGGACCGGAGCTGCCAGCCGTCCACGATGTCGCCCACGAGGTAGATCGTGTCGGCGTCGTAGTCCCGCAGGAACGACAGCAGCAGCCCGGCTTGGCAGCCGCGCGTCCCGAGATGCAGATCCGACAGGAACAGCGTCCGGACCCGGACCGGCATCTCCTCAACCTCGGCCACGGCTTCCTCTCCCGGCGGCGAACGGTGCCGGGATCCAGAGCGCGATCCCATCTCAGTTTGATGACGCGATCAGGCACCATCTGCCGCAGGTTGCGTGCGCTGCGGCGAAGCCTCTCAACCGAAGATCGGCTTCGTTGCGCCGCACAAAAAATTTTTTTGCCAAGTTCCGGAAGTTTTTCCGGTTTTCCTTTCGAGCCTCGGCGCCTCATAATACCAGGAACTGGCGGCCTATGAGGGTTCGGCCGGGCGTAGACAGGAAGGCGGCGAGGACGGCCCGAGGGCCGTTGGACGGGACGGCCATTCGGAGGCGACCGGCGCGCGGGGGCGCGTCGCGACGCGAGCGGCGTGAGGCCGCCTGCCGCTCCGCAGCGCCCCCCACTTCACGGCCCTGGCAGGGGTTCGAAGGCGCGCGGAACGCGCCGCGACCGCCGCCGGACCGACTCCCGAGACATTTGGACAACCGGCGCGGGCGCGAGTTCGCGCGCAACGGATTATTCGGAGGAAACATCATGGCCGCAACCCGGCGCCCCGGTCGCAACCACCTCTTCATCCCCGGCCCCACCAACATCCCGGAGCGCGTCCTGCGCGCCATGCACGTGCCGTCGGAGGATCACCGCTCGCCGAGCTTCCCCGAGCTGGTGAAGCCGCTCCTGCAGGATTCCAAGATGGTGTTCGGCTCGACCGCCGGGACCGTGATCCTGTTCCCGTCCTCGGGCACCGGCATCTGGGAATCGGCCCTGTCCAACACCCTCTGCCGCGGCGACACGGTGCTGACCTCGCGCTACGGCCAGTTCAGCCACCTCTGGATCGACATGGCCCAGCGCCTCGGGCTCGACGTGGTCGTCCAGGACGAGGAGTGGGGCACCGGCGCCGATCCGCAGAAGATCGAAGAGGCGCTCCGGGCCGACAAGGATCATAAGATCAAGGCCGTGATGGTCGTCCACAACGAGACCGCCACGGGCGTCACCAGCGACATCGGCGCGGTGCGCAAGGCGATCGACGCCGCCGGCCACCCGGCGCTGCTGTTCGTGGACGGCATCTCGTCGATCGGCTCGCTGCCGTTCTACATGGACGACTGGAAGGTCGATTGCGCCATCGCGGGCTCGCAGAAGGGCTTCATGCTGCCGGCCGGCCTCGGCCTGATCTGCATCAGCCAGAAGGCGCTCAAGATCGCCGAGGGCGGCACTGGCCGCAACGACCGGCTGGGCCACGCCTACTTCGCCTGGAAGGATCAGCTGGCCGCCAACGCCACCGGCTACTTCCCCTACACCCCCGTCCTGCCGCTGCTCTACGGCCTGCGCGAGGCCCTGGCGATCGTGAAGGAGGAGGGGCTGGAGAACGTCTACCACCGCCATCACGTGCTCGCCGAGGCGACCCGTCAGGCCGTAGCGGCCTGGGGCCTCAAGCCCTGCGCCAAGGAGCCGAAGTGGAACTCCGACACGGTCACGGCGATCGTGGTGCCGGAGGGCGCCGACGCCGCCAAGGTGATCACCCACGCCTACGAGCGCTACAACCTCTCGCTGGGCGCCGGCCTGTCGAAAGTCGCCGGCAAGGTGTTCCGCATCGGCCACCTCGGCGACCTGAACGAGCTGTCGCTCCTGGGCGCCATCGCGGGCGCCGAGATGGCCATGATCGATTGCGGCATCAAGGTCACGCCGGGCTCGGGCGTCGCCGCCGCCTCCAGCTACCTGCGCGAGAATCCGCTGCATAAGGCGTGATCGGCGCACGCGTTCGGGGCGGGGCCGGGTTGCCGGGCCCGCCCCGACGCGCAAGAAGACCAAGACTATCGAGGAAACCGCCCGTCGTCCGAGAGGGGTCCTATGACCAAGAAGATCGTGTTCCTGGACCGTGAGTCCCTCGACGCGAAGGTTCGGCCATTCAACTTCCCGCACGAATACGTCGAGCATGACTCGACCTGGACGCCGGAGGAGATCGTCTCCCGCCTTCAGGGGGCGGAGATCGCGCTGATCAACAAGGTCCCGATGCGGGCCGAGACCCTGAAGCAGCTCCCCGACCTGAAGCTGATCGCGGTCGCCGCCACCGGCACCGACGTGGTCGACAAGGCCCAGGCCAAGCAGCAGGGCATCACGGTCGTCAACATCCGCAACTACGCGTTCAACACGGTGCCCGAGCACGTGGTCGGGCTGATGTTCGCCCTGCGCCGGGCGATCGTGCCCTACGCCAACTCGGTCAAGCGCGGCGACTGGGCGAAGTCCAAGCAGTTCTGCTACTTCGATTATCCGATCTACGACATCGCCGGCTCGACGCTCGGCATCGTCGGCTACGGGGCGCTGGGCAAGTCGATCGCCAAGCGCGCCGAGGCGCTCGGCATGACGGTCATCGCCTACGACGTGTTCCCGCAGGAGGGGCTCGTCGATTTCGAGACGATCCTCGCGCAGTCCGACGTGATCACGCTGCACGTGCCGCTGACCCCCGACACCAAGGGGATGATCGGCGCCGCCGAACTCAAGAAGATGAAGAAGAGCGCCATCCTCATCAACACGGCCCGGGGCGGGCTGGTGGACGAGGCGGCTCTGCTCGAAGCGCTCAAGGACGGCACCATCGCGGGCGCCGGCTTCGACGTGGTGGCGCAGGAGCCGCCCAAGGACGGCAACATCCTGTGCGAGGCCGACCTGCCGAACCTGATCGTCACGCCGCACGTCGCCTGGGCCAGCAAGGAGGCGATGCAGATCCTGGCGGACCAGCTCGTCGACAACGTCGAGGCGTTCGTGGCGGGCAAGCCGCAGAACGTGGTCGAAGCCTGAGCTCAAGATCTACGGCGGGCTTTCCCCTCCCCCTTGCGGGGAGGGGTTAGGGGTGGGGGTGGTGCAGGAGGCACCGCTTCGCTCGATTCTGCACCACCCCCACCTCCGGCTCCTCCCCGCAAGGGGGAGGAGAGGGGCTGCGTTTCCGCATCGACACAATCAACATCAGCGCCGGCGCCTCACGGGCGCGACGGAAAGGTCCCAGAAGAAATGACGAAGAAACTGCTGTTCCTGTTCGACACCGATGCCGTTCCGAACGTGTTCGACACGGTCGTCGGCTACGACGGCGGCGCGGACCACATCACCGGCTATGGCGGCGTGAACCCCGACAATGTCGGCGCGCTGGTCGACGGCACGATCTACACCCGTGGCGGCTCCGAGAAGAAGTCGACGGCGATCTTCGTCGGCGGCGGCAGCATGGCGGCCGGCGAGGAGCTGTTCACCGCGGTCAAGAAGCGCTTCTTCGGCCCGTTCCGGGTCTCGGTGATGCTCGATTCCAACGGCTCCAACACCACGGCCGCCGCGGGCGTCGCGCTGGTGGCCAAGGCTGCAGGCTCGCTCCAGGGCAAGAAGGCCGTCGTGCTGGCGGGCACCGGCCCGGTCGGCATGCGCTCGGCGGCTCTGCTCGCCGGCGAGGGCGCCGAGGTCACCATCGCGGGTCGCGCCCTCGACAAGACCCAGGCCGCCGCGGATCAGATCAACCAGCGGTTCAAGGTCAACGTGAAGGCCGCCGCCACCCCGGACGAGGCCTCCCGCGTCGCCCTGGTGAAGGGCACAAACCTCGTGTTCTCCGCCGGCGCCATCGGCGTCGAGCTGCTGCCGGAGGCCGCTTGGGCGCAGGAATCGTCCATCGAGTTCGTGGCCGACTACAACGCCCAGCCCCCGACCGGCATCGGCGGCATCGAGGTGATGGACAAGGGCAAGGAGCGCAACGGCAAGCAGGCCTTCGGCGCCCTGGGCATCGGCGGGCTTAAGCTCAAGCTGCACCGCGCCTGCGTCGGCCAGCTCTTCGAGAGCACCGACAAGGTGCTCGATGCCGAGGAGATCTACGCCCTCGCCAAGTCGATGGCCTGAGGAGGCGCCGGTGACCGAGACGCATCGCCCCGAGACCGACAGCATCGAAACGTTCCTGACGGAGCTCGCGAGTGCCGCCCCGACCCCCGGCGGCGGCGGCGCGGCGGCGATCTCCGGCGCCATGGGCGCGGCCCTGGTATCGATGGTCTGCAACCTCACCATCGGCAAGAAGAAGTACGTCGAGGTCGAGGCCGAGCTGAAGGACGTTCTGGCCAAGTCCGAGGGGTTGCGGGTGGTGCTCACCGGCATGATCGGCGAGGACGTCCAGGCCTTCGACGCCGTGATGGGGGCCTACGGCCTGCCCAAGGCCACCGACGACGAGAAGGCGGCGCGCGCGGACAAGATCCAGGCGGCGCTCAAGACGGCCTGCGACGTGCCGCTCGCCTGCTGCCGGGCCTGCCGCGCGGTGATCGACCTCGCGGCGATCACCGCCGACAAGGGGAACCTCAACGTGGTGTCGGATGCCGGCGTGGCGGTGCTCTCGGCCTATGCCGGGCTGCGCAGCGCGGCGCTCAACGTCTATGTGAACGCCAAGGGGCTCGAGGACCGGGACTTCGCCGACGAGCGGCTGAAGGAACTGGAGGAGCTGCTCGCGGATGCCGGCGCGCTGACCGAGAAGGTCTACGGCGTGGTGAAAGCCAAGGTGAACTGAACGATCGTGTGCGTCTCCCTCTCCCGCAGAGGGGGGAGGGGATGCACGCCGCTGTCGCTGCAGCTTTCTACTGCTCAGCGTCGCCAAACCTCTCTGCCAAAATTCCTGATCGACAGTCGAGGCCGGGTGCATCATGCCCCGGCCTCGTTGTTTTTCTGTATGTTGCGTTGCAAAATCGAATACGATCCGTGTTGCGCTTGCGAAAAAGCCCCCCTGAACCGACGGATCAAAAAATTTGACGGGCGTAATCTTTCGACTCAACTAAACTGAATGGCGTCAACGGCGGCAACGAACCGCGGAGGAGGCGCCGAATGGACGTCCACGAATATCAGGCCAAGGAGCTGCTCGCGAGCTTCGGCGTGGCCGTCCCGAAGGGCGCCATCGCGTTCAGCCCGGATCAGGCGGTCTACGCCGCCACCGAGCTCGGCGGCTCGTTCTGGGCCGTGAAGGCGCAGATCCATGCGGGTGCCCGCGGCAAGGCCGGCGGCATCAAGCTGTGCCGGACCTATAACGAGGTCCGCGACGCCGCCAAGGAGCTTTTGGGCAAGCGCCTCGTCACGCACCAGACCGGCCCCGAGGGCAAGCCGGTGCAGCGGGTCTACGTGGAGACCGCCGACCCGTTCGAGCGCGAACTCTATCTCGGCTACGTGCTGGACCGGAAGGCCGAGCGCGTCCGCGTCATCGCCAGCCAGCGCGGCGGCATGGACATCGAGGAGATCGCCGCCAACGAGCCGGATTCGCTCATCCAGGTCGTGGTCGAGCCGGCGGTGGGCCTGCAGCAGTTCCAAGCCCGGGAGATCGCGTTCCAGCTCGGGCTGAACATCAAGCAGGTCTCGGCCGCGGTGAAGACGATCATGAACGCCTACCGGGCGTTCCGCGACTGCGACGGCACGATGCTGGAGATCAACCCGCTGGTCGTCACCAAGGACGACCGGGTGCTGGCCCTCGATGCCAAGATGTCGTTCGACGACAACGCCCTGTTCCGCCGCCCCGGCATCGCCGACATGCACGATCCCTCGCAGGGCGATCCCCGCGAGGCCCAGGCCGCCGAGCACAACCTCAGCTACATCGGCCTCGAGGGCGAGATCGGCTGCATCGTCAACGGCGCGGGTCTGGCCATGGCCACGATGGACATGATCAAGCACGCGGGCGGCGAGCCGGCGAACTTTCTGGACGTGGGCGGCGGTGCTTCTCCGGAGCGCGTGGCGACGGCCTTCCGGCTGGTCCTGTCGGATCGCAACGTGAAGGCGATCCTCGTCAACATCTTCGCCGGCATCAACCGCTGCGACTGGGTCGCCGAGGGCGTCATCCAGGCGGCTCGCGAGGTGAAGATCGATGTGCCGCTCGTCGTGCGGCTGGCCGGCACCAACGTGGAAGCGGGCAAGAAAATCCTGGCCGAGAGCGGCCTCGACCTGATCACCGCCGACACCCTGTCGGAGGCGGCCCGCAAGGCGGTCGACGCCTGCGCGGCGGCCAAGACCAAGCATTGAGGGGGGACCGCGCCATGAGCATCCTCATCGACGAGACCACCCCGATCATCGTCCAGGGCATCACGGGCGACAAGGGCACCTTCCACGCCAAGGAGATGCTCGACTACGGCACCCACGTCGTCGGCGGCGTCACCCCGGGCAAGGGCGGGCGCACGCATCTCGGCCTGCCGGTGTTCAACACCGTCAAGGAGGCGGTGGCGGCGACCGGGGCCACGACCTCGATCACCTTCGTGGCGCCCCCCTTCGCGGCGGACGCCATCATGGAGGCGGCCGATGCCGGGCTGCGGCTCGTCTGCTCGATCACCGACGGCATCCCGGCCCAGGACATGATGCGGGTGAAGCGCTACCTGATGCGCTACCCGCGGGATCGCCGCACCATGGTGGTCGGACCGAACTGCGCCGGCATCATCTCCCCCGGCAAGGCGATGCTCGGCATCATGCCCGGGCACATCTACCTCCCGGGCAATGTCGGGGTGATCTCCCGCTCGGGGACGCTGGGCTACGAGGCCGCCGCGCAGCTCAAGGAACTGGGCCTGGGAATCTCGACCTCGGTGGGCATCGGCGGCGATCCGATCAACGGCTCGTCGTTCCTCGATCACCTCGCCCTGTTCGAGACCGACCCGGATACCGACGCGGTGCTGATGATCGGCGAGATCGGCGGCCCGCAGGAGGCCGAGGCCTCGGCCTGGATCCGCGAGAACATGTCGAAGCCGGTCATCGGCTTCGTGGCCGGGCTGACGGCGCCGAAGGGCCGCCGGATGGGCCATGCCGGCGCGATCATCTCGGCGGCCGGCGACAGCGCGGCCGAGAAGGCGGAGATCATGCGCTCGTATGGTCTGACGGTGGCGCCAGATCCGGGGAGCTTCGGGCAGACCGTGGCCGACGTGCTCGCCCGGGCGGCGTAACAGCGCCTCAACCCTCCCCCCTCTGCGGGGGAGGGTGCCCCGCGGATGCGGGGCGGGAGAGGGGCAGCGCGACGGTGCGGGCTTCGGCTCCCGTCGCGGCCTTTCCGGACATGGCGCTCCCCTCTCCCGACCCCTGCTGACGCAGGGGCCACCCTCCCCCGCAGAGGGGGGAGGGGGCGTCGCGCTCGATCGAACACACTGCGCCACGAGGTGGCCCCATGACCCGTACCCTTCACGCAACCCCCGGTCTCGTCGATGCCACGGCCTTCGCGCCGCCGGTGATCGTCGGCACGTCGTCGGAGCAGGCGCTGGACATCCTGTTCCAGGCGCTGCTCGACGTTGCCCGCCGGCACGATCCGGACCTCGAAGCCGTTCTGCATGGCACGGCCGACATCTCGCGCTTCTCGCCGCAGATGCTGGCGCGCGCGCTCCAGGTGCAGGGCATCTGGTTTCAGCTGATCTCCATCGCCGAGCAGAACGCCGCGATGCGCCGCCGCCGCCACGTGGAGCGCACGGAGGGACGGGCCGCGCTCGGCGGCTCCTTCGCCAAGGTCTTTGCTGACGCCCGAAAGCAGGGCGTGCCGCCCGAGAAGATCCAGGCGCTGCTCACCGACCTGCGCATCCGCCCGACGCTCACCGCCCATCCCACCGAGGGCAAGCGCGTCACGGTGCTGGAAAAATTCCGCCGCATCTACCTCGTGCTGCGCGAGCTGGAGATGCCGCGCTGGACCGATCGCGAGCGCAACGGGCTCATGAACGCGCTGCGCGACCAGATCGAGCTGGTCTGGATGACGGGCGAGCTGCACCTGGAGAAGGCCACCGTCGAGCGGGAGGTGGCCTGGGGGCTGCACTTCTTCGACGAGACCCTGTTCGAGATGCTGCCCGAGACCCTGGAGACGCTGCACGAGGCATTGGCGGAAACCTATCCGGGGACGGACTTCAAGGTCCCGCCGTTCTTCCAGTTCGGCTCGTGGATCGGCGGCGACCGGGACGGCAACCCCTACGTCACGGCGGCCGTCACCCGGCAGACCCTGCACCGCAACGCGCTGGCCTCGCTCACCCGCTACCGCGACGGCGTGCGCGAGCTGGGCCGGACCCTCTCGCTGACCGAGCGCGCGCTGCCGCTGCCGGACAGTTTCCGCGCGGAGCTCGACCGGCAGCTCACCGAGAGCGGCCAGGCCCGTGCGATCACCCGGCGCAATCCGGGCGAGCCCTATCGCCAGTATCTCTCCTGTGTGCTGCGCAAGATCGAGGCGACGATCGCCCGCAACGAGGGCGAGCACCCCTCCGGCCCCGATTACGCCAGTGCGGACGGCTTGATCGAGGATCTGCGCACGCTGGAGCGCGGCCTGACCGAGGCCAAGTGCGGGGCGCTGGCCCGCGACCTCGTGCGCCCGGTTCGCCGGATGGTGGAGATCTTCCGCTTCTCGACGGTCCGGCTGGACCTGCGCGAGAACACCACCCGGACCACCGACACGCTCCACGCCCTCTGGCGCCAGCGCAACGGCGAGGGGGAGCCCCCGGCCCTCGGCAGCGCCGCATGGCGCCAGTGGCTCGACGCGGAACTCGCCCGGCCGCGCGATCCCGAGCGCTCCTTCGAGGATCTGCCGGACGCGGCCCGCGAGACGCTCGCCACCTTCGCGTTGGTGGCCGAGATGCGCGAGGCCCTGGACCGCGAGGCGTTCGGCGCCTTCGTGCTGTCGATGACCCGCTCGGTCGAGGACGTGCTCGGCGCCTATCTGCTCGCCAAGGAGGCGGGCGTGTTCCTCGACGCCGCCGGCACCGAGATCTGCCCGCTGCCGATCGTGCCCCTGTTCGAGACCATCGACGACTTGCGCGCCGCCCCGGCGATCATGCGGGCGCTCCTCGGCACGCCGGTGGTGCGCCGCTCCACCCGCTGGCAGGGCGGGGTGCAGGAGGTGATGATCGGCTACTCCGACTCCAACAAGGACGGCGGTTTCGTCGCCGCCAACTGGGAACTCTACAAGGCGCAGAGCAAGCTGACCCGCCTTGGCCAGGAACTCGGCATCGGCATCGCCTTTTTCCACGGGCGCGGCGGCTCGGTGAGCCGTGGCGGCGTGCCGACCCAGAAGGGTATCATGGCCCAGCCGCCGGGCTCGATCCGCGGCCGGTTCCGCACCACCGAGCAGGGCGAGGTCGTCTCGTTCAAATATGCCAACCGCGGCACCGCGGCCTACCAGATGGAGCTGCTGGCGGCCTCGGTGTTCGAGCATGCGCTCGCCGGCGACGGCGAGCGGGTGGGGCCCGGCCACGACGATGCCCTGGAGGCGTTGGCCGGCGCCTCGCGGGCGGCCTACGTGCAGCTGCTCCAGACCGACGGACTCGTCGACTACTTCCAGGCCGCGAGCCCGCTCGACGAGATCGCCCTCCTCAACATCGGCTCGCGCCCGGCCCGCCGATTCGGCGCCCGGTCGCTCTCGGACCTGCGGGCGATCCCCTGGGTGTTCGCGTGGTCGCAGAACCGGCACGTGATCACCGGCTGGTACGGCGTCGGCTCCGGGCTCGCGAGCTTCATCGAGGTGCGCGGCCGCGAGGGCGAGGCCACCTTGAAGCGCCTGTTCCAGGAATCGCGCATCCTGCGCCTTGTCCTCGACGAGGTCGAGAAGACGCTGATGATGGTCGATCTCGACATCGCCCGCGCCTATGCGGGCCTCGTCCCGGATGCCGGCATTCGCGATCGCATCTTCTCGATGATCGAGGCCGAGTACGCGCTGACCCGCGAGATGGTGCTGCGGGTGAGCGGCGGCACCGAGCTGGCCGAGCGCTTCCCCCTGTTCCGCGACCGGCTCAAGGGTCGGCTGCCGACGATCAATCAGGTGAGCCGCGAGCAGGTGGAACTCCTCGCCCGCTATCGGGCCGAGGCCGACGAGGACCGGCGCGAGGCGGTGAAGTCGGCGCTGCTGTTGTCGATCAACTGCATCGCGGTCGGCTTCGGCGCGACGGGGTGATGGCGATGCAGAGAGACCACGCGCCTTCCCTCCCCCCTTTGCGGGGGAGGGGGACGCGGGATGTCATGCGCCGATGGGAGCGAACCGAAACGCGCCGCCGCGCCCTGTCAGGGAACCACGCGCGCGCCATTTGCCGCCGATGAACGGGACCGCATCCCGCACCGGCATCAGAACCGTCACCAGGAGAGAGACCCCACGATGAGCTTCACCCTGATCCAGCAGGCCAAGGCCCGCCTGCACCGCTCCGAGCTGGCCGTCCCCGGCTCCAACCCGACCTTCATGGAGAAGGCGACCTCCTCGGCCGCCGACGTGATCTTCCTCGATCTGGAAGACGCCGTCGCCCCCGACGACAAGGAGAAGGCCCGCACCAATATCATCCAGGCGCTGAACGACCTGGATTGGGGCAACAAGACCATGATGATCCGCATCAACGGTCTCGACACCCACTACATGTACCGCGACGTGGTCGACATCGTCGAAGCCTGCCCGCGGCTCGACATGGTGCTGATCCCCAAGGTCGGCGTGCCGCAGGACGTCTACGCGATCGACGTGCTGGTCACCCAGATCGAGCAGGCCAAGAAGCGTGAGAAGAAGCTCGGCTTCGAGGTGCTGATCGAGACGGCGCTCGGCATGGCCAATGTCGAGGCGATCGCCCAATCCTCGAAGCGCCTGGAGGCGATGTCGTTCGGCGTCGCCGATTACGCCGCCTCGACCCGCGCCCGCTCGACCGTGATCGGCGGCGTGAACCCGGACTTCTCGGTGCTGACCGACAAGGATGAGGGCGGCAACCGCCAGACCCACTGGCAGGACCCGTGGCTCTTCGCCCAGAACCGCATGCTGATCGCCTGCCGCGCCTATGGCCTGCGCCCGATCGACGGCCCGTTCGGCGACTTCTCCGATCCGGACGGCTACGTCTCGGCGGCCAAGCGCTGCGCGGCGCTGGGCTTCGAGGGCAAGTGGGCGATCCATCCGAGCCAGATCGATCTGGCCAACCAGGTGTTCACCCCGTCCGAGGCCGAGGTCACCAAGGCCCGCCGGATTCTGGAAGCCATGGAAGAGGCCGCCAAGGCCGGCCGCGGCGCCGTCTCGCTCGATGGCCGCCTGATCGACATCGCCTCGATCCGCATGGCCGAGGCGCTGATCGAGAAGGCGGATGCCATGAAGGGCTGAGAGCCGGCAGGGAGGCGCAGCGTCAGTTGCGCCTCTCTTGAAGGCACTGGAGCGAGTGTCCCGCGGGCTTCACTAGCCCGCCCGTGATTGGCCGCAGGTTCTTGTGTGACCTCGGCTGGTTGCCGCCGGGAGTCGAACGAATGGTCATCGTTCTGACGATCGCCAGAAAAGAAAGCGGTGAGTGGAGCTTCCCCCTCCGCCTCGCCGCCTGTTCTTTCTTCTGGAAATGGCTGAACCCTAACGGGTGATCGCCAGGAGCCGGTGAAGCCATCACCGGCTCCATTCCCAAACATAATTAAAGTCTTCCGCCTCGCCAAGAACCAGCATGCGGAGAGCTGCTTCCCCCCGCGCCGCAGTGGGGAAGAGCGGTGCGGCTCAGAACGGCCGATCATCCGGCAGCCGCGCCGCCGCCATCTCCTCCGGCGTCGGGTCGCGTCGGATCGCGATCCCCTCACGCCAGTCCGCCGCGATCAGCCCGAGCCGGGCGAAGCCGTCGAGCCAGCCGTCCATCGGCCAGAGGCCGTGCCGGGCGTGAAACCGCGACGCGTTGGCGACGATGTCGCGAAAATGCTGGAGCGGCGGGTCGAAGCCCGGATGGTGCTGGTGGTAGGCCCGCGGGCCGCCGAGGAACAGGATCGGCACCCCGGCCTCCTCGGCCCGGAACGCCAGATCGGTGTCCTCCGCGCCGTAGCCCGAGAACGATTCGTCGAAGCCGCCGAGCTGATCGTAGGTCTCTGCGCGGACCGCGAAGGCCAGCGACCAGAACAGGCCGGGCTGCGGCGCGGCGGTCACCGCCCCGGCGGGCGGGAAGGCCCGCACCGGATGCGGAGCCCCGCGTCGGTCGAGGTCGGTCTCGCGCCATCCATCCGTGACGGCGCCGGCCGGAAGGTAGCCGATCTCGCAGCAGATCAGCCCGTCGTGCTCGGTGACGGCCCGGGACAGGCCGGCGACGAGCCCTGCCGAGGGGATGCAGTCCACGTCGAGGAAGATCAGCGTGTCGGTCCGAGCCGCCCGACGGCCGGCATTGCGCGCGGCCGCGAGCGGCAGGCCGGCATGGGGGAACGGGACGCGCTCGACGGGGAAGGGCAGCCGAGGGAGGGGCGCCGCATCGCCGATCTCCACCACGATGCAGGCAGCCGGCGGTGCCCCCCGGGCGAGCCCTTCGAGCAAGCGGGCGAGATGTGCGTCCCGACCCTTGTTGAGGGTGATGACCGTCGCGCTCACGCCGCGGCCCCGGCGCGCAGGACGTCGAGCCGATAGGCCGCCGTCCGGGCTTGATGCAGCAGGCCGGCGAACGGCGCGGCCTGCGCGATGAAGCCCTCGGCGGCTTCGTCGCCGGATTGCGGGTAGTCGGTCACGCCGAGCCAGTGGACCAGAACGATGTCGCCCCCGGGCTCGATCGCGTCGCCGGCCCGGCGCACCAGGCCAGCCAGATCCGGTGGCGCCAGGAAGTACAGGAACTCGGACAGCACGATCAGATCGAACCGGCCTTCGGGCCAGTCGGCCGGCACGGCACCCTGCCGGATCTCGACATTGGGCCGGTCGGCGCAGCGGGCGCGGGCCGCCTCCACCGCGGCGGGGACGAGGTCCGTGGCGACCAGCCGATCGCAGCGCTCCGCGAGGGCGCGGGTGAACACGCCGATCGAGCAGGCGGGCTCGAAGGCCGATCGATAGCGGGGTTGCGGCAGGGCCGCCAGCGTCGCCGCGTACTTGTCGCGCTCGTAGTCCGAGTTGGTGAAGCGCCAGGGGTCCGCATCGCTGGCGTAGATGCCCGCGAAGTAATCAGCCGGCACGGTGTCCCTGCGGCGGTTCATGCCGGGACAGCGACGAAGCGCTCGTAGGAGCCGCAGAGGCGCTCGATCATGGCGTGTTCCAGCCGAAAGCCCTGCGGATCGTCCGCAATCAGGTTGGTCGTCTGCGATTCATGGGCCGCGACCGCGCGCGCCTTGGTCTCGCGATAGGGCGCAACGTCGAGGCGCAGGCCCGTCGGCGCCGGGCCGACCTCGGTCTCGGGCGGCAGGGTCCAGCCCCAGACGGGATACTCGTAGACCCGGACCCGGGGCATGTGGGGCCGGGCGAGGCCCACGATGGCCGCCGCTGCCTTGTGGTCGCAATGCGGGTCGTGCCGCCACGTCACGAACACGGCGCCGGCACCGCAGGCGTCCGCAGCCCCCGCGACCGCCCGTGCGGCCTCCTCGGCGGCAGGCCCCGCGCTCGGGACGTGCGCGTCGGGCAGGCGCAGGAAGGTGACATCCGTCGCGGCGAGGCCGAGGATCTCCACCGCCCGCACGGTCTCGGTCTCGCGCAGGGCGCGCAGCCTGTCGGGCGGGTAGAGTCGGGAATGGGTGTGCGAGCCGCAGCCGTCGCTCACCACGACGAGGCGGACCGCTCGCCCCTCCGCCCGCGCCGCAGCGATCAGGCCGCCGCTGCCCAGACTCTCGTCATCAGGATGGGGCGCGACGACGACCAGACCGCCGGTCCCGACCAGGGCTTCGAGGTTCCCGATGGGCAGGGCGTCGGCCGCCGCCAGAAAGGCATCGGCGCGCATCAGCGGACCACCGCCCAAGCGGGCGCGTGAGGCGTGGTAGTCCGGCAGCGGAGGCGGAAAGGGTCGGTCACGGATCGCTCCAGGCGGTCGGCAGGGCGTGGCCCCGACCATCGGGCCGAACGCCTGAACGCGCCCTGAGCGACGTGTTCGGGCTACCGGTCGTTCTCGGTGGTCAGGGCGCCGAGCCGGGTGCCCTCGTCGGCCCCGGAGGCTTCCGCCAAGTGGACGCCCTGTCGCGGCGCATCGGTGAACACGGCGCCCGCCGCACCGAGGGCACTGCGCAGGGCCTCGATCTGCCCGCTCGGCGGATCGCCGTAGCCAGCCTCGAAATCCCGCACCAGCTGTGCGTCGAGCCCGACCTTCCCGGCGAGGTCCGCCTCGGACCAGCCGAGCAGCCCGCGGGCCGCCCGCGACTGCGCCGGGCTCATCGCCAGCGCGCTCGCACCGCTCTGCGCACCCTCGTCCGATCCTGCCAAGGCCACTCTCCCGATCTGCAATGATCAACAACGACGGGCGCCGCGGATCGTTTCCGGGCGAACATGCGGGGCGCATGACCACAATTGTGCTGAAATCCTGTCGCATCCGCCAAGGTGCAGGGATTCGGAGCGGCGCTGCTGGCGCCTCCGGATCCGGGATGACCTGAGCGCGGAGCGCGCGAGATGGGGACTGAACGATGAGAGGGGTGCTGATCGCAACCTTGGCCTGCGCCGTTCTGGCTGCGGGTCTGGCCGCATCGACGCAGGCGCAGGCCCAGATGGGGTCTCCGACCGGCTTCGGTAAGGGCAACCGCCGCCCCGGCGGCGAGGAGGAGAAGAAGCCCCAGTACGTGCCGGGGGCCAAGGCCAGCGAAAAAATCTTCCCGCTCGATTCGACGTGGACGGCGGTCAGCCTCAACGGCAAGCCGTTCTCCGGCGGCGACCGGCCGAGCTTCATCATCGACAAGCAGTACCGCGCCCGCGGCTACGGCGGCTGCAACACCTTCGCGGCCACGGCCTTCCCGCTCAAGGAGCAGCATATCGCGGTCGGGCCGCTCGCCCTGACCAAGAAGAGCTGCGACAAGGGCCTCGCGGCCACCGAGCAGGCCTTCTTCGTCGCCCTCCGCACCTCGGCGGTGTGGGATCTGGTCGGCTCTCAGCTGGTCCTGAAGAGCCCGAACGGCGAGCTGAAGTTCGACCGCGCGCTTTAAGCGGTCGTTCACCACGCCACACGAAGGCCAGCGCCGATTCAGACGGTCTTGGCGGGTTTCGGGTCCTCCTCCTCGTGCAGCGAGGAGGCGATGGATGCCCGTTGGAATCGGTATCGGACGCGGGGCGGATCTGCGCCCGGGCGCGACGCGGAGCCTGCGTTTCGCGGGTCCCGAGGGCGTCCATGGCGGCGCCCTGTGGCTGGCTGCGAGCGTACCCTTGCTGGCGACCCTGTTGCTCCTCGCCCGCCTCGCGTCCTGAGGGCGACGCTCCGTTCAAGGCGTGTCGGCCGTCTCCTGCAATCGGTCCGGGTGATCGGCCCGGGTCGGCTCGCTCGGACGCTCCGCGGCTTTGACCGGCGGGAACAGCGCCGCCAAGCCTGCCGCGACTCCGTAAAGAACCGGGTCCGAATTCAATCCCGCCCTCGGGGGATGGAGATCATTTGTCCGCATCGTTTGCCTGCGGGCATCGCGCGCATTCGCGAGCATCTGACCGCGCCCTCACGTCTGTCAGTCACCATTTCGCGATTGGTCAATGCGACGATCCGCGTTTCGTTGCCGCGGCCGCTTGATATTTTCCGCGCGGGAACCGCCGCTCCGCCAGAACGATTGGCGCTCCTCAAGAACCCTGCCCGATCGCGTTGCAGTCGGGCAGGGTTCTAAGCTTCTGTTGTGACGCGCTCTCTCGCGCCGAACCGGTCTCCACTTCAGCGAAGAGCGCTCTAGCCGCGCCGACGCAGGACGGGGAACGGCTCCGCCTCGGGAGACGGGCAGGTCGACGGGATCACGCTCATGATCGCCGCGCTCGGGCAGCGCGCCCGGCACGCCTGTGCAGCCTCGATCTGATCGCGACCGCAGGCATCGGCGAAGCAGAAGGTCCCGAGATCCTCGCAGGTCGCCCGGAAGCCGCGGATCGGCACGCCGTCGCGTAGATCGGCCGCGGATGCCGCGCTTTGCACCAGCAGGAGCGCCACCAGGCCGAAACACGTCGGGATCCGCCGCATCGCCGTGTCCATCCCTGTCCAAACGCTCACGGCGCAGCCTTAGCATCTGCAGGCGAGGGGCGCCGTGCCCTTCTCGTGACAGGGGATGACGGCCGTGACCGCGCGTCCGTCGCGGAACGGCGCGCGGCCCCGGGCCGGTAGTGGCTTACGCCTTCGCCTTGCCGCGCTCGATCGCCTGTTCGATCAGCCGGTGCGCCTCTTCCTTGTCGCCCCAGCGGACGAACTTCACCCACTTGCCGGGCTCCAGATCCTTGTAGTGCTCGAAGAAGTGCTGGATCTGGTGGATCGTGATTTCGGGCAGGTCGGTGTAGTTCTCGACTCGGTCGTAGCGCTTGGTCAGGTGGCGGGAGGGGACCGCGATGATCTTTTCGTCCTCGCCGCCCTCGTCCTGCATCACCATCACGCCGACAGGGCGGGCGCTGATGATCGCCCCCGGCACCACGGCGCGGGTGTTGGCCACCAGCACGTCGCAGGGGTCGCCGTCGCCCGACAGGGTATGGGGAATGAAGCCGTAATTCCCCGGATAGAACATCGGCGTGTACAAAAACCGGTCGACGACCAGCGCGCCGGATTCCTTGTCCATCTCGTACTTGATCGGCTCGCCGCCGAGCGGGACCTCGACGATGACGTTGACGTCGTGCGGCGGCTTCTTGCCGAGCGAGATAGCTTCAATTCTCATGGCGTTCCGCTTCCAGGATCCGGGGTGCCGATGGCGTCCGGGTTCTCTTAGTGGCGCCGCTTGAACTTGCAAATCAGTCGCCGCTACCGGCCGGCAACGGGCTTGGGAAAACGTTAGCCGAAGAGGAAGCCGACCTTCGGCAGGGGAACCCCCGCCACCCGGTCGAGCACGCGCGGGCCGGTTTTGCCGCCGAGACCCTCGTAGAAAGCGCCGGCGCGATCGTTGTCCTCCAGGCTCCAGACGCCGAGCTGCGTCAGGCCGTGATCGGCGAGGTCGTTGCGGACCGCCCGGAACAGGCGGCGGCCGAGGCCGAGGCCCTGGTACTCGGGCAGGAGATAGAGTTCGTCGATCTCGGCCTCGGTGCCCAGCGCCCGGCTGCGCGTCCGCCCGTAGGCCGCGTAGCCGACGATCCTGTCGGCCGTCTCGACGACGGCGATCGGCCGTCCCCGGCGCAGGGCCCCACGCCACCACGCGCGGTCCCGGCTCGCGATCAGGCGCTCCAGGGCGACGCCCGGGATGATACCGCGATAGGCCTCGCGCCACGACGCATCGAACACCTTCGACAAGCCGCCGAGATCGGCCTCGCGGGCCCGGCGGATGCTCGTGGTGCGCGTGCTCATGGGCTTCGGGCCTCCCCTCGTCCGACCGGCGGATAACCCGCGCGGTCCGCCCAGGTTCGATGCCGATCCGGGCAGAGTGAAGGCAAGATCGGCGCCGGAATCCAGCGGTCTGCGGCCGGGATGCCGGTTCGGCCGTGAATTGCCGGCTCGGTGGGCGGCTGGTAGAGCCCGCGCTCCTCCCCCCGCGGCAGCCCGGCCTTGTTCAACCGCTTCCTGAAGCCCGAGACGCGCTACGCGCGCCGCATGGCCCGAATCGCCCGCTTCGAGCGGCCGATCGCCGGCCCGGGCGACCGGCTGCGGGCCTGGGCCAACATGCTGCTGATGGATCACGGCGTGTTCCGGCTCGCCTATCTCAACCGCCACCGGGTCGGCACGGGGGCGCTCTGGCGCTCCGCCCAGCCCGGCCCGCACCAGCTCGCCCGGTTCCGGGCCGAGGGCGTGCGCACGGTCATCTCGCTGCGCGGCGGGCGCGAGCACGGCTCCTGGCCGCTGCAGCGCGAGGCCTGCGAGCGCCACGGGCTGAAGCTCGTCGAGTTCGTGCTGCGCTCCCGGGAGGCGCCGGACCGGGCGACGATCCTGGCCGCCAAGGCGTTCTTCGCCGGCATCGAGTACCCGGCGGTGATGCACTGCAAGTCGGGCGCCGACCGGGCGGGCCTCGCCTCGGCCCTCTACCTGATCCTGCACGAGGGCCGCCCGGTCGCCGAGGCCGCGCGCCAGCTCTCGGCCCGCTACGGCCACCTCCGCTTCGCCAAGACCGGCATCCTCGACGCGTTCTTCGCGCGCTACCGGATCGAGGGGGAGGCGAGGGGGATCGACTTCCTGACCTGGGTCGAGACGATCTACGACCCGGAGGCGCTCAAGCGGGATTTTCGGCCGGGGTTCTGGTCGGATCTGGCGGTGGACCGGGTGCTGCGGCGGGAGTGAACGTTCAAGCTATCGTCGCTTCTCCTGGGCCCGCACATAGCTCTTCAGCACCGCGTTGATCCGGGTTTGATAACCCGTTCCGGTGCTCCGGAAGTGCCGCAGCACCTCCGCGTCGAGTCGAAGCGTAATCTGTTCCTTGCCCTCGGGCAGCACAGCATCCACTTCGTCCCAAAAACCGGCGGGAATCGAGCCGGCATCGGGGTCTGCGGCCGCGCGCCGTTCGATGTCCGCATCGCCCATGTCCTTGAAGGCATCGCTGAGCGGTTCGGCCGGCGGCATGTCCTCGAACCCTTCAAACCGGACGGTTGCCTTGCGCGCGGGCTCGGGCTTCTGCGTAGACCTGCCTGTCATGGCGGTTCGCCTTCCATGCCGAAATGATGCGGATGTCGTTGTCGCGTTCGACATAGACGACCCGCAGCACTGTTTCATCGTAGAGCCCCAGGCTGATAAACCGGCGCTCGCCGTAGTCGCGGCGCCTGTCTTCACGAGTCAGCCGGAAACTCCGAAAGATCTCCGCAGCCTGTCGGAATCCGATGAGATGCTTAGCTTGATTGGCTGCATCCTTGTCGGGATCCCATTGAAAGCCCATGCCGCAGCGTAGTTACAAAACGTCGTTACGGCAATGACGGGGTATGGGGTACAGTCCCGCGCCTGTCACTCCGCCGCCGGCCGCGCTGCCTCGCGGAACGGGTGGGCCGGGTAGGTACCGATCACCCGCAACTCGCGCGAGAAGAAGTCGAGCTCGTCGAGCGCCCGGGCGAGGCCCGGATCCTCGGGGTGGCCGTCGACCTCCGCGTAGAACTGCGTGGCGGTGAACTCGCCGTCCATCATGTAGCTCTCGAGCTTCGACATGTTGACGCCGTTGGTCGCGAAGCCGCCCAGCGCCTTGTAGAGCGCCGCCGGGATGTTGCGCACCCGGAACACGAAGCTCGTCACGCAGGGGCCCGTCCCGGGCTCCACCGGCTCGGCCTCGGGGGAGAACACCACGAAGCGCGTGGTGTTGTGCGCCTCGTCCTCGACGTCGCGCGCCAGGATGTCGAGCCCGTAGACCTCGGCGGCGAGCGCCGGCGCCAGGGCCGCCCGGCTCGGATCGCCGAGGTCCTTGATCTCCCGGGCCGCCCCGGCGGTGTCGCCGGCCACCACGGCCTTCAGCCCCAGGCGGCGGATGATCCGGCGGCACTGGCCGAGGGCATGGACGTGGCTGTGGACGCTCTTCAGCGCCTCGAGCGGCGTGCCCGGCAGCACCATCAGCTGAAAATGGATCGGCAGGAAGTGCTCGGCCACGATGTGCAGCGGCGAGGTCGGGATCAGGTGGTGGATGTCGGCGACCCGGCCGGCGATCGAGTTCTCGATCGGGATCATGGCCCGCTGGGCCCGGCCCTCCGTGACGGCCGCGAAGGCGTCCTCGAAGCTGGGGCAGGGGAGCGGCGTCCAGTCCGGATAGGCCTGCGCGCAGATGATGTGGGAATTGGCCCCAGGTTCCCCCTGATAGGCGATGGTGCGGTCTGTCATGGCTCGGGCGTTCATGCGGTCAGTTCAGGCGCCGGCCCTGGAGCAGGGCACGGGCGCGTTCCAGGTCGGCTTGGGTGTCGACGCCCAGCGGCAGGTCGTCGACGATCACGGCGTCGATGCGCATGCCGGCCTCCAGAGCCCTGAGCTGCTCCAGCTTCTCGCGGCTCTCCAGCTCGCCCGGCGGCAGGGCGACGAAGCGGCCGAGGGCCGTCCGGCGGTACGCATAGAGGCCGATATGATGCCAGAGCGGTCCGTCGCCCCAGGGGGCGCGGGCGCGGGTGAAGTAGAGGGCGCGCAGACGGCCGGGGCCGACCGTGTGGCCGACGAGCTTCACGACGTTCGGGTTGTCGGCCTCGTGCGGGTCGGTGATCGGAGCGCAGAGCGTCACGATGTCGACGGTGCGATCGGCGAGCGGCAGGACGGAGGCGCCGATGATCGCCGGATCGATGGTCGGCAGGTCCCCCTGCACGTTGACGACCACGTCGTGGCGCCCCTCCGGATCGACGATCTCCAGCGCCTCGGCGAGCCGGTCGGAGCCGGAGGGGTGGTCGGCCCGGGTCATCACCGCGAGGCCGCCCACCGCCTCCACGGCCTGAACGATCTCCGCCGTATCGGTGGCCACCACCACGGGGCCGATCCCCGCCTCGACGGCCCGGCGCCAGACATGGACGATCATGGCCTCGCCCGCGATGTCGGCGAGCGGCTTGTTGGGCAGGCGGGTCGCCGCGAGACGCGCCGGGATCAGGATCAGGGGATCGGACATCGCGCTCGGACCCGACGATTCGCACCGCACGCCCGGAGCCGGACGGCCGCGCCCGCGCGCGGGCCGGCTGCTTAACAGGACGGCCTTCGATTGTCGTCCCCTCAGTCGGGGCGCCGCTTCGGCGAAAAGGTGCCACTCGGTAACAAGCTTGACGATTCCACGGCACAATTCTGCGCCTCAGCGCCGCGGAGGGCCTCGCCGGCATTGTCAGGAGGCGTGCGGAACGGCTAAGGCAACCTCGAAATCTTCCAATGTCCGGCGTCCGAACTCGCCCGTGATCAGGCGCGCGACGGGTCCGGGCGAGACGCGAGAAGAGCATGAACTCGTTCGAGGTGAACAAGGTCCTGGGCGCGGTCCTCGGCGCTCTTCTGTTCGCGGCCGGATCGGGTTTCGTCGCCGAATTGATCTACCATCCGAAGCCGGCGGGCAAAGCCGGCTACGATCTGCCCGAGCCGGAGCCCGAGGCCGCCGCCGCGGCGGCGCCGGAAGCCAAGGTCGAGCCGATCGCGGTCCGGCTGGCGAGCGCCAATGTCGAGAAGGGCGAGGCCGGCACCAAGGCCTGCCATGCCTGCCACAACTTCGAGAAGGGTGGCCCGAACAAGGTCGGGCCGGATCTCTACGGGGTGGTGGAGCGGCCGAAGGGCGCGCATCCGGGCTTCGACTACTCGGCCGCCATGAAGGAGAAGGGCGGCGCCTGGACCTACGCGGATCTCGACGAGTTCCTTACGAACCCGAAGGGCTACGTGAAGGGCACCAAGATGGCCTATGCCGGCATCGCCTCGCCGCAGGAGCGGGCCAACGTCATCGCCTACCTGCGCAAGAACGCGGATGATCCGAAGCCGCTGCCGGCCGTCGAGAAGTCCGAGGCACCCCCCGCGGCCGCCCCGGCGGCGGCGAAGCCTGAGGATAAGCCGGCCGCCGCTCCGGCCGCCGCCCCCGCCGACAAGCCGACCGCTGCGCATCCGGCCGCTTCCAAGCCGTCGGAGGGCAAGGACAGCCCGGCGAAGCCTGCCGATACCAGCACCGCCAAGCCGGTCGAGGAGAAGTCCCCGGGCAGCCCGCGGGCGCCGAGCGAGTCCAGCGACCGCAATGCCCCGGCTCCGCCCGCCGATGCCCATGACAGCGACCAGCAGGGTCAGCCCTCGAGCGTGATTCCCGCCGAGCCGACCGCCCCGACGGCGCCGGCCGCCAAGGAGCCGCCCGCCCAGGCCAATCCCGAGGCGGTGGAGCGGGCCAAGGATCTCAATGTCGGTGTTCCGACCAAGGATCCGAACGCCCCGCTGCCGACTCCTCAGCCACTCCCGAAGGAGTAAGAGCGGTACGGCCGGGGCGCGCGTCCCGGCCCCCGCCTGTCAGCCGCGTTGAGCCGGCATGGCTGCGGGCCTGTCTCTTGCTGTAGGGCGACCGCGTTCCGGCAACTTGCCGGATTGAAAACCGCGTAGGACCCCTTGGCTGACCGAAGTCCCGAAGTCGCGGAGCGCCGGGCGCCCCTTCCGCTGCTCGTCGCCGTGACCATGACCGGGACGGTGGCGCTCCATATCTTCGTCCCGGCGCTGGCCGCCGTCGCCGTCGATCTCGGCACCAACGCGGCCGGTGCGCAGCTCACCATCACGGTCTACCTGATCGGCCTCGCGGGCGGGCAGCTGCTCTACGGCCCGCTGTCGGACCGCTACGGCCGGCGGCCGATCCTGATCGGCGGGCTCGGCCTCTATCTCGCCGGGCTGCTGCTCGCGATCCCGGCACCCAATATCGGCGTGCTGCTGGTGGCGCGGGTGCTCCAGTCGCTCGGGGCCTGCGGCTCCCTGGTGATCGGCCGCGCCATGGTGCGCGACGTCTCGACCCGCGAGGACGCCGCCCGCAAGCTCGCAATCCTCACCACCGCGATGACGCTGACCCCGGCGCTGGCACCGGCGATCGGCGGCGTGGTCAACGAGGCCCTCGGCTGGCGGGCCGTGTTCGTGGTGCTGGCCGCTTTCGTGGCGGTGCTCGGTGCGCTGGTGGTGTTCACCCTGCCCGAGACCAACCGGCACAAGGTGGCGCTGCCCGGGTTCGTGGCCGTGCTGGCGGGCTATCTCCGGCTCGTGCGGATCCCGGTCTTCCGTGCCTATCTGGTGGCGGGGGCCTGCGGCGGCACCAGCCTCTACGCCTTCCTGGCGGTGGCGCCGTTCCTGCTGGTCGACCGGCTCGGGCGCTCGTCGCAGGAGGTCGGGTTCGATTGCCTGATCGTGGTGTTCGGGATGGTCGGCGGGGCGGTGTTGGCGAGCCGGCTCGCCGCGCGGGTGCCGATCCGGAAAGCCGCGCGGAGCGGCAACCTCCTCTGCATCGCGGCGGCGCTGACCCTGCTGGCGGTGGATCGGACCGGGATGCTCGGCGTCGTCAGCCTGATCGCGCCGCTCTTCGCCTACGCGGTGGGCGTCGGCCTGCTCAGCCCCAACGCGGTGGCGGGGCTGATGAACGTCGATCCGCACGCGGCGGGCTCGGCCTCCAGCCTCTACGGCTTCACCCAGATGACCTTCGGGGCGATCTTCACGGCCGCGGCCTCCGCATGGCCCGCCACCTCGGCGGCGCCGGTGGCGTTGGCGCTGCTCGCGGCCGGGCTGATCGCCGCCCTGGCGCTGCGGCGGGCGTAGGACCGAGACTCGTGGTTTCGAAAGGTCGAGACCTTTCGTGGGTGCAGGGCAAAGCCCTGCAACGCACGTCAGGGCGCTGCCCTGATGACCCGCCAAAGGGCCACAGCCCTTTGGGATCCCGTTTCAGCCGCGAACCGCCTCGACCAAACCGCCGACCCGGTCGCGGAACCCATCGGTGAGTTCCAGCCACAGGAGCCGCGCCGGATCGACGGGCCCCGGCAGGGTCAGCCGGCCGGGCGGAACCGGCGTGAAGCCGAAGCGGCTGTAATAGGGCGCGTCCCCCACCAGGATCACCAGCCCGTCGCCCGCCTGTCGCGCCGCCGCGATCGTCGCGCGGGTGAGGGTGCCGCCGATGCCGCGGCCTTCGAAGCTCGGATCCACCGCCAGCGGCCCGAGCATCACGAAGGGCGTCACCCCGGCCCGCACCGGCCCCATCCGCACCGAGCCGACGAGGAGGCTGCCCACAAAGGCGGTGACGCCGAGATCCATCCGCTCGGCCGCCCCCTCGCGCAGACGGTAGGCGGTGCGGGCGAAGCGGCCGGGGCCGAAGGCCCGGGCCTGGAGGCGCGCGATGGCGGGGGTGTCCTCCGGCCGCTCCGGCCGGATGACGAGGGACAATGCGGTCACGAGACGCCCTTGGGCTGGCTGGTCGCCGCGTAGCAGCGCCGGGCCCGCCCGGCAAACGACGTCCTATTCCGCCGCTGCCAGCGCCGGGCGTCCGCCGGCTTGCGTCAGCTTCAGGAAGCCGATCGCCGACAGCCAGATCACCGCGCCGCAGGCGGAGGCCGCGCCGAGCACCAGCCCGAAGCCGCCCCGGTCGTGCAGCAGCGCGATCGCCGGCACCACGAAGCCGCTCGCCGTGAAGCCCACGAAGTAACGCACGCTGTAGGCCCGGGCCCGATAGGCCGGGGGCACGTAGCGGGCGATCATCGCGTCGTTGATCACCACCTGCCCGTAGATCGCCGTCATGGCGATCACCAGCCCGGCGAGCAGCGGCAGGCCGGTGGAGACGGCCGCGATCCCGAGGCCCAGCGGTTGCAGCACCGAGAGCGCCACGAACAGCGTCGGCAGGCTGTAGCGGTCGATCAGGCGGCCCATGGCGAGCTGCATCAGCGCGCCGAACAGGAACACCACCGTGGCGATCGAGCCGGTAAGCGCCAGCGGCAGGGCATGGCCGACGCCCTCGTCGATCACCTTGGGCAGGCTGATCGTGGTCAGGTTGAAGGTCAGGCCGCCCGCGAAGATCGCCACGGCGAACATGGCCATCAGGGCCCAGGGCCGCGTGACGGGGATCACCGCCGCGCCCCCGGCCTGCTTGCCGCCGCCCTCGCCGTCACCCGGGACCAGCGCCACGAAGGCCGCCCCGCAGGCGAGGCAGATCAGGCCCGGCACCACGAAGGCCGCGCGCCAGCTGATCGTCGCGGCGAGCAGCGCGGTGACGCCGGAGGCCGAGGCCGCGCCGAAATTTCCCCAGACGCCGTTGAGGCCGAGGTCGCGGCCGAGCCGCCGGGCGTGGGTCACCAGCATGGCCGAGCCGACCGGGTGGTAGATCGCCGAGGCGAGGCCGAGCACGCATAGCCAGAGGGCGAAGGCCAGCGGCGTCGAGGCCGTGGCGACGCCGAGGCACGAGAGCCCGTAGCCGAAGAAGAACACCGCCAGCATGGTGCGGCGGCCGAAGCGGTCGGCCAGCGACCCCATCGGCAGGGAGCACAGGCCGAAGGCCACGAAGGCCCCGGTGGCGAGGCCGATCAGCTCGCCGTAGCCGAGCCCGGTCTGAGCCGCGATGGCGATCACTGCGGTCGGGTAGATTAGCAGGACGAAATGATCGAGCGCGTGCGCGACGTTCACGAAGCGCAGGGTGCGGCGGGACAGCGTATCGGAATCCATCGCGGCGTATCCTCCGGGATCAGACGCTGATAGCCTGACCCGATGGAGGCGTCGGGCCGGATATGCATGCGAACGGGCCAAACGCGTCGTCGCCACGCTCGACCGCGGCGGCCGATTACCAAGCGATCCCGCGCCCGATCGCGGTGGTCCGCAAGCCTCTGGCGGCCGACGCCCGGACCGACCTGCACCACCACATCCGCGCGCAGCTCCTCTACGCCACGGCCGGGCTGATGTCGGCCTCGGCCGAGGACGGTGCCTGGGTCGTGCCGGAGGGCCACGCGCTCTGGATCCCGGCGCGCCTGCCGCACACCACCGTCACCCACGGCCCGGTGGCCCTGTGTACCGCCTATCTCGACCGCGACGCCGTCGCGACGTTCCCGGAGACCTGCCGGGTCATCGCGGTGTCGCCGCTGCTGTCGGCCGCGCTCGTCGCCCTGGCCGAGGAGCCGGTGCTCTACGCCGAGGATGGCCGCGGCGGTCATCTCGCCGCTTTGGTGCTCGACGAGATCGGCCGTGCCCCCGCGACGCCGCTCACGCTGCCGCTGCCGCGGGATCCGCGCCTGCGCCGGGTCTGCCTGGGGATCATCGCGGATCCGGCCTCGGAGGACGATCTCGACGCCTGGGCCGACCGGGCCGGGGCGAGCCGGCGCACGCTGACCCGGGGGTTCCGCGCCGAGACCGGCCTGAGCTTCGGCGACTGGCGGGCGCGGGCCCGGGTGATCCGCGCGCTGGCGCTCACGGCCGAGGGGCGTCCGCCCCGGGCCGTGGCGGCGGCGGTGGGGTACCGGAGCGCGCAGGCCCTGCGCCTGACCGTGGCGCGGGTTCTCGGGCCGGCCGGAGCGCGACAGGCGCTCGTCTGATCCTCGCCGCATGCCGCGGACGTTCTACCTCTGGCTCAAGACCCTTCGGAGAACACCGGGCATGCTCTACGAACTCACCACCCTGTCCTGCCCGCTCCTGGCGCCGGGCCAAGTCTGCGAGCGGGCGCAGGCCTGGGCCGCCGAGGCGGAGGCCGGGACGCTGCTCGGCTGCTGGCGGACGGAGATCGGCACCCTGGGGCAGGTGATGGTCCTGCGCGGCTTCGAGGCCCCGGAGGCGATGACCGCCGAGCGGCGACGCGCCCTGATGAGCGCCAACCCGTTCCACGGCGGCGAGCTCCTGACGGCCTTGACCATGGACAGCTACGCGCCGTTTCCCTTCCTGCCGCCGCTTCGGACCGGAGCCCGGGGCGGCGTCTACGAGATCCGCACCTACCGGCTGCGTCCCGGCGGGCTCGCGCCGACGCTGGCGGCCTGGGAGGCGGCGATCGGGCCGGCCAAAACCTACACCGACCATCTCGTGACCAACCTCTACGCCCTGGATGGGCCGCCGCGGATCACGCACATCTGGGCTTTCGCCAGTCTGGAGGAGCGGGCGCGGCTCCGCGGGGAGGCCTACGCCGCCGGACTCTGGCCGCCGAAGGGCGGGCCCGACCAGATCCTCGAGGCGACCTCGACCATCGCGCTGCCGGCTCCGGGCTCGCCCCTGTCGTGATGCGGCCTCAGGTCGCCCGCGCCGAAAAGTCGATCCGCGGGTCGATCCAGACGTAGATCAGGTCCGAGAGCAGGTTCACCGCGAGTCCCAGCAGGGAAAAGATGTAGAGGGTCGCGAACACCACCGGATAGTCCCGGCCCACGATCGCGCGGAACGACAGCTCCCCGAGCCCGTCGAGCGAGAAGATCGTCTCGATCAGGAGCGAGCCGGTGAAGAAGGCCGAGATGAAGGCCCCCGGAAAGCCCGCGATCACGATCAGCATGGCGTTGCGGAACACGTGGCCGTAGAGCACGCGGCGCTCGGACAGGCCCTTCATCCGCGCGGTCAGGACGTATTGCTTGCGGATCTCGTCGAGGAACGAGTTCTTGGTCAGCAGGGTCGAGGTCGCGAAGGCGCCGATCACCAGGGCGGTCAGCGGCAGCACCATGTGCCACGCGTAATCGGTCACCTTGTGCCACGTGGAGAAGCCCTCCCAGCCCTCGCTGGTCAGGCCGCGCAGGGGGAACCACTGATAGAACGAGCCGCCCGCGAACAGGATGATCAGCATCAGGCCGAACATGAAGCCCGGGATCGCGTAGCCGATGATCACCACGAAGGAGGTCCAGCGGTCGAAGCGCTCGCCATCCTTCACGGCCTTGCGAATGCCGAGCGGGATCGAGATCGCGTAGGACAGGAGCGTCATCCAGAGCCCCAGCGAGATCGAGACCGGCAGGCGCTCCTTGATGAGCTGGATCACCGTCACGTCGCGAAAATAGCTGCGGCCGAAATCGAACCGGACATAGTCCCAGAGCATCTTGGCGAAGCGCTCCGGGGCCGGCTTGTCGAAGCCGAACTGCTTCTCCAGCTTGGCGATGAATTCGGGGCTGAGGCCCTGCGCGCCGCGGTAGCGCGAACTCGCCTCGCCGCCACCGCCGGAGGGGCGTGTGCCACCGCCGAGATCGCCCCCGCCGCCGCTCACCCGCGACATCGCCCCGTCGCGCTGGCCCTGGAGCTGCGACAGCACCCGCTCCACCGGGCCGCCGGGGGCGAACTGCACGATCGTGAAGGTGATCAGCATGATCCCGAACAGGGTCGGGATCATCAGGCCGATGCGGCGCAGGATGTAGGCGAGCATGATCTCCCGGAGGCTGACGAACTGGGGCTTCCCATCCACGACCTCATCCTGAGGTGCCGAAGCGGAGCGGAGGCCTCGAAGGAGGAATCCAGAGATCGCCGAGGCATCTGGAGGGCTCCTTCGAGGCCCGCCGAGGCGGGCCCCTCAGGATGAGGTCGTGGGTGGGAGAGTCGGTGTTTCCGAACGTCCTCGGACGCGATCGTGCAGAGGGACAAGATTTCACTCCCGCCCGATCCGCTTCGCCTTCTCGGCGTCGTACCACCAGGTTCCCGGCGCACCGAGGTCGTATTTCGGCGGGCTGGCCGGGCGGCCGTAAACGTCCCACAGGGCGAGGCGGTGGGTCGAGGCGTACCACATCGGCACCCAATAACGCCCGGCGCGCAGCACCCGGTCGAGGGCCCGGCACGCGGTGGTCAGGTCCGCCCGGGACTTGGCGTCGGCGATGGCGGTGAGGAGCGCATCGATGGCGGGATCCGCGATCCCTGACAGGTTGTTCGAGCCCGCCGTCTTGGCCGCCCGGGAGCCGTAGGTCTCGCGCAGCTCCGCGCCGGGCGTCAGGCCGCTGCTGTAGCGGCGCGGCGAGACGTCGAAATCGAAATCCTTGAGCCGCGTCTGGTACTGCGCCGGATCGACCACGCGCAGACTCGCCTTGATGCCGAGCAGCCCGAGGTTGCGGATGAACGGCTGCGTCACCGCATCGAAGACCGGGTCGTCATCCAGGAACTCGATCGTCAGCGGCCGCCCGCCGGGCAGGACGAGGCTGCCGCCCTGGCGGGTGCAGCCGGCCTCGCGCAGCAGGGCGTCGGCGCGCTTGAGGAGCGCCCGGTCCTGGCCAGACCCGTCCGAGACCGGCGGCGTCCAGGCCTCGCCGAACACCTCCGGCGGCAGATCCTTCAGCGGCTCCAGCAGGGCCAGTTCCTCGGCCGAGGGCTTGCCCGTCGCCTTGAGGTCCGAATTCTCGAAGAACGAGGCCGTGCGGGTATAGGCGCCGTACATCAGGTTCTTGTTCGACCATTCGAAGTCGAAGCACAGCCCGATCGCCTCGCGCACCCGGGGATCGCGGAACGCGTCCCGGCGGGTGTTGATCCACCAGCCCTGCGTGCCGCTCGGCCGCGCATCCGGAACGGTCTCCCGGGTGACGCGGCCCTCCTTCAGGGCCGGGAAATCGTAGCCGGTGGCCCAGACCCGGGCGGTGAATTCCTCTCGGAACGTGAAGGCGCCGCTCTTGAACGCCTCGAACGCCACGGTGCGATCGCGGAAATACTCGTAGCGGATCGCGTCGAAATTGTTCTGGCCGATAGTCACGGGCAGGTCGGCCGCCCAGTAATCCGGCACCCGCTCCAGCCCGATCGAGCGGCCGACATCGACCGTCCCGACCCGGTAGGGGCCGGAGCCCAGCGGCGGCTCCAGGGTCGAGGCCTCGAAGTCGCGGGCGCCGTAATAGGCGGCGGAGAAGATCGGCAGCTGCGCCACGAACAGCGGCAGGTCCCGGGCGCGGCCGGGCGCGAAGGTCACGACGAGCCGCTCGTCGTCTTCCGCCCGGGCGTCCGTCATCGGGCGGATCACCTCGGCAATCTCCGGGTGGCCCTTGTCGCGCAGGAGCTTGAGGCTGAAGGCAGCATCCCGCGCGGTCAGTCGCGAGCCGTCGTGGAACCGGGCCTGCGGGCGCAGCAGGAACGTGTAGGTCAGCCCGTCCGAGCTCACCGTGACGGCGCGCGCGACAAGCCCGTAGACCGCGTCCGGCTCGTCGAGGGCCCGGACCATCAGGCTGTCGAAGGTGAGACTCATCCCGGCGGCGCCCTCGCCACGCAGCACGTAGATGTTAAGCGTGTTGAACGTGTTGAACGCCTGATTGCCGGTCGTGCCGGAGAGCTGGGCGGAGAAACGGCCCCCGCGCGGCGCCATCGGGTTCACGTAATCGAACCGCTCGAAGGTCGGGGGATACTTGAGCTCGCCGAAGCTGGAGAGGCCATGGCGCTCCCCGTCCTCCGCCCAACCCGGCCGTATCGCCGCGAGGGCGGCACCGCCGAGGACGACCCCGCGCCGGGTCGGCGTCCAGAGGCGACCCGTCAACGGGGCGCCCCGGTCTTGGTCGCGAGCGCCTTGTCGTACCACCACGTCGTCGGGAAGCCGGAGCTGGCATAGAGCGGCAGGATCGCCGGGTGGTTGAAGCGGTTCCAGCGCAGCGTCCGCTGCTGGTTGGAGGACCATTGCGGCACGACGTAATCGTGGGCGAGCAGCACCCGGTCGAGCGCGTGGGTGGCCGCGATCACGGCGGGCCGATCCTTGGCGAAGATCACCTTCTCGATCAGGGCGTCGATGCCGGGATCCTTGATGCCGATCAGGTTGCGCGAGCCGGGACTGTCGGCCGCCTTCGAGCCCCAGTACTCGCGCTGCTCGTTGCCCGGGGAGAGCGACTCGCCCCAGTTCGTCGTGGTGATGTCGAAGTCGAAGTTGCGGATCCGGTTCTGATACTGCGCGGCGTCGATCACCCGCAGGGTCGCGTCGATGCCGATCAGCTTGAGTGAGGCCGAGAACGGCAGGATCACCCGCTCGAAGGTGTTCTGGAATTCGAGGAACTCGACGGTGAGCGGCTCGCCGGTCGCCTTGTTGACCATCTTGCCGCCGCGCAGCTCGTAGCCCGCCTCGCGCAGCAGGCCGACCGCCTCACGCAGGTTCTTGCGCACGGCTTCGGGGCTGTCATTGACGGGGTTGGTGTAGGGCGTGGTGAAGACCGAGGCCGGGATCTTGTCCTTCACGCTCTCGAGGATCGCCTTCTCGTCGCCCTCCGGCAGGCCGGAAGAGGCCAGCTCCGAGCCGAAGAAGTAGGAGTTGATCCGGTTGTAGAGCCCGTAGAACAGGGCCTTGTTCATCTCCTCGTAGTTCATCGCGAGGTTGAAGGCCCGGCGGACGCGCGGGTCCTTGAACTTGTCCCTGCGGGTGTTGAACGCGAAGGCCTGCATGATGCCCATGCCACGGTCGGGGAAGGCCTCCTTGATCAGGCGCCCTTCCTTCACGGCCGGGAACTCGTCGTAGGCCGTGGCCCAGTTCCGGGCGATGTTCTCGACGCGGAAATCGTAGAGGTCGCCCTTCAGCGCCTCGACCAGGACGGTGCCGTCGCGAAAATACTCGAAGCGCTCGGTGTCGAAGTTGTAGTGCCCGGCATTGGCCGGCAGACCCTTGCCCCAGTAATCGGGCACGCGCTCGTAGGTCGTGCTGCGGCCGGGATCGAACTTCGCCAGCCGGTAGGGGCCGGAGCCGAGCGGCGGCTCGAGGGTCGTCTCGGTGGGGTTGCGCGGCTTGCCGTTGGCATCCTTGGCCATCCACCAGTGCTTGGGCAGGATGCGCAATTGCCCGATCACCTGCGGCAACTCACGGTTGCCCTTCTCGGTGAAGGTGAAGGTCACCTCGTGCGGCCCGGTCGCCTCGGCCTTCGACACCGTGTGGTAGTAGGCCGCGTAGAACGGGCTGTTGGCCTTCAGGATGTCGAAGGACCAGACCACGTCCTCGGGGGTGATCGGCTTGCCGTCGTGCCAGCGGGCGTTCTCGCGCAGGCGGTAGGAAACCGAACCGAGATCGGGGGCGACCCGCACCGCCTCGGCGATCAGGCCGTAGGAGGTGAACGGCTCGTCGGAGGATTGGGTCATCAGCGGATCGTAGATCTGCTGGATGCCGTTCTCGAGGTCGCCCTTCAGGCCGGAGACGATGATGTTGAAGTTGTCGAACCCGCCCTGGGTGCCGAGGCGCACCATGCCGCCCTTGGGGGCGGCCGGGTCGGCATAGTCGAAATGCTTGAAGTCAGGGCCGTATTTCGGCTGGCCCATCAGCGTGAGCGCGTGGACCCACTGGCCAGTGGCGGCGGGCATCGACGGCGGATCGGACGGCATCGCGGCCGGCTCCTGCGCACGGGCCGGGGCGAGATGCAGGCAGGCGACGAGGAGCGTCGCGGCGAGGAGGCGTCCGGTCACGGTCTGCGCTGTCACGGGCAGGCTGTCTCCGTTGTGTGGGTTCGCGCGGGGCGCGGGCGGTCAGCGAAGCTCATAGGCTGGGCGCGCCCCGGGCGTCGAGCGCGCTCGCACACGGGGCGCATTGCAGGAGGGGCGCGGGTTCTCCCTCCCCCCTCTGCGGGGGAGGGTGGGCCCCGAAGGGGGTCGGGAGAGGGGAGCGACGGTGCCGGATGAAACGCTCGCCTTCATGAATGTCGCGCCCCGTCCTGAACCCGGGTTCCCCTCTCCCGACCCCTGCTGACGCAGGAGCCACCCTCCCCCGCAGAGGGGGGAGGGGATCCGCACGCGGCGCGAGACCACTGACTCACACCGACCGGCCCCGTCGTCCCTCCACCAGCCACATCGCCAGCAGGGCGGCGGCCAGGGCGGCGAGGGCCGCGAGGCCCAGCGCCAGCGGGTAGACCTCGACGCCGCGGATATTGGCGCTGTCGCTCGGCCGGAAGCCGATCCAGTCCGCGCCGGAGAGCCGTCCGCCGCGCACCACCGCGAGCCGCGGCACGTCGATGGCGCCCCCCGACCCGGCGATCCGGCGGATCGATCCCCCCGACCCGTCCGCCACCGCCTTCAGCCGCTCGGTGTCACTGAACACATCGGCGAGTTCGCGGGGATTGGCCGGGCCGACGCTCACGAAGGCCACAAGGTTGCCCGAGCGGAGCGTGTGCAGGCCCAGGCTTTCGGCGTCGAAGGTCGCGGTGAAGAGGCCCGGCTCCTTGGGCTTGAGCGTCAGCGTCGTCACCTTGCCGGTCGGCCCGGTGACGGTGACCGGCTCGGACTGATCCGCCATGGTCTGGCGCTCCACCCGGACCTCCCGGCCGCGGCCGGTGGTCTGGGCGCGCAGGGCTTCCTCCTCGAGGGCCGGCTCCTTCATCAGCCAGTGGCCGAGGCGGCGCAGCAGGTCGAGATAGGGGCCGCCCTCCTGGTAGCCCCGCGCCCAGAGCCAGGCTTGGTCCGATAGGAGCAGGGCGACGCGGCCCTTCTCCTCCCGGGACAGGGCAAGCAACGGCAATCCCTCGGCCCCCGACAGGATCGGCTGGATGCCGGCCCGGGTCCGGGCCTCGACGATGCGTACCCAGTCGCCCCAGGCGGGCGGATTGGCATCCGAGCCCGGCAGGTCGCGGGTCACCGGGTGGCGCTGGCCGACCTGGGTCGGCGTCGCCTTGTAGGGCTTTTCCACGACCCGCCCGTCCGGATCGCCCGGCAGGATGCCGGCGAGGCGGGTGCGGGCCAAGCTCGCCGGGCCGGCGAATTCGGGGCCGGCGGCGATCAGCAGGGCGCCGCCCTCGCGGACATAGCGGACGATGTTGTCGAAATAGGCCTGCGGCAGCACGCTCTGGTTGGCGTAGCGGTCGAAGATGATCAGGTCGAAGTCCTTGATCTTCTGGACGAACAGCTCGCGCGTCGGGAAGGCGATCAGGGAGAGTTCGGAGATCGGCGTGCCGTCCTGCTTCTCCGGCGGGCGCAGGATGGTAAAGTGGACGAGGTCGACGTTGGCGTCGGACTTCAGCAGGTTGCGCCACGTCCGCTCGCCCTGGTGCGGCTCGCCCGAGACCAGCAGCACCCGCAGCTTCTCGCGGATCCCCTCGATCGGTAGCACCGCGCGGTTGTTGACGGTGGTCAACTCGCCCGGCAGCGGCTCAACCTCGATCTCCACCACGTTCGGGCCGCCATGCTCGATCCGGGTGGTCAGCGAGAACGGCTTGTCGGTGGCGACATCGCGCCGGCCGATCTCCTCGCCGTCGCGGCGCACGGTGACGACCGCGTGGCCGGTGCCGCCGCGCTCCATCACCTCGGCGCGGATCGTCAGGTCCTTGCCGACGATGCCGAAGCGGGGGGCCTCCAGCAGCTTGATCTGCCGGTCGCGCTCGTCGGGATGGCCGGTGACGAGGACGTGGAGCGGCGCCTTGATGCCGAGCTGGGCCATCGCGGCCGGGATGTCGTGGACCACGCCGTCCGTGAGCATCACGATTCCGGCGAGCCGCTCCGGGGGGACGTCGGCCAGCGCCTGGCCCAACGCCGTGAACAGCTTGGTGCCGTCATCGCCCTCCTTGGCGTCGGGCACGTCGATGAAGCGGGTTTCGATGTTGGCGAGTGCCCCGAAGCGGCGCTGCAGCTCGGCACGGACCGCGTCGGTCATCTGCGGCCGGTCGCCGAGCTGCTGGGAGCCCGAGCGGTCGACCACGATGGCGGCGATGTCCTTCACGGGCTCGCGGTCCTCGTGGACTAGGGCCGGGTTGGTCAACGCCGCCAGCACCAGGGCGAGGACGAGGACACGCAGCAGCGCGGTCCGGCCCCGGGCCAGCACGGCGAACACCGCCAGGATGGCGACGATCACCCCCAGCACGGCGATGGCCGGCCAGGGGAGGAGGGGGGTGAAGCTGAGGCTCAGCATGACGGTCCGGCCTCCGGAACGTGGATCGCCCAGGCACTGCCCCTTTCCCGGGCGCGTGGAGCGTCAGCGGAACCCGACCCGGGATCCAGCACGGGAACTCGCGAAGCGTCCAAACGGCTTGTCCGGTGCCGCTGCGCGACGCTTGTCGTGCTGGGTCCCGGATCACCTTCCACTGCGTTCCAGGCGTCCGGGAAAGGGGCGCGCGCCAAAGCGGAAGCCGGCGTGAGGGTGAGACGGGATGCGCCGATCTGAGTGTTCAAAAAAATCACTGCCCCAGCCGCTCCAGCAGCGCGGGCACGTGCACCTGATCCGCCTTGTAGTTGCCGGTGAGCGTGTACATGACGATGTTCACGCCCCCGCGGAACGCCATCTCGCGCTGGCGCTGGTCGCCGCCCACCACCGGGTAGAGCGGCTCGCCCCGGCGGCCGATCGCCCAGGCGGCGGCGAGGTCGTTGCCGGTGATGATGATCGGGCTCACCCCGTCGCCGGCCCGGGCCGGGCGGCGCTCGGCGCCCTCGGCGGCCGGCGGTAGGGCCTCGACCCAGGTCTGGCCGGTGGCGTAGCGGCCCGGGAAGCTGTCCACGAGGTAGAACGCCTTGGTCAGCACGTGGTCGAGCGGCACCGGCTCCAGCTCCGGCACCTCCAGCGTCGCCAGCATGGTGCGCAGATACGTGGCCTCCGGGGTCGGCGGGCCGCCTGGCCGGGCGGTCAGCGCGTCGCGTGTGTCGAACAGGATGGTGCCGCCGTTGCGCATGAAGGCGTCGATCTTGCGGATCGCCGTCTCGGAGGGCTGCGGCCGGTTCGGCGCGATCGGCCAGTAGATCAGCGGGTAGAAGGCCAGCTCGTCCTTCGCGGGGTCGATCCCGGCGGGCTCGCCCGGCTCCAGGGCGGTGCGGGAGGCCAACATCTGCGTCAGGCCGGTGAGACCGGTGCGGCTCGCCTCGTCGACGGCGGCGTCACCCGTGATGATGTAGGCAAGCCGCGTGACGAGGGCGGATTCGAAGCCGTTCGGCCGGTTGACCGGCGGCTGGGCCTCCTCGGCGCGGACGGGCGAGGCCGGCAGGGTCGCCAGCAGGACAAGTCCCACGAGCGCCAGAACCGCCGGGCGGCCGCGCAGGCGGGCGGCGAGGCCGCCGCGGCGCAGGAAGCCGCCGAGCCACAGGCCCGCCAGGGTATCGAGGGCGAGCAGCAGCAGCGCCAGGGTGAACAGGCTCGGGCGCAGGTCGACGGTCTCGGCTCCAGCGAGCGACTCGAACCGGGCGCCGCTGATGGCGGTCATATCCAAGGGCTTCAGCCTGTCATCGGGCTTGAGGGCGTTCACGCTGATGCCTCCGTCCGGCGGGCCATAGAAGCCCGGCGGATGCTCCAGGGTCGCCCGGTCGGCGTAATCGGCCGACACCGCCGTGGCCGAGGCCGGGGGCGAGCCGAGCGCCCCGAACCCGTCTAGCGTCACCCGCGGGGCGAGGACCGGGGCGGCCGCCCGCGGCGCCTCGCCCTGAACCGGGGCCGACGCGCCGGCCAGGGCCACGACGCGCCGGAGCATGTCGATGAACAATCCGGAGAGCGGCAGGTTCGACCACGTCGTGTCGGCGGTGACGTGGAACAGCACGATCGTGCCCTGGCCGCGCTTCTGCGCCGTGACGATCGGCGTGCCGTCCTGAAGGGAGGCCCAGGTCCGGTTCGGCAGGTCGCCGTCGGGCTCGGCCAGGATCTGGCGGCGCACGCCGATATCGGCCGGCGGCGTCAGCCCCGCGAAGGGGCTCTCGGGCGGGAAGGGTGCGAGGGTCTTCGGGCTGTCCCAGGACAGCGTGCCGCCGAGCGTCCGGCCCCCCCGGCGCAGGCGCACCGGCACGAGCGGGTCGTTGCCGGCGGCGAGCCGCGGGCCGGCGAAGCGCAGCAGCATGCCGCCATCCTTCACGAAGCTCTCGATCCGCGCGGTGGTTTTTTCGTCGAGGGCGCCGACATCGGCCAGCACGAGGACCGAGACCTGATTGTCGAGGAGCTGATTGATCGATTCCGCCGTCCCTTTGGCGCCGCGGGGCTCCTGCACGTCCGCGAAGGGCGCAAGGGCCCGGGACAGGTAGTAGGTCGGCGCCAGCAGGGGCTGGGCCTGATCGAGGGTGCCGCCGAACACGAGGCCGACCCGGCGGCGCTTGCCACGCTCGTCCTGCAGCACCACGGCCCCGGCCGAGCGCTCCCCCGCGATCTCCAGCCGGCTGATGCTGTTGCGCAGCTCCACCGGCAGCTCGAAGGTCGATTCCGCCTCGGTGGCATCCCCCGCGAAGGCGAAATCCCGCTCGGCGAGCGGCAGGCCCTTCTGGTCGAGCGCCCGGATCACGCCGGTATCGCGCCCGTTCGGAACTGCCCGCAGGGCGTGGGTGACGAGCTTGCCGGCCGTCTCGGTGGCGGTGAGCGCCAGGGCCGGCGGCCGGTCGGCGCGCAGCACGGTGAGCGCGGCGCCCTTGTCGCCCGCGAGGTCGGCGAGCGCCTTGACGAAGCGCGTATCCTCCGCCCCAGCGACGCCGTCGCTGATCCAGACGAGGCCGGCGCCGCGGTTCTTGTCCAGGAAGGTCTCGATCGACGCGAGATGCGCGTCGCGGGAGGGCACGATCGGGCGCGGCGCGAGGGCGCGCAGGCGCTCCAGGGCGGCGGCTGGGGTCTTCGCCTCAAGGGCCGCCGGGGCGTCGGCGAGACCGATCACGGCGACCGGGCGGCCGTCGCGGGCGGCGCCTTCCACGGCGTCGGTGGCGACGCGCAGGCGGTCGCGCCAGTCGTGGGCGGCGGGGAAGCCGTTGTCGAGGAGCACGAGGAGGGCGCTGCGTCCGCCTCCGGCCCCGATGCCCCCGGCGTTCCAGACGGGGCCCGCCACCGCCAGGATCAGGGCGGCGGCGATCAGCAACCGCAGGATCAGGAGCCAGGGCGGTGTGCGCGCCGGGGTCTGCCGCTGTGGGATCAGGTCGGCGACGAGCTTGAGCGGCGGGAAGTTGATCCGGCGCGGGCGCGGCGGGGTCACCCGCAGCAGGAACCACAGGGCCGGCAGGCCGATCAGGGCGGCGAGCGCCAGGGGCGCCGCGAAGGTCAGACCCAGCATGGCGGCCTCACTCCGTGCCGCGGGCGGCGATCAGCGTGGCGAGCCGCAGGGCCGCCTCGCTCGCCGGCCGGTCCGTGCGGTGGATCGTCAGGGTCCAGCCCTGGCCACGGGCGATGGCGGCGAGCGCCGCCCGGTGCTCGGCGATCCGGGCCCGGTAGCGCGCGCCCCAGGCGTCGGCATCGCCGATATCGAGGCTGAGGCTGCCTTCGAGATCGTGCAGGACCGCTTGCCCGGTAAACGGGAACGTCTCCTCGATCGGGTCCACCACCATCAGCAGATGGCCGCGGCTGCCGCGGCCCGCGAGGCTCTGCACGGAGGATGCGATCCGGTCGGGTTCGGTGAGGAAGTCGCCGATCAGCACCACCTCGTCGAACCGGGCCGGCTGCGCCTGCGGCGGCAGGTCCTGAGTCAAGCCGGCCGTGTCGGCGACCAGCGCCTGCGCCAGCCGCTCGACGATCCCCCGCGAGGCGCTGGCCCGGGTCAGCCCGAGGAGACCCACCCGCTCACCGCCCTCCACGAAAGCGTCGGCCAGGGCGAGGCCCAGGATCAGCGCCCGCTCGACTTTCGGAGCGGAAGCCAGATCCGAAGCAAAGCCCATGGAGGCCGAGCGGTCGATCCACAGCCAGATGTTGTGGGCGGCCTCCCATTCGCGCTCGCGCACGTAGAGCCGGTCGTCCCGGGCCGAGCGGCGCCAGTCGACCCGCGCGGCGGCCTCGCCGGTCACGAAAGGACGGAACTGCCAGAAGCTCTCGCCCGGGCCGGCCCGGCGGCGGCCGTGCAGGCCATGGGCCAGCAGGCTCGACACGCGCCGTGCTTCCAGCACGAGGCGAGGCATCTTGTCGGAGAGCGCGGTCGCGCCTTCGCTCTCGCGCCGGCCGGGGGTGCGCCTGCCCGCGTCGAGGGCGTTCGTCGCGACCATCGTCAGCGCAGCCCTCCGAGGCGGCTCAGCGCGGCCGATGGCTCGAAAGCACGCATTGTCTTCCTGTTAGCCGGCATCCACCCAACTCGAAAATGCTTCCGGATCAGATCTTCTCCGCGAGCTTGGCGATCAGCCCCTCGATGGTCTCGCCGTCGGCTCGGGCGGTGTAGCTCAGCGCCATCCGGTGCTTGAGCACCGGCTCGGCCAGCGCCTTCACGTCGGCCACCGAGGGGGCGACCCGACCCTCGATCAGCGCCCGGGCGCGGGCGGCGAGCGTCAGCGCCTGGCTGGCGCGGGGGCCAGGACCCCAGAGGAGCTTGTCCTTCACGATGGCGTCGCCGCTGTCGGGCCGGGCGGCGCGCACGAGATCGAGGATCGCCTCGACCACCGCCTCGCCCACCGGCAGCCGGCGCACGAGGCGTTGGGCGGTGAGCAACTGCTCGGTGGACATCACGGCGCGCGGGCGCACCTCGTCGACGCCGGTGGTCTCGATCAGGATCCGGCGCTCGGCGGCGCGGTCGGGGTAGCCGACGTCGATCTCCAGCAGGAACCGGTCGAGCTGCGCCTCGGGCAGCGGGTAGGTGCCCTCCTGCTCGATCGGGTTCTGGGTGGCGAGCACGTGGAACGGTCGGGGCAGGTCGTGGCGGGCGCCCGCCACTGAGACGTGGCCCTCCTGCATGGCCTGGAGCAGGGCCGACTGGGTGCGCGGGCTCGCCCGGTTGATCTCGTCGGCCATCAGGAGCTGGGTGAAGACCGGCCCCTGCACGAACCGGAAGGCCCGGCGGCGCTCGGCATCCTCCTCCAGGATCTCGGTGCCCAGGATGTCGGAGGGCATCAGGTCTGGGGTGAACTGCACGCGCCGCGCGTCGAGGCCGAGCACGGTGCCGAGCGTCTCGACCAGCTTGGTCTTGGCCAGCCCCGGCAGGCCGACCAGCAGGCCGTGGCCGCCGGCCAGGATGGTCACGAGTGCGAGATCGACCACCTTCTCCTGGCCGAAGATCACCCCGTGGATTGCCTCCCGCGCCGCGCCGACATCGGCGAGGCAGCTCTCCGCCGTCGCCACGATGCCGTCGTCGAGGGTGGTGGCCGGGCTGATCCCCTGCGTCATGCCGCTATCCAACTCCTGCCCGGGCCTCGAAGGGGCCCACCGGTCAATCCCGTAAGTGTGGGGCTGATGATACCGGGCTGGCAAGGTCGGGATCGCCGCACGCCGATTTGGGGCGCCGAACGCGCCCCGGTGCGGGTCAGATCTTACCCTGAAGACCCATCGTGTAGTATTTGTGCACGATCTTATCCTGGTTCTCGAGGAGCCAGTCGATCGAGGGCTCGTTGGTCATCGCCTTGCGGATCGCCTCGGTCATGCCCTTGCGCTGGATCTCGAACAGCGCCTTGTGGTCGACCGTCTCGGCCTGGATCACGCCCGGGCTCAGCCAGACCGAGCAGATGATGCCGAGGTCGTTGGCCTTCTCCTTCGGGATGTAGCCGGCCCGCACCGCGTCCAGCACGCCGTTGGCGATGGCGAACTGAACCGTGCCCATCAGGATCGACGTGTACTTGCTCTCGGTCACGCTGACCTTGGAGACGCAGAGCGTCACCGGGCGGACCATGATGTCGGTGTTGAGCAGCGCGAAGACGCGGCTGTGGCCGACGACCTGATCGCCCGTCAGCGTCGCGAGCGCGGTGCCGACCGGCCCGTCGAGCTCGCCGATGATGACCTCGGGCTCGGAGGCGGTGTTCGGCGGCCCGCCCGCCACGAGGGCCTCGCCGGCGCGGAGGATGATGCGTTCACTCATTGCGGTAGGCTCCATCGGTTGCGGCAGGTGCAGGTGGCCGCCATCCGTCGAGGCGGACGGGGAGCCGCGCGCGTTCGAGCGGCCCGGGCCTTCGCGATCCGCGGGGAGGCGGATCGGCTGCCGAAGGCCGCGCGTGTCGTCTATGACGGCCGTGAGCGCGCCTCGTACACGATTGCGGTCGCCGCGGGATAGGCGAGGGGCTGCATTTCCGAACGCGATCCGCAGTTTCGGGCATCGCTGCGGACCGGTTCGGAGGCCGGAGCTCGGTATAGGTCCAGGTTCCAGCCGCGGCGAAGGTCTTGGCGTCGGCGACCCGGACCTTTAGGAAGGCGCCCAAGCCGGGGCGGTCCCGCCCGCGATCGCCGGACCGGCCGATTTCCCCTGATGTCTCTCGCGGATCGCGGCGTGGGCAGCTGCACGGGCTTCCCGCGTATCCGGACCTGACCATGCGCCTTCGAGATGTGTTCGCCGCCGGATCGTCGGACAAAGCCGGCCTCGCCGGGGCGGCGCAGTCCCTCGCGCGTCCGCTGACCCGGCGCCTGAAGCGCCGCCGCGGCGAGCCCCGGCAGGCGGATGTCGTCCAGGCCGTGAGGGCGTCCGACCTGTTCGATCCGGCGTGGTACGCAAGGCGCTACCCCGACGTGGTCGGCGAGGGGATCGATCCGGCGGTACACTACGCGGTCCATGGCGGCCGGGAGGGGCGCTGGCCGCACCCGCTGTTCCACGGCGACCTCTACCTCGATTCCGTGCCGGGGCTGCGGGCCGAGGGCGTCAACCCGGTGCTCCACTTCCGCGACCACGGCGCCGAGGCGGGGATCCGCCCCAACCCGCTGTTCGATCCGGACTGGTACGCCGAGCGCTATCTCGGCGGCGCGGCGCAGCGCGGCCGGGCGTTCCTGCACTTCCTGGCCCACCCCGATACCGATCCGTCGCCGGCGTTCGATACGGCCTGGTACCTGTCCCGCTACCCGGATGCCCGGGCGGCCGGCGGCAGCGCGCTGGCCCATTATTACGAGACCGGCCGGAAGCAGGGCTACCTGCGCAACCCCGAGGAATTCGCCGGCCTGTCGCGGCACGTGGACCTGATCCGCCGGGCCGGACTCTTCGACGCGGAATTCTACCGCGCGCGCTGTCCCGAGGCCGAGACCAGCGGGCTTGAGGCCCTGGAGCACTACGTGATGGCGGGCGGCTACCGCCGCTACGCGCCCCATCCGCTGTTCGACCCCACTTGGTACGCCGCGCAATCTGCCGCCGTGCGGGCCGACGCCCTCAATCCCCTGGTCCATTATCTGGAGCACGGCGCCGCCGAGGGGCTCGACCCCGGCCCCTGGTTCGACACCCGCTGGTACGCCGAGACCTACCTCGCCGACGATGAGGCCGGGCAGAACCCGCTGGTGCATTTCCTGGCCGATGGCGGGCGCAGCACCAGCCCGTCGCCGCGCTTCGACGCGCCCTGGTATCTCGCCCGCTATCCGAGGGTCGCGGCCCTCGGGCTCAACCCGCTCGTCGATTACGTGCTGACCGGCCTGGAGGCGGGGCGGCTCACCCGCCGCGTCCCCGGCACGGCGGTGCCGGAGGCGTCCGATGCCCGCCTCTCGTGCCTGAAGCGGGAGCCCCGCCGGCACAGCCGCACGGCCCTGTTCATCACCCACTGCCCCGAGGGGCGGATCCGGGGCCATGTCGAGCCCTACCTCAAGGCCTTCGCGGAGAACGGCGCCGACATCGTCCTGATCATTGCCGCCGACCAGCTCAAGAACGCGGTGCCGCAGGCGATCCTGGATCTGTGCGCGTCGGTCTACCTGCGGGAGAACACGGGGTTCGACTTCGCCGCCTGGGCGCATGTCCTCCTGGAGGACACCGATCTCCTGGACGCCGAGACCCTGTACCTCGCCAACGACAGCCTCGTCGGCCCCCTCGGCCGGACCGATTTTTCCGCGCTGCTCGCGAAGATCGACGCGTTTCCGGAGGCGGTGATCGGACTCGCCGACAATTTCTATTACTCTCACCACCTCCAGAGCTTCTTCCTGGCCCTGAAGCGGCGCTGCCTGTCGTCCTACGCGTTCAACCAGTTCCTTCTGTCGGTGGCGAACTGGCCGGACAAGAATTCGGTGATCACCGAGTACGAGCTGACTTTCTCGCAGCGGATGCGCGCCGCGGGGCTCGGGATGCGCAGCCTGTTCTCGGCGCAGAACAAGCACATGTCGCTGGTCAACGACCCGCGCAACAACCGCACCCTGTTCGACTGGGAGAACATGCTGGCCCAGGGCTTCCCGTTCGTGAAGCGCTCCCTGCTCGGCGAGCACGCCGCGATCGGCGGTACGGCGGTGCGGGAGGCGATCGCGACGAGCGGCTTCGACCTCGACCGGCTCGACGTGACCTACACCTACCCGGGCGCCCGGATCTGGGCGGACCTGCGCAAGCCCCAGGCGCCGGAGCGGCCCCTGCGCGTGTCGTTCGTCGCGCCGATGAACTACGCCAACGGCCTCGGCGTCGCCGGCCGCAGCTACGTCCGTGCGCTCCACCACGCCCCGTTCGCGCTGAACATCCACCCGATGGAGCGGCCCTTCCACGTCCACGCCCGGGTGGCGCCGGCGTGGCAGGCCCGGACCTTCTCGGGCCCGGCGGATGTCGCCCTGGTGCATTTCAATGGCGACAGCTGGCATTCGCTGATGAGCGACGCGCAGCAGGCGGTGGCCGCGCAGGCCCCGCTGAGGATCGGGCTGTTCGTGTGGGAGACCTCCCACGTGCCGGGGGGCTGGCTGCCGACCGTCGATCGCCTCGACGCGATCTGGGCGCCCACCGAATTCTGCGCGGCGATCTTCCGGCAGATCACCGACATCCCGGTCGATGTCGTGCCCTACGTCGTGGAGAACGAGGCCGGCGAGCCGGCGAGCGCCGCCGCCAAGGCGAACCTGCGCAAGGCCTTCGCGATCGACCCCGCCAAGCGGGTGATCCTCTACGCGTTCGACGGGTCGAGCTATCTCGCCCGCAAGAACCCGCACGCCCTGATCCGGGCGTTCCGGGCGGCGGGGCTGGGGCAGGCGGGCTGGCAGCTCGTGCTCAAGACCAAGCACGTCTTCGACCTGCCCGAGGAGGGCCAGAAGCTCCTCGATCTCGTGGGCAAGGCCGGCGACGTGGTGGTGATCGACCAGCCCCTGTCGCAGAATGAGCTCGGCGCCCTGTTCGCGCTCTGCGCGGTCTATGCCTCGTCGCACTCCTCGGAAGGGTTCGGCCTGACGATCGCCGAGGCGATGGAGATGGGCAAGGTCGTGGTCGCCACCGATTACGGCGGCTGCCGCGACTTCCTCGACGCCAGCTGCGGCTTCCCCGTAAAAGCCGAGGTCACGGCGCTCGACCAGACCTACGGCCCGTACCTGCGCGGGGCCGAATGGGGCCAAGTGGACGAGGCCGACCTCGCCCGCGCGCTGACGGATGCGGCCCGCGCGGTGACGGGTGGGGACGCGGCCCGGATCGGCGCCGCCGCCCGGGCCCGGATCCGCGAGCGGCTGTCCACCGGCGCGGTGGCGGCCGCCATGGAGGCGAGCCTCGATCGTCTCCTGGCCGCCGAACGAATCTGACGCCCCGGAGACGCGACCCGTGTTGAAGAAAAAGCCGGTCCCGGCCCCGTCGGCCTCCTGGGGGACGCTCGCGTGGCCGGACGCGATCCTGCCGCTGCCCCTCGACCCGCAGTTCCGCCCCGTGGACGAGCGGCGGCTCGACCAGATCGCCGCCGGCCAGCTGCCATCCTGCCGGGCCGTATTCGTGGCCCCGGCGGCCGCGGAGTTGCGCCCCGACCTCGTTGCCCAGGTCACGCGCGCCCTGGCCGCGCGGCCCGATATCGGCATCTTCTACGGCGACGACGCCGTGGTGGACGGCGCCGGCCAAATCCGGAGCGTCCACTGCAAGCCGGCCTTCAACCCGGCCCTGCTGATGGCCGACGACTATATCGGCTTCCCGCTCCTGGTCCGCGCCACGGCCTTCGCGGGCCTCAGGCCGGATTTCCGCCAGCGCTACCCCAGTGCCGCGTGGTTCCGGTTCCTGCTCGGGGCGATCTCGGCCGGCATCGGCATCGACCGGATCCCCGAGACCCTGATCGCCGCGTCGCTGGAGCGGCCCAAGGCGACGCGCACGGCGCGCGCTCACGCCCTCGACCGCTGGTTCGAGACGACGGGCATGCCCCTGCGCACCGGGCCCGGGCTGACGGCTGACACGCTGGAGATCCGCCGGACGCTCGACCCGCGCCCGCCCGTCACCCTCGTGGTGCCGACCAACCAGAGCCGGCCCAAGGACGATCAGGGCCGCCCCGTGGAGGGCGCCAAGCCGCACGTGATCAACCTGCTCGATAGCCTCGGCCGCAGCACCTATCCGGCCGACCGGATCCGCGTGCTGATCGGCGACGATGTGGCCGACGACACGATCTACCAGGGCCGCTCGGACCGCTTCACGGTGACCCGCCTGCCGACGATGCGGGCGCCCGGAGAAAAGTTCAACTACGCCGCCAAGATGAACACCCTGTGGCGGGCGGCCGAGACCGACCTCGTCATCCTGATGAATGACGACCTGGTGGTGCGTCGGCCCGGCTGGATCGAGGCGCTCCTGACCTTCGCCCTCGACCGGGGCGTCGGCGGCGTCGGCGGCCGGCTGCTGTTCCCCAACGGCAAGATCCAGCATGCCGGCATGACCGGCGGCATTTTCGACGTGTTCGCCCATCCCTGGTACAACCGGGACGCGGCGGAACCGACCTACGGTGACTGGGCGCTGACCCAGCGCGATTGCTCGGCGGTGACCGGTGCGCTGTTCGCGACCCGCAAGGCGGTGCTCGACGCCGTGAACGGCTTCGACGAGGAATTCGCCCTCGATTTCAACGATGTCGACCTGTGCCTGAAGCTGCGCCAGCTCGGCTATCGCATCGTCTACACGCCGTTCGCCGAGATGGCGCACCACGAGAGCGCCTCGCGCCAGACCAGCTTCGCCCCGGGCTCGCAGACCGCGCGCTTCCTGCGCCGCTGGCACGACGTGCTGGCGGAGGATCCCGCCTACTCGCCCCAGCTGCGCACCGACACCGACGTGGTCGCCCCCCGGGCGGACGCGACGCGCTGGATCGTGGAGCGGCGCGGCTAGTGCATCGATCCAGACGGAGGATTCAGCCGAGTCTGGAAAAATTGATGCTGGAACAATGAGCGAGTGCTCACTCGCATGAACGAAGTGAGTGCGTCTGAGCACTCGGGGCGCGCATAATCCGCCGCCCGCGCAGCGGGAACCGGGCGATACGCGGAGACCGTCGCCCAGCACGCAGGCCCGGCCCTCTCAACGCCGCCGCGTGCGTCCCGGTCGGGGCCGGAAGCTGGAGTTTCTATTCGTCTCGAAGTCGGATTAAGCAAACCCAGCAAAGAACCCTGTAGGTCCGGTAAAACGCGCTCAAAGGCAGTTCTCAGGGATGGCGGAATAGCCGACAGTGCTGCCACCCTTCGAGCGGGCACTGTCCGCCGCGTGCTGGAGCTGACCGTGAAGAGGATCCTCGTCGCCGCCGCCCTGCTTCTGGCCGCCGCCGGCGCCTACGCGGAGATCCGCCTGCACGAGGGCGGGCGCCCGATTGCCGGCACCGCGATGCGGCCCGGGGTCGCCGCCTTCAGCCCCGCACCGATCCCGTCGGACTGGGTCGTCTCGGGCAACCCCGTCACCGAGGTCGCGGAGGTCTCGGAGACCCATGACGGAAGCGCGAACGTCTATCTCTGGCGCACCACGGCGAGCACGTTCCGCTGGACCCATCACAGCGACGAGATCATCACGATCCTCGACGGTGACGTGTTCATCACCGAGGCGGACGGCAAGCGGCACCACCTGACCCCGGGCGATGTCGCGCATTTCCCGGTCGGGTCGGTCCAGCTCTGGGAGATACCCAAGACCCTTCTGAAATCGGCGATCCTCAAGCATCGCGAGCCCGCGCTGGTCGAGGCGTCGCTGCGCTGGATGCGCCGGGCCCGCGCGCTGGTCGCTGGTTGAGTGCCCGGATCGTCTCCGTCGTCCGTGTGAACCCGGTCGGCTGAAGCGTGAGGTGGCGGCTTTCGACCCTGCTCAGCCCCTCGCGCGACTTTCGGGCGTGCGCTAAAGCGGACACTGGTCTCCGGATCAGCTTGCTGTAAAAAAGCCAGCGTGGGCGTGATTGGGCCCTGCTGGCCCGTGGGATGAATACACTGCCTACTGATCAGATTGTCAGTCACCCGAACCGACTTGCCGCCCTCGACGCCCTCGTCGTCCTCGACACGCCGGCCGAGCCCGGCTTCGACGATGTGGTCCGCCTCACCACGAAGCTCTGCGCCGTGCCGGTGGCCCTCGTCAGCTTGGTCAGCGCCGACCGACAGTGGTTCAAAGCGCGCGTCGGGTTCCCACCCTGCGAGACCGATCTCGACCGCTCGGTCTGCAAGTTCGCCCTCTCCGCACCCGATCTCCTCATCATCCCGGATCTGGCAGCGGACCCGCGAACCGCCGTCAATCCGCTGGTGACCGGCGAGCCCCATATCCGCTTCTATGCCGGCGCGCCCCTGCGGTTGGGCAATGGCCTCGTGGTCGGTGCGCTGTGCGCCATCGACACCGAGCCCCGGCCCGAGGGACTGACGCTCGATCAGGCCGACGATCTACGGGCGTTGGCGCGCCAGGTCGTGGCGCAACTCGAACTGCGCGAGGCGCTGCGCATCCGGGATGTCGCGGCCGTGAGCGAGCAGAAACTCGTCGCCGACGTCAAACGGAGCGAGGCACGCTATCATTCCCTGTTCGAGACGATCGACACCGGCTTTTGCGTCGTCGGACTCCGCTTCGAGGACACTGCCAACGGACTGCGCGCGGTCGACTACCGCTTCCTGGAGGTCAACCCGGCTTTCGTGAAACAGACCGGGCTCAGGGGCGCAGCCGGTCGGTGGATGCGCGATCTCGCACCCGATCACGAGCAGCACTGGTTCGACACCTACGGTCACGTCGCCCTTACCGGCGAGCCGATCCAATTCGAACACGGGGCGGACGCGCTCGGTCGCTGGTTCGACGTGCGGGCCTTCCGCGTCGGCGATCCAGAGGACCGGTGGGTCGCCATTCTGTGCAACGATATCTCGGCGCGGCGCGCGGCCGAGGTGGCGCTGCGGGCGAGCGACACGCGCTCGCGCTTGGCCCAAGAGGCCGGGCAGGTCGGAACCTTCGAACTCGACGTCACCAGCGGCGACATCACGGTGTCGGCGGAGTACTGCCGGCTGAACGGGCTGCCGATCGCGCCGGTCTACAGTCTCGTCGATGTGACAGCCCCGATCCTCCACGCCGATCGGACGAAACTGTCTACCGCGACCTCGCGCGCAGACGGCAGCGCGGCCGAACCGATAGAGTACCGCATCCACCGGGTCGATGACGGGGCCCTGCGCTGGATCTCCCGCCACTGGCAGCCCACCCGTGACGAGGCCGGGGTCATCGTCCGCTGGTTCGGTACCGTCCGTGACGTGACCGAGCGGCACATCGCCCAGGAGGCGCTACGGGTCAGCGAGGAGCGGCTGAGCCTCGCCTTCGAGGCGTCGGGCTCGCTGGGCTGGTGGGACTGGGACATCCCAAACGACCGGCTGTACGCCGGCGAGCACTTCGCCCGGATGTACGGCGTCGATCCTGACGTGGCGGCTGCAGGCGCACCCCTCAGCGCCTTCGTCGACGGCATCCACCCCGACGATCGTGATTGGGTCGGTGAGCGCATACAGAGGGCGCTCGACACGGCCGGCGAGTTTGCCGAGGAATACCGCTTGCTCGCGGCAGATGGCGGCATCACCTGGGTCTTCGCCCGCGGGCGCTGCTATCACGACGCCGCAGGCCAACCTCTCCGCTACCCGGGCGTGGCGACCGATGTGACGGATGCCAAGTATGCAGGCCTCCGCCAAGACGCGCTGCTCCGGCTCGGCGACCGCTTGCGCGACCTCGATACCGTGCCCGCACTCGTGCAGGCGGCGGCCGAAATCATGGCGGAGATCCTCGGGGCTTCGCGCGCTGGCTATGGTCTCGTCGATCCGCTCAACGAGACCCTCGACATCCCAACGGACTGGTGCGCACCGACGGTCAAGTCCATCGCCGGGCTGCACGGGTTCCGCGACTATGGCAGCCATATCGACGATCTGAAGCGCGGCGAGATCGTTCTGATCGGGGACGTCGAAAATGATCCCCGCAGCCGGGACACGGCTCAGAGATACCTCGCCCTCGGCATCCGTACGCTGATCAACGTGCCGGTAATGGAGCGCGGCCGCCTCGTGGGGATCGGCTTCGTCCACTACGCCAAGGGCCGCAGCTTTCGGCCGAAGGAACTGGCCTTCGTGCAAACCGTGACCGATCGCGTGCAGGCAGCGGTCGCGCGCATCCAGGCCGAGCAGCAGCGCGTCCTCCTGAACGGAGAATTGTCACACCGCCTGAAGAACACCCTGGCGATGGTCCAGGGCATCGCGGGTCAAACCCTGCGAACGGTGCCCGATCAAGCGCCGGTCCAGGCGTTCACCAAACGGCTGATCGCCCTTTCGCGAGCCCACGATGTGCTGATGCAGGACAGCTGGGCTGCGGCCCCGATCCAGCCGGTCGTCGAGAGCGTGTTGGCCTTGCAGACTTCCCTTGAGCGCTTCCGCATCGAGGGTCCGAGCCTCGCTCTCGCGCCGCAAGCGACACTGTCGCTGTCCCTGCTGCTGCACGAGTTGACGACCAACGCCGTCAAGTATGGCGCGCTCTCCGTCGAGGGCGGCTCGGTCGGCCTGTCCTGGCGGATTGAGGACGGCGCAGAGAAGGCCGTCGTGTTGACATGGCAGGAGCAGGGTGGTCCGCCTGCGACCGCACCGACGAGGCGCGGCTTTGGAGCGCGGCTGATCCAGACCGGCCTCGTGGGAACGCGCGACACGCGACTGGATTACTCTCTCACGGGTCTGGACGCGGAGTTTCGTGCGCCCATGTCCCAGGTTGTGGCATCGTGATCGGGGCAGACGCCAGTCCTCGAAGGGGGATTGTGTGACGGCATCGGTCGAACGGCGGCCCATCGTTCTCCTCATCGAGAATGAGCCGATCCAGATGATGGTCCTGTCAGACCTCATCGAGGAAGCCGGCTGTGACGTCGTCGAGGCGACGACACCGGCCAAGGCGATCCAGATCCTCGAACAACGCGCCGACATCCGCGTCGTCATGGCCGATCTCGATGTGCGCGGCTCGGTGGTGGGACTGCAGCTGGCGGCGATGATCCGCGATCGCTGGCCGCCGGTTGAGCTGATCCTGACGGGCGCTGTGAAACCGGATCTGTCTCGCATCCCGGCACGCGGTGTGTTCCACGATAAACCGTTCGACGAGCGCAAGCTCATCCAAAGTATCCGCTCGTTCGTGGCGGCGGGCCTATAAATGGGCTCCACCCGATAGGAGCCACGGAACGCTGCGTGATTTGCCTGCTCCTTCGGAGCTTGGCTCACAAGCGGACGGTCTCAGACCCTTCCTTCTGAGACATCGCCACGGCCGAGTTGATTGCGCACACACCCTCAGAGCGCCTCCCCGCGCATCAGCCGGGGCCGCGATCCGCGGGCTGCCGCCGCCTCGCCGATGAAGAAGCGCTTGAGCCCCGGCAGCCGGTCCACGATCCCGAGGCCGAGGTCCCGGGCCAATCGCAGCGGCAGGGCGTCGTTCGAGAACAGGCGGTTCAGCCCGTCGGTGGCCGCCGCCATGGCGAAGCTGTCGAAGCGCCGGGCGCGCTCGTAGTCCCGCAGCACGTCGGGGCCGCCGGGATCCAGGCCGAGGCGCAGCGCTCCGGTCACCGCCTCGGCGAGCGCGGCCGCATCCGCGAGGCCGAGGTTGAGTCCCTGGCCGGCGATCGGATGGATCACATGGGCCGCGTCGCCCAGCAGGGCGAGACGCGGCGCGCAAAAGCTCCGGGCGAGGCCGAAGGCCAGGGGATGCCGGCTCGGCCCATGCTCCAGCGCGAGCGCTCCGAGATCGAGGGTGAACCGGCGCTCGATCTCGGCCAGCACCTCGTCGGGCTCCCCGGAGAGCAGGGCGTCGGCCGCGTCCGCACGTTCGGTCCAGACGATCGAGGACCGGTGGCCCAGGGGGCCGCCGTCCCGCAGCGGCAGGATCGCGAAGGGCCCGGCGGGCAGGAAATGCTCGAAGGCCCGGCCCCCGTGCGGCCGGGCATGGCCGATCGTCGCCACGATGCCGACCTGCGGGTAGGACCAGCCGACCCAGCCGATCCGCGCCGCCTCCCGCAGACGCGACCGCGCGCCGTCGGCCGCCACCAGCAGATCGCCGCGCAGGCGTTCGCCCGTGGTCAGCTCCGCGTGGATCGCGGCGGCCTCCGGAGTCGCGCGCACCACGCCGGCCTGCATGAAGTCGACGCCGGCCTCCCGGCAGGACTCCGCCAGCGCCGCGGCCAGGGGTTCGGCCTCGACCATGTGGGCGAAGGGCTCGCCGGCGTCCCGCTCGTCGTCCGCATCCTGGCCGAAGGTCAGGAAGACCGGGCGCACCGGGTCGGCGAGGCGGCTGTCGCTGATCACCATCTCGGCGATCGGCTCGACCGCGCCCGTGAGCCTGTCCCAGACCCCGAGCCGGTCCAGCATCCGCCGCCCGCCCGCCGCCAGGGCATAGGCCCGGCCGCGATGACGCGCCGGATCGGCGCCGGCCGGATCGATCACCGTGACGGCGAGCGCCGGCCCGTGGGCCTGCTTGAGGGCGCGCGCCAGGGCGAGGCTGGGCAGGCCGCCGCCGGCGATCAGGAAGTGGCGGCTGCCGGGGCGGGGCGTCTCGGCCGTCATCGTGGCGGATCTCCGGTGTGGCTCCCGCGCGGGAGACGTTGGCTTGGTTCGCTCGAAAGGCCTATGTCGCACGCGGGCAACGAACGGAAACCCCGCGCAGCCATGACGGATGCCAACACCGACGCGATGACGGACGCCGTCGCCGAACTCATCGCCATCCTCGACCTCGAACGGCTGGAGGTCGACCTGTTCCGCGGCCAGAACCCGAGGACCGGCTGGCGCCGGGTCTTCGGCGGCCAGGTAGTGGCGCAGGCGCTGGTCGCCGCCACCCGGACCGTGCCGGACGACCGTCCAGCCCATTCCCTGCATGCCTACTTCATGCTGCCGGGCGATCCCCGTACGCCGATCGTGTACGAGGTCGAGCGCATCCGGGACGGTCGCAGCTTCACCACCCGCCGGGTCAAGGCGATCCAGCACGGGCGGGCGATCTTCGCCACCACGGTCTCGTATCAGGTGGTGGAGGAGGGGCTCGTCCACCAGCCCGCGATGCCGCATGTCGCGGGGCCGGAGGGGCTCCTCGACGGCAAGGCCCTGGCGGCGGCCGGCGGCAGCGGCATGCCGGAGGCGATCGCCGCCTATTTCGGCCGCGAGCGGCCCATCGCCCTGCGGCCGGTCGACCTGAACCGCTACCTCTCCGCCGAGGCGGGCGGGCGGCCCCCCGAGCCGGTCTTCAACGTCTGGCTGCGCGCGGCCGCCGCCCTGCCGGACGATCCGGCCCTCCACCGGGCGGTCCTGGCCTACGCCTCCGACATGACCCTGCTTGACGTCTCGCTGATCCCGCATGCGCGCTCGGTGTTCGATCCCACCATCCAGGCGGCGAGCCTGGACCACGCCCTATGGTTCCACCGGCCGGTGAAGATCGACGACTGGCTGCTCTACGCCCAGGACAGCCCAGCCGCCGGCGGCGCCCGCGGCTTCGCCCGCGGCCAGATCTTCGACCAGGCCGGCAACCTCGTGGCCTCCGTGGCACAGGAGGGCCTTATTCGCCCGGTCCGGGATTAAAACGCGTTGTCGCGCGCGTGTTGCCGATCTGCAACGGGTGGGGTTGCATCGTGGTGAGCAGATTGCCCAGATTGCGTGCACCTCGCCCGATGGATCTGCGCGCCGATTGATCGTCGGCGGTCAATCCGTGGGCAGATGTCTCCGGGCGTAAAAGGTTCCCGGTTAAGCTTATCTGGCACGCTCCTTGAATAGCGGCGTTCGACCGCGGGCCATCCCGACCCCGCGGGCGACCCCGGCCGGGTCGCCCGCGGATCGGGTGACGGCAACGGTTCCCAGGCATTTCCAAGGGGGCGTCGCCCATGAAAATCGTGATGGCCATCATCAAGCCGTTCAAGCTCGAGGAGGTGCGCGACGCGCTCACCGGAATCGGCGTGCATGGCCTGACGGTGACGGAGGTGAAGGGGTATGGCCGGCAGAAGGGCCACACCGAGATCTACCGCGGCGCGGAATACGCGGTGAGCTTCCTGCCCAAGCTGAAGATCGAGGTCGCCGTCGCCTCGGACCTGACGTCGAGCGTCATCGACGCCATCGCGGGCGCGGCCCGCACCGGCCAGATCGGCGACGGCAAGATCTTCGTGATGCCGCTGGAGAAGGCGGTACGCATCCGGACCGGCGAGACCGACGCCGACGCCCTCTGAGCCGCGGCCCGGTGCCCCCGGGCCAGCGCAAGACAGAGTCTTTTCAAGCAATACGGATTTGAGACCGGGAGCCACGTGCCCATGAAACTTCGTCATGCCCTCATGCTCGGCTTGGGAGGGGCGGCGATCGCCGCCCTCCTGATCGAGCCGTCCCTCGCACAGACACCGACAGCGGAAGCCGCCTCGCCGCCCCCGTCGCCGATCCCCAACAAGGGTGACACGGCCTGGATGATGATCTCCTCGGCCCTCGTGCTGCTGATGTCGGTGCCGGGTCTGGCCCTGTTCTACGGTGGCCTCGTGCGCACCAAGAACATGCTCTCGGTCCTCACCCAGGTCTTCGCGATCGTGTCGATCGTCGGCCTGCTCTGGGTGTTCTACGGCTACAGCCTCGCCTTCACCAACGGTGCCGGCCTCAACGACTTCGTGGGCGGCTTCTCGAAGGCCTTCCTGAAGGGCATCGATGCCAACTCCACCGTGGCGACCTTCTCCAACGGCGTCGTGATCCCCGAATACGTCTATCTGTGCTTCCAGATGACGTTCGCGATGATCACCCCGGCGCTGATCGTCGGCGCCTTCGCCGAGCGGATGAAGTTCTCGGCCCTGGTGGTGTTCGTGATCCTCTGGGTCACGGTGATCTACTTCCCGATGGCCCACATGGTCTGGTACTGGGGCGGCCCGGACGCGGTCGGCAACGCCGCCAAGGCGCTCGCCGCCGCCACCGACGACGCCTCCAAGGCCACCGCCCAGGCGGCGCTGGACGCGGTCAACAAGGATGCCGGCTTCCTGTTCCAGAAGGGCGCCCTCGACTTCGCCGGCGGCACCGTGGTGCACATCAACGCCGGAATCGCGGGCTTCGTCGGCTGCCTGATCATGGGCAAGCGCATCGGCTACGGCCGTGACCTGCTCGCCCCGCACTCCCTGACCATGACGATGATCGGCGCCTCGCTGCTGTGGGTCGGCTGGTTCGGCTTCAACGCCGGCTCGAACCTCGAGTCCAACGGCACGGCCGCACTCGCCATGCTCAACACCTTCGTGGCGACCTGCGCCGCCGCGGTGGCGTGGCTGTTCGCCGAGTGGGCGCTCAAGGGCAAGCCGTCCCTGCTCGGCATGCTGTCGGGCGCGGTCGCCGGCCTCGTGGCCGTCACCCCGGCCTCGGGCTTCGCCGGCCCGATGGGCTCGATCGTGCTCGGCCTCGTCGCCGGCGTGGTCTGCTTCGTGATGTGCTCCACGGTGAAGAACGCCCTCGGCTACGACGACTCGCTGGACGTCTTCGGCGTCCACTGCATCGGCGGCATCCTGGGCGCCCTGGCGACCGGCATCCTGGTCGACCCGAACCTCGGCGGCGTCGGCATCCCCGACTACACCTCCAAGCCGGGCGAACTGGCGGTCGGTGCCTACGACATGATGGGCCAGCTCATCATCCAGGCCGAGGCGGTCGGCCTGACGCTGCTCTGGTCGGGCATCGGCTCGGCGATCCTCTACAAGCTCGTCGACCTGACGATCGGCCTGCGGGTGACGCAGGAAGAGGAGCGCGAGGGCCTCGACATCGCCGATCACGGCGAGCGCGCCTACAACTACTGAGAGCGAACGGCGCGGTCCTGCGGGGCCGCGTCGCCCAAACGGAAAACCCTGGCTCCGCGTGGGCCGGGGTTTTTCTTTGCAGGAGTCGCCGCTTGGATCGGTGCGCCTCAGAAGGCTTTGGGCAAGCCGGCCTGCTTCAATACGGCGTTGGCCGTGTGGCGGGATTTTATGGCGGAATCGACCACGACCTTCCGGCCGGTCTCATCGTTGCGCCAGATCTCGTGATCGCCCCGCCCATTGCGGAAGAAGCGATAGCCCTGAGCCTGCAGGAGCTTCTTGAGCGGCGGCGTGAAGTCGGTCACGCGGCTCCCACGCGCACCCGATCATGCGCGTAGGCGATGAGATCGACCTCGATATCTTCACTCTCATCGTCTTCGAGAAGATCCTGGATCATTCCGGGGAGCTTCCGCCGCAACGCTTCGAGCGAAACCGCCTCCGTCGCGAGCCCTGGAACATCGCTCTCCGAGACGTACCAGACGGCTGCGTCCGTATCCCAGGCGCAGCGGACAACGGCGTGGCGGCTCATCGTGGAACTCCGAAGCTTGCATCGAGACATTGCGCGGTCCCGTCATCGGGGCAAGGCTGCGTCACCTCGCCCCCAGAGGAGATTGCAGCCGCCGCCTCTCACGCCGCCTGCGTCAGCGCCGCCTTCTCCTCGGCAAAGGCCCAGTCCAGCCAGGGCGTCAGCGCCTCCAGATCGGCGGTCTCCACGGTCGCGCCGCACCAGATCCGCAGGCCCGCCGGGGCGTCGCGATAGGCGCCGATGTCGAGGGCCACGCCCTCGCGCTCGAGCCGCGCGACGAGCCCCGCCGCGAAGGCCGAGACCGCCGCGTCGCCCCGGGCCAGCACGTCCGGATCGGCGATCACGAGGCAGACGCCGGTGTTCGAATAGGTCGCCGGATCGACCGCCAGCGGCGCGATCCAGGGGGTGCGCGCCACCCAGTCGTAGATCGTCTTGGCGTTGGCATCCGCCCGGGCGTGCAGCGCCGGCAGGCCGCCGATCCCCTCGGCCCAGGTGAGCGTGTCGAGGTAATCCTCCACCGCCAGCATGGAGGGCGTGTTGATCGTGTCGCCCTTGAAGATGCCCTCGATCAGCTTGCCGTCCTTGGCGAGACGGAAGACCTTCGGCAGCGGCCAGGACGGGGTGTGGCTCTCCAGCCGCGCCACGGCGCGGGGCGAGAGGATCAGCATGCCGTGCGCGGCCTCGCCGCCCATGACCTTCTGCCAGGAGAAGGTCACGACATCGAGCTTGTCCCAGGGCAGGGCCTGAGCGAACGCCGCCGAGGTGGCGTCGCAGATCGTCAGCCCCTCGCGGTCGGCCGCGATCCAGGCGCCGTCCGGCACCTTCACGCCGGCCGCCGTGCCGTTCCAGGTGAAGACGAGGTCGCTGTGCTTCGTGTCGATCGCTGCCAGGTCGGGCAGAACGCCGTAGGGGGTCTGGTGGATCGTCGGATCGATCTTGAGCTGCTTCAGCGCATCCGTGACCCATTCCTTGCCGAAGGCCTCCCAGGCGGCGACCGCGACGGGCTTCGGACCGAGCAGGGTCCACATCGCCATCTCGACGGCGCCGGTGTCGGAGGCCGGCACGATGCCGATCCGGTACTCGGCGGGCACCTGCAGGACGGAGCGCGTCAGCTCGATCGCCCGGGCGAGCTTGGCCTTGCCCAGCGGCGAGCGGTGCGACCGGCCGAGGGCGGCATCGGCCAGGGCGGCGGGGGTCCAGCCCGGGCGCTTGGCGCAGGGGCCGGAGGAGAAATGGGGCACGCGCGGGCGCTGCGTGGGGCGGCTGGTCATCGCGAAGTCATCCTGCAGAGGGGCGCTCCCCGGCGGAGGGGAGTCCCGAGCTCGCGCATGCGCCGAAACCGGCCGTCTGGCAAGCGCCTGTCGGCATTGCGATCTTCGCGGGGTGGCCCCCGCCGGGACAGGCCTCCGGCCCGCGCGGAACAGTCGATTAAGCCTGGCCCGTTAGGCTTAATGCTGTGCCGCGTAGCGTTTGAGGTACAGCGATGTCTATGCACAGCGCCGCGATAGTGGCGATCTGGTCCGCTCTACTTGTGGTTATTGGAGCGTTAACGGCCCACATCGCGCTCCCGAGCCGCCTGCGAAGACCGGCGGTGCAGGCCCTGCAGCGCGATCCCCTCGATTACGACCGGGACGGTCCCGTGATCGACCTCGAGGCGGCCTGAGCGGCGCCGGGCAGGTCCGGCCGCCGCGCGGCGGTGATGCGCTCGGCCTCTTCCCGCCGCCAGCGGGCGATGGCGGCGTGATTGCCGCCGGAGAGTATGTCGGGGATCGCGCGGCCCTCCCAGTCCCGGGGGCGCGTGTAGTGCGGGTATTCGAGCAGGCCGCCCTCGAAGCTCTCCTCGACGCCCGATTGCATCTTGCCCATCACGCCGGGCAGGAGCCGCACGCAGGCGTCGAGCACCACCAGGGCGGCGATCTCGCCCCCCGAGAGCACGTAATCGCCGATCGAGACCTCCTCCAGGTTGCGCCCGGCGATCACCCGCTCATCCACCCCCTCGAACCGGCCGCAGACGATGACGGCGCCGGGACCCTCCGCGAGGGCGCGCACCCGTGCCTGCGTCAGGGGCCGGCCGCGGGGCGACATCAGCAGGCGGGGTCGCGGATCGTCGGCCGGGCTCGCGGCGTCGATGGCGCTGGCCAGCACATCGCAGCGCAGCACCATGCCGGCGCCGCCCCCGGCCGGGGTGTCGTCCACCGCGCGATGGCGACCGATTCCGTGTTCGCGGATGTTGCGGGGCTCCAGGCTCCAGGTGCCCCGGGCGAGGGCATCGCCCGAGAGCGAGACCCCGAGGGGCCCCGGGAACATCTCCGGGTAGAGGGTCAGGATCGTGGCCCGCCAGGGCGTGTCGGTACGCGTCATGGCGCTTGATCGCGCGTGGGGTGCGGCACGGTCAACGCCGCCGGCACCGATCGGGCCTGCCCGGTGTTACCCGCCATGATCCGGATCCTGGCCCTTCTCGCTCTCCTCGTCGCCGGGCCGGCCCGCGCGGCCGAGCCGCTGGCACCCCCCGGTGCCCCGGCCGACGCCTTTCCGAAGCCCGACCGGCCGGTGGCCGAGATCGTGGCGCCCCGCTGGTCCTCCGACTCCGCGCGCGACAAGGCCGGCGAATTCGCCGCGGTCGCCCGGGGGATGGGGTTCAAGCCCGGCGAGACGGTCGCGGATATCGGGGCCGGCAGCGGCTACTACGTGGTGCGGCTGAGCCCCCTGGTCGGGCCGGGCGGCCGGGTCCTCGCCGAGGACGTCACCCCGGATTACCTCGCCGCCCTGGAGACCCGCGTGAAGGGGCTCGCCAACGTCACCGTGGTGCGGGGCGAGCCACACGATCCGCGCCTGCCGCCGAACTCCGTGGACGCGGCGATCCTCGTGCACATGTACCACGAGATCACCCAACCCTTCGGCCTGCTCCACAACCTCGCCCCGGCGATGCGGCCGGGTGGCCGGGTCGGCATCGTCGATGCCGACGACATCCCCTCCCGCCACGGCACGCCTCCGGCGCTCCTGCGCTGCGAACTCGCGGCCGCCGGGTATCGGGAGACCGGGTTCCATCCGCTGAAGGACGGGGCCTATCTAGCGGTGTTCACGGCGCCCGCGCCCGATCAGCGCCCGGCGCCGGGGACGATCCGCCCCTGTCGGGACGGGGCGAGCCGGCGGTAGGGCGAGCCGAGCCGCCGGCGACCTTCACGTTTTCTCAGCCTAAAATTGTCAGCATCGCGGCCCCGTCGCCCACGATGCAGGCCGCCGCATGCTCCTCGGACTCTGGCTCGATCAACCGCTCTGGGCGATCTTCGCGGTGCTGGCCCTGCTGTTCGGCGCCCTCAGCGCAGGCTTGTACGGGCTGTCGCATCGGCGCCGGACGCGCCCGCTGATGCGCCGCCTCGGCGCCGGCATGGTGCCGACCTACTTCACCGCGCTCGCGACCCTGCTGGCGCTGCTGACCGGCTTCGTGGCCAACGATGCCTGGGAGCGCCAGCGCTCGGCCTCCCGCGCCCTTCAGGCCGAGCGCGCCAACGCCCTGGCACTCTACGATCTCAGCCTCGCTTCGGCCTCCGACATGCGCAACATCCGGGCGGCCCTCGTCGCCTATCTCGACGCGGTGATCGAGCGGGAATGGCCGCGGATGAGCGAGGGCGGCTATGCGCCGGAGGCCGGGGCCGGGCTGCGGCGGCTGCTGGAGACGGTGTCCGATCCGAAGATCACCGCGGAGGCGGGGGCGCCCACCCACAGCGCCTTGGTCAGCGCCGCCATGGCGCTGCGGAGCGACCGCGGCGAACGGCTGGCGCTCAGCCAGACCGCCAGCGACGGGACCAAGTGGCTGACCCTGCTGATCCTGGCGGCGCTGACCCTGGTGGCCCTGGGCCTCGTCCACACGGAGCACCCGGCCGCCCAGGCGACGGTCCTGACGACCTTCTCGCTGGCGATGGTGACCACCCTCGGGCTGATCGCCCTGCACGAGCGCCCCTTCGACGGGCCGCTGGCGATGAGCGCGGAGCCCCTGGTGATCGCCCGGACCGCGGTGGCGGCGCCAGCACCATAAGGTTCGGTCGATAGGCTGATCCTCCCAACAATCCCCCTCATCCTGAGGTGCCGAAGCGCAGCGGAGGCCTCGAAGGAGGGCTCCAGGGATCGTGGCGCCTTCTGGAGGGCTCCAGGGATCGTGGCGCCTTCTGGAGGGCTCCTTCGAGGCCCGCTGGCGCGGGCACCTCAGGATGAGGGCGCTGGTTGGGATTCGCGGGCTCGAAGAGCGAAGTTGCGGCCTCGTTCAGACTTGAGCGATCAACCCGGATCGTCCGCGGGTTTCTCCCCCGGCGGCGCGAACAGATCCTCCGGGGGGACGACCGTGACCCGCCGCTGTGCCATGTCGAGCACCGGCACGAACGCCTTGGTGAAGGGCAGGAGCGCGGTTGCGCCACCGTCCGGCGAGCGCAGCTCCAGGAGATCGCCGCCGCCATAGTTCGGCACGGCCACGATCGTGCCGATCACGGTGCCGGCCTCGTCGAAAGCCGTGACGCCGATCAGGTCGGCGGCGTAGACCTCGTCCTCGTCCTCGGGGGCGGCGAGGCGGTCGCGGGGGATGAACAGGGCGAGCCGGTTCAGCGCCTCCGCGGCGGTGCGACCGGAGACGCCCTTCACCCGGGCGATCAGCATATCGGGGGAGGTGCCCGGCGCGGGGCGCACCTCGGCGAGCGTCAGGCTGCGCCCGTCCGCGGTCAACAGGGCGCCGTAGCTGGCGATCGCCCGCGGCTCGGCGGTGTAGGATTTCAGGCGGACCTCGCCGTTGAGCCCGTGCGCCCGCCCGAACTCGCCCACCAGGACGAGATTCGGGTCGGCGGCCTGCGGCGCCGGCTTGGGGGCCGGCGCCTTAGGCGAGGTCGCGGCGTCGGGCGCGATCGCGCCGACGGCCGCGTTCATGCGGCCCCGGCGGCCGCCGTCGCGGGGAGGGGGACCTGCGGGGCGGCGCGCCATGCTGCGCGCGCCTTAAGCGGCGGCGTCCTCGGCGGGGGCGGCGGCCTTCTCGGCCCGCTTGGCGGCGCGCTCCTTGGCCTTCTCGCCGGGCTCCGCCTTCTGCGGGTTGTTGCGGGTCGGGCGCTTGGCCAGGCCGGCCTGATCGAGGAAGCGCAGGACACGGTCGGTCGGCTGCGCGCCCTTGGCGAGCCAGCTCTGGATCTTCTCGTTGTCGAGCACGATGCGGGCCGGATCGTCCTTAGCCTTCATCGGGTCGTAGGCGCCGACCTTGTCGATGAAGCGGCCGTCGCGGGGAGCGCGGGCGTCGGCGACGACGATGCGGTAATAGGGGCGCTTCTTGGCGCCACCGCGGGTGAGACGGATCTTGAGGGCCATGACTTAGGACTTTCTCTCGGTGTCGGTCGCCGACTCGTGCGTCGCCGCGATCGACTGGTGGTGCCGGATGACTTCCTTGACCACGAAGGCCAGAAACTTCTCGGCGAAATCGGGGTCGAGCTTGGCTTCGACCGCGAGCTTGCGGAGCCGGGCGACCTGACGGGCCTCCCGGTCCGGATCGGAAGGGGGGATCCCCTTTCGGGCCTTGAGCTCGCCGACCCGCTGCGTGCAGCGGAAGCGCTCGGCGAGGAGATGGATCAGCGCCGCATCGAAATTGTCGATGCTGTCGCGCAGGCGCGCGAGTTCGGGATCGACGGCCTGCGCCGCGAGCACGCTCATTTCTTCTTCCCCGGCATGAACCCACCGAGACCCGGCAGCTTCGGACCGCCGAGTCCCGGAAGTCCCGGAAGCTTCGGCATGCCGCCCCCGCCGCCCAGGCCCGGCGGCATCGGCGGCAGCTTGCCGCCGAACTGCTTCTCGATCTGGGCGATCTGCTCCGGCGTCGGCTCCGGCATGCCGGGGGGAAGGCCGGGCATGCCGCCCCCCATCCCGCCCATACCGCCTCCGCCAAGGCCGAACATCGAGCCGAGCGCCTGCCCGATCCCACGCTTGCCCGAGCCCATCGCCTTCATCATGTCGGCCATGGTCCGGTGCATCTTCAGGAGCTTGTTGATCTCCGAGACGTCGACGCCCGCGCCCGCCGCGATGCGCTTCTTGCGCGAGTTCTTGAGGAGGTCCGGGTTCTTTCGCTCCTGCGGGGTCATCGACGAGATGATGGCGCGCTGACGCCTGAACATCTTCTCGTCGAGGTTGGCACCCTCGACCTGCTTCTTGATCGCGCCCATGCCGGGCAGCATGCCCATCAGGCCGCCGATGCCGCCCATCTTCTCCATCTGGCCGAGCTGCATGGACAGGTCTTCGAGATCGAACTTGCCCTTGCGCATCTTCTCCGCGGTGCGGAGCGCCTGCTCGTGGTCGATGGTCTCGGCGGCCTTCTCGACCAGCGAGACGATGTCGCCCATGCCGAGGATGCGGTTGGCGACGCGGGATGGGTGGAACTCCTCCAGCGCGTCGACCTTCTCGCCGGTGCCGACGAGCTTGATCGGCTTGCCGGTGACGGCGCGCATCGACAGGGCCGCGCCGCCGCGGGAATCGCCGTCCATGCGGGTCAGCACGATGCCGGTGACGCCGAGCCGCTGGTCGAAGGCGCGGGCGGTGTTGACCGCGTCCTGACCGGTCAGCGCATCGGCGACGAGCAGCACCTCGTGGGGCCGCGTCGCGGCCTTCACCTCGGCGGCCTCGGCCATCAGGCCCTCGTCCACCGTGGTGCGGCCGGCGGTGTCGAGCATCACCACGTCGAAGCCGCCGAGCCGGGCGGCATCCATCGCGCGCTTGGCGATCTGCACCGCCGACTGGCCGGCGATGATCGGCAGCGACTCGACGCCGACCTGCTTGGCCAGCACCGCCAGCTGCTCCATGGCGGCCGGGCGGCGCGTGTCGAGGGAGGCGAGCAGCACCTTGCGCTTCTCGCGATCGGAGAGGCGCCGGGCGATCTTGGCGGTGGTGGTGGTCTTGCCCGAGCCCTGCAGGCCGACCATCAGGATCGGCACCGGGGCGGGGGCGTTCAGATCGATGGTCTCGGCGTCGGTGCCGAGCATGGCCACGAGCTCGTCGTTGACGATCTTGACGACCATCTGGCCGGGCGTCACCGACTTGAGCACGACGGCGCCGACCGCCTTCTCCTTCACCTTGTCGGTGAAGCCGCGGACCACTTCGAGGGCGACGTCGGCCTCCAGCAGGGCGCGGCGCACCTCGCGCATGGCGGCGGTGACGTCGGCCTCAGTCAGCGCACCCCGGCGGGTGAGCCCCGAGAGGATGCCGGAGAGGCGGTCGGACAGGCCTTCGAACATGCTCTGACGCCCTGCGCTTACTGTTCGAGCCCGGCGCGCTCGACGCGGCGCGCCTGGAGGGCGGCCTCGAAGCTGCGCAGGGCCTTGGCGAACTTGTCCCGGCACTCCGGGTTGCAGAAGCCCACCACGGCGCCGTTGTAGAGAGTCAGCGAATCCGCCGAGATCGGCTTGCCCGACCACGGGCAGGTCTCGTTGATCGCGTCCTCTATGTTCAGCGTCTGGGTCAACGCTTGCTGATCTGGCGTCATGCGGGTGCCTCGGCCGGCGGGGCCCGTCGTGGCGTCTCGGCCAACGCCCATCGCGCCCGAGGGCGCAGACGCGCTGTCGGGCGTTGACCTCCGGCCTCACGGAACCGGTCGGCTTGGCATCGGTCGATCTGCTTCGGATCGGGAGGCCGGGGCGTAGCGGCGCCGGCGGAGAAAGTCAATTTCCGGGCCGATGCGGCGGCCTTGGCGGACCCCTCCTTTACCGATCGTTAAGCATGTTCGGATTGTCTGCGAGACGATTTCGTTCAGGACGCCGCCCATGTCGGAACCCGCCCGCTCCCTGTCGCCCGAGTCCAGCGGTCGCCCCGCGCCCGGGCCGCTCCGGGACTGGCTCTCGGCGATGAAGACCCACAGCCCGGCCGAGACGCCCCGGTCCAGCGCGAAGACCGGTCCCGGTCCCGCCGAATCCGCATGGTCGCCGCGGGTGGTGGCGCCCGCCGGACCGTCGCAGGCGGCCGAGCCCGACGATGCCGACATCTCCGAGTTGATGGCCGAGAACCTGATGCTCAAGGCGAAGCTCCGGCTGGAGGCCGAGCATCAGGACGCGCTGCAGGCGATGGTCGCGGAGGAGATTCGCACCCTGCGCGCGCACATTCAGGACGAGATCGGCTCCCTCGACGACCTGCGGGCGGAGCAGGCGGAGATCCGCGCGGAGCGCGAGCGCTTCAAGACCGAGCGCGCGGCGATGCAGGCCGAGCGCGAGCGGGCCGCGGCCGAGCGTTCCGCCCTGGTTGGCGAGCGCGATGCCCTGCGCGAGGAGCGCGACCTGTGGCGCGCCCGGACCGAAGCTTTGGCGCAGCCCCTGTTCCAGGCGCAGAAGCGCTGACCCTGAAAAGCCGAAGGGCCACCCGAGAGGGTGGCCCTTCCATTGCCGAACCGTGTCGTCCGGCGGAACTGTCCCGAGATCGGGTCTCTGACGCGTCTTAGAGCGACGCGCCGGAGGCGACGGTCCAGGTCCGATGAGCCGAGACACACGGCTGATGACAATGAGACACTGGATCACCTCCTTTCGTTGGTTGCGGATGACGCGAAGGTAGGCGGTGCGAACCGGCTTGTGAAGCCCCGTCCCTGCGCCCGTTTGTCCTCCCCGGACTCGCGCTTTCGCCCATCGGCCGCCCGGCGTATGACGGGGCACCCCGTCCGCCGCCAGAGCCGCCTTGAACGCGCCCTTCACCACTCCGCCGCGTCCCACCGACGAGGCCGCCCTCGATCCCGACGCGATGCGCCAGCCGCTCGGCGACGCGTGGTACTGCGTCGGCCAATCCCGCAGTCTCGGCAAGGCTGGCGGCAAGGCTCGCGGTAAGACGGGCCTCCGCGCCGTGGAGCTGAACGGCGAGCAGATCGTGCTGGGCCGCGCCCCGGACGGAACCCCCTTCGCCCTGCGCGACCGGTGCCCCCACCGCGGCATGGCCCTGTCCAAGGGCCGGTTCGACGGCGACAGCCTGATGTGCCCGTTCCACGGCTGGCGCTTCGGCACGGACGGGCGCTGCCGCGACGTGCCGACCCTGTCGGAGCACGACGCCGCCGATTTCTCGCGCATCCAGGTCCAGCGCTTCCCCATCCGCGAGAGCGCCGGCTTCCTCTGGGTGAATCCCCATACCGGACCGGCCAGCGGCGATGTCCCGGCCCTGCCGAAGCTCGATTTCACGCCGGCCGGCTCCCTGGTGGTGGAACTCGTGGTGGAGGCCTCGTTCGATCTCACCACCTTGAGCCTCGTGGACCCCGGCCACGTCGCCTTCGTCCACGATTCGTGGTGGTTCCGGCCCTCGAAGCAGCTCCGCGAGAAGGTGAAGACCTTCCAGCCGGTGCCGCACGGCTTCGTCATGACGAGCCACGCCACCACGACGAGTTCCCCGGTCTACCGGCTGCTCGGCGGCGTGCCGGAGGTCGAGATCGAGTTCCGCCTGCCGGGTGTCCGCCTGGAGCGGATCCGCGCGGGTGAGAAGCGGGTGGCGAACTACACCTTCGCGACGCCGCTGACGCCGGACCGGACGCTGCTGACCAACGCCCTCTACTGGAACATGCCGGCGCTGAACCTGCTCAAGCCCGTCGCGCGGACGCTGATGCGGCAGTTCCTGACCCAGGACCAGCAGGTGCTGCAGCACGCGCAGGACGGCCTCGACCGCAAGCCCACCATGGTGCTGTTCGGCCAGGGCGATCTGCCCTCGCAATGGTATTTCCGCCTCAAGCGCGAGGCGCTGGAATCGGCCCGCGACGGGCGTCCGTTCGTGAACCCGCTGGAGACGCGGGAGCTGCGCTGGCGCTCCTGAGGGCGGATCGGCCCCGGGCGGGCTGGCCACCGAAGGCTCCGGTTCTCCTTCCCAACCCCCTCATCCTGAGTGCCGGAGCGTAGTGGAGTCTTCGAAGGAGCCCTCCAGGGTACGCGCGGCTGGCTGGAGCCCGCTTTCGAGGCTCGCTGCGCGCCTATCTCAGGATCGGGGCCCTGGTGGGTTTGCCGTTCCGCACATGCTCAAGCAGCCAATCAGTTGCCCGGCGAAACCCGGTCATAACCAAAATTAAGTTCCTATTAACCATGACTAGAGCAATCATACCAGCGCAGTACCTCTTATCGAGACGCTTCGCGCTGATGCCCCGATTCTTCATCGATCTTCACGACGGCTCGCAGCCGATCCGCGATGAGGTCGGCTTCGACCTTCCGGACCTGCCGGCCGCCCGCGCCAAGGTCACCCGCATCATGTCGGCGATCGCCCGCGACATGCTGCCGGATGTCGAGCGCCAGGATTACGTCGCCTGCGTGCGCGACGGAGTCGGCAACATCGTCTATCGGGCGCGGCTGTCCCTGGCCGCCGAGGCGGTGGACTGAGGCTTGCCGCCGCAAGGCCCGGGAACTTGACCGGCGCGCGCCACCCGCCATCTCGGGGGACATGAAACGGCGCAGCCTGCTCACGGTCGCGAGTGCGGCCACGGTGATGACGCTCGGCGGCGTCGGCTATGCCGCGCATAAGCGCGGTCGAAACCCCTATTATCGCGGCCCGGTCTCCGACCATTTCGACGGGCTGCGCTTCTTCCTGCCGGATCAGGCGACCGACAAGTCGCTGCCCGATGTGCTGCGCTGGCAGGCCAAACGCGCGCGGGAGGCTTGGCCGAATAGCTTTCCGAGCCCGTTCCCGGCGGATCACCCGCCCGAGCGCGTCGAGGGATTGCGGATCACGCTGATCGGGCACGCGAGCTACCTCGTTCAGGTCGCCGGCCGCAACATTCTGATCGATCCGGTCTTCGCCAAGCGCGCGAGCCCGGTCCGCTTCGCCGGGCCGAAGCGCTTCAACCCGCCCGGCATCGCCTTCGCCGATCTACCGCCGATCGACGCGGTGCTGATCACCCACAATCACTACGATCATCTCGACGGGCCGGCGGTCGCCCGGATCTGGCAGGCGCATCAGCCGCTGATCGTCGCGCCGCTCGGCAACGACGCGATCCTGCGCGGCTACGACGACACGATGCATGTCGAGACCCGCGACTGGGGCGAGTCGGTCGATGTCGGCGGCGGGTTGCAGATTCACCTGACGCCGGCCAATCACTGGTCGGCCCGGGGCGTCCGGGACCGGCGGATGGCCCTGTGGTGCGCCTTCGTGATCACCTCGCCCCGGGGCGTGCATTACCATGTCGGCGATACGGGCTTCGGCGACGGCGCGCTGTTCCGGGACATCCGGGCGCGCTTCGGACCGCCCCGGCTGGCGACCCTGCCGATCGGCGCCTACGAGCCGCGCTGGTTCATGCGCCCGCAGCACATGGACCCCGCTGAGGCCGTGCAGGCATTCCGCCTCCTCGGCGCCGAGCAGGCCCTCGGCCACCATTGGGGCACATTCCAGCTGACCGACGAAGGGGTCGAGCGCCCCGCCGAGGCGCTGAATGCGGCGCTCGGGGCCGCCGGCCTCCCGCCGGAGCGGTTCCTGGCGCTCCGGCCCGGTCAGGTCTGGCAGGCCTGAGGGCGGCCCGGCCGGCTGCCGCCCGATTGGGCATGATGCGTGCATGATACTGTATGCAGCATGGGGTCGCGGCTGAGGAGAAGCTGCCGCGCCCCTGGAGAGCGGGCGCCGCTCCATGCGGCGCATCCGCTTCCAGCCGAGAGACACGATGGACCTGATCAAGCCGACACGCCGCTCGCTCATGATCGGGGGCGCGGCCCTCGCGGCGCTCGGAGCCCCGGGCCGGGCCGGCGCGCAGGGCGCGGGGCCGAGCAGCCTGACCTACGGCATCTCGATGACCGACCTGCCACTCACGACAGGCCAGCCGGATCGCGGTGCGGGCGGCTACCAGTTCACCGGCCTGACCCTCTACGACCCGCTGGTCGCCTGGGAACTCGACGTCGCCGACCGGCCCGGCAAGATGGTCCCCGGGCTGGCCACCTCCTGGGAGGCCGACACGGCGGACCCGAAGGTCTGGACCTTCCACCTGCGGGAGGGCGTGACCTTCCACGACGGCTCGGCCTTCGACGCCGACGCGGTGATCTGGAACTTCGACAAGGTGCTCAACAAGGAGGCACCGCACTTCGACCAGCGCCAGGCCGCCCAGGTCCGCCCGCGCCTGCCCGGCGTCGCGAGCTACAGGAAGCTCGATACCAAGACCGTCCAGGTGACCACCAAGACGCCCGACAGCCTGTTCCCCTACCAGATGCTCTGGTTCCTGATCTCCTCGCCCGCGCAATACGAGAAGGTCGGCCGGGACTGGGCGAAGTTCGCCTTCGAGCCCTCGGGCACCGGGCCGTTCCGCATGGGCCAGCTGGTCCCGCGGGTGCGCCTCGAACTCCTGCCAAACGTCGGATACTGGAACCCCAAGCGGGTGCCGAAGCTCGCCAAGCTGACGCTCACCTGCGTGCCCGAGGATCTCGCTCGGGTGAATGCGCTGCTTTCCGGCACGGTCGACCTGATCGAGGCGCCCGCGCCCGACGCCGTCCCGCGCCTGAAGGCCGCCGGCATGCGCGTCGTCGGCAACGACACGCCGCATGTCTGGAACTACCACCTGTCGATGCTGGAGGGCTCGCCCTGGCGGGACCTGCGCCTGCGCAAGGCCGCCAATCTCGCGATCGACCGCGCGGGCGTCGTCGAGCTGATGGGCGGGCTGGTCCAGCCGGCGATCGGGCAGGTTCAGCAGTCGAGCCCCTGGTTCGGCAAGCCGCGCTTCCAGATCAAGACCGACGTCGAGGCCGCCCGCAAGCTCGTCGAGGAGGCGGGCTTCTCGGTGAAGAATCCGGTCAAGGCCACGGTGCTGATCCCGACCGGCGGCACCGGGCAGATGCTGTCGCTGCCGATCAACGAATACGTGCAGCAGAGCTGGGCGGAGGTCGGCATCCAGGTCGAGTTCAAGACCGTCGAGCTGGAGGTCGCCTACACGGCCTGGCGCCAGGGAGCGGCCGATCCGAGCCTCAAGGGGGTCAGCGCCGGCAACATCGCCTACGTCACATCGGACCCGTTCTACGCGATTCTGCGCTTCTACGATTCGAAGCAGATCGCTCCCAATGGGGTGAACTGGAGCCACTATCGCAATCCCGAGGTCGATGCCCTGTGCGACAAGGTGAAGGCCAGCCTGGATACCGATGAACAGAACAGGCTCCTGGCGCGCATCCACGAGATCGTCGTCGATGATGCGGTCCAGGTTTGGGTGGTGCACGACACCAATCCGCACGCGCTTTCGCCGCGGGTGAAAAACTATGTGCAGGCGCAGCACTGGTTTCAGGACTTGGCGACGCTCGCCTGAGCCCAGGCGATAGCCTGATCGCAGCCGGAACGATTGGGTTTTCTTGGGAACGATCCTCGCGAGGATGTGTTGAAACCTCAACGCACGAAGGAGTGTCCCATGAAGACCCTGCTTGCCGGCGCCGTCCTGGCCGCCTCCCTCGCGAGCGTCGTTCCCGCAGCGGCGCAGCGCATCGAACTCGGGCCGAACGGCCCCAGCGTGGATCTGCGCTCCCGCGCCCAGCGCGAGCGGGATTTCCGACGCGAAGATTATCGCCGCGACCGCGCCGACGAGGAGGACCGCCTGTACCGGCGCCAGCGGTACGACGATGATCGGCCGGTCGTCCGCCGAGGCTACGGTTACTGATTCGGTCCGCTGCGGGCGAACCGACGATTGTTGCAAGATTGAAGGGGTCGGCATCCGCCGGCCCCTTTCCACATGATCGATGCGATCGACGCCCCGCGAACGTTCACGATCAGACGATTTCGCACTTGTAGCAAACCGAATCGCCGATTAGGAAGTTTGGGCATCATATTTCGGGAGAATTTGGCAATGATCCTTCGTGTTCTCAGTGGCTTCGCCGCCGTGGCCCTCGCCGTGTCCAGCCTGTCGGCTCCGGCTGCGTTTGCAAAGCCCGTCAGCGGCACCAGCGCCGTCAAGATGATCGATACCGACAGTGACGGCACGGTGGACATGAAGGAAGTCGAGGCGGTCGCCTCCACGACCTTCGATCGTCTCGAGAAGGATTCGGACGGCACCCTCGACGCCCGCGAGCTGAAGGGCCGCCTGAGCGCCGCCGGCGTCAAGCAGGCCGATCCGGACAGCGACGGCACCCTCGACAAGAAGGAGTACCTCGCGGCGGTGGCCGAGCGCTTCAAGATGGCCGATCCGGACGGTGACGGCACGCTCGACGCCAAGGAGCTGAACTCCAAGGCCGGCAAGGCGCTGCTCGCCCTCATCAAGTAAGCCGGTCTGGCAGCCGAGCGGCTGCCCGCGATCGAAGCCCCCGTGGATCCGTCCGCGGGGGCTTTTGTGTTGCGGGGCGCCCCAGCCCGATCGCGACCCTCCGGGCGGGCCGTCAGGCCCGGCCCAGGGAAACCAGACCCCAGCCGCGCTCGTGCAGGTAGTACAGCACCGTCTTGGTCACGGTCTCGGTCGACGCGATCGAGCCGGCGATGAGGACGTTCCCCGTGAACAGGTACGACAGCAGCAGCGTGTCGAGACTGCCGACGACGCGCCAGCTCACCGCTTTGGCGATCGAGCGCCGGCGCGTCTCCCCCGGTCGCCCGGCCGGGTCCTGTCGGGCCGGCCGTTCTCCGGTCGGCGCATCATCAGCCGTCATGTCGTTCCCCTGCATCTCCGCCCGAAGACAAACGCGCGAGGGCACCGCCTGTTTTGCGCCTCGCGGAACGCGATCTCCGCCAGATCCGTATGACAAGAGCGCGAGCGCCCCGAGGCGATCGCCGGATCGTGTCGGCGCATTCAACATGGGTGAATGCAACGTCCCGCGAAGCGCCGCACAAGCCCAGCCTGTGAGGCAGGAGGGGCGAAGCCATGCACGAGCCTTCGATTCGGGAGCCCACCAATTGTCCGCCCGAGTTCTGGGATACGGTCGGCGGGACGGTGACCGCCAGGGTCGAACCGGTGATCGGACGGGGTGAAAAGCAGCGCAGCCCGGTGATCGACTACCTGCGCGACCTGGAAGCCCTGGCCCGGCGTCAGTGCAGCAGCCGCGACACGGTCCAGATCATCGCCTCGGCGCGGCGGCTGCTCGGTGACCGCAGCGAGATCGGCCCCTCGGACGGCCCCTTCGCGCAGAGCTGATCGGGACGCTACCGGGCGGCGCCGGCCCGTCACGTCCGGGCGCGAAGGCACCAGATCGCGCCCGCGACCGCCCAGGCGGCGCAGGTCGGCGCCACCCATTGCTGAAGGTTCGGCAGCGACCAGCCGTACAGGAACTCGGCGCCGAGATGCGCCTGGACGGCGTCCCAGCCCGCATGCTTGATGTCGTGCTCGCGCTGTCCGGCCTCCCGGCCATAATAGTAGGTCGAGACGAGGAGCGCGGCGGTGCCCTCCGGCCGGGGCGTGCGCAGCAGGGTCATGGCGATCGCCATGCCGGCGGTCTCGAGGGTTGCCGTCAAGGCGTGGCTGGTCGCGGGATTGGCGACCATGAAGGCGACGAGCGTGCCGAGCATGGCCGGCGCTTACACCGGGGCGACCGGCGCGTCACGGATCACGACCGAAGCGGAGCGCGTCGATGGCGGATACCCATGATCTCGGTCGCTTCGTCGAAGCGCAGGCGGATGTCTATGCGCGGGCCCTGGCGGAACTGGAGGCCGGCGAGAAGCGCAGCCACTGGATGTGGTTCATCTTCCCGCAGATCGCCGGCCTCGGCTCCAGCCCGATGGCGCGGCGCTACGCGATCGGTTCCCTGGACGAGGCGCGGGCGTATCTCGGGCACCCGGTGCTCGGCGAGCGCCTGTGGGCCTGTACGGCGGCGGTGAACCGGGTTCCGGGCCGCTCGGCGCACGCGATCTTCGGCTCTCCGGACGATGTGAAGTTCCGCTCCAGCATGACGCTGTTCGCTGCGGCTGCACCCGACGAGCCGCTCTTCGCCGAAGCGCTGGCGACGTATTTCGGGTCCGAACCCGACCCGCTGACGCTCGCCAAGGTGGGAAAAGGTTGAGCGGCAGCTCTTTCGAGGTGTTGTCCGAAGCACAGGCCCACTCTCCTCCCCTTGTCGCGCCAGGCGACACAGGTTTGCGGTCTCGGCGGGGCGCCCGCCGATCTGGAAGATCGCGGGTCCCCTCTGCCGAGCGGGAGAGGGACAGGGTGGAGAACTCTTAGAATGAAGCGCGCCCTGTTGGCGCAGCCATCGCGTGCCCGAATCCGGAACCTTCCCTTCCCTCACCCCAGCCCTCTCCCGCACGGGAGAGGGGGCCCGTCGCGCCACGTCATGCGCCGCGTGCCTCAAACCTGTGGGACCCGTAGCCCTTGGGGGAGGCGTTGGAGCTGGGGGTGGCGCAGGAGGCAACGGAACGCTCGATCCTGAACCACCCCCACCTCTGGCCCCTCCCCACAAGGGGGAGGGGAAACACGGCGCTCTTTCAATCTGTCAGGGCCAGGACCGCGATCCTTGCAGCCAGCCCGAGCACCTTGAGGCGGCCGGGCTGAGCGTTCAGCGGCCCCACAAACCCACGCGCTCGGCGCGGGCCTGTTCCTCGGCGCCGAGCAGGTCCGCCGGTGCGTCCTCCGTGGCGCGGGCCCCGCCGGCGGCCAGGATCAGCCCGGCAAGATCTTCGCCCTCGATCTGGCAGCGCGCCGAGGCGCCATCGGAGAGGCCGGTGCAGACCACTTCCCGCCGCCGCAGGTAATTCGCGAGCTGACGGGCGAGGTGCCCGCGCTCGCCCTCGACGCCGAGCAGATGCACGACGCGTCCGCGCAGATTGAGGGTCCCGGTGTCGATCACCTCCGGGACGCCGCGCAGCTCCCCGACGGCGGCCGGGACCGCGGCGGGGGCCGCCGCCCGGGCCGGTTCCGCCCGCTCCGCCGAGGGGCGCGGCTTGCCCTTGGCCAGCTTCTCGGCCGCCCGCTGCACGAAGTCGTGGAAGATGCCGGCCGGCATCTCGCCACCGAACATCCGGTTCATCGGGCTGTCGTCGTCGTTCCCGACCCAGATCCCGACGACGAGGTCCGGCGTCATGCCGACGAACCACGCATCGCGGAAGTCCTGGCTCGTGCCGGTCTTGCCACCGATGATCTGGCCGGGCACCCGCGCCGCCCGTCCGGTCCCGGATTCGACCACGGCCTGGAGCGAGTCGAGCATCATCGTGCGCGGGGCCTCGGCGAGGCCCGCCGTGGGGGCGGGGTCGGTCTGGACGTAGAGCGGCTGCGGCGCAGACCCGCGGATCGCCTGGATGCCGTAGGCCTGGAGCGGCGTGCGGCCGGACAGGACCGAGCCGTAGGCGCGGGCCATCTCCAGAAGGCTCACGGCGCCGGAGCCGAGCACGAGGCTCGGCACGTTCGGCAGGTCGGACTGGATGCCGAGCTTGCGCGCAGTGGCGATCACCGCCGGGATGCCGACCTCCTGGCCGAGCTGCGCCGCCACGGTGTTGATCGAGAGCGCGAAGGCGGTCCGCAGCGGCACCGACCCGCGGTAGCGCCCATCGTCGTTCTCGGGCTCCCAGTCGCCGATCTTCACCGGCCGGTCGACCACGATGGAGTCGGGCGTGTAGCCCTGCTCGTAGGCGGTCAGGTAGACCAGCAGCTTGAACAGGGAGCCCGGCTGGCGCTTGGCCTGGACGGCGCGGTTGAACTGGCTGTCCTCGTAGTCGCGCCCGCCCACCATGGCGAGGATCGCCCCCTCCTTCGACAGCACCACCATGGCGGCTTGTCCGACCTTGCGGCGGCGCCCGTCCTTGTCGAGGCGCCGGGCGACGACGCCCTCCGCGAGGCTCTGCAGATCAAGGTTCAGGGTCGAGCGGACGGTGAGGTCGCCGTCCTTGCCGGCCAGCCGCTTCACGTCGCCCGCGATCATGTCGAGGAAGTAGTTGGTGCCCGGCGGCGCCTCGGGGGGCGTCTTCAGGGTCACGCTCTGCCGGCGGGCCGCGTCGGCCTCGGCTTGGGTGATCGCGCCGGTCTCCACCATGGCCTGGAGCACCACGTCGGCCCGCTCCTTGGCGCCGCCGAGGTTGCGGGTCGGCGCCAGCTGCGAGGGCGCGCGGACCAGCCCGGCCAGCATGGCGGATTCGGGCAGGTTCAGCGCCTTGGCGGGCTTGCCGAAATAGCGCCGCGCCGCCGCGTCGGCCCCGTAGGCGCCGGCGCCGAAATAGGCGGTGTCGAGGTAGCCGAGCAGGATCTCGTCCTTGCTCATGGTCGATTCGAGCCGCAGGGCCAGGATCGCCTCCTGGACCTTGCGCCAGAGCGTCTTCTCCTGGTTGAGCGAGGTCAGGCGGGCATATTGCTGCGTGATCGTGGAGCCGCCCTCCCGCACGCCGCCGCCCAGGGCGTTGCGGTACGCGGCGCGGGCGAGGCCGCGCAGATCGATGCCCCAGTGGCTGTAGAAGCGCCGGTCCTCGATCGCCACGATCGCCTGGGCGAGGTGCGGCGGCAGGTCGGCGGCGGTGAGCTTCTGCCCGCGGAAGCTGCCGCGGGTGGCGAAGACGCGTCCGTCATCGGCCTCCACGGTAATCGCCCGCTGGCCGCTCTCGACCACGGCTCCGCCCAGCGGCGGCAGGGTGAGGAACGCCGCCAGCAGAAAGATGCCCAGCGCCACGATCGGCAGCAGGATCGCGGCCCCGGCCGCGAGCACGATCGGCCGCCGGCGCAGGCGTGCGACAAGCGGCGACGCGACATGGGGATGCGGCGGGACCGCGGTCGATCCCGATGATGCGGGCGCCGGGCCGGCGCGACGTCGCCGTTCCAGCAGGTCCCGGGACCGTGCCGCCGCGGCGCGCCCCGCACCGGCGAGGCCGAGACCGCCCGCCACGATCAGGGACCGGAGGCTACGGCCCAGATCGCCGGCGGCGCGCCGCGCCTCCCGGGCCGCCGCGCGTGGATCCGGCGCCCCGGGATCCTCATCCCGCCCGGCCTTCCGGGCCGAAGGCCTGTCAGCCGGGTCGCTCCCCGGCGCGTCGGACGTCATCGCGTGCGGTTTCCAGGGCCGATCATGCCGGACGAGGGTCCATTCTAAGCCTCATCGGGCTCCCTGTCGTTCCGTCGCCGCGACGCAGCCGCCGCGCCCGGGCGGTCTTATCGCCCGGACGGCGTCAGCGGCTGCCCGGCGGCACCGTGCCGGCTGCGCAGCTTGAACGCGAGGATCAGTAGCAGAATGCCGAAGGCGAAGCTGTAGCTGCCGATCCACCATGTCAGCACCAGGGCCGACATGCCCGGCTCGATCATCAGCGCGATCCCGAATAGGATCGAGACGACGCCACCCAGGATCAGCCACCAGCGCCCGTAATGCAGATGCAGGCGGAATGCGGCCGCGATCATCAGTCCGCCGGTCACCAGGGCCCAGGCGGCCAGCAGCAGCACGAAAGCCCAGACGGCGGCGCCCGGCACCAGCACGGCGGCGACCGCCACGACGATGTCGACGATGCCTTCCAGGAGCAGGAAGCCCCAGCGCTCGTGATGCTGCGCGGCCCGGACCGCGCCGAGGATGGCGAAGAGGCCGTCGGTCAACGTGTAGGCGGCAAAGAACAGGACGAGGGACAGGACGAAGGCACCCGGCGCGACGAAGGCGAGGATGCCGAACAGGATCGCGACGACGCCGCGCAGGGCGACGAGCCACCAGTTTCGGGCGAGCGCCGCGCTCATGGCGTCGAGGCGGGCGATTCCGACGAGCGGGACGCCGCTGGGGGAGGTTCCCGTCGGTCCGCTTTGCGGTGCAGAACTGCTGGTCATGGCAGGACTCCGAAAACGTGATGCCGTGAACGGCAGAGGTTTCCGGCGCAGAACGCCGCACCGCGGCAACCGTTCCTGACCCGGAGGGTCCGCTCATGGAACCTTGAGCCTGCGCTCGGCTTTTGCTGGACGAGGCGGGCGATGTGCAGTGCCCGGTCGCCGCGAGGTGACCGGCCCATCGGGCGACGACTTCCCATGTTTGACGATCAGCGGCAGGTCTCCGACGCCGAGATGCGCGCGCGGCCGGGCTCTGGCCGCGCCGAAGCCGGCGATCGCGACGCCCCGGAGCGCGACGTCCTGGATCTCGGCCGGGTGGAGCGGAACCGGGAGACGGCCCGCAAGCCCGGCTCGGAGGACGAGGATCAGGCCACACAGGCCGAGGGCGACGACGACCGGAAGGACGATGACGAGGACGACGGGGATGGCCAGCGCCGCCCCAACGTTCTACGGCGTCACCCCTGGGCTTTCCTGCTCGGGACGCTCGCCGTCATCGCCCTGGGCGTCGGGATCTTCTTCTACTGGCTGCTCTACATGCACCCGTATGAGAACACCGACGACGCCTTCGTGGATGCCCGCAGCATCTCGATCCAGCCCAAGGTCGGCGGCTACCTCGTTGACGTGCCGGTGACCGACAACCAGCACGTCGATGCCGGGCAGATCCTCTTCCAGATCTATCAGCGCGACTACGCGATCGCCCTCGATCAGGCCAAGGCGCAGGTCGAGGCCGACCAGGCCGGGATCAAGAACATCGACGCGCAGATCCAGGCGCAGAACGCCAATATCGACGTCTCGAAGGCGCAGGTCGCCACCGCCCAGGCGGCGCTGAAGTTCGCCCAGGAGGACGCGGCCCGCTACAAGGACCTCGCCGATCGCGGTTCGGGCTCGATCCAGCAATCGCAGTCGGCGACCTCGACGCTGCAGCAGCGTCAGGCCTCGGTCCAGAGCGCCAATGCCAGCGTGGTCGCGGCGCAGAAGCAGATCGGTGCGCTGGAGGCCCAGAAGGCCTCGACGCAGGCGCAGCTCGCCCGCGACACGGCCCAGGTCGAGCAGGCGGAGCTAAACCTCGGCTACACCACAATCCGCTCGGTCCAGCCCGGCCGCGTGGTGCGGCTCACCGGCGGCATCGGCCAGCTCGCCCAGGCCGGCCAGACCCTCGCGACCTTCGTGCCCGACGACATCTGGGTCACCGCGAACTTCAAGGAGACCCAGATCAACGACATGCGCCCGGGCCAGCCGGTCGCCATCGAGATCGACGCCTATCCGGGGCGCAAGATCCGCGGCACCGTGGCGTCGGTCCAGCCGGGCTCGGGCACGGCCTTCAGCCTGCTGCCCGCCCAGAACGCCACCGGCAACTACGTGAAGGTCACCCAGCGCATCCCGGTGAAGATCATCGTCAAGGACTGGCCGAAGGACGTGTCGATCGGCCCGGGCATGTCGATCGTCCCCACCGTCACGGTGCGGTGAGCGCCGTGGCCGGCAAGGGGGCGTCCGCCAAGAAGGCGCCGGGCGGGCACAATCCCTGGCTGATCGCGGGCGTCGTGGCGCTCGCGACCTTCATGGAGGTGCTCGACACCACCATCGCCAACGTGGCGCTCCGCTACATCTCGGGCGGCCTCGCGGTCGGCCCGGACGAGGCGGCCTGGGTGGTGACCAGCTACCTCGTGGCCAACGCGATCACGCTCACGGCCTCGAGCTTCCTGGCCAAGCGCTACGGCCGCAAGGCCTTCTTCATGTGGTCGGTCGGGCTGTTCACGATCTCGTCGGTCCTGTGCGGCTTCGCCTGGAGCCTGGAATCGCTCCTGTTCTTCCGGGTCCTCCAGGGCCTCGGCGGCGGCGGCATGGCGCCGCTGGCGCAGTCGATCCTGGCGGATTCCTTCCCGCCGGAGAAGCGCGGGCAGGCCTTCGCGCTCTACGGCGTCGCCATCGTGGTCGCGCCGGTGATCGGCCCGACGCTCGGCGGCTGGCTGTCCGACAACGCCTCCTGGCACTGGTGCTTCCTGATCAACGGGCCGGTCGGCGTGATCGCGCTGGGCCTGATGTACTGGCTGATCGAGGACAGCGACGCCGCCAAGAAGGAGCGCCGCGCCCTGGTGCGCAAGGGCATCCGCTTCGACATCGTGGGCTTCCTGCTGGTCGCCCTGTTCCTCGGCTCCCTGGAGGTGATCCTCGACGAGGGCCAGCGGAAGGACTGGTTCGGCACCTCGACGCTGATGAACGTTTCCGGCGTGCTGATGGTGGTCTCGTTCATCGCCATGATCCCGTGGCTCCTGAAAAAGGAGAACCCGGCGGTCGATCTGCGGCTCATCGGCAATCGCCAGTTCGGATCCTGCTTCGTGGTGATGATGTTCACCGGCGCGATCCTGATCTCGACCACGCAGTTCATCCCGCAGATCACGCAGGATTATTACGGCTACACCGCCACCCTGTCGGGGCTGGTCCTGGGGCCGGGCGGCATCGTCACGGTGGTGATGATGTTCCTCACCGGCCGCGCCTCGGCCTATGTTCAGCCGAAATGGCTGATCGCCACCGGCATGACCATCGTGGCGCTGGGGATGTACGACCTGACGCGGCTCAGCGGCACCACGACCTTCGCGTTCTTCGCGTGGTCGCGGGTCTATATCGGGCTGGGCCTGCCGATGGTGTTCCTGTCGATCACCTCGGCCTCCTACGAGGGCATCCGCAAGGACCAGACCGATCAGGCTTCGGCCCTGATCAACGTCGCCCGCAACGTCGGCGGCTCGATGGGCGTTTCGCTCGCCCAGAACATCCTGGCCTACCGCAGCCAGTTCCATCAGAGCCGGCTGGTCGAGAACATCAATCCGGCCGAGCCCGCCTATCAGGAGACGATGCGGCAGGCGACGCAGTACTTCTCCGAGCACGGCTATGTCGGCGTCGAGGCGCAGAACCAGGCGACCGCCTGGATCGGCAGCGTCCTGACCACGCAGGTCGCCTACTGGGCCTATATCGACGTGTTCTGGGTGCTCGGCATGGTGGCCGCCTGCGCGGTGCCGATCGCGCTGAGCCTGAAGACCGTCAAGCTCGGGGGCGGGGCACCGGCCGGGGGGCATTGAGGTGAGGCAGCCCTCACACCCCGTCCGGCGGCAGCGCCTCGGTCACCTCGACGCGGCGATTGCTCACCGCCGGAGCCGCCTCGTCGGTGCCGGCGACATCGGTCTGGGCCGGTGCCTTGTCGAGCGCCTCCGCCACTGCGGCGACGCCCTGGTAGCGGGTGAGCCGCCGGTCGATCATGCCGTCGAGCCGATCATGCAGCTCCGAGACGGTCAGGCTGCGGCGCTTGCCGCCGTCCGCCTCGGTGAAAAGGCGGCGGTTGGCCCGGGCGGCGCTGCGGAACGCACGGCCCGCAACCTCGTCGGGCTTCTCGGAGGAGAGCGACAGGAAGCGCCCAGCACTCGCCGTGCCCAGAAAATGCGCGAGGTAGAGCTCGGTCGTGGTCAGCGCCCGGCCGACCCGGGCCTCGATCCGCTCGCGGTCGCGCTTGATCAGTTCGGCCGCCATCAGGGCCGCCACGCGCGGGTCGTTGCGCAGGCCGAGCACCCGCGAGCGCATGTTGCCGGCAACCGTGATCGCGGAGCCCCGACCCTTCACGGCGGCGGCCTCCTCGGCGAGCCCGTAGCGGGCACCGTAGTCGCGGATCATCTCCAGCCACGTCCGGCTGACGAACTGGAACAGACCCTGCGCCGAGGAGGTCGCGGCCTTGGCGTCCGTGTCGAAGCTCGATTCCTTGTCGGCGAGCGCCATCATGTAGACCGGGTCGACGCCGGCCTCGTCCGAGGCCTTCACGATCGTGTCGACCACCTTGCGCGGCACGGTCCGCTCGCCGAATTGCACGGCGTCCTCGCCCTGCGTCTGCGTCACCCGCGGCAGGGCGGCGAGGTCGTCCTGGATCAGCGCCGTCGTCGCGGGCTCCTGCTCCGGCACGGGCAGGCCGTTCCACCGGAGCGCGGCGTCGGTGCCCGCGTCCTGTTGCGCGTCCTGTTGCGCGTCCTGCGCCAGATCCTGCGTCGGATCCTGATCGAGCGACGAGCGAAGGGCCATGTCCTGGGCCGACAGCTCGGGCGTCATCGTGTCCTGCACCGGCGTCCGAGCCGCGAGGGCCTGGGCGGCGCGTGGGCTGGTGTCGACCCGGTCGTGGGCCTGGGCCGCGGGGGCGAAAAAGGCGGGCGCGAAGGCCGCCTGCGGCAATCCGAACCCGGCCACGAGGCCCAGCGCCACCGTCCCGGTGACGCGCCCGGTCACCTGGCGCAGCCGGGTGCGGGATGTCTGGCGAGAAGACCGGCGCATCATCTGGCCGCCGGCCCGCGGCAGCCACGCCACGGCTTCATCCTCGGAACGGCTCGTGTTCGGCACGAGTCGGCTCACGTCGTCGGCGCGACGCGCCGGCTCCGGGAAAACCCCCATCCTCAATCCTCTTCAGGTCGGTCCTTGCGTCGGCCCGGCGTCTGGCGGCCGGGCTCCTTTGTGCGGCGGCCGTATCGGCGCCGGCCGTGACCAGAATGGGACGACCCCGTGATCCAAGCGTGGCACGGTCAACGAAGGGTTAACCGTGCGGATTAGGGGGGCCTTAAGGACGCGGCCCGTCGCGCCGCGCTCCGGAGCCCTTACGATCGAGGACAGCGCCAAGGTCTTGTTTTGACGCGCTGTCTCGTGCCCAGGACGGCGACTTCGAGGGACAAGCGCATGTCATAGAGCGGCAAAGTTGTCGCATTTGGCTTGGAACGCCGCAGCACTGAGCCAGTTAGGTACGGCCCCGGGCGGGCGAACTTTCCGTCCCAGGACGGACCCTTCAAGACGCCACCCGCGTCCCCACAAGGACATCAGTTTCCAATGAGCATGCAGTCCGGTCGCCGCGTCGGTGTCGCGTTCGTTGGCATGGGTGGCGCCGTCGCCACCACCGCCATCGCCGGCATCGAGATGATCAAATCCGGCTCGAACCGGCTCGACGGGCTCCCGCTCGCCGGCCTCTCCGTGGCGGGCATGGCCGATTACAAGGATCTCGTCTTCGGGGGCTGGGACCTGAACGGTGACGACCTCGCCACCGCCGCCAGCGGCCACGGCGTGTTGTCGAAGGACGATATCGAGGACGGCGCCGAAGCGCTGAAGGGCATCACGCCCTGGCCGGCGGTCGGCAGCGCGAAGTTCTGCAAGAACATCGACGGCCAGAACCGCATCGTCGCCAAGGACCACCGCGAGGCGGTCTCGGTCATCGCCAACGACCTGCGGCGCTTCCAGAAGGAGAGCAACCTCGACGACGTGGTCGTGGTGAACCTCGCCTCGACCGAGCGCTGGCCTGACCTCAACGACCCCACCCTGAACTCCACGGCCGCCTTCGAGAAGGGCCTGGATTCGAGCGACGAGGCGATCTCGCCCGCGATGCTCTACGCCTATGCGGCGATCAAGAGCGGCATCCCCTACGCCAACTTCACCCCGAGCGTGGCGGCCGACGTGCCGGCGCTTCTCGACCTCGCCAAGGAACTGAATGTTCCGGTCGCCGGCAAGGACGGCAAGACCGGCCAGACCATGATGAAGACGGTGCTGGCCCCCGCCTTCAAGGCCCGCGCGCTCCACGTCGACGGCTGGTTCTCGACCAACATCCTCGGCAACCGCGACGGCCTCGCGCTGAATGACCCGAACTCGCTCCAGTCGAAGCTCAACACCAAGGGCACGGTGCTCGATTCGATCCTCGGCTACCCGGTCGAGGACCACCTCGTGCACATCCACTATTACCGCCCGCGCGGCGACGACAAGGAAGCCTGGGACAACATCGACGTCACGGGCTTCATGGGCCAGCGGATGCAGGTGAAGGTGAACTTCCTCTGCAAGGACTCGATCCTGGCGGCCCCGCTCGTGATCGAGATCGCCCGCGTGCTCGACCTCGCCCACACCCGCGGTGACGGCGGCGTGCAGGAGCAGCTCTCGACCTTCTTCAAGGCGCCGATGGTCAAGAACGGCCGCGGGCCGGAGCACGCCTTCGGCAAGCAGGAGCAGATGCTGCGGGACTGGCTCGGCGTGCACTGAGGCATCCCACCTCGCCCTTCGATTGCTGCTGCCAGCACTCTAACGGGAGCAGCATGAACCGGGGCGACCCTAGCGTCGATGACGGGTCGCAACCGACTCCCTCTCCCGTGCGGGAGAGGGTTGGGGTGAGGGTGGGGAAGTCTCAGGATAAAGCGCACCCTCGAAGCGCCGATAAGTCGAGCCCAGGCCGGACAGACCTGATCCCTCACCCTGTCCCTCTCCCGCACGGGAGAGGGGACCCGCGACCAACAAACGATGGGCGAGTCCGTCCCAGCCGCCTGTGAGGGCGTAGGGCTCATCCGGCCTGAAAGAAACGATGCCCAGCGAGACCCACCCGTCGCAATCCGGTGCCGCCGCGCCCGAGGCGTTGCGCGACCTTCTGGTCGAGATGAACGACCTCAAGCGGGTCCGGTCCGCCGGCCGCACCGGCTCGATCGCCGAGCGGCTGTTCGCGCAGGGGTGGGGACGTCTCACCGGCGGCGCCGCGCCCGACGAGGTCGCCCTCGACATCACGGCGATAACCCTCGCGGCGACGCGCCTCTGCGACCTTGACGCCGCCTTCCTGACCGCGGCCGGCCTCTCCGAGGAGGCGACCTCCGCGGTGCTGATCGCGGGCTTCGATGCCGTGACCGGCGACCTCGATCCGGATCTGCGGGCCCGTCTGCGGGCTCGGCTCGCCCCGCGCCCGGCTGTCGCGCTCGGGTCCCTGCCGGGCTTCGTCGCCGCCCTGGCGCAGCAGCCGCGGGCCGGCGTGACCTGCCCTGGCCGCGCCCGGATCCTGCTGGAGCCGCCGGAGAACCACGCCGAGCATTGCCTGATCGTGGCGGTCTACGGCGTGTGCCTCAGCCCGTTCTACCGCGCCGATCCCGGTACGGTCTTTTTGGCCGCCATGGCCCACCACTTCCACAACGCCGCCATGCCCGACGCCGGCTTCACCGGCGAGATGCTGCTCGGCGACCATCTCGGGCCGATCATGGCCACCACCACCGCCTGGGCGCTGGCCGAACTCGCCGAGCCCCTCCGCGGCCAGGTCGAGCGCGCCCGCGCCGTTCTTCCGGACGATGCCACCGGCGAAGGCCGCGCCTTCCACGCGGCGGATTGCATCGACCGGGTGCTCCAGATCGCCCAGCACCTGCGCGGCGCCTCGACCACCATGGGAATGGTGCTCGATGAGTGGGAACTGGTCCATGCCGGGCCGGTGAAGGGCTTTCACGACCGCGTCCTCGCCGACATGCGCATCCCTTGAGCGCAAGTCCCTTGATCGCCGGACCCCGCGGCCCATCTGCCGGGTCGGTCGCGAGAGCCATGATCCCGTTCGAACTCCAAGCGCCGGATACCGGCCATCCGCTGAAGCCCGACGGCCCGCATGCCCTGCGGGACGCCGAGACCGGTGCGCGCTGGCCCGTCATCGACGGGATCCCGTACCTGCGGGTGAACCGCGAGGCGCTGGTCGAGCGGGTCCTGGCCCATCTCGACGCGGGCGAGCCCGACGAGGCGCTGGCCGCCCTGCTGGTCGATCAGGACGAGTGGTGGACCGGGCCGCCCGCCGACCCGGCCGGGATCATCCGGCTCATCAAGGACCGGCGCACCGCGACCCTGCGCGATGCGGTCGACCGCCTCGGCTGGGGCCGCGTCGGCGACTATTTCCTTCACCGCTGGAGCGATCCGACCTTTCTGGCCGGGCTGTCGCTGCTGGAGGCGCACTGGAACGAGCCGTCCTGCGTCTTCGAATTCGCCTGCGGTATCGGCCATTACCTGCGCGAGCTGCAACGGCGCGGCTGCAAGGTCGCGGGGGCCGACGTGGTCTTCGCCAAGCTCTGGGTCGCCCGCCACTGGGTCGTGGGCGCGAAGGCGCAGCTCGTCTGCTTCGATGCGGGCTCGCCCCACTGGCCGATCCCGGGGGCGCCGGTCGATCTCGTAGCCTGCAACGATGCCTTCTACTTCCTCGACGACAAGGCGGCGCTTCTGGAAAATCTCCGCCAGAACGCGGGCGACGACGGCTGGCTGGCGCTGAGCCACATCCATAATCGCGATTGCCCCGGTTTCTCGGCCGGACGGGCGGTGACGGCCGAGGAGATCGCCGAGCTGTTCCCCGATGCCCTCGTGTACGACGATGCGGAGCTGACCCGAGCCCTCATCGAGGTCCGGGCACCGGCGCCGCATGAGCCCGCCGCCCTGCGGCGCTGCGAGGCCTTTTCGGTCGTGTGCGGGCCCGGAATGCGCCCGGCGCCGCGCGCCCTGATCGACGGCCTGACCCTGCCGAAGCCCGGCACCGTGCTGCGGCTCAACCCGCTCTATGGGCCGGACGGCGATGGCTATGCCATCCGCTGGCCCTCCGAGCGCTATGAGGCGGAATACGCCCCCCGCGCCACCTATCCGCTGCATTCCCCCGGCCCCGAGCACCTGACCTTCACCGAGGACCTCGACGCCCGGGAGACGCAGCGCGTCCGCGTGCGCGAGTTCGTCGACCTGCCGGAGCGCTGGTGATGGACGCGGTCGGCTGGGGCATCGTCGGCTACGGCTGGGTCGCCCGCGACTACATGGAGCCCGGGATCCGCGCCGCCGGCCATCGGCTGGTCGCGGTCTGCGATCCCGATCCGACGAGCCGGGCGGCGGCGGAACGGGCGGGCGCCCGTGGTCACGCCGACCTCGCCGGCCTGATCGCCGAGCCCGAGGTCGAGGCGGTTTACGTGGCAACGCCCAACCACCTGCATCGCGGCGCCGTCGAGGCGCTGGCCGCCGCCGGCAAGGCGATCCTGTGCGAGAAGCCGATGGCGGCGACGCTCAGCGATGCCGAGGCGATCACGCACGCCGTCGAGGCTCATAAGATTTTCTACGGGACGGCCTTCGATCAGCGGCATCACCCGGCCCATCGCATGATCCGCGCCCAGGTCGAGGCCGGGCGGCTCGGCACGGTGACGGCCGTGCGGATCGTCTACGCCTGCTGGCTCGGGCGCGAATGGTCGGAGGCCGGGCAGCCGAACTGGCGGATCGACGCCGCCCAGGCCGGCGGCGGCGCCCTGATGGACCTCGCGCCGCACGGGCTCGACCTCGTGGACTTTCTGGTCGGCGAACCGATCGCCGCCATCGCGGCCCTGACCCAGAGCAAGGCCCAGGATTACGCGGTCGATGACGGCGCCCTGTTGATCGGGCAGACCGCGGGTGGCGCGCTCGCGAGCCTGCACGTCGCCTACAATTGCCCCGATGCGCTGCCCCGCCGCCGCCTGGAAGTGGTCGGCACGAAGGGGATGCTCGTGGCCGAGAACACGATGGGCCAGGTTGCCGGCGGCACGCTGACCTTCATCGATGGTGCCAGCGGCCGCGCCGCGCCATTGGCATTCGACACCGAGAGTTCGCCCTTCACCGAGCAGGTGCGCGCCTTCGGCTCGGCCCTGCGCCGGCCCGAGGAGCGGGCAACGTACTCGGCGTCCCGCGACCTTCACACGATGCGGCTCGTCGCCCAGGCCTACGGGCAGGGGTAGCGGACAGGATGCTCAAAGCACGCAACCAACCCACGTATCTCCCACTCACCCCCTCATCCTGAGGCGCCGGAGCGCAGCGGAGGCCTCGAAGGAGGGCTCCAGGGATCGCGCGGCTGGCTGGAAGCCTCCTTCGAGGCTCGCTGCGCTCACACCTCAGGATGAGGGCGTGGTTGGGACGAAGGTGGGAAGGCCGGCGGTTCGAGGAAGACGGAAACACGACGTGAGCAACGCAGACGCCTTCCACGACCAGGACGACCGCGCCCGCCACGAGCGGATCAAGGCGCCGCGCCCCTACCGCTTCGGCGCCAAGCGGCCGATCGAGGGCTTGCCCGAGACCCTGCCCGACCCGGTCAAGGCCTATCTCGACGTCCTGCCGGAGGGCCGCATCGTCGGCTTCCCGCTGGCGCCCCTCGACCGCACCGGCGTGCCGGTCTGGTTCGTCGCCCTGTTCCTCGACGATCCGTTCTTCGTGGGCGCGATGCCCTCCGGCATCGGCTACGGCGCCACCGACGACGAGGCGCTGATCGGCGCGGTGGCGGAGATCGCCGAGAACCTGATGCCCTCGCTGGCCGTGCTGCCGCGGGCCAAGGAGCGGGCGAGCTACAATGATCTCGCCCGCGTGTACGGCGCGACATCGGTCGCCGACCCGCTGACCCTGTGCCTGCCCGCGGGCTCCCCGGTGAACCGCGATACCGTGCTCGAGTGGACGCCGAGCGTCCGGCACGCCACGGGCGAGATCGTGCTGATGCCGCTCGATATCGCCGCGACCGACTATTTCGAGCTGTCGGAGGGCTACAAGCCCTTCACCAACCTGATCACCAACGGCCTCGGCGCCGGGCCGGACGTGCCCTTCGCGCTGGGCCACGGCGTGCTGGAACTGCTCCAGCGCGACGGCAACGGCCTGCTGTTCCGGGCGCTCGATCAGGGCGTGATGCTCGACCTCGACGGCATCGGCCCGGAGAACCGCGCGATGCTGGCGCGGTTGAAGGAGCTGGGCATCCGGGCGCTGCCGAAATTCGCCACCGACCAGTTCGGCCTGACCAACCTCTACGTCGTCGGCTACGACGAGGACCCGGCCCGCACCCCGGCGCCGATCGCCCTGTCGGCCTGTGGCGAGGCCTGTGACCCGGACCGGGACCGGGCCCTGCGCAAGGCGCTCCTGGAGTTCCAGGCCGCCCGTGTCCGTAAGACTTTCGGGCACGGCCCCCTCGACATGGCCGCCACCGTGACGCCGCCGGGCTACGTCGACGCGTTCATCCAGAAGGCGCTGCCGAGCCTCGATCTCGAGGAAAGCCGCGCCCTCCAGGCAATGCTCGAATGGATCGAGATGCCGGCCGCCGATCTGCGCGGCGTGCTCGCCGACACCGTCTATTCCGAGCGCAGCACCAAGCGCTTTTCGGAGCTGCCCTCCACCCCGGCCGCCGACGGCCATGCGCGCGGCAAGATCGCCTGCGACCGGCTGCTCGAAGCCGGGTTCGACGTGCTCTACGTCGAGTGCTCGCCCCCGGGCGGCGGAGTCGGCGTCGTGAAGGCGATCGTGCCGGGGCTCGAAGTCGAGACCATGAGCTACTACCGGATTGGCGAGCGCAACACGAGGAAGCTCGTCGAGCGCGACCACCCGCTGATCAAGTTCGGCGCCGAGAGCGAGACCCTGCGCCCGGTGCGCCTCACCCCGGAGGCCCTGGAGCGGTTCGGCGGCCAGCCGTTGTTCGACGTGGCCCTGGCCGAGCGGATCGTCGGGCGCCACTATCCGCTCTACCGCGAGCCGGAATCGCATCACGCGCCGTTCCGCCTCGCAGAGCGGCAGGGGAGGGCGGCGTGACGCTCCGGTTCGCCTACAACACCAATGGCGCGGCCAACCACCGCCTCGACGACGCGCTCCACCTGATCAAGGCGGCGGGCTACGACGGCGTGGCGCTGACCCTCGACATCCACCACCTCGACCCGTTCTCCGAGACCTGGGCGACGGAGGCCGGCCGGGTGGCGAGCCTCTTGGAGAAGCTGGAGCTGAGCTGCGTCATCGAGACCGGCGCCCGCTTCCTGCTCGATCCCTCCGCCAAGCACGAGCCGACGCTGGTGACCGCCGATGCCGCGGGCCGCGCCCGGCGGGTCGGCTTCCTCAAGCGGGCCGTCGAGATCGGCGGAATGCTGTCCGCCGAGGCGGTCTCGTTCTGGGCCGGCGTGCCGAAGCCCGGCGTCGATCACGGTGAGGCCCAGCGCTGGCTGGAGGAGGGGCTGCACGCGGTCGCGGCCTTCGCCACGGAATCCGGCGTCGTGCCCTGCCTGGAGCCCGAGCCCGGCATGCTGATCGAGACGCTCGACGATTACGCGGCCCTCGACATCCCGGGCCTGAAGCTCGCCCTCGACACCGGCCACTGCCTTGTCACCGGTGAGCGCGAGCCGGCGGCGGCGGTGCGGGAATTCGCCGACCGGATCGGCACCGTGGCGATCGAGGACATGAAGCGCGGCAGCCACATCCACCTGCCCTTCGGCGAGGGCGACATGGACGTGCCGGGCGTCCTGGAAGCGCTGGAGGAGGTCGGCTTCGGCAAGCTGATCTGCGTCGAGCTCTCCCGCGAGAGCCACCGGGCCGACGTGATGATCCCGCAGGCGGTGGAGTATCTCCGCGGCTGCCGGCGCCCCGGGCCGGTGCTCGCCGGCGAGCAGGAGACGCGGCGGCAATGGCAGTGAGGCGGCGTGCGCTTCTCTCCTCCCCCTTGCGGGGAGGAGCCGGAGGTGGGGGTGGTGCAGAAGGCACCTCTACGCTCGATCCTGTACCACCCCCACCCCCACCCCTACCCCTCCCCACAAGGGGGAGGGGATTTCGACCGGCCCGCACCCCGCATCGCGTGCACCCATGAGAATCCTCTTCCTCAGCCGCCGCTACTTCCCGGCGATATCCGGCATGAGCGTCTACGCGCAGAACCTGCTGCGCGAGCTGGTCGGCGCCGGCCACGACGTCACGATGATCTCCCAGTACCGGGGCGACGCCTTCGGCACCCGGGTCTATGGCGGCGGCCCGCCGCCGCCGGTGCCGGGGGTGCGGGTGATCGGCCTGGAACAGCTCGGCGAGCAGACCTCGGGCGATTTCGAGCGCGACATCGCCACGATGGTGGACGCCATCGCGCAGGAGCACGCGGAGAAGCCCTTCGACATCCTGCACGCGCAATACGGCTACCCCACCGGCTGGGCGGTGCTGCTCGCGGCCCGAAAACTCGGCGTGCCCAGCGTCGTCTCGATCCAGGGCGGTGACGGCCACTGGGTCGGCTCCTGCTGCGAGACGCACCGCGTCGCCATGTGCGAGGTCCTGGCCCACGCCAACGCGCTTCTGATCGGCGGCGCCTCCTTCGTGGACGAGGTCTGCGGGCGGCTGGGCTCGGACCCGGCCCGGTTCACCATCGTGCCCGGTGCGGTCGATACCGACCGGTTCGCCCAAGGGACGCCGGACGGGCTGCCCGCACCCCATGCCGGCCCGGTGCGTCTGTTCTATCACGGCCGGGTCGACCGCCGGAAAGGCGTGCTCGACTTCATCGAGGCCTTGGCGATCCTGCGCCGGCAGGGCACCCCCTTCGCCGCCACCATCTCGGGGATCGGGCCCGATGTCGATCCCGCCAAGGCGCTCGCGGCGGAGCACGCCTTCTCGGAGCGCGAGATCGCCTTCACGGGCTACGCCGAGTACGGCTCCGTGCCTGATCTCTACCGCCGCGCCGACGTGTTCGTCTCGCCGACCTACGCGGAGGGGTTTTCCAACACGATCCTGGAGGCGCTCGCGGCCGGGCTCGCCACGGTCTCGTGCCACGCGGTCGGCGTGTCGGACTGCCTGCGCGACGGGGAGAACGGGTTGCTGGTCAATCCGGGCGACGTGCCGGCCCAGGCCGCCGCGCTGACCCGGATCATCACGGACGCCAATCTGCGCCGCCGCATCGCGATGGCCGGGCTCGAGGAATGCCGGCGGGTCTATTCGTGGCACGCGGTCGGGCGGCAGATCATGGAGGTCTACGCCCGCGTCCGCGACGAGAAGCCCGCCACCGATTTCCTCGAAGACCTGCCCTACGACCCGACCTGCCGCTTCCGCGCCGAGCCGCATCTGCTCTGACGGATCCGTCAGGTTCGGGCATCCCAATCCAATCCCTCATCCTGAGGTGCCCGCGCCAGCGGGCCTCGAAGGAGCCCTGCAGAAAGCGCTGCGATCCCCGGAGCCCTCCTTCGAGGCTGCTCCGCAGCACCTCAGGATGAGGGCGAGGGTCGGACCTGTCGAAGGCGATCATTCCGGACCATGCCCACTGCGCTCGCCCTCTCCCCCCATCTCGACGACGCGGCCTTCTCCTGCGGCGGCCTTCTGGCGCAACTCGCACAGGGGGGCTGGCGGGTGGTGATGGCGACGCTGTTCACCGGCAGTGTCGCCAATCCGGAGGGGTTCGCGCTCGCCTGCCAGCTCGACAAGGGCCTGCCCGCCGAGATCGACTACATGGCGTTGCGCCGGGACGAAGATGTCGAGGCCGCCGCCGCGCTCGGCATCGCCCCGCCGGTGCATCTGCCGTTCCGGGAGGCGCCGCACCGGGGCTACGGCTCGGCGCCGGAGCTGTTTTCCGGGACCCGCCCGGATGACGGCATCGCGGCCGACCTCGCCCCCGCCCTCGCCGAGCTGATCGCCGCCGAGAAACCGGATCTCCTCCTCGCCCCGCAGGCGATCGGCGGCCATGTCGATCACGTCCAGGCCGTCCAGGCCGTCCGGGCCCTGCGCAGCCTCGATCCGCGGCCCGCGATCCTCTGGTGGCGCGATTTCCCCTACACGGTGCGCGAGGCCGCCCCCCGGGAGCCGCTCGCGGACCTGTACGCGGAGCTGCCCGAGCGGACTGTGACACTCGATCCGGATGCCCAGGCCCGGAAGCGCGCCGCCTGTGCGGCCTATGCCAGCCAGATCGGCTTCCAGTTCGGCGGCCGGGATGGCCTCGACGCGCGTCTCGCCCGGGAGAACGGGATCGAGCGCTTCCGCCTCTCGGGTCGGCTCGGTCCGGCAATCCCCGGCCTCGATGCCGGCTGAGCCGCAGGCGCCCAAATCGCTGGCCGATCCCGGCGCCCTCGCGGCCCGCCGCGCGCTGATCGAGGCCCCACACATCGCGCCGATCCGGGCGCTCGCCGCGCGAATCTCCGCCGAGCGCGGCGCCCCGGTCCCCATACCCGACCCCTTGGATGGCGGCGTCGGCGCCCGGATGCTGCTCCTGCTGGAGACGCCCGGCCCGGCCGTTCTGCGCACCGGCTTCGTCACCCGCGACAGCGCGAACGGCACGGCCGCCAACCTGTTCCGCTTCCTGGCCGAGGCCGGGATTCCCCGGGCCGACACGCTGATCTGGAACGCCGTGCCGTGGCTGATCCATCAAGAGGGCGCCCTCAACCGCGCGCCCCGGCGGTCCGAGGTCGCGGCGGCCGCCCCCTATCTGGCGCCCCTCCTCGATCTGCTGCCGCGCCTCGCCGTGGCGGTTCTCGCCGGCCGCTACGCCGCCGAGACAGAGCCGGCGATCGCGGCCCTGCGCCCCGCCCTTCCGGTCATTCGGATCCCGCATCCGAGCCCGACCTATGTCTGCACCGCGCCGGAGGTGCCGGCGCGGATCCGGCGCGGGCTTTCGGAGGCGGCTAAGCTCCTCAATGGGGCAACCGGCTGAGGATAGAAGACCTGTTCCGGCGGCAACTTCCCTGGCCTTGCGCGTGGGTTCGGCCTACATGCGGGTCAACGGGCCGCGGTCCGGGACCATCCGGCGCTGGCTCTCGGCCTTGGCCGGGCCGCGCAGCCGGAAGGGCGGACGCCGAACGGCATGAATTTTCAGGATCAGCACCGGAAGCCGGCCGAGCCGGTCGAACCGGTCCAGCAGGAAGCAGCGGCCGCGAAACGCAAGAGCCGGCGCAGCCGCTATGCCTGGATCGGCACGGCCGCCAGCATCGTTCTGTTCGCGGTCTCCCTCGGCGTGCTGTGGAAACTGGTCCAGAGCGTGAGCTGGGCCGAGGTGCGCACGGCGATCGCGGCGGCGACGGGCCGGCAGCTCGGCCTCGCCTTCCTGTTCGTCGGCATCAGCTACCTGTTCCTGACCGGCTACGATGCGCTGGCCCTGCGTCAGCTCAAGATCAAGGTGCCCTACCGGATCACGGCGCTCGCCTCGTTCACGAGCTACGCGGTGAGCTTCACCCTCGGCTTCCCGCTGCTGACCGCCGGCACCATCCGCTACTGGATCTACTCCCGGCAGGGCCTGACGACCCCCAAGATCGCGGCGCTGACGGTGATCGCCGGCTTCACCTTCTGGCTCGGCATGGGCGTGGTCCTGGGCCTCAGCCTGATCATCGAGGCGGGCCAGCTGGCCGGGCTCGCCTTCACGTCGATCCGGATCAACCAGACGGTGGGTCTCGCGGCGCTGGCCCTCGTGCTGGGCTACCTCGCCTGGGTCTCGGCCAAGAAGCGCAGCATCACCGTCAAGCACTGGCGGCTGGAACTGCCGGGCGCCTCGGTATCCATCGGCCAGATGCTCGTCGGCATCGGCGATGTCTGCGCGGCGGCGGCGGTGCTCTACGTCCTGCTGCCGCAGGAGACGACGATCGCCTTCACCACCTTCCTGGCGATCTACGTGCTCGCCGCCATGCTGGGCATCGCGTCCAATGCGCCGGGCGGCATCGGGGTGTTCGAGGCGACGATCCTGCTCGCCCTGTCGAGCCTGCCGCGCAACGAGGTGCTGACCTCGCTGCTGCTGTTCCGCGGCTGCTACTACGTGGTGCCGTTCGTGACCGCGCTGGCGATGCTCGGCCTCTACGAGATCGTCAAGCGCGCGGGCGGCGCCCGCGACCCCGGCCCCCCGGAAGGCACCGCCGGCCCGTCCGGCCGGGCGTGGCGCGACGAGTCCGATCCGCGCTGACGCGCCGGGACGGCCCGCCATGTCCGAGCGCCTGCGCAGCTCCCCGGCCTGGACCGGCGCCGCGATTGCGGTGGGTCTGCTCGGTCTCGCGCTCGCGCTCGCGGGGCGTCTCGACCTTCCGCTGATCCTCGCGGGCCTCGGCGCGATCTGCCTCGGCGGATGGCTCGGCGGGCGCGGTCCCGCCCAGTCACCGCCGCGGCCGGCCGCGACCAAGCAGCGCCACGCGGTCGCCGATGCGCTGCTCGCCCACGTGCCCGATCCGGTCATCCTGGTGGACCGGAGGACCCGGGTGGTGGAGGCGAACCCCGCCGCCCGGGCCCTGTTGCCGGCCCTCCATCACGCCCGGCCCCTGTCGTTCGCGCTTCGGGATCCCGAAGTGCTGGACGGCATCGAGGCGGTGCTGAGTTCGGGCCTGCCGCGCCGGGTCGCCCTGTCGACCCGGGTGCCCACGGAGCGGACCTTCGAGGTGCAGATCGGCGCCCTGCCGATGCCCGACGGGTCGGGCGTGAGCGCCCTGCTGTTCCTGCGCGACCTCACCTCGGCCCGGCGCCTGGAGGCGATGCGGGTCGATTTCGTCGCCAATGCCAGCCACGAGCTGCGCACGCCCCTGGCCACCCTGATCGGCTTCATCGAGACCCTGCAGGGCCCGGCCCGGGACGACGCGCAGGCCCGCGAGCGCTTCCTGGAGATCATGCGCGTCCAGGCCCTGCGCATGACGCGGCTGATCGACGACCTTCTGTCGCTCTCCCGGATCGAGCTGCGCGAGCACGTGGCGCCGACCAACGTGGTCGATCTCGGGGCGCTGGCCCGCCAGATGGTCGATGCCCAGGGGCCGCCCGCCCAGGCGCGGGGGGCCACCATCGGGTTCGAGGACGGCGACGGCCCCTACCGCGTGGCCGGCGACGCCGACGAGCTGGTCCGCGTGATCGAGAACCTCATCGAGAACGCCGTGAAGTACGGCGGCGGCCGGATCAGCGTCGGGCTCGCCCGGGAGGACGACCCCCGGCTCGGCCGCCGGATCGTCCTGTCGGTGGCCGATGACGGGCCGGGCATCGCGCCCGAGCACATCCCGCGGCTGACCGAGCGCTTCTACCGGATCGACGTCGCGTCGAGCCGGGCGCGCGGCGGCACGGGCCTGGGGCTCGCCATCGTCAAGCACAGCCTCAATCGCCACCGGGGGCGGCTGACCATCGAGAGTACGGTGGGGCAGGGGACCGTCGTGCGGGTCAGCCTGCCGGAATACGGGGCGCCCTCCGCGCAGTCGGCGGCCGATCAGGTCGGACCCGGATAGGCCCCGATCCCGAGCCCCGCCTCGACCCGCGCGATCCAGCCGCGGATCGCGGGGTAATCCGCGAGGTCGAAGCCGCCCTCATGGGCCATGCGCGTGTAGGCCACGAGGGCCACGTCGGCGAGGGTCAGGGTGTCGCCCACCAGGAAGGCGGAGCGCTCGAGCGTTTCCTCCATCAGCCGCAGGGCGTCGGCGCCGCGCTCGGCAAGCTTCGGGTCGAGCTCGTTCGGCGACCGCCCGAGATAGTGGAGCTGGTAGCGGCGGACCGCGATGTAGGGCTCGTGGCTGTACTGCTCCCAGAACATCCATTGCAGCATCCGCGCCCGGGCGAAGGATGCCTCCGGGATCAGCGCGGAGCCCTCCGCGAGGTGGATGATGATGGCGTTCGATTCCGACAGGACAGCCCCGTCGGGGAAGACCACGATCGGCACCCGGCCGGCGGGGTTGAGGGCCAGGAATTCCGGCCTGCGCGTTCCGCCCCCCGGCACGTCCACGTCGCGCCACGTCGCCGGGATGCCGAGCTGGGCCGCCACCCACTTGACCTTGAGGCAGTTGCCCGAGCCCGGATCGCCGTAGATGGTCAGCGGTTCCGCCATGTCTGCCCTCGATTCCCTGGTCCGGGGAAGCTTGGCCGAGGATGGGCGATCCCGCAACGCGCGTCAGCCGCGCCATGCATACCTGACCCTTGACCTCGCAATGCCAAGAATCCCCATTTCAGGGGGCATGGACACCGCGCTCCGCTCCGCCGCCCCCGTGGCCCTGAACCTCCCCGTCGAGGGAATGTCCTGCGCGAGTTGTGTCGGTCGGGTCGAGCGGGCGCTCGCGGCGCTGCCGGGCGCGCGCGACATTGCGGTCAACCTCGCCACCGGCCGGGCGAGCCTCGTCCTGGGCGGGCAGGCCGGCCCGGTCGAGGCCGCGGCGGCACTGGCGGATGCCGGATATCCGGTGCCCGAGGCCCAGACCCTTCTGGCCATCGACGGTATGTCCTGCGCGAGCTGTGTCGGCCGGGTCGAGAAGGCCCTCGCCGCGGTGCCGGGCGTGACCGGCGCCAGCGTCAACCTTGCGACCGGGCAAGCCGCAATCCGCCATCCGGAGGCGCTGGTGGCGATGCCCGACCTCATCGCCGCCGTCGCGGAGGCAGGCTACGAGGCGCAATCCCTCGATGCCGAGACGCCCACCGATCCGGCGGCCCGTCGCGTCGAGGAGGCCCGGGTGCTGCGGCGCGACCTGATCGCGGCGGCGCTCCTCTCCGCACCCGTGGTGGTGCTCGACATGGGCGGCCACGTCCTGCCCGGCCTGCACGGCGGATCCGCGACCGCCCTGATCCAGGCGGTGCTGGCGACCCTGGTGCTGGCCGGGCCGGGCCGGCGCTTCTTCCTCCGCGGGCTGCCGGGCCTGGTCCGCGGGCATCCCGACATGAACGCCCTGGTCGCGCTTGGGGCGGGGGCCGCCTACCTCTATTCCCTGGTCTCGACCCTGGCCCCCGGCCTCCTGCCCGCGGGGGCGGCGCATCTCTACTTCGAGGCGAGCGTGCTGATCGTCACGCTGATCCTGCTCGGTCGGACCCTGGAGGCCCGCGCCAAGGGCCGGACAGGACAGGCCATCGCCCGTCTGATGGATCTCGCACCGAAGACCGCGCGGGTCGTCCGCGACGGGGCTGAAGTGGAGGTGCCGCTCGCCGCGCTCGGCCTCGGCGACGTGGTGCGGGTGCGCCCCGGCGAACGCGTCGCCGCCGACGGCGTGGTGATCGCCGGCACGAGCGCCGTCGATGAGAGCATGGTGACCGGGGAGCCGGCCCCGGTGCGCAAGGCGCCGGGCGACCGGACGGTCGGCGGCACCCTCAACGGCCGCGGCAGCCTGGACCTGCGGGTCGATGCGGTCGGCAGCGCCACCGTGCTCGCCCAGATCACCGCGATGGTGGAGCGGGCCCAGGGCGGCAAGCTGCCGATCCAGGCGCTGGTCGATCGGGTGACCGGGCGCTTCGTGCCGGCCGTGATCGGCATCGCCACTGTGACTTTCCTCGGATGGCTGCTGCTGGGGCCGGCGCCCGCCCTCGGGACGGCGTTGGTCAACGCGGTGGCGGTTCTGATCATCGCCTGTCCCTGCGCGATGGGCCTCGCCACCCCGACCGCCATCATGGTCGGGACCGGGCGGGCGGCGGCGCGGGGCGTGCTGTTCCGCGACGGGGCGGCCCTGCAGCGCCTGCGCGACGTCCGCGTCGTGGCCCTCGACAAGACCGGGACCCTGACCGAGGGACGCCCGCGGCTGACCGATCTCGTAGCCCGGCCCGGCGTTTCGGAAACCGAAGCCCTGGCGCTCGCCGCCGGGCTGGAGACGCGCTCCGAACACCCGCTGGCCGGCGCCGTCGTGGCGGCGGCGCGCGAACGCGGCCTCGCCGTGGCCGAGCCGGACCGCTTCGAGGCCACGGAAGGGTTCGGCGTTTCCGGCCGGGTCGCGGGGCGGGACGTGGCGCTCGGCGCGCCGCGCTTCCTCGACCGGCTCGGCATTGCCAGGGATTCGGACCTCACCGCCCGCGCCGACCGTCTGGCGCTCGAGGGCCGGAGCCCCATCCACCTCGTCCTCGACGGCCGCCATGCCGCCGTGCTGGCGCTGGCCGATCCCGTCAAGGCGGGGGCCCGGGAGTCGGTGGCGGCGCTGACGGCGCGGGGCCTCGCGGTCGCGATGGTGACGGGCGACGATCCCGCTGCAGCCGCCAGCGTCGCGAAAAGTCTGGGCATCGCCGTCGTGGCGGCCGGGGTCCTGCCGGGCGGGAAGGTCGAGGCGGTCCAGCGGTTCCGGGCGGAGCACGGATCGGTCGCCTTCGTGGGCGACGGCATCAACGACGCGCCGGCTCTTGCCGAGGCGGATGTCGGGCTCGCCATCGGCACCGGCACCGACATCGCGGTCGACAGCGCCGACGTGGTGCTGATGTCGGGATCCCTCGACGCCCTGGTGGAGGCGCTGGCGCTCTCCCGGGCGGTGATGGCCAATATCCGCCAGAACCTGTTCTGGGCCTTCGCCTACAACGCCGCGCTGATTCCGGTCGCGGCGGGCGTGCTGGTGCCCTTCGGTGGGCCGGCCCTGTCGCCGGTCCTGGCTGCGGGCGCGATGGCGTTCTCCAGCGTGTTCGTCCTCGGCAACGCTTTGCGCCTGCGCCGGGCCGGCGGCGCACCGGACCCGGCATAGGGCGCCCTCAGTCGCGCCGGATGCGCCAGACCCGGAGCGCCGAGCCGCCCGGCAGGTCGGTCACCGGCGTGAGCCAGTCCGGGGCCGGCACGGCGCCGCGGGCGAGGTCCGTGGCGAAGGGCTCGGGTCCGCCCGGCTTGGCCCGGTCGAGGGCGGCCGTGCAGAGCATCAGGTAATCGGCCCCCCGTTGCCGGGTGATCCGCCGCAGCGTGTCCTCCGACCCTGCCGAGGCCTCGATCGCCGCGCGCATCCCCACGAGGTTGCGGTGATACGGGGCGGCGACCACCGCGTGGTGGGTCATCAGCAGGAGGGCCGGCCCGAGATCGATGCTGCTGAGCACCAGTCCCGGCGTGAGCCGGTCGAGGGCCGCGTAGGCGGCGGGCGCCGTGCAGGTCCGCCAGTTGGAGGCGGGCACGCTCTGCGCTCCGATGGCAGCCGGGCTCAGGAGCCGCGCCGGCTGGGCCGTGAGGACCGCCCAGGCCTTGCTCAGCATCGCCATGGCCAGCAGGACCAGCGCCAACCGGTGCAGGCCTGATCCCGGCATCCGCAGCCCCGCGATGGCGCGATCGAGCGCGACCGCGCCGAGCAGCGGCACGAAGGCCCCGGCGACGTACATGCCCCGGGCCTGCCCGAGGGCGATCAGCGCGCCCGGGACGATCAGCGCCGCCACCACGACGAAGAATCGGCGCCGGTCGGGCGTCCGTTCGCGGACAGCCATCACGGCCGCGTAGAGGGCCGCCACGAGGATCGGCATGATGTTGGGCAGCGCGACATCCGGCTCGCCGCGCAGGAACTGCGGGAAGGTGCGCATCTCGTCCACTTGGTCGAGCCAGGCGCTGCGCACGAGGTCGTCCATGCCGGCGAACGGCCCGGCGAGGCAGGACGGCGCGATCCGGAGGAAGCCGAGTGCCATCCCGGCGCCGACGAGGGCGGTGAGGGCACAGCGCGCAGGCCCGCCCATGCTGCGTCTCTCGGCCAGCAGGGCCGCTCCGCCGATCGCGGCGGCGCCGGCCGCCAGCAGGAGCCAGGGCGGGGACAGGGCATCGCAGGCCGGTACGGTCCAGAGGGATGGCGCCGTCTGGACGCCGAACAGCAGCAGGCTCGCCCCGAACAGACCGGCCCCGTAGCCCGCCAGCAGGCCGGCGGCGCGGTCGCCCTGGCGCAGCCAATCTGCGAGGACGAGGAGGCCCGCCGCCGCGATCACCGGCAGGGTCTCGAGGCCGATCGCCAGCGACAGTCCGGCCACGGCCCCGGCGAGGAGCCCGCGCCGCATCCGCCGGGCCGGATCCGCCAGCGCCAGGGCGATCGCCAGCACCGCGCAGAGCTGCGCGTTGTGGTGGTCGATCCGTCCGAAGCGGAAGACGTTCAGGAACACCGCGGTCTGCGGCGCGACGAACAGCACCAGCAGGGCGACGCGCCACCCGAACAGGCGGCGCATCCCGAAACCCGCCAGTGCCCCGTAGAGAAGGAACAGCAGCGCGGGCCACGTGGCGGCTGCGGCGGCTTCCGCGGCGGCCCGTCCGAGGATCGGCGTGAAGGCCAGGACGAGCCCCGCGATCGGCAGGTCGATCAGGCGCGACCAGTGCGAGGCGATGCCCGCCGGGGGCAGCATCCGGTGCTGCACGGCGTCGAACCAGCCCTGGCCGGCGAGCAGGTCGCGCACGCCGACGAGGCGCATCATGTCGTCGGTATCGGGCAGGCGTAGCCCGTCGAAGACCGGCGCGAGCGTGCGCGGATCGTAGAGGCCGAACAGGGCGACCAGGATCAGCGCGACCAGCAGCGCCGGGCTGTCGAAGGGCGAACGGCCGGCCTGCGCGCGGGGCGGCGGCGTTCCGACGAGGCTGGTCATTCAGGGATCCCGGGCTCGGCGGCATGGTGCCAGCCTGCGCTTACCGGGGGGTGAACCGGGGGCGCTGTCGGGCCTCAGATCGTCAAACCGTGCGACCCGCGGTGCTCTCTCCTCCCCGCAAGCTCGAGCGATCCCGGGCAGGCCTGGGATCGTCAGGGGAGGGGAAAGCGCTTTGGCATCGGGGCCTTGGTGGCAGATTCAGGCGTTTGGATTCGCTCCGCCGCCGGGCCGCGGCCCCATGAGCCCTCCGCTCTCCCACCGCTCGACGCCCCCATGGCGGGAGCAGGTCCCGCTGCGCGAGTGACTGAAGCTCCAGGTTCCGTCGCGGCATTTGGCCGAGGCGCCCTCCGGCTTGCCGCCGTCGCGCGATCTGGCTGGGCCATGGACGTCGCAATCGTCCTGCCGGCTGCGATAGTGCTGGTGGCTTTCGAGCGTCGACTCGTCCGGCTGGAAGCAGGCGCGGGCCAGCGCGGCATCCGGGGCGAGGGGCGAAAGCCACGCCATCGCCGACAGGGCCGCCGTGGCCAGGGCGATCCCGAGGTGGAAGCGCATCGCCGCGCCTCAATCCCGGAAGAAGCGGCCGGCGACGTAGTGCCGACCCCGCCGGTTGGTCCGCCACTCCGAGCGCGGATGGCAGTGCCGCGGATGGCCGTGGCAGCCCCGTGCGTTGAGCATCCCGGGCGTCGCCGAAGCCGGGGCCGCGGGCAGCAGCAGCGGTGCTGCCAGGGAAACCAGGAACAGCAGCACGGCCCTGCGCATGGGTCTATCCTCAGGTTGAGGATTGCAACCCTACAGCGCATCGCTCAAAAAGCGAAGCTTGTCGAAGTGCGTAACGCACAGATTGAAATCTGCGCGTGGCGGCAGGCCTGCTCCCCCGAGCGTGGCCGTTGACGCGGGCTCTGGCCCCGGCTTTGCTGGTCACCCTGAGACCCGCAGGTGCCGAGAGTCCCGACCCGATGCCCGTCCTCGAACGGATCCGCGACTTCGCCGACACGATGACGGCGTGGCGGCACGACCTCCACGCCCATCCCGAACTGCTCTACGACGTCGAGCGGACGGCGGGGTTCGTAGCCGAAAAACTCAGGGCGTTCGGCTGCGACGAGGTCGTCACCGGCATCGGCCGGACCGGGGTCGTGGGCGTGATCCGCGGCAGGGGACGCTCGTCCAACCGCGCCATCGGCCTGCGCGCCGATATGGACGCGCTGCCGATCCAGGAGGTGCGCGATCTGCCCTACCGCTCCACCGTGCCGGGCAAGATGCACGCCTGCGGTCACGACGGGCACACCACGATGCTGCTCGGGGCCGCCAAGTACCTCGCCGAGACCCGCGCATTCGACGGCGCCGCCGTACTGATCTTCCAGCCCGCCGAGGAGGGCGGCGGCGGCGGCGACGCGATGGTCGAGGACGGCCTGATGGAGCGGTTCGGGATCGAATCGGTCTACGGGATGCACAACATCCCCGGCATGGAGGTCGGCACCTTCGCGATCCGGCCGGGCCCGATCATGGCCTCTACCGACCGGTTCACCCTGACCATCGAGGGGCGGGGCGGCCACGCGGCCCTGCCGCAGAACGCCGTCGACAGCGTGCTGGTGGCCAGCCACGTGATCATCGCCCTGCAGAGCATCGTGGCGCGCAACCTCGATCCGCTGCAATCGGCGGTGGTGTCGGTCTGCGCGCTCGATGCCGGCGAGGCGTTCAACGTCCTGCCCCAGACCGTGACCATGCGGGGCACGATGCGCACCCTGTCCCAGGGGGTGCGGAGCCAGATCAAGGCCCGCATCGAGACGCTGGTGGCGGAGATCGCCGCAGGTTTCGGCGCCACGGGGGTGACGGACTTCGGGGCGAGCTATCCGGTCACCGAGAACCACTCGGCCGAGACGGACTTCATGGCCGACGTCGCCGCGGCTCTGGTCGGCGGGGAGAACGTCGATCGGGCCGTGGCGCCGATGATGACCGCCGAGGATTTCTCCTACATGCTCGGCCGCCGCCCCGGCGCCTACATGTTCATCGGCAACGGCGACAGTGCCTCGCTCCACCACCCGCATTACGATTTCAACGACGCCGCCGCGCCCTACGGAGCCTCCCTGTGGGCGCGCCTGATCGAGACGGGGCTGCCGCTGACGGCCTGAGCGCACCGTCGCTGGCCGAGACCGTCCCGGTCTGGGCGCGGGTGGCGGCGCTCTCCTTCGGGGGGCCGGCCGGCCAGATCGCCGTGATGCACCGCATCTTGGTTGAGGAGCGGCGCTGGGTCTCGGAGCGGCGTTTCCTGCACGGGCTCGGCTTCTGCACGCTGCTGCCCGGCCCGGAGGCGCAGCAGCTCGCGACATATATCGGCTGGCTGATGCACGGGCCGGCGGGCGGGCTGGTCGCGGGCGGCCTGTTCGTGCTGCCGGGGCTCGTCGCCCTGATGGCCCTGAGCTGGCTCTACGTGCTGTACGGCCATGTCGATGTGGTCGCCGGCCTGTTCTTCGGCTTGAAGGCCGCGGTGCTCGCCATCGTGCTGCACGCCCTGTGGCGGCTCGCCGGCCGCGCCTTGCGCAACCGGACCGACCGGCTCGTCGCGCTCGCCGCCTTCGCGGCGTTGTTCGTGCTGGGGGTGCCGTTCCCCCTGGTGGTGATCGCCGCGGGGCTGCTGGGGCTCGCGCGGCGCAGGCCCGACGCGACCACCGCGGATGCGGGGGCGGACGAGGCCGGCTTCCTCATCGGCGCCGCGATGCTGCCGCGGGAGCGGGCGGGCGGTGCCGCCTCCCTGCGCATGGGTGCGCTGTGGCTCGCGATCTGGCTCCTGCCGGTGGCGGCGCTGCTGCTCGCGCCCGGAGTCCCGCCGGTCTTCGGGCAGGTGGCGCTGTTCTTCTCCAAGATGGCGCTGGTGACCTTCGGGGGCGCCTACGCGGCGCTCGCCTACGTGGCGCAGCAGGCGGTGGACCACTACGGCTGGCTGAAGCCCGGCGAGATGCTCGACGGGCTCGGCCTCGCCGAAACGACGCCCGGCCCGCTAATCATGGTGCTGCAATTCGTGGGCTTCCTGGCGGGGTTCCGGGCGCCCGGGACGCTGCCGCCGCTCCTCGCAGGAACGCTCGCCGGGCTGCTCACCACCTGGGTGACCTTCGCGCCCTGCTTCCTGTGGATCTTCGCCGGTGCGCCGCTGATCGGGCGCCTGCGCGGCAGCCGGCGGCTTGCGGGGGCGCTCTCGGCGATCACCGCCGCGGTGGCGGGGGTGATCCTGAACCTCGCGGTCTGGTTCGGGCTGCGGACGCTGTTCCGGGAGGTCGAGACGGTGCCGCTGGGGCCGCTGCGCTTCGATTGGCCGGTGGCGGGCAGCCTCGATCCGGCGGCCCTCGGTTTGACGCTGGCGGCGATCCTGGCCGTGTTCCGCTTGAGGCTCGGCACGCTGCCCACCCTGGCGTTCTGCGCCGGGGCGGGGGTGGTGCTGCGGCTGGCGGGCTTGGCGTAAGAGCCTGATTGGAAACTCGTCACGAGAGAAATCCAATCCCCGCCCTCATCCTGAGGTGCCGAAGCGGAGCGAAGGCCTCGAAGGAGCCCTCCAGAAGTCGCCGCGATCCCTGGAGGGCTCCTTCGAGGCCCGCTGCGCGGGCACCTCAGGATGAGGGCGTGAAATGGGATCGGTCTCATCCCGTCGGCTTCGCTCAGCTCGCAAAGACGGATCAGCCGCCGTAGCGCGCCTTCAGCAGCGCGTAGGTAAGCCGCGCGGTCTGGACCTCGCCGCCCTCCGGCCGGCCGGGCTTGGCCGATGGGTTCCAGCCGTAGAGGTCGAAATGGCCGTGCGCCTTCGTCTTCGGGGCGAAGCGGCGCAGGAACAGGGCCGCGGTGATCGCCCCCGCGAACGGGCCGCCCGAGACGTTGTTGAGGTCGGCCACCTTGGAGTCGAGCAGGCTCGCGTAGGGGGCGTGGAGCGGCATCCGCCAGATCGGATCGGCGGCGCTCCGGCCGGCCTCCGCGACCGACGCCGCCAGGGCCTCGTCCTCGGTGAAGAAGGCCGGCAGGTCGGGCCCGAGGGCCACCCGGGCCGCGCCGGTCAGCGTCGCGTAATCGAGGAGCAGGTCGGGCGCCTCGGCCTCGGCCAGCGCCAGCGCGTCGGCGAGGATCAGCCGGCCCTCCGCGTCGGTGTTGCCGATCTCGACGCTCAAGCCCGCCCGGCTCGGCAGCACGTCGCCCGGCCGGAAGGCGTTGCCCGCGACCGCGTTCTCGACCGCGGGGATCAGCACCCGCAGGCGGATCTTGAGCCCGGACCCCATCACCATGTCGGCGGCGGCGAGCGCCGCGGCGGCACCGCCCATATCCTTCTTCATCAGCAGCATCGCGGCGGACGGCTTGAGGTCGAGCCCGCCCGTGTCGAAGGCGACGCCCTTGCCGACCAGCGTCACGCGCGGCGCGTCCTCCGGACCCCAGGTCAGGTCGATGAGGCGCGGCGCCCGCGGCGAGGCGGCGCCGACCGCATGGATCAGCGGGAAGTCCCTGGCGAGGGCATCGCCCTCCGTGACCGTGATGGCGGCCCCGTGGCATCCGGCGAGGGACCGGGCGGCGGCCTCGATCTCGGCCGGGCCCAGGTCGTTGGCGGGGGTGTTGACGAGGTCGCGGCCGAACGCCACGGCGGCGGCGATCCGCACGACCTCGGCGGCATCGATACCGGCCGGCGCCGTGAGCCGCGCCTTCGTCTCGTTCCCGGAGCGGTAGCGGCCGAAGCGGTAGCTGCCCATCAGCCAGGCGAGGGCGGCCTCGGCCGGATCGGGGGCGTTCTCCAGGCGGAAGCTGCCCTCCGGCAGCAGCCCCGGTAGCTTGCCGACGATCAGCCGGTCGTAGGCCGCCGTCTCCGTGTCGCCGAGGCCGAACAGCACCCGGGCGAGTTCGCCGTCCGGCCCGGGCAGAAGGGCGAGGCTCCCGGCCTTCGGCTTGAAGCCGAGCGCCTCCGCGAAGCGCCGCTGGGCGGGATCGAGGGCGGTTTGCACGTCGCCCCAGGATCCGGTGGTGACGAGCGTCACCGGCACGGCGGCCGCGTCGGCGGGCAGGAGGGCGGGATACGTCGGCTGGGTCTCGGCCTGGGTCATGGGCCTCTTGCGCGCTGGAGGGCTTAACCGGTGGTTAGGGTTAACGCTCTATCACCGGCCGGCCGGAGGGGTGAAGCACAAGCCCGGACCCCCGGCCCGCCCGGAGGCGCCGCGTACCATGATGACCGCCCTGATCCGGATCGCCCATCCCGAAATCTTCGCCGGACGCCGGGCCGCGCTGGCGGCCGTGCTCGCGCTGGGGCTTGCCGGCTGCAACACCTCCGGCCCGGAGACGACAGGCTCGATCGGCGACCGGCCGGCCGCATCGCGCCAGAACATCGAGGCCCTGGCCGAGCGCTTCAACGCCAATCCCGACGATGGCCGCGCGGCGGTGGCATATGCCCGGGCCCTGCGCGCCAACGACCAGATCAGCCAAGCCTCGGCGGTTCTGCAGCAGGCGGCCCTGCGCAACCCGAAGGACACGTTCCTGCTCGGCGCCTACGGCAAGTCGCTGGTCGAGCTCGGTCGCTACCGCGAGGCGATCGACGTGCTCGCCAACGCCCATTCGCCGGCCTCGCCCGATTGGCGCATCCTGTCGGCACAAGGGTCCGCCTCGGCCCAGCTCGGTGATCAGGTGCGCGCGCAGGGCTTCTACGAGGCCGCCCTCAAGATCCGGCCGAACGAGCCCTCGCTCCTGTCCAACCTGGGCCTGTCCTACGCGCTGTCGCGCAACCTCGATCAGGCCGAGCAGACCCTGCGGCTCGCCGCCGAGCAGCCCGGCGCCGACGCCCGGGTGCGGGCGAATCTCGCCCTGGTGCTGGGGCTGAAAGGCCGCACCGCCGATGCCGAGGCTATCCTGCGTCGGGACATGAGCCCCGCGGAAGCCGCCGCCAACGTCGCCTCCCTGCGCAAGGTCGCCGCCGAGCCGAATCGGCTGAAGGCGCTGTCGAAGGCGGGGGTGCCGGGCGAGGGGTAACCTCGGGCCGGCTGCTTCACGCTACACCCTCCCCCGCAGAGGGGGGAGGGGACGCACGTGCCTGCGACCTCGCGCTTCCGACAGGAAAACGCGCCTGTCATCGCGACCCGGTAGCGGCCAGATTCGAAAAGTTCTATATCCTCGCTTGGCTGCGCCGCGCGGCATCACGGGCGTCCAAATCGCCACCGCGCATCGTCTCCTGCCCGGGCACTCCCGGGGCGGCGCGCGCCCGTCGGGCGCTACACAGGCCGAACACATATTTCGTAGCGCAGGTCTTGCCTGCGCGTGTTCGACAACCCGCAGCGAGGATAGAACCAGCCGTGCCCTCACTCGACAGCTTCAAGGCCCGCCAGACGCTCCAAGCCGGCGGCAAGACCTACACCTACTATTCCATCCCCGAGGCCGAGAAGAACGGCCTCGCCTCCGCGGCCGCGCTGCCCTTCTCGATGAAGGTGATCCTCGAGAATCTGCTGCGCTACGAGGACGACCGCTCGGTCAAGAAGGGCGACATCGAGGCCGCCGTCGGCTGGCTCGACCAGAAGGGCAAGGCCGAGGTCGAGATCGCGTTCCGCCCGTCGCGCGTGCTGATGCAGGACTTCACCGGCGTGCCGGCGGTGGTCGATCTCGCGGCCATGCGCGACGCCATGGTGGCGCTCGGCGGCGACCCGCAGAAGATCAACCCGCTGGTGCCGGTCGATCTCGTCATCGACCACTCGGTGATCGTCGACGAGTTCGGCACCCCGAAGGCGCTGGCCGACAACGTCGCGCTGGAATACGAGCGCAACGGCGAGCGCTACACCTTCCTGAAATGGGGCCAATCGGCCTTCGACAACTTCTCGGTAGTGCCCCCGGGCACCGGCATCTGCCACCAGGTGAACCTGGAATACCTGTCGCAGACCGTCTGGACGAAGTCCGAGGACGGGTCCGACGTGGCCTATCCGGATTCGCTGGTCGGCACTGATTCGCACACCACCATGGTCAACGGCATGGCGGTGCTGGGCTGGGGCGTCGGCGGCATCGAGGCCGAGGCGGCCATGCTCGGCCAGCCGCTCTCGATGCTGATCCCCGAGGTCGTGGGCTTCAAGCTGTCGGGCAAGTTGCCCGAGGGCACCACCGCCACCGACCTCGTGCTCACCGTCACCCAGATGCTGCGCAAGAAGGGCGTGGTCGGCAAGTTCGTGGAGTTCTACGGCCCCGGCCTCGACGACATGGCGGTCGCCGACCGGGCCACGATCTCCAACATGGCCCCGGAATACGGCGCGACCTGCGGCTTCTTCCCGGTCGACCAGAAGACCATCGACTTCCTGAAGGTCACCGGCCGCTCCGACGACCGGATCGCCCTGGTCGAGGCCTACGCCAAGGCGCAGGGCATGTGGCGCGACGCCCAGACCCCCGACCCGGCCTTCACCGACACGCTGGAGCTCGACATGGGCGAGGTCCGGCCCTCGCTCGCCGGCCCGAAGCGCCCGCAGGACCGTGTTCTGCTCGACGGTGCCAAGCCGGGCTTCGCCGGGTCCATGGAGACCGAGTTCAAGAAGGCCGCCGATCTCGCCCGCCGCTACCCCGTCGAGGGCACGAACTTCGACATCGGGCACGGTGACGTGGTGATCGCCGCGATCACGAGCTGCACCAACACGTCGAACCCCTCGGTGATGATCGGCGCCGGCCTGCTCGCCCGCAATGCCGTCGCCAAGGGCCTGCGCTCCAAGCCGTGGGTGAAGACCTCGCTCGCGCCCGGCTCGCAGGTGGTCGGCGAGTACCTCGAGAAGTCGGGTCTGCAGGAGCCGCTCGACGCCCTCGGCTTCAACCTCGTGGGCTTCGGCTGCACCACCTGCATCGGCAATTCCGGCCCGCTGCCGGAGGCGATCTCGAAGGCGATCAACGACAACGACGTCGTCGCCGCGGCGGTGCTCTCGGGCAACCGCAACTTCGAGGGCCGCGTGAACCCCGACGTGCGGGCGAACTACCTCGCCTCGCCGCCGCTGGTCGTCGCCTACGCGCTGGCCGGCTCGCTGCAGATCGACATCACCACCGAGCCGCTGGGCCAGGGGTCCGACGGCAAGCCCGTCTACCTGAAGGACATCTGGCCGTCCTCGGCCGAGGTCCAGCAGTTCATCGAGGAGAACATCACCTCGGCGCTGTTCAAGTCCCGCTACGCCGACGTGTTCGGCGGCGACCAGAACTGGAAGGACGTCGAGGTCACCGAGGCCGAGACCTTCGCGTGGAACCCGGGCTCGACCTATGTGCAGAACCCGCCCTACTTCGTCGGCATGGAGAAGACCCCGAAGCCGGTGGAGGATATCGCGGACGCCCGCATCCTCGGCCTGTTCCTCGACTCGATCACTACCGACCACATCTCGCCTGCGGGCAACATCCGGGCGGCCTCGCCGGCCGGCGCCTACCTGCAGTCGCATCAGGTCCGCGTGCAGGACTTCAACCAGTACGGCACCCGGCGCGGCAACCACGAGGTGATGATGCGGGGCACCTTCGCCAACATCCGCATCAAGAACCAGATGGTCCGGGACGAGACGGGCACCGTGGTCGAGGGCGGGTGGACGCTGTTCCAGCCCTCGGGCGAGAAGATGTTCATCTACGACGCGGCGCAGAAATACGCCGAGCAGCACACGCCGCTCGTCATCTTCGCCGGCAAGGAATACGGCACCGGCTCGTCCCGCGACTGGGCCGCGAAGGGCACGAAGCTGCTCGGCGTCCGCGCCGTGGTGGCGGAGAGCTTCGAGCGCATCCACCGCTCGAACCTCGTCGGCATGGGCGTGGTGCCGCTGGTGTTCCAGGGCGACACATCCTGGCAGTCGCTGGGCCTGAAGGGTGACGAGACCGTCACCATCAGGGGTCTGGCCGGCGAGCTGAAGCCGCGCCAGACGCTGACCGCGGAGATCAAGTCCGCCGACGGTTCGGTGAAGCAGGTCCCGCTGACCTGCCGCATCGATACCCTCGACGAGCTGGAATACTTCCGCAACGGCGGCATCCTGCCCTACGTGCTGCGCTCGCTCGCGGCCTGATCCTTCTGGGCGGCCCTCGGGCCGTCCATCCAACCGATGAGGCGGCGTCCCCCGGGCGCCGCCTTATTTGTTTCACGGCACAGGCGTTTTACTTGCGCGCAACCTTGTTTGACGCGCGCGGCGCCCCATAACCCGGCTTCTGAAGCCAAGATGGGACACCGATGAAGCACCTCAGCAAGACGCTCGTGGCCGCCGGCCTGACGGCCCTTCTGTCGAGCACGGCTTTCGCCGCGCAGGTCGAGCGCGTCCGCGGCACCGTCGACAAGGCCGACGGCAACACGGTCACCATCAAGACCGACGACGGCAAGTCGGAGACCGTCGACGTGAGCGGCGCCAAGTTCGCCTGGGTGGTCCCGTCGAGCCTCGACCAGATCAAGGACGGCGTCTTCATCGGCACCGCCACCAAGGGCGAGAACCCGATGACCGCCCTGGAGGTCGTGCTCTTCCCCGAGTCGATGCGCGGCACCGGCGAGGGCCATTACGGCTGGGACACGATCACCGACCAGACCGCCGGCGCCGGCGCCAAGGTGAAGAGCGCGATGACCAACGGCACCGTGAAGGCCGAGTCGTCGAACGCCCCGAAGGTCAAGAGCGCCATGACCAACGGCACCGTGAAGGCCGACAAGGCGGCCTCGGGCGGCGAGCGCACCCTGACGGTGAGCTACGGCAAGGACGGGTCCAAGGAGATCGTGGTGCCGTCCTCGGCGCCGATCGTCGCCTTCGAGCCCGCCGACAAGGCGATCGTGACCCCCGGGTCCAAGATCTTCGCGGTCGTGGCGAAGGACGGCAGCAAGGCTGAGGGCAAGCTCGTGGCGGTCGGCAAGGACGGCCTGACCCCGCCCATGTAAGACGAAAACGGCCCACCCCACGGAATCCGTCGGGTGGGCCACGTTTTTTAAAGCGTGCCCGGCGCGCGCACCGGGCATTTGCGTGTCAGCCCTTCAGGGCCACCGAAAACTCCGCTTCGGTCTTCGACCGGATCTCGTCCTCGGTGACGCCGTCGGCGAGCTCGATGAGTTTCATGCCGCCGTCGCCCTTCTTGTCGATCTCGAACACGCCGAGGTCGGTGATCACTAGATCGACCACCTCTGTGCCGGTGAGCGGCAGGTCGCAGGCCTTGAGCAGCTTCGGGCTCTCGGTGCCGTCCTTGTTCTTGGCGACGTGCTCCATCACCACGACGACGCGCTTCACGCCCGCCACGAGGTCCATGGCGCCGCCCATCCCCTTCACCATCTTGCCGGGGATCATCCAGTTGGCCAGGTCGCCGTTGCCCGCCACCTGCATGGCGCCGAGGATCGACAGGTTGATGTGCCCGCCGCGGATCATCCCGAAGGAATCGGCCGAGGAGAAGTAGCTCGTCGTCGGCAGCGCGGTGATTGTCTGCTTGCCGGCGTTGATCAGGTCCGGATCCTCCTCGCCCTCGTAGGGGAAGGGGCCCATGCCGAGCATGCCGTTCTCCGACTGGAGCTGCACCGACATGCCTTCGGGGATGTAGTTCGACACCAGCGTCGGGATGCCGATGCCGAGGTTCACGTAGAAGCCGTCTTCCAGCTCCTTGGCGGCACGCGCCGCCATCTGCTCGCGGGTCCAGGCCATGGGGGTCTCCTCTCCTGCGATCAGTGGGTGCCGCCGCCGGCCGCCGCGGCCGGGGTGCTGTCGCCGCGCTTGCGCGTGGTGCGCTGCTCGATGCGCTTGTCGCGCACGCCCACGTCGATGATCCGCTTCACGAAGATGCCGGGGGTGTGGATCGTGTCCGGATCGATCTCGCCGGGCTTCACGAGGTGCTCGACCTGCGCCACCGTCATCTTGGCCGCGGTCGCCATCATCGGGTTGAAGTTGCGCGCGGTCATCCGGTAGCGCAGGTTGCCCTCGGTGTCGCCCGTGTGGGCGTGGACCAGGGCGAGGTCGGCGAACAGGCCGCGCTCCATCACGTAGTGCTCGCCGTCGAACTCGCGCACCTCCTTGCCCTCGGCGACCTTGGTGCCGACGCCGGTCTTGGTGAAGAAGGCCGGGATGCCGGCGCCGCCGGCGCGGATCCGCTCGGCCAGCGTGCCCTGCGGGTTGAACTCGATCTCCAGCTCGCCGCCGAGATACTGGCGGGCGAATTCCTTGTTCTCGCCGACGTAGGACGAGATCATCTTGGCGACCTGCCGGGTGTCGAGGAGCTTGCCGAGGCCGACCCCGTCGATGCCGGCATTGTTCGACACGATCGTGAGACCCTTGACGCCCGAGAGGCGGACCGCCTCGATCAGCTCGTCCGGGATGCCGCACAGGCCGAAACCGCCGCACATGATCATCATGTCGTCGTGCAGGAGGCCGGCGAGTGCCGCGGTGGCATCCGTATGGACCTTCTTCATCGAACTTCCTTTCACTGCCAGCCGCACCCGGGCCGCGTCCGCGAAGCGCGCGTTTCCTGGCGCCTGCTCTTCCCGATTCCGGACGCGAAATCCAGTGCTGCGCCGCGAGAGCCCCTACGCTCCGGGTCGATCCGTAACGTTCGGTTCCGCGCGGCGCGCAGTGACACCATGCGCAAGTCCAGCAGACAAATCCGACCTGGGACGCTAAAAAGCCACCTCGACATGCAGTCCCTGTCGGGTCGCGGCGGCTCGGGAGGCTGGCGCGGCACCCGGCTTCGGCCGCATCCGCGGTCCCGTTCAGAGTCAGATGTCGCTGCGTCGCCCGATCGTCCTTCTTGGTCCCCTCGTTCTGATCGCCGTCGGGCTCGGCCTGCACGATTGGCCGGTCGATGGCGGCCGGGTGCAAGCCTTCGCGGATCGCGCGCTCAAGGATTACGGACTCACCCTGACCGTCCAGGGCCCGGCCACTCTGACCCCGCTGCCCCGGCCGCGGCTGACCTTCGGGCGCGTGCGTATCACCGCCGATGACGGCGGCTCGCCCCTGGTGGACGCGGGACGCCTCGGCATCGATCTCGATCCCGTCGGCCTCCTGACCGGGCGCGTGGCGGCCGGTGGCCTGCACCTCGCGGGGGGAATCCTGTCCGGGCGCGCCGCCGACTGGCGCGGCGTGCTCGCGCACCTCACCGAGCGGGTCCGCGCCGGGGCGACGGCGCATCCCACCCGCCTCACCGTGACCGGCGCGCGCACCACGCAAGACGGCCCGGCCCGGGACATCGACCTCGACCTGTCCTGGCCGTCCTGGAGCGCATCCGCCGAGGTCGCCGCGCGCCTGACCTGGCGCGGGGTGCCGATGCGGATCACGGTGGCGCATGTTCGCCCGAACGATTTCGTCCTCGGTCGACGCAGCCCGATCACCGGCGAGGCGACGTGGCCGACGGGCAGCCTCGCGGTCGACGGCACGGTCGAGACGGCCGTGTCGGGCAGCGCCTGGCCGAGCCTCGCCGGGCAGATGCGCGCCGAGACCCGCTCCCTGCCGGAGAGCCTGGCCTGGATCGGCCTGAAGGTTCCGCTCTCGCCGCTCGCCGGCGCCTTCTCGCTCACCGGCCTGTTCGAGACGGCGGACCGCTCCGTATCCTGGACGCGCCTGCGCCTCGGGCTCGGCCGGAACGTGCTGGAGGGCGCGGGCGCCGTGATGTTGGGGTCCGGCGATGCGCCGCGCCTCTCGGTTCAAGCGACGCTGGCGGCCGAGACGCTCGACCTCGCGACCCTGGCCGACGATTCCGGGCTGCTGCTCGGGTCCGAGCCGGTGCCGCTGGCGCTGGCGCCGGTGACGCAGGGCGATCTCGACCTGCGCCTGTCGGCCGCGTCCGGCCAGATCGGGTCGGTCCAGGTTCAGGATCTGGCGGCGAGCGTCCTGGTGCGGGACGCGGCCCTGGAGGTCGCGGTGAATCGCGCCCGGGTGCAGGACGGCCTGCTCAAGGGACGCCTGACGCTCGCCAGCGGGGCCGACCCGGCTGAGACGGACATGCGCCTTCAAGGCAGCCTCGATCGGGTCGAGCTCGGCGGACTGCTGGGCGGGACCGACGCCGGTCGATGGCTGGCCGGGCCGGTCCATGGGCAATTCAACGTCGAGTCCAGCGCCCGCGATACCGCCGCGCTCGCCGCACGTCTCAACGGTCGGGCGACGGTCACCCTCACGGGCGGGGCGATCACAGGCCTCGATCTCGCCGATGTCGTCCACCGCAACGGCGCCGTGGCCGCCGGGGCGCTCGCGCGGCGCAACGGGCGGACGGCGATCGAGCGCGCCGCCGTCACCCTACGCTTCACCGACGGTATCGGCGAGATCACCGAGGCGGGTCTGCTGGGGCCGAGCGTCGGTGCTACCGTACAAGGGCACGTATCCCTGCCGGGCCGGCGGCTCGATCTCCGGGGCGATCTCGCCCTGCGCGGCCCGGCCGACCCGACGCGCGGCCTGCTGTTTGAGGTGTCCGGTCCGTGGACTGCCCTGGCCGCCCGGACCGCCGCCCATGTCGAGGTCCCGGGCCCGGCCGCTCAGGCGGGGGAGGGGACGGCGCCGGACGTCTTCGGGCCGCCCGACATGCAGAGCCTGCCCGTCAACGCCCGCGCCTACGCCCCGTGAGTCTGGCCGGCCAGTCTCACGATGGCGTCGCGGACGGCCAAGCTCTAGGAGAGAGGCTCGAAGCCCATCCATGAGTGCCATGCGCCGTCTTCTGATCGAGGAACCCGTCACCCGGGCAGGGCCGCTGGCCCGCCACCTCGCCCTGTTCTCCGTGGTCGCCACCGGGATCGCGCTGCTTCTGGTCCGGGATCCGCGCACCGATACGGATGCCGCGCTGGTCGCCCTGATGGCCGGGCTCGCGGTCGCGCTGGCGGCGATCGCGGCGGCCGTCTTCGCCTTCGTGCGGGTCTGGCGCGAGGGCGCGCGCGGCCTCGGCGCCGCGCTGGCCGGGCTGATCCTGGCTCTGCTGGTGCTGGGCTATCCGGCCTATCGGGGCCTGCGCGGCCTGCGGCTGCCCGCCCTGTCGGACGTCACCACCGACGTCGACAACCCACCGGCCTTCTCGCGCTCGCGCGCGGCCTTCGCGGCCCGCAACGGCCGCTATCCCCCCGATCCGGGCGCGGCCCTGCGCGAGCGCCAGCGTGGCGCCTATCCCCAGATCGCCCCGCTCACCCTCGATATCGGCGCCGACGAGGCATTCGAGCTGGCCCGCAAGGCCGCGCTCAAGCGCCATTGGCAGATCGTCGAGGCGATCCGGCCGGGAGGCCGCACCGGCAACGGCCGGATCGAGGCCGTGGCGCGCGGGCTCGTCCTGAACCTGCCCGACGACGTGACGGTCCGCATCCGCCCCCGCGCCGACGGGGCGCGGATCGACGTGCGCTCGGCCTCCCGGCTCGGCGGGCGCGATTTCGGCGGCAATGCCGACCGGATCCGCACCTATCTCGACGACGTCGCCAACCTCGCCCTGGCGGTGAAGTGATCCGGCCGGATCAGGCCGGCCTGTAGGTGCCGTCCAGCCGCGGCGGCCCGTCGGTCGCCACCAGCCCGCGCCCGACCAGATCCTCCAGGTGGGCGAAAACCGACAGCGCCGCCGCGCCGCGCAGGCGCGGGTCGAGCCCCTGGTAGATCGCCGCGACGACCTGCGCGATGCCCGTGTCGCCGCCGGCCAAGCGCGCGCGGATCGCAGCCTCGCGCTGGCGCCGGTGACACGCGAGCCCCCGGAGGAAGCGCGCCGGTTCGCGGACCGGCCCGCCATGGCCCGGCCAATAGACCGTCTCGTCGCGCCTGCGCAGCTTGTCGAGGGAGGCCATATAGGCCTGCATCGCGCCGTCGGGGGGCGCCACGATGGTGGTCGACCACGCCATGACGTGGTCGCCCGAGAACAGGCTTCGCGTCTCTGGCAGCGCGAAGGCGAGGTGGTTCATGGTGTGGCCGGGGGTCTCGACCGCCACCAGGGTCCAGCCCGGACCGGAGACGGTGTCGCCCTCCGACAGGACGCGGGCCGGGGCGTGGTCACGGTCGGCGCTGGCGTCGAGCAGCGGAACTTCGCCCTCGGCGAGCGGCCGGGCCGCCCGATGCGGTGCGCATCCGACGACCGGGGCCCCGGTTCGCGCTGCGAGGCGTCGCGCGCCCGGCGAATGATCCCGGTGCGTGTGGGTGACGACGATCGCCGCGACCTGCTCGTTGGACAGGTCGGAGAGCAGAGCGTCGATATGGGCCGGATCGTCAGGACCCGGATCGAGGATCGCAACCTGACCGGTGCCGATCACATAGGTGCAGGTGCCGGTCGCCGTGAACGGTCCGCCATTCGGCGCGACGCGCCGCCGGATCAGCGGTGCGATGGGCTCCAGCCGCCCGGGCGCGGGCATCGACGGATCGAGGGTCAGGCTGCTCTCGTCCGCGTCCGCCATTGCTGCCCCACAGGTCGGTTCAGCGGTTCTTGAACCGTGGCCTGCGGCCTTGCAACACCGCCGATCCCGATAGCAGGGGCTGTCCCCGGCCGCGGGGCTGGCGACGTCCCCGGCGGCAACGCGAATCCTGACCCGACTTCGGTGGGCGTGATCAGCCGAGATGGCCGGGCCGGCGGTTGCGGACACGGACCGGCACGAGGACGGGGGCCGGGGCGGCGACGAGCCCGATCACGGCATCGCGGACGGCCTCACTGGTTGCTGCCACGCGAGCCCGCATCGCGGCGACCTTCACTCGAACAGCGTTCTTGGCAGATTGCAGCATCACGGATCCCGAATCGAACCTGACGACCTATCTTCGAACGCTACTGACCCTGTCCCGTTCCGTCACCCTTCGTCGCGCCCGGAGAAACCGCACGGGCGATCCACATCGGACTTCGTCAACGCGGCGGAACCAGAGCAAAACCTTGGCGTTTTCGTGTTCAGAACGACGCGGCCCGCCCGCGTTGATACTTTCGAAGGATACGATCGATGCTCGGTTGGGCCGTAACTTTTCTCGTGGTTGCCCTCGTTGCCGCGCTGCTCGGCTTCGGTGGCATTGCCGGCACGGCAATGGAAGCTGCGAAGCTGGTGTTCTTCGTGGCGATTGTCCTGTTCGCGATCTCGGCCGTCATCGGCCTGATGCGGGGCCGCTCGCCGACCCTCTGACAGGGTCTTGATAGCCACCAGCCCTGACTTGGGGCTGGAGGCTCGGGATCGAGGAAGCCGTCGCAACACGCGGCGGCTTTTTTCATGACGCGCGGGTGTTTGCCAAAACATCATCGAAAGCACTCACGACTTGCCGTGATCGCCGCTATCGAGCTTCGCGATCAGTTCAGCGAACCGGTCGGGGACCGGTTGCTGAGCCATGGTGTCGTACATCGTGCGCAACTGTGTCGCGAGGCGATTGCGGGTGTGCTCGCTGAGGCCGCCGCGGGGCGCCGGGGACGCCCGCGCGGGCTGGTCGAAGCCCGGATCCTGGTCCGGCGCGCGGCGATTTGAGGCAGTACTTCCGTGCGTCTCGCGCACGTGAAGACCGGCCTCCTTGCCTTCATCGACCATCCACACGCCCCTTGTTGCCGAACTTGGCCCGGCCACATTGTGCTGCGGCTCGACATACGCCATGGCTGCGGCTGCAACGCCTGCCCGCTGGGATCGGTTCCCCCGGGAGGTGGAACGGAGTGCCGGCCTCCGCGTTGGGCGGTAAGCTGCGCAGGACAGAAAGCCGGCTCCGGCATGTCTTCGGTTATGAACCGGAGAGACGTGGCCGGGCAACAAGGCGAGGCACAGGGGATCGAATGTCGACATCGCAACTCGTGGTACAGCACCTGCCGTACCTGCGCCGCTACGCGCGTGCGCTCACGGGGAGCCAAGTGGCCGGTGACGCCTATGTCGCCGCCACCCTGGAGACCCTCGTCAACGAACCCGATACGCTCGGCCGGAGCACCAACATCAAGGCCGACCTGTTCCGGGTCTTCACCCGGATCTGGAACTCCCTCTCGGTGAACGGCCGCAGCGAGCAGGTTCAGCACGATCTTCCCGCCGAGGTGCGCCTGGGCCAGATCACGCCGTTGCCGCGGCAGGCGTTCCTGCTGTCCTGCCTGGAAGGCTTCTCCGAGGAGGATGCGGCCATCATCCTGGGCGTCGACGTCTCGGAGGTCCGCGACCTCGTCGACGAGGCCGGCCGCGAACTCGCCGCCGACATGGCGACCGAGATCCTCATCATCGAGGACGAGCCGCTGATCGCCATGGACCTCGAGGCGCTCGTCGAGGGCCTCGGCCACAACGTCATTGGCGTCGCCCGGACCCGCACCGAGGCGATCAAGATCGCCGGCGAGGGCGGAAAGCGGCCCGGCCTGATCCTGGCTGACATTCAGCTCGCCGACGGCTCGTCCGGCCTCGACGCGGTCAACGACCTGCTGAAGACCTTCGAGGTGCCAGTGATCTTCATCACCGCCTATCCGGAGCGCTTCCTGACCGGCGAGCGGCCGGAGCCGGCCTTCCTGATCGCCAAGCCGTTCCAGCCCGCGAACGTGTCCGCGGTGATCAGCCAGGCGCTGTTCTTCCAGCAGACGGCGCGCCGGCGCGAGGCCAAGACCGCCTGAACTCCGGACGGGAGAAACGGCGCGGTCGACGCGCCGGCCAAACGACCCAACGGTGTCATCAACCCCGGCGCGAGCCGGGGTTTTTTATTGCGCGGTGGCCCTGTGAACCGCGCACAAAAAAACGGGCCGGAGAAGGCTCCAGCCCGTCGAAGAGGTTCCGGCCGATGCACAAGGGGAATGCGGGGAGGACCAGGTGGCCGGGTGCAGATAGAACGGCCGTTTGAGCGCAGGGTTCCAAAAAACGCACTTTGTCGGCGAGCGTGGCGTCGAAGCCACAGGGGATGGTTGTGGATAGCGTGGGTGCGCCGGCGCACCCCTATCTGCGGCGCGGTCGAATACTCAGCATTCCAAGATGCGCGATAGTTTAGGAACCTGCAGTTGCGGGACGCGTTGTTGGAACATCCTGTCAAGCTCTCACGATGAGGTCGGGGCAATGCTGCGGTCTGGTTTCATTCTGGGCGTGAGTGCTCCTGCCGCCCTCCTGACCGTGCTGGTCCAGCCGGTGGTGCGTGAGACCGCCGATCGCTGGGTGCCGCCGGTTCCGGTCGCTCAGTTCGATCCGGCGCCGCTTCCCGGCATGCGCCCGGTCTCGCTGGCGATCAGCCCGACCCGGGTTGCAGGTGTCCAGAAGATCGATGGCCGCGCCACGCCGGTGGAAGGCGAAGCCCAGGATTTCCAGATCAAGCCGGTCCTTAAGCAGCCCGCCCGCCGGCTCGTCCGCGAAGGCTGTGAGACGGCTTTGAGTTCCCTGGTGGGCCCCGAGGCCCGGCGCATGACCCCAGGGCGCTGCATCTCCTGAATCATCCTGATTTCACTGATCGAACAAGGGCCTCGCCGGCAGGGCGGGGCCCTTTTCGCATGGCCGGGAAGCGGATGAGCGACGGGAGCCACAACGAAAAACGGCGCCGGTCCCCCAGGACGCGGCGCCGCTACGCGGAACGCTTAGACGGTGACCTCACTCAGCGCGGCCGGTACCCGTCGACTGGCCACCCTTGCGCCCTGCGGACGAGGCGAGCTCGCGATCCTGCGAGAAGGACCGCTTCTCGGCCGGCACGCTGCGTCCGCCCTTGCTGGCGATCTCACGCTGCCGCTCCAGGTCCATCGAGGCAAAGCCCCGCTTCGAGGTCGAATTTCCGGATGCCATCAGTTCCTCCTCAGGCTTCGCTTCACCTCGCAACAACCTTCAGCAATAACCAAGGTTCCTGTCCGCAGACCTCGCCAAGCTTCATACAGTCAAGCTTGACGGCAACCAGGGTGTTGTCCGCAGCGTTGGTCGATGATGGATCTGCAACGATGCGGGTTTGGCGGTAGCGGGAAGCCTCGAAGGCCTGACGAAACGCTGTGCGGAACCTATGCCGCCACCCGGTCGAGCGACGCGGTCACGAGAGGAATCGAGCACGCATGACGAATCGCAACATGGTGAAGGATGCGGCTGGGGACGCCCCGAAGCCGCAACCCAACACGCCGCCCCTGCCGCCGATGCCCGCCCCTGAGGATTCCCCGACGCCGACGACGCGGGAGGAGCCGATCGACTCGCCGCATCTCAATGCCAGCCCGAAGCGCGGGGCGCCCGAGCCTGGTGAGCACGGCTTGTCCACGAAGCGCTGACCGGAAGTCCGTCAGGCGGCCCGCCGTCTCGCAAGGCGGGTCAGCCCGAAGATCAGCAATCCGATCGCCGCGATGGTCACGATCCCCGCCACGGTGAGGATCCGCTGGACCAGCGGCGTGTAGATTCCGCGTGCGGCATCGTAGCCGTAGCAGAGCAGGGCGAGGCGATCCGCCAAGCCCCCGACGCGACCGTCTCCGGCTTCGGTCAGGGCCAAGCGCAGATCGCGCCCCGTCAGCGCCAGGGGGGAAAGGACCTGCGCCACCTGCCCGTCGCCGGCAAGCAGCAGCGCGGCCGCCGGGTGGGCGAAGCTGTCGGTCCCGGCATCGTAGACCGCCGTGTAGCCGAGGGCGGTCGTCAGACGACGCAGAGCGGCCTCCGAGACGATCAGCGCCCGGGGTTTCACGGATGCGGCGGGCGCGCCGAGGGTATCGGTCAGCATGCGGCGCGCGGCCGCGGTATCATCCCGGGGATCGATGCCGACCAGGATCAGCGCGTAGGCGTCCGGCGCAAGTCCGGTCGCCGCCAGGGCTTCGGCCGCCATCGACACCATGGGGTCGCAGACGTTGCCGCAGGTATAATCGACCGGCAGAAGCAGGACCGGCCGGCCCGCGATGACGCTCCCCAGCGTCACCGCCTGCCCGGTCATCGCATCCGTGGCGGCAAGATCGAGGGGCGCGCGGGCGCCCGGGGGCGGCGCCACCGCAACGCGGGCGAGGTCCGCCTGAACCAGGCGGGCCTGGGCCGGCAAGGCCGCCAGGACGAGGGTGACCATCACGGCCGCGTGGCCGAAAAGCCGGGCAGGGCTGGACAAGTGCTTGACGAATCGCATGGATGGGCGGGCCCGTCCGGTCCCGCCGTCCTGGGCTTCAGACCCGCTGCGGAGCCCCCGTATGACCCTCGACACCGAGGTTTCCTCCCTGAAGCAGGTGCCGCTCTTCCGCGAGGTCGAGCCGGCGCGCCTGAAGCTCCTGGCCTTCACCAGCGAGCGGGTGCATTTCGAGCCCGGGCAGCGCTTCTTCGCCCGCGGTGACGTGGCGGATGCGGCCTACGTGATCCTCAAGGGCAGTGCGGAAGTCAGCATCGACGGTCCGGCCGGCCCGATCCGGCTGGCGCTTCTCGGCCAGGATGCCCTCGTGGGCGAAATGGGCATCCTCGCCGAGCAACCCCGGTCGGCCACCGTGACGGCGGAGACGGCCGTGACCGCCCTGCGGATCGATCGCGGCGTGTTCCTGGAATTGCTCGCACAGTTCCCGCAGATCAGCATCGCCCTGATGCGCGTCCTCGCCCTGCGCCTGGAACAGACCAACCAAGCCCTGGCCGAGAGCCGGGGTTAGACCCATCACGGGGCCGGATAGGTGATGAACTCCAGAAGGGACCCGTCCGGATCCCGGAAATAGACGCTGACCCCGGATCCGGCCGCCCCGAACGTATCCACCGGTCCGAGTTCGACCGGTACATTCAGCCCCTGCAGATGCGCGACCGCGTCCTCGATCGCTCCGGACCAGCGGAAGCAGAGATCGCTGTTGCCCGGCATCACGGGTTCGGCCGCCACCATCTTCGGGTTGACGCCCGGCCCGTGGCAATTGAGCTGCACGCCGCCGAACCGATAGGCGTAGCCGCCCGCCCGCTCGACGATCTCGGCGCCCAGCACATCCCGATAGAAGGCGTTCGACCGCGCCCAGTCGCTCACATGGATCACGCAGTGGTCGAGGTGGATCGCCGGGCTCAGCGCGCCTGCGGCAACGTCCGCCGTCTGGACGGGAAGCGTCTCGGTCTCGGGCATCGGTCACTCCGCGCGGGTGTCGGCAGGGCTGGGCTGCGACTCTGAATTAGGGCGCAATCGTGACCGCGCGAGTCGCCCGGCCGGGGTCGGCTGCGGCGGAAAAGCTACATCGTCACCGGCGCGATGACGGTACGCATGTCCGGAGGATCGGACACCGCATGACGCACCTGATGAACGCGGATCGTAGCCCGGCACCCAGCCGTAGGATTGCGCTATCACGCGCGCTGCTCGCCCTCGCGGTGATCGTGCCCATGGCCGCCTGCCAGACCCGGACCATGCAGGTCGCGCAGGACGACGATTCCGCTTGGTACATCGGCTCGAAGCCCGACAAGCCGTTCGACATCCCCCTGGTCGACACGCAGCGGCTGGATCCGAAGTTCCGCCGGCAGCAGGTGAGCTACAATGGTCCCGAGCAGCCCGGCACTATCGTCGTCGATATCGACAAGCGTCAGCTCATGCTGGTGCAGGCCGACGGGACCGCGATGCAATACGGCGTCGGCGTCGGCAAGGCCGGCTTCTCGTGGAAAGGCGAGGCCCGTATCGGGCGCAAGGGCGTCTGGCCGAACTGGAGCCCGACCACCACCATGGTCTCACTCAACCCAGACCTGCCGCGAGTCCGCAAGGGCGGCCTCGACAATCCCCTCGGAGCCCGGGCGCTCTACCTCTACCAGGATAACCGCGACATCCTGTTCCGCATCCACGGGACGAACGAGCCCTGGAGCATCGGGGAGCAGCTTTCGTCGGGATGCGTCCGCATGCTGAACGAGGACATCGCCGACCTCTACGAGCGCGTCCCGGTCGGCACCCGCGTGCTCGTGAAGCGCAACGGGAAGTATCGCGTCTGAACGGTCCGCCTCAGCCTGCGGGCTGAGCGTCCTGCGCACCACTCAGGAGCATCCGGCCCGGCGACAGCGTTTCGTGGTCGGACGTAGCCCTCCGCCCGTCCGGCGCCATGCCGTCGCTGGCGAGCACGGCCGCGGCCGTGAGCCCCGCCGTCTGCCCGGGGGCGCGATCCGGGCCCGACATGATGGCCGCGCCGGCCAGGAGCACGGCACAGAGGGCGAGGGCACCGAGGACGGTCTTCACGAAAGTCATGGTGATCAACGGCGATTGGACTTCGCCGTTCCAGAGGCGGGGCTGAAGCGACGCCCTATCCCCGGCGTGGATGACGCCCGCACCCGCGACGATGGCAGGCGGGCGGCATCGCCTTGCCGCCGTGCACGGCGGCAAGGCCTGTTCGATGCCCTGTCGTTCACCCAGCCGGCCTCCGCCTCGGCGGGGAGCGCCTCAGCGAGCCCGGAACCGGATCAGTTTCGGATAGCCCTGCAGCTGCACCGTCACCGACCGGGTTTTGTCGAGGGTTTGAACCGGCTCTGCGGCCTCGGTCGGATCGAAGATCTCGACTGCGCTCAGGTCGTTGTCGCTGTCCACCGTCACGGCGACGGGCTTGACCGGCAGGGGGGCGTTGTTCTCGCTGTCCCAGATCTTCCGCTCGTCCCACAGGATGAGCGTCGAGCGATCGCCGTCGCCATTGACGAGCAGATGCTTCGTGTCGAGATCGCCCGACGACACCGTCAAGTTCGGTGCCCGCGCCTCGCCGGCCGGCGCCTCCCCACCCTTCGCCGTCACGGTCTGGATGAGATTGCGGATCGCCGTCGCGGCGGGCTTGGGGCGATAGGCGATGTCGAACAGGCCGAAATGCTTCTCCATCTCGGTCCCCGCCGGGTCCGGATAGGCATCGAGCAGCTGGTACAGATAGACCTTCGTGATGCCCGCCTGGACGGAGTCGAGGATGAGATTGAGCGTCAGCTTCGCCTGTGTCGGTTCGTCGACGCCGCCCCACGTTCCCTTGCCGGGGAGCGTATAATAGCCGACCTCCGTGATGGCGGCCTTGTCCTTCGGCTCCAGACGGCTGGCCTGATCCATGACAGCCTTGATCGCACCCTGTGGCTGTTCCCCCTTCGGCGGGTAGGTGTGGGCGTTGTAGACGTCGAACTTGCCGAACAATTCCGGCCAGGATGTGAGATTGTAAACCGAAAGGTCATCGAGCGCGGGGCTCGCCTTCACCCCCTTGTATAGGTCGTTCTGATAGTGGACGGCCGCTTCGGGACCGGTCTGCCCGTTATAGGTGACGGGCCAATTGTTGACCTCGTTGGGACCCTCGACAGACGCGATGGCGCGCGGATGGACCCGGGCGAAATCCTCGAGCAGCGACAAGGTTTTGGTGAGCGGCAGATTGGACGCCACGACGAAGTCGAATCGGAACCCGGATTTGGCGAAGGCGCCGAAGTTCGATCCCCCGCCGCCCGGCAGCGACGGGTCGGGGACCGCATCCCGCAGATGGCTGACGCCCAGATACTGCAGCGACTCCAGCACCTTGGGAACGTCGGCATAGCCACCATCGGTGTAGGGGATATGCGTGTTGACGCCGATCTTGTCGACGAACGCCTGTCCGCCGATCGTCTGCGCCACAGACGCCTTGCCGCCATCCGCGGGTGCGGACGCAGATGTATCCTGTGCCAGCCGAATGATGGATCTGCGCACATCCCGCCCGGCCTGGGTCGCGCTGATGGCTGCTACGATCGACACACCTGCCAAGAGCGAATAGAAGCGTAACCGCATAACTATACCCGACGCGACTGTCATTTTCGGCGCGTGGATATAGAGCTTCGGTCGAGATAGTCAAACTGCCTTCTGACTCAGTATAAATCCGCGCTGACACGTTGAAATCAGCGCTTTCATTTCCATGGCTTTCTGGGCCCCGCATCGATCCCGGCCAAAACAGCGTCGCGTCGCGGGCGGCACCCGCACGCAACCAATGGGCGCGATCTGCGATTTGCTTCGTCGGCGATGTTGAGCGGCCGCGGGGCGCCTGGTTCCCCCGGCCCGTTGGAGGGTTCGTCGCGTCGGCCCGATCAATCATCGCATGGGATGCCGCTGCCGCATATTTCGCCACGGATTGCTTCTCCGCCATGCGATAGGCAAAGAAATTGCTCTATGGATCATCAAGAAATACTTCTTGATGGCGCATGCCGACGCCACGTATCGGTGATCGAAGGTATGTCTTATGCGTCTTGACAGACTTCCGCTATTCGGTGTTTGATTCTACTCATCAAGCGATTCGTATATTTGTTGATCTTTGCAGTAAAAATATCTGGCATGTTTCTGCCGGTTACGGGCATACGCTTTGCATGGATGCTGAGCAAAGAGGGGGCCTGCGGGAATGTACATCGCGAAACGTGTCCGCCGAAAGCTCGGAAGCATTGCAAGAAGTGCCGTGCACGAGCTGATGTCGACGGACGTGGCGAGGCGGAACGTCGACACTTATTATAACACTCTTCGCGGCGACCGGGCCCGTGCTTTGACGCCACTCAACGGAACGGATCGTACCGTCGTCGAATCGCTTCGGGATGCCGGCGTGTACCAGACACGCTTGGAGGATCTCGATCTCCCCGGCGCAGACCAGATGCTGTCTCAGGCACGCGATGTCCGACGCGATATCGAAACGCGCTTGGCGGCAGACCCGGAGCACTTGGACGACCCGTATCTGATTCAGGCTAACAAGCTCGAACTCAAGGATCGTCCGGATATCTATCTCTTCGGACTGAACGAACGACTGCTGGCGATCGTCGAAGAATATCTGGGCTTGCCGGTCGCGTTCGGCGGCTTCAATTTCTTCTACACGCTTGCGGATGGGTGCGAACGCGGCGCGCGGGTCTGGCATCTCGATGGCGAGGATGAAAGTATCATTAAGGTCGCGATCTATCTGAACGACGTCGACGAAGATGGCGGCCCGTTCGAGATGATCCGCAGCCGGTTGTTCAAGGGCGCTCGGCCCTACACGCGGCCGGCGCGTCACGACAAATTGGAGCGCATCATCGGGCGCAACATCTCGGCCGACGAGATCGTGACCTGTACAGGGCCGATGGGAAGCGTGATCTTCTGCGATACGGCGCGCTACTATCACCGGGGGCGGCCGGCGACGGGGCAGAACCGGACCGCAATCTTCTTCAATTACTATCCCCGCCCGCCGCGACGGCCCTACTTCTGCGGCAAGCCGGTCGTCGGGCTCGAGGATCTCGCGATCGATAGGCGGGGTTTGACGGATTACCAGCGCCGGAGCGCGCTCTGGCGGGAGGACCTTCCGCCAATCGCCCGTTACCTCCTGCCGCGGTAGGTCCTGGAGATCAGCGCCTGCAGCGCACGGCACCGGTCGTCGTGGGGGCGCTTCCACCGCCGAGGTTGAGCGTGATCGTGACGGCGTGCCCGCCCTTCGTCCAGCGGCCGATGTTCTGCGTCGTCGTGAAGGTTTGGTGCCAGCCCTTGGATCTCAGTTTCGCCGCGACAGAATCATAGTCAGAGCCGGGCTTTATTCTGAGTGTACCAATCATATCCGTGCACTCGGTGCGGTCATCCTCGGCCGAAGCGCCCGTGACCGACAGGAGCACGAGGCCGAGTAGCAACGCCGCCGTCGAACAACTCGCCGTCACGTGAGCCTCCCGTGTCGCGCTCACTGTCGGACCAGGGAGCGGAATTTCTTCGTCACGCGACGGGATTGGAAATCAGGCAGTTTGGACGCCCAGGGTGAGTGCCGCTTGATCGATGCGTAGGGCTGGCCTTTCCTGGGGTGAAGAAGGCGATACCCGAAGTGCCAGGGCTTGAAGCCGCCGACATAGTGGAGGATCCCGGCCGTCTCGCGCAAATGGCGCTCGTCGTCATGACGGGGATGGTTGATCATCATATTCCACTTTTCAGGCAATTCCCTGAGATCGGACGCGAGCACCGCGTTGAGGGTGTCCTGGTCGGCGTGCTTGATGTCGCGCCGGGTCAGAACGAAATCGCGGAGCCGATCCTCGGTGTTTTGCGCCCGCCAAGCCTCGACGTTGATGAGCAGCACGCCGGAATTGAAGTATACATTCTGAGGTGCCAACCCCAGGGATGCCTTGAGCGCAGGGTCGGGATCCAGCCACGGATCCCGCACGGCTCCGATGATCTTCAATCCGTCGCCGAACGCCCATAATTCGGCGAGATCCTGTTTGCAGACGATGTCGCAATCGAGATAGATGATCCGCCGAACATCGTTGGGTAAGAGATCCGAGAACAGCAGCCGGGAATAAGCTGCCCGGCTCAGATGGTTTGCCATCCGCAACTCTTTGGGGAGATTGTCGAGCTTTGCGGAGACCTCGTAGCTTGTAAAATCATGCCCGTCGCGACGCGTGGCCGCCCGGCATTTTGCAATATCGTCTGCGGCCACATTGTCGGACAGGAGATGGAAATGGATCCGGCTCCGGCGTGTCACGGCCATGGCGGATTGCATCACCAAGCCCGCATAGGCACCGTAATTTCGATCGGCCGCACACATGACGTGAAGCGCGGGCAACGAAGGATCGGCGGCAGACATCCGGTTAGGCCTCGCTTCTGGGATGTGTGATGCGGTGTCTGGGGGGAACGTCGGCTGAGCTGCGCCGGCTTCCGGGTCGTGGCGCGCTCAAGACGAGAAACGATCGCGCCTGGGTGTCGAAGGCGGTACCCGCTGCTTGCGTTGCGATGTGCGGACGTGGTGCCATGCTGGGTCTAAGTGCGGACGAGGGGTCGCTCCGCTGCGTTCTCGAGCCTCGCGGAGCAGGCGCTCGAGGCTATGTGCCCCCGGTGTGAGCGATCAGCCTATAGACCTTCTGCCTCGTCGTCGCGTCCGTAATTACCACCGGCGCGGAAGTCGAAGCGGATATCCGGCTCAGACAGATGTGTATAAGGCCCGATGTCGACGGCCTCATCGGCGCTGCACGCGATCGGGACGGCCATCGCGCGGATGCCTGCGACCAGCACTGGTGGAGCCGTCGCTGCTCCGGAGAAGCGGCATGACACGCCGCGGCCCCCGAAGCCCTGGTCTGTCCTTCCGCGATTTCAGGCCTTCGACTCGTCGAGGACGACGCCGAGCAGCAACGTGCCGCTGGCCCTGATGAAATCCGCGGCTTCGGACAGGCTCTCCTTCGAGGATTTGCCGAGATGCGCGATCAGGATGATGGCGTCCATGTTCGACAGGATGGAGAGTGAGGTCGGTATCGTTTCAAGGTCGGGCAGATTCGTGATGATGCTGTCGTAGGCCGAGGCCGCCGACGCGAACACGACGTTATCCGAGAGGACGCCGAATGACGATGTCATATCGATCGGCGCTTCCAGCTGAATGATCGACAGATTCGACGAGACCGGAACGATCCGGCTCAGATCATCACGCCCGTCTTCGCCGCCGGTCGATACCGTGGGGTTGAACCCGGACGCGTAGGCTAGCGACGTGAGGGGACTCGTCGGCGCCATGCTGGCATCGACGATCAGGGTCTTCTTGCCCGACAAAGCCAGGGTGTTGGCGAGCTGCTTGGTCAGGACGGCGGAGGCCGTGCCGTCGGAGATCGCAAGAATGCCGATCGTGTGACGCGCATTCTGCAAATTGGCGGCTTCGACCGCGACCATGACCCGATTGAGGAAGAACTTCGTTCGGGTGTCGAGCTTCTGTCGAGTCTTGCTGCGCAGGGTCCGACGCATCCCCTTGGAGAGATTCAGCTTCCCGAAGCACGGGCAGTTCAAGTCGTCCTCGACCTGCGCACTCGACCGGACGGAGGTGTCCAGCGAATCGAGGAGGGCGGCGATGCTGACGCCGAACAGCGCGCCGCCGAGCAGCGCCACGGCAATCACGAGCTTCGGATTCGGGAAGACGCGCGCCAGTTCGGGACTCGCCGAAGAAACGATGTTCGCATCGGCGACGAGGAACGATGTCGATTGAACGTTCTCGGTCAGTTTCTCCAGGGCGGACTCGTACATCTTCCGGTAGGTCGTGGTGGCGCTGTCGAGCTGGGACAGCGTGACCTCCGCGTCCAGCTGCCCGGTGGTCTGGGCTTGGCCGCTGACGCCGGTCCGGAAGTCCTGGGCCGCATGGGCAGCTTTGTGCAGCTGCGTCTGCAATTGCTGGACGCGATGCTCCAACCATTCCCGCGAGCGCGTCGCGTCCTCAACCTTCCGCGCCAGCTGATTCTTGATGTAGGCCTCGCACAACGCGTTGACGATCTTCGACGCCTTGCTTGCGCTCTGCGACTTGAACGAGACCTGGATGATGTAGGATTGGGAGACGCGCTTGACGTCGAGCCGGCTCGCGAACCTGCCGACCACACCGTACAATTGCTTATTGTTCTGCGCTGCGGCGTCGGACTTGTTCGGGAGGGCCAGTTCCTCGTCGGTGTCGAGTTTCAACTCCTGAACGACCGGCAGGATCGTGCTGTAGGAGCGGATGATCTCGATCTGACTCTCGACCTGCGAGTTGTTGAGGGTCAGATCGATCAGGCCGGAATCCTGCTTGAGGAGTTGCTGCGGCTGGGGCGGATTGATCAGAATCTGCGCGGACGCCACAAAGTCCGGCGGCGATATGTGCACGTAAACGAACGCGAGCGTGGCGAAGACGATCGCGCTACCCGCAATAATGCGGGCCCACTTGCGGAGGAAGTCGAACAGATCCTCCAGGCCGGTATGCCGCCGATCCCGGCGGGTACTTTCCTGCTGCTGGTTGGCTGTAAAGATCTGTGTCTTATCCAGCATGCGTATCGGTCCAGTTGGCGTTCGGGGCGACGGCTCTGCGCTGCTATCTTGGATACGAGATGCTGGAAGGTTGCGGTCCAGAACCCGTGATCTGCGAGAACTCCAGATGGTCGCTCAAGGAAAGCGTCCGACGGAACACGAAAACATGTTCCATCTGACGCTAGATTTTCTTCCGCGGATATTTGTAATTACGATAGCCAATTTTATGGTGCAAAGCAACAGCAGCGATGGCGCCGAAGCGGTCTGCGCCCTCGGTTTGACGATTGCGATATCCATCACTGGCATCGCACGACCGACGTGGTTTTTGCAGTGGTGATGTTTGCGCAGATTGTGGTGCGGCGGCGGGCTCGGTGCAGGGTGCTGCAAACGATTGGGCCGGTCACCGCCACCGCGCTGCACGCGTCGTCGGGACAGAGGCGCCATTCGGCCCGCCTCGGTAATCCTCCGTTTGGCCGCCCTATGGTTGATCCAATAGGCACGAAATCACTTCAGGTTTCGATTTTCATGGCGCGGTGCAATTCGAAGCGGTGCCGGTCGAATGATGCGCATGAAATTCCGCGCAGCCGAAAGGCGTCTCGCACCTGCACAGGCCACGAACACTCAACCGGCGGTTTGGATGATACGGCACGATCAACCGTTTCAAGGTGAAGCATGACCCCTCGGCAATGGGACGGGCATTTAGCCTTCGCGATAGGATCTGATTTGGACGATGAATTCCTGACGATATCTGAAACCGATCTCATCTTCGACCATTTCTCCTGATCGGCGCAAAGTGAGTCGGGGCAGAATTAGTGCACATCTCGAACCTACGTAGTCCGCGCCGCATGCAATACTTCGATCGATTGCCGTGTGATTATTTTTGATGATGGGGTGATAACTCGGTTTTCGGCGATCTTGATAGGCATACTCTGGCCAAAAGGATTAAGCCCCTCCTTGTCAAAGCAATCTACGGCCGCTACAACCGGCTTAATAACCAATCATTAACGTTCGCCATTGGGCTCGCCAAAGGAGCTGAGACCATGCTGACTCGTGCTGAGCCCGCCTCCGCCGATTTCGCTGCAGCGCAGCACGCGGCCGAGCAAGCGACCGTCGTCGAGCTGGGCGCCGCCCATCTGGCCCCCGCCCATCTGGCCCCCGAGGGCGTCACCGGCCTCGTCCTGCCCGAGACCCCCTTCGTCGCCCGCGGCCTGCGCCTCGACTGGGCGGCCAAGCGCGGGCTGGACATCACCGTCGCGGTCACCGCCCTGTTCCTCCTGCTGCCGCTCCTGCTGCTCATCGCCCTCCTGGTCTGGGCCGGCGACGGACGCGCCCCGATCTTCCGCCACATGCGGCTCGGTCGCGACGGCCGCGCGTTCGGCTGCCTCAAGTTCCGCTCCATGGTCGCCGACGGCGAGGCGGTGCTGACCGCCCACTTGGCCGCCGACGCCCAGGCCCGGGCCGAGTGGGCCGCCACCCACAAGCTGACCAACGATCCGCGCATCACCCCGATCGGCCAGGTGCTGCGCAAGACCTCGCTGGACGAGCTGCCCCAGCTCTGGAACGTCCTGCGCGGCGAGATGAGCCTGGTCGGGCCGCGCCCGATCGTGCAGGCCGAGGTCGCCCGCTACGGCCGCGCGTTCCAGACCTGCTTTGCCGTGCCGCCGGGGGTGACCGGGCTGTGGCAGGTCTCGGGGCGCTCGGACACGAGCTACGCCGAGCGCGTGGCGCTGGATCTGGACTATGCCAGCCGCTGGAGCCTGCGCCGGGACATCGCGATCATGCTGCGCACCATCCCGGCGGTGCTGGCCCAGCGCGGCAGCCGCTGAGACAGCAACGCGACACAGGCACTGCGGCGGGCCCGGACGCGATGGCGCGGGCCCCGGGATCGGTCTACCACCCGACCCGGGCCGGGACGGGGACGGGCGGCGATGAAGGGTCTGTTGCTGAACGCGCTGCTCGGCCTGGGGCTCGGCCGGTTCGGCTCGGTGTGGTGGCTTCTGGCGTTCCTGCCGGTCGTGGCGGGGGAGCTGGCCTACGGGATGTACATCCACCACCTCAGCACCGGCGGCAGCATGCGCCGGGGCCTGGCCCTGCTGGTCTGCGGGCAGCTCGGCTTCCTGCTCGGCGCCCTCATGCGACCCATGCGCGGTGAAACATGACGCACAGGCGTCGTCGATCGTCGCTTTAACCACATGCACAAAGTGTAGGCGTTTCCTCCAAGCGCAGGACAGGTCATTGCGTCTCATCCCGTGAGTGGGGATGTGAGGGCATGGATCCGTCTCAAAATGATAAGGTCGGCGGGGTGCGAGCCGCGCCGCAGCCTCGATGGCGCCAGCGCGCGTTCGCGCGCTTCGGCACGCCCGCAATCCTGTTCGCCGTGCTGTTCGTGGTGGTGGCCTGGATGGGCTTTCTAGGATGGGTCCTGTTCGGACTGGTCGGCCGGCTTATCGGCTAGCGGGTGATGCGCGAAGGCGTCGTCCGGCGACACCGGCGCGGTACGGCACAGGCGCCAGAACGCCAGAAACCCCGTGACGTAGGCGGCGGACACCACGGTGGCCCATGACATGTCCGGAGCTCCTGCCGAGCGTCGCGCGGTCCGAACCGTGATCGTCGCGGGCCCGCGCGAAGGGGAGCCGATCCCGGAGCGTCACCTTACCGGTGCCGATGTTAACCGGACGTCATCCCAATCGCGCTGCACCGGGACGGTCCCGACGGGCGTCGTATGACTTCCACGACGACGCCTCTCCGGATGGCGCATCGCAGGCCGGCTTCGTTGAGGGGTGCGACCGCGAATGCATTCGACGGTCGGAGTCGTCGTGCTGGCGGAATCGTGTTCTGATCCGAATCGGGACTGGGCACCCATCGTCGCCCGCTCGGATCAGGGCATCGGACCGAGAGCCTGAGTGCGGATGCGGCGTGGCGCTCCGGCGTCGCCGGCCCATCGACGCGGCGTGCTTCGAGAGTTCGGCTGCGCGCTCGGGTGACACCATGATCGGAAGCTGGGCCGATCAGCCCTGTCCGGCATTCTGGTCTTCAACTGTGGGCCATTCCGAGCGGCGCTGGGCGCTGTCGGCTCCCATCACGCTGATCCCATCAAACGGGTTGCAACGGTTTGGGCTGCTCAACCGTTTGTGCCGGGAATGCTGCTGCGCGAAAGCGACGGCGCCGCACGCGTGTGGCCTAACGAGGCTGTTCTCGGGGCCTGATCCGAATCGGATCCGTTGCGGTGCACAGCAGAGGAACGTTGGGCCTCAGGCGCCTTGCGCGCAGGTTGGGTCAAGAGACGGATCAGTAGAAAATACCGGGCGGTCTTCGCCTCGGGTGCTCAGATGCGCCGGCCTATAGCCTAGCTGTGGTCGATCGCACTGCCGAAATCTTCCTTGATCTGTGAAAATTGCCGAGAATCGGGTTGCGGCGCTGCAATTATCAGACTATGAGCGTCGCTATAACCAATCATTAACTTTCGCCATTGGGCTCGCCAAAGGAGCTGAGACCATGCTGACTCGTGCTGAGCCCGCCTCCGTCGACTTCGCTGCAGCGCAGCACGCGGCCGAGCAGGCGACCGTCGTCGAGCTGGGCGCCGCCCATCTGGCCCCCGCCCATCTGGCCCCCGAGGGCGTCACCGGCCTCGTCCTGCCCGAGACCCCCTTTGTCGCCCGCGGCCTGCGCCTCGACTGGGCGGCCAAGCGCGGGCTGGACATCACCGTCGCGGTCACCGCCCTGTTCCTCCTGCTGCCGCTCCTGCTGCTCATCGCCCTCCTGGTTTGGGCCGGCGACGGACGCGCCCCGATCTTCCGCCACATGCGGCTCGGCCGCGACGGCCGCGCGTTCGGCTGCCTCAAGTTCCGCTCCATGGTCGCCGACGGCGAGGCGGTGCTGAACGCCCACCTGGCCGCCGACGCCCAGGCCCGGGCCGAGTGGGCCGCCACCCACAAGCTGACCAACGATCCGCGTATCACCCCGATCGGCCAGGTGCTGCGCAAGACCTCGCTGGACGAGCTGCCCCAGCTCTGGAACGTCCTGCGCGGCGAGATGAGCTTGGTCGGGCCGCGCCCGATCGTGCAGGCCGAGGTCGCCCGCTACGGCCGCGCGTTCCAGACCTGCTTTGCCGTGCCGCCGGGGGTGACCGGGCTGTGGCAGGTCTCGGGGCGCTCGGACACGAGCTACGCCGAGCGCGTGGCGCTGGATCTGGACTATGCCAGCCGCTGGAGCCTGCGCCGGGACATCGCGATCATGCTGCGCACCATCCCGGCGGTGCTGGCCCAGCGCGGCAGCCGCTGAGACAGCAACGCGACACAGGCACTGCGGCGGGCCCGGACGCGATGGCGCGGGCCCCGGGATCGGTCTACCACCCGACCCGGGCCGGGACGGGGACGGGCGGCGATGAAGGGTCTGTTGCTGAACGCGCTGCTCGGCCTGGGGCTCGGCCGGTTCGGCTCGGTGTGGTGGCTTCTGGCGTTCCTGCCGGTCGTGGCGGGGGAACTGGCCTACGGGGTGTACATCCATCACCTCAGCACCGGCGGCAGCATGCGCCGGGGCCTAGCCCTTCTGGTCTGCGGGCAGCTCGGCTTCCTGCTCGGCGCCCTCATGCGACCCATGCGCGGTGAAACATGACGCCCAGGCGCGAAATTCGAGCGCGCCCGCCTGCCTCGCACAGACGTGATCGCCGATCAGCAGCCCAGGCCGTGTGACGACCGTCGCGAGGCCGACGGAGCGTGCCGGTCTCGCAGCGGGCCGCGTTTACCGAAGCGAGAGCGCCGCCCGTACGACCGCTGCCCCATGGGTATGGTGCAGCATGTGGCCGGCATCGGGCAGGCGTTCGAGCCGCGCGCCGGGGATCAGGTGGGCGACGGGCCGGGCGTGCAGGGCCGTACTGACCACCAGATCGGCGTTGCCGGCGACGAGCCGGACCGGGGCCCGCATCGTGGGATAGGCCATCATGCTGCGGGTGAGCCCCGGCCAGAGCCAGCCGGCATCCTCGCCCTCGGCGGTGATCTGCGCTGGCCGCCCCGCCAGATCGAACGGAAAGGCCCGGGCAAAATGTTCCGGCATCGGTCCGGGGAAGAACATGGCGTTCCACAGCAGCGGCAGCAGGGCCTTGTCGCTGGTTGCGCCGAGCAGATGCGACAGAGGATCGCCGCCGACCGGCAGGGCGCGGGGGCCGAACAGCACCTGTTCCAGGCGCATCTCCGGGAAGCAGATCGGCGCCACCGCGACGACGCCCGCGATCTCCTCCGGATGGAGCTGGCCGTAGGCCAGCGCGACCGCCCCGCCGAAGGAGTGCCCCAGGATCACGGGCTTGTGCAGACCGAGGCACCGCACCGCGTCCCGGATGCGCGCGGCCTGATCCCAGAGGTCGGCGCCACGGCCACGCGGCCGCAGGCTGAAGCCGTGACAGGGTCGATCGACCGCGACGACGCGAAAATGCCCGGCCAGGGCCGGCACCGGCCCGAGCCAGAGATCCTCCAGGCACATGAGGGTGCCGTGGATGGCCACCAGATCGGGGCCGGACCCGGTTTCCGCGTAGAAGATCGTCCGCTCATCCGACAGCCGGACGATCCGGCGCGGCACGACGCGGGGGTCTCTTTGCGCATCCGGGGCCGCAGGCCCGGGCAACGGTTCGGCTGCGGCCATCGATTACGGGCGCCGCCTGCGGCTCGCAGGCGCCATGACGGCCAGGGCGGTCGCGGCTCCGACGCCGAGGAGACCGGCGGCGGCTGCCAGCGGGTGCAGGGTCGCCCGCGTATACACGCTGGTGCGCATCACGGGGATGGGCGGGTCGCCCCGCATCTCGCCCGCCGGCACGGGCGCGTGCAGGGCGCCGGCCGGGTTGCGCGGTGCGCTCGCGCGCTTCTGCAGGGCGACGATCGCGGGGGCCAGGTAATCGTAGGCGCCCGGTGCGAATTCCTTTCCGGCCGTGAAGATCTTGCCGGCGCCCCCCACGACGATGTCGCGCTGCGGATGCACGGCCGCGTGCAGGATGGCGTTCGCCACTTCCTCGGGCGGGTAGATCGGCGGCGGCAGGCTCGGCTCGCGGTCCATGTAGTTGCGCGCCCGCTGGGGCAGGGGGGTGTCGATCGAGGCCGGCTTGATCAGCGTGACCGAGACCGGCGCCTTCTCGTAGAGCAGTTCCATGCGCAGGGCGTCGGTGAACCCCTTCACCGCATGCTTCGAGGCCGCGTACATGCCCTGGTAGGGGAACGCGAGGTCCGAGGCGATGCTGCCCACGTTGACGAGGGCGCCGCCGCCCTGCCGCAGGTGCTCGATCGCCACCAGGGAGCCGAACACCGTGCCCCAGAAGTTGGTCTGGATCAGGCGCTCATGATCGGCGTCGCTGATCTCGCGCAGCTTACCGTAGATCGAGCCCCCCGCCACGTTCACCCAGGTGTCGAAGCCGCCGAAGGTCGCCACCGCGCGGTCGGCGATCGCCTGGACATTCGCCCGGTCGCCGACATCCGCCACGACGTGGATCGCCTTGCCGCCGATGCCCTCGATCTCGGCCTGGATGCGCGCCAGGGCGTCGCCGCTGCGCGCTGCCAGCACCACCCGGGCGCCGCGCTCCGCTGCCATGCGGGCCGTGGCGAGGCCGATGCCCGAGGATGCCCCGGTGATCACGATGACCTGCTCGCGGAGCGGCTTGTGCTTCATGCGGTGAACCCCGGAAACCGAACGTGCGCCGCCGGGCCGGTCGAGGCCGCGGCTGTCGCATGTCGGGCTATCCACCGGGTGGCGTGGTTTGTTCCTCGGACGAACGGCGGTCTCTGCGTCGCAGGAGGGAGCGCTTCAAGGGGCCGCCCCGTGGGGCCGTCTGCAGGGTCGAAACGGCGCATCGGCCACATGGCGGAGACGGCCTTCGTGCCTGTCGTCCCGCTAATCCGTCTGAACAGGCTCGTCGCTCGACGCCAGCGGGTCGGGTAACGGAGCTTCGGCCGTGAAGACGAGCCCCGTCGACCGGTAATCCATCTCGGCCGTGCCGCCGAGCTCCGTGGCGAGCGTGCGCTCGATCAGGCGGCTCCCGAAGCCCTGGCGTTCAGGGGACGCGACCGGTGGCCCGTCGAACTCCTCCCATCGGAGCCGAAGCCGATCGGGCTTCACACCATCGATGACGTCCCAATCGAAGCGGATATGCCCTGCCTCGTTGGAAAGCGCGCCGTACTTCACCGCGTTGGTCGCCAGTTCATGCAGCGCCATCGACAGGGCGAGGGCAGACCGAGACGGTAGCCGGGCATCCGGTCCACCCGAGCGGATGCGGCGCGTGCCGGATTGAATGAAGGGGGCCAGCGCGGAGGTCACGACCTCGGCGACCGTCGCGCCGTCCCAACGCTCGCGCGTCAGCACGTCGTGGGCCGCCGCCAGTGATCCGATCCGAGCACCGATCCGGGCCTGCGCCTCATCCATCGACGGGGCCGTGCGCATCGTCTGGTTGATGATCGACTGGATGGTGGCGAGCGTGTTCTTGACCCGATGGTCGAGTTCGCGCGCGAGGAAGGCCCGATGCTCCTCCAGGCGCTTGCGATCGGTGATGTCGAGGGAGACGCACACCATGCTGAGCGGGGTGCCGTCCAGCGCGTAAAAGGGCTGGCCACGCACTTCGACCCAGCGCACCTCGCCGGACGGCATGGTCACCCGGTACTCGATCTCGTAGTCCGCCCTGTCCGCCACGGACGCGGCCAGGGTCGCCTGCATGCGCTCGAGGTCGTCCGGGTGGATCATCGCGAGCAGGTCGGCGTACGAGAACGGCTCGTCGGCCCGTCGCCCGAAGATCGCCTTGCAGCCCTCCGAGGCGACGGTGTAGCCACTCTGCAGGTCGACGGTGCAGGTCCCCATACGCCCGGCCTTGAGGACGAATCTGAGGCGTTGCTCGCTGTGGCTCAGTGCAGCGGTACGGCGCTCGAAGGCGGCTTCCAGCGCGTCGCGGTCCTGCTGCAGGCGCATCAAGCGTTCGCGCTCGAGGGTCACGTCGAACTGGGAGGCGAAGAAGAAGTTCAACGCGCCGTCATCGTCATCGAAGACGGGGGCGATGAGGAGGCGGTTCCAGAACGTGTCGCCGTTCTTCTTGTAGTTCAGGAGATCGACTTCGATCTGCCGGCGGCGATGGATGGCGTCTCGGATACGACCGATATCGTCGCGATTCGTATCGGGGCCCTGTAGAAATCGACAGTTGCGGCCTATGATTTCCTCGCGCGCATAGCCCGTCAGCCTGCTGAACGCGTCGTTGACGAAGATGATGGGGTTATCGGGCTGATGCGGATCGGTGATGAGCATCGGCATGCGTGTCGCGCGGACGGCCGCAGCGAACGGGTCGCCGCCGCTCACCTTCCGCACGATCTCAAAAGCCAGCCGATCCCTTTCGGCTTGGGTCGGCACCGCGTTGGCCCTCACTCAGGATGACCTTGACGGTACGGATACCAACCTATGATGGCAACCGCGACGCTCGGTCGCTCTCGCGTCGCATGCGGATCGTTGCGTGCGATCGACCGGGACCGATACCGGTCAGCCCCGTCAGCCCGCGCTCACCGCCCGTAGATATCCTCGACGCGGATGATGTCGTCCTCGCCGGTATACGAGCCGACCTGCACCTCGATCAGCTCCAGCGGGATCTTGCCGGGGTTGGACAGGCGGTGCATCGAGCCGATCGGCAGGTAGATCGCCTCGTTCTCGTGGACCAGCGTCACCCGCTCATCCACCGTCACCTCGGCGGTGCCGCGCACCACCACCCAGTGCTCGGCCCGGTGGTAGTGCTTCTGCAGCGACAGCCGCCCGCCCGGCACCACCTGGATCCGCTTCACCTGGAACCGCTCGCCGATGTCGATCCGCTGGTACCAGCCCCAGGGCCGGTACATCCGCAGATGCGCGTCCGCCTCCGGCTCGCCCGAGGCCCGCAGGGCGTTGACGAGGTCCTTCACCTGGCCGGAATGCGCCTTCGAGGCCACCAGCACCGCGTCGGGGGTCGAGACCACCACGACGTCCTCCAGCCCCACCACCGCGGTCAGGCCCCCGCCCTGGCTGTGCACGAGGCTGTTCCGCGTCCCGATCAGCGAGACCCGGCCCCGCACCGCGTTGCCGGCCGCGTCATGATCCAGAACCTGCCAGACCGCGTCCCAGGTGCCGACATCCGACCACGCGAACGACACCGGCAGCACGCCGGCCTGGGCGGTCCGCTCCATCACCGCGTAGTCGATCGAGATCTTGGGCGCCTTGGCGAACGCCTCGGCATCGAGGCGCACGAAGTCGAGGTCGGTCACCGCCGCCGCGTAGGCCGCGCGGGCGGCCGCCAGCACCTCGGGCACGAAGGCTTCGAGCTCGGCCAGCATCAGGTCGGCGCGGAACAGGAAGTAGCCGGAGTTCCACAGGGCGCCCTCCGCGATCAGCGCCTCGGCGCCGGCCCGGTCGGGCTTCTCGACGAAGCGGGCGACCCGGGCGGCGCCCGGCGCCTCGTGGATCGGCTCGCCGCGGCGGATATAGCCGTAATCGGTGGCCGGGCGGTCCGGCTCGATCCCGAGCGTCATGGTGTAGCCGGCCCGCGCCCCTGCGGCGGCGCGCTCCACGGCGTCCACGAAGGCGGCGACGTCGGGCACGACGTGGTCGGCGGCCATGATCAGCACCACGGCCTCCGGATCGGTCGCGGCGGCGTGCAGCGCGGCGACCGCCACGGCGGCGGCGGAGTCGCGGCCCTGCGGCTCGAGCAGGATGTCGGCGGTGAGACCCAGCTGGTCGCGCTGCTCGGCGACGATGAAGCGGGCTTCGGCCGAGGCGATGACGGTGGGCTTGGCGAACACGGCCTTGTCGGCGACCCGTTCCAGGCTGGCCTGGAAGGTCGAGGCCTTCGCGTCCACCAGCTTGGCGAACTGCTTGGGCATGCTCTCGCGCGAGGCCGGCCACAGGCGCGTCCCCGTCCCCCCGCAGAGGATCATCGGATGGATCGGGGCAGCAGATCGGGACATGCGGCGTCTCCCGCGGCGGGTTGCGGTCGTGGCGTGATCGCGCGGTATGGGCTGGGCCGCAAGGATGCGGAATGCCGGCGCCCACGGTTTTCAGGACTTGCCCTTAACGGCGCGGCGAGGATGGAACAACCTGCGCGGATTATCCGCGCTGGTCTGGACTGGCCCAGCACAATCCGATCGTTATCTCTGGTCCTGCCATGACTTCACCCGCCAAGACTCATCCGACACCCGATCGCGCCGCGCCGGATCCGCGGCGGATCCCGTCGGTCGAGCGGCTGGTCGGCGGCGCGTCGCCGGAGGATCTCGCCGCCTTCGGGCGCACGGCCTTCACCGGAACCGTTCGGGCCATCCTCTCCGGTATCCGGGCCGCGGGCGGACCCGTGCCCGACGAGGCGGCGATCCGGGCGGAGGCCACGCGAAGGCTCGCCGCCGAGCGACGCCCCTCCCTGCGGCCGGTGTTCAACCTGACCGGCACGGTGCTGCACACCAATCTCGGGCGCGCCCTGTTGCCCCGCTCGGCCGCCGAGGCCGTGGCGGCCGTCATGGTGCAGGCGAGCAACCTCGAATTCGATCTCGAGACCGGTGCCCGCGGCGAGCGGGACGACCATATCGAGGCCCTGATCTGCCGCCTGACCGGCGCCGAGGCCGCCGTGGTGGTCAACAACAATGCGGCCGCCGTCCTGCTGGTTCTGAACGCGCTTGCCATGCGCAAGGAGGTCGTGGTCTCCCGCGGCGAACTCGTGGAGATCGGCGGCTCGTTCCGGGTGCCGGACGTGATGGTGCGGGCCGGCTGCCGGCTGCGGGAGGTCGGTACCACTAACCGCACCCACCTGCGCGACTACGCGGAGGCGATCGGCCCGCGCACCGGCCTCGTCATGAAGGTCCATCCGAGCAACTACGCCATCGCGGGCTTCACGGCCGCAGCCGACCCAGACGCCCTGCACGCCCTTTGCCGGGAGCGCGGCGTGCCCCTGGCGGACGATCTCGGCAGCGGCAACCTCGTCGATCTCGCCGCCTACGGCCTGCCCCCCGAGCCCACCGTCCGGGCGGCCCTGGAGCGGGCCGATATCGTCACCTTCAGCGGCGACAAGCTGCTCGGCGCGGTCCAGTGCGGTATCGTGGCGGGCCGCAAGGATCTGATCGCCCGCGTACGCAAGAATCCGCTGAAGCGCGCGCTGCGGGTCGATAAGATGACCTACGCGGCCCTTGAAGCGGTGCTGCGGCTCTACCTGCACCCCGAGCGGCTGGCCGAGGAGCTGCCGACCCTGCGGCTGCTGACGCGGGATCGGGCCGCGATCGCCGCCCAGGCGGAACGCCTCGCCCCCGCGGTGGCGCAGCGCCTCGCCGGCTGGGCCCAGGTCTCAGTCACGGATTGCATCAGCCAGATCGGATCCGGTGCCCTGCCGGTGGAGACCCTGCCCAGCGCCGCCCTGGTGCTGACCCCGGACGCGGAAGGCGGAGCGACCCGGCGCGGCGCGGGGGGGCGATGCAAGCGCCTCGCCGAGCGCCTGCGCGGATTGCCGGTGCCGGTGATCGGCCGGATCAGCGGCGACGTCATCCTCCTAGATGTGCGCACGCTCGAAGACGAAGCGGGATTCCTCGGAAGCCTGGACGCCGTCACGCGGCCTGGGCTCGGCGCCGAGCGCGAAGGTCGGGAGACAGATAGCCCGCGCTGAAGCTCGTGTGCCGGCTTCCTGTATTGTGGTATAATGACAAGCCCGCGGTCGCGGTCGAGAGGTGCGGTAGCTGGACCGCGATAGGCGAACGATATGGTGCAGAGTGCCGACACGGTGGAGGACGAGCGCGAGTTTGATCCGCTTCTCCTCGACAATCAGCTTTGTTACGCCCTCTATGCAGCCGCGCACCGGATGACGAAGTCCTACCGGCCGCTGCTGGAGCGGCTCGGGCTGACCTATCCACAGTATCTCGTGCTGCTGGTGCTGTGGGAGCAGGACGGCGTTACGGTCTCGGAGATCGGCCGGAGGCTGCGGCTTGATTCCGGCACGCTCACGCCGGTGCTGAAGCGCCTGGAGAGCGCGGGCTTCCTGTTGCGCACCCGCCGCCAGTCGGACGAGCGCGAGGTCGAGATCGCCCTGACGCCGGAGGGCGCCGCATTGCGCGCCGACGCCGTGTCGGTCCGCGAGGCCGTCATGTGCCAGCTCGAACTGAGCGAGCCGGAGATCCGGGCCCTGCGCAAGGATCTGAGCCTGGTGATCGAACGGCTGAGCGTGGGGGAGTGAGGGCTCGGTCTTGATTGAGCCGCTGCGCGGCTTGTTCTCGTGCCGGATCCCGGGCGCATTCCGCTGACGCGGCATGCGCCCGTAAAAGGACGTCGCGCTTCGTTCTCTACCGCCGCAGGCGGTTGCCCAGAACGAAGCCGTAGAGCCCCATCAGGATGATGCCGACCGCCCCCTCGATGCCGACCAGCAGGTTGGTGACGCGGCCGGTGGGCTTGAGGCCGATCTCCGGCGGATTCGCGGTCATCATGTTGAGGGCGCTGTAGCTCAGGAGATCGAGGGGGTTGTAGGTCGGCCCCGCCTCGGGCCCCTCCAGGATGATCAGGCCGCCGGTCAGGCCATAGAGGCCGCCGAACACCACGATCAGCAGCGCGAAGGCCCGGGCGATGCGCGACAGGCTCTCGCCGTAATCGCACAGCCACTCGACGAACCGGTCGGCACTCCAGCGGTAGCCGTGCCGCAGCGCCCCGGCCCCGTCGCGCGCGCGCCATGCCGCGCGGGCCTGTTGGCCGGCGTGAAAGCGGCCCATCCGGCGGCCGCGCTTGTAGGCCCAGCTCGCCGCGTCGTGGCTGCCGATGCTCTTCCAGTTCTGCTCCAGGGCGAGGTAGCTCGCCTGTGCGGCCTCGAAGGCCCCCGCCACCTCCTCGCCGACCGCCCCGCCGAGCTGCTCGACGCTCATCCGTGTCCCGTTGAGCCATGCGCCGGAAAAGCGGGCATGGTGCAGCCGGCAGGTGGCGAGGTTCAGCCGCACGAGGTCAGTGTCCGAGAGGTCGGCGCCGGAGAGGTCCGCCCCATCGAGCTTCGCCCCCGAAAAGTTCGCCCCCCGCAGGCGCGAACCCGCCAGCGTCGCCTTGGCGAGGCTCGCATCGGCGAAATCCGCGTGGGTGAGGTTGGCGTCGGCGAGCTTGGCCTCATCGAGCCGTGCGCCGCGGAACACGGTGTCGTCCGCGTCCGCCCCGGTGAAGTTCGCGCCCCAGAGATCCGCCGCGGCGAAGTCCGTGCCGTCGAGCAGCGCGCCGGACAGGTCGGCGAAGCGCATCGCGGCCTGCCCGAAGCGCGCATCCTCCAGCATGGCGCCGGCGAACCGCACCTGACCCGCCATGATGCCGGAAAAGTCCGCCCCCGACAGGTCGGCATCGGAGAGGTCGGCCTCTTCCAGGATCGCGCCGGTGAAGCGGGTGGACCGTCCGACCGCACCCACGAGATTGGCCCGGCGCAGGTTCGCCCCCGAGAGGTCGGCCTCCTCCATGCGGGCCCGGGACAGGTCGGCCCCCGCGAGAGCCAGGCCGCCGGTTTCGGGATCCGCACCCTGGCCCGCGCCGAACCCGGCGGCCACGAGGGCGTCCCGGGATGCGCTCAGCCGCGAGATGTCGCACCCGGCGTCCCGCACCGGCACCTCCGCGGCGATCCGGGCGAGGAGCGCGCGCAGCCGCGCGTCCCCTTGAGTGTCCGGCCGCGCGTCCGGTGGTGTCGCCTGGTCCATGGCCGTTCCTTGCCGGAGAGCGCGACCGTGCGCCAGACGCCCCGGCAGGTTCAGGCCGGGCGTGTCGCCGCGGTCACCCGCACCGTGATCGCCTTGGCGGCCGGCGTCTTGGCCTGCTCGTCGTGGTGCCAGAGCGGCAGCAGGACGTTCAGTTCCGGATAGTAGCCGCCGCAATTCCCCTCGGGAATGTCGTAGGCGACGACCCGGAGGCCGGTCACCCGTCGGTCCACCTGATCGCCCGCCTCGGTCGCGACGTCGACGCCGCCGCCATCCTGCAGCCCGAGTCGGGCGATGTCCTGCCGGTTCATGAACAGCACGGCACGGGTGCCCTTCACGCCGCGGAAGCGGTCGTCGTAGCCGTAGACCGTGGTGTTGAACTGGTCGTTCGACCGCAGCGTGATGAGGTCGAGGATGTCGTGCCCGCGGGCCGGCAGGTCCGGGTCCGCCTCGAGGCCCGCCGGCACCGCGAAGTTCGCCCGGCCGGTCTCGGTCTCCCACTTCCGGTCGCGGGCCCCGAGGGGCTTGATCAGGCCGCCGGGCTGGAACATGCGCCCGTTGAGGTCGTGGAACACCTTCGGGTAGGTCGCCTCGATGGCCTCGCGGACGCGGCTATAGTCGGCAACCCAGGAATCCCAGGTGACGCGGGGGTTCGCCGGCAGGGTCGCCTTGGCGATCTCGGCCACGATCCACGGCTCGGACCGCAGGTGCGGGCCGACCGGATCGGATGTCCCCCGGGAGCCGTGGAACTGCGCGGTGGAGCTTTCCATCGAGACGGCCTGCGGGCCGCTCGCCTGCTGGTCGATCTCGATCCGCCCGAGGCAGGGCAGGATGTAGGCCACCGCCCCGGTGACGAGGTGCGAGCGGTTGAGCTTCGTCGAGATCTGCACGGTCAGGCGTTGCCTGCGCCAGGCCGGCTCCATCCGGCCGGTATCGGGGATCGCCCGGATGAAGTTGCCGCCGAGGCCGATGAAGGCTTTCACGCTGCCGTCGAGGATGCCCTCGCAGGCCTCGACGGTGTTGAGCCCCTTCTCGCGCGGCGGCTCGAAATCGTAGAGCTCCTTGAGCTTGTCGAGGGGCGCCAGTTCCGGCTTCTCGGTGATGCCGACCGTGCGCTGGCCCTGCACGTTCGAGTGGCCGCGCACCGGGCAGATCCCGGCGCCGGGCTTGCCGATATTACCGCGCAGGAGCAGCAGGTTGACCAGCATCCGCACGGTCTCGGTGCCCTTGCGGTGCTGGGTCAGGCCCATCCCGTAGATGCCGATCACCGCCTTGGAACGCGCGTAGACCGAAGCCGCGGCCTCGAGCCCCTGCCGCGTCAACCCGGAGCGCCGCTCCAGGGCGGCCCAGTCCTGACCTTCGCAGAAACGCACGAAGTCGTCGAAGCCGTGGGTGTGCTCGGCGATAAAGGCGTGGTCGAGCACCCGGGGCTTGCCCGCGGCCTCGGCCCCGCGGTCCATCGCCAGCAGTGCCTTGCACAGGCCGGTGAGCGCCGCGAGGTCGCCGCCGGCCTTCACTTGGTGGTACTGGGTCGAGATCCGGGTGGAGGAACGCGTCAGCATCTCGACCGGCGATTGCGGATCGGTGAAGCGCTCCAGGCCGCGCTCGCGCAGCGGGTTGAAGGTGATGATCTGCGCCCCCCGGCGCCGCGCCTCCTGGAGCGGATGCAGCATCCGGGGCGCATTCGAGCCGACGTTCTGGCCGAAGAAGAAGATCAGGTCGGTGGTCTCGAAATCCTCCAGCAGGACCGTGCCCACCGGGGCGCCGATCGATTGCGGCAGCGCCACCGAGGTCGGCTCGTGGCACATGTTGGAGGAGTCCGGCAGGTTGTTGTTGCCGTAGAGCCGCGCCAGCAGCGCGTACATGTAGCTGGTCTCCAGCGAGGCCCGGCCGGAGGTGTAGAACACCACCGATCGGGGATCCTCCTGGCGCAGGGCCTTCAGCTCCCGGCCGATCTCCGCCAAGGCGTCGCCCCAGGGGACAGGCCGGTAGCGGTCGGTCTCGGGGTCGTAGCGCATCGGATGGGTGAGGCGGCCCTGCTCCTCCAGGGCGTAGTCGCTCCAGCCGAGCAGCTCCGTGACGGTATGCTCCGCGAAGAAATCCGGCGCGGCGCGCCGGCGGGTCTGTTCCCACGCGGTCGCCTTGGCGCCGTTCTCGCAATACTCGAAGGCCAGGGGCTTGGCGGGCTTCGCCCAGGCGCAGGATACGCACATGAAGCCGTCCGGCTTGTTCTGCTTCAGCAGCATAGCCGAACCGGTGATCGGCACGCCCTCCCGGGTCAGGATCTCGACCAGCGATTTGGCCGAACCCCAGCCGCCCGCCGGGCCGTCATAGGGCTCGATCCGAACCTCACCGGTTTCCTGCTCGGCCATGCTGTCCTCCAGACCGGTACGCCAGCGACCGGACCAGGGGAACGCGCGAGAGCCGGGTCGGATCACAGGCGCGTCACTGCAACTCCCCCGCGCTTCCGTTCGGAGCGCAGGAGACTTATCCTCCCGGCGAACCGTTTTCAGGGGAGAGATTGATGGCCAGCGTCGACGTCGAGATGGTGAAGTGCGCCTGCCAGGATTGCGTGTGCGTGATCCCGGTGGCCAAGGCCGTGTCCAAGGACGGCAAGGCCTATTGCTGCGATTCCTGCGCCGAGGGTCACGCCGACCATGACGGGTGCGACCACGCCGGCTGCACCTGCCACGGCTGACGACCCCCGTCCGCGCGGTCCGCAAGTCCGCGCGGCATCGGTCAGGAGACGGCGGCGAGCTTGTCGGCCATGGACTGGTCCTTGTCCCGGCGCGTCGAGAAGATCAGCGTGAAGAAGGTCCGCTGCACGCCCATCTCGGCGAGCTTCGCCTCGCAGCGCTCCGCCAACGCGCAGATCTCCGACAGCTCGCCGTCGATGTTGGTGCCGTTGGGATGCATCGTGGCGGTCAGCCCGCTCGCCTCGATGATCGCCTTCACCGCGCGGACGTAGGGCGACACGGAGGGGCCGACGCCCATCGGCACGATGCACAGGTCGGCGGAGACTTTCATGGCGTTGCTTCCCCGGAGAGTGGTGGGCGCGCTGGACCGTGTCACCCGCACTGGAATGCGCGAAGCGTCAAGCGGAGTGCCGACGCCTACGCGGTCGGGGCGGCCCCTTGCCGGCCCTTCATAGGGGCCGGCGATGACAGCCCCGGCACGCGTGGATCAGAGCTTGCTGATCAGGAGCCCGAGGCCCAGGCCGACGAGCCCGGCCACGACGAGCGAGGCATGGGGCCACTCGACCGACTTCTGGTGGCCTTCCCAGGCGTATTGACGGCCCTGATCGTAGGCCTCCTCGGCCTGGTGGGAGACCGTGTCGGCCGCGTGACGGACGGCATCCTTGGCCTGGCCGTAGAGGTTCTCGGCCGCGCCCTGCGCCTCGTGCAGCCGGCCCTCGAGCGAATCGCCGTGCGAGCCCGTGAGGTCACCGACCGCGCCCTGCACCTTGCCGCCGAGTTCCCGTGCGGCACCCGTGATCCTGTTCGTGTCGACCATGACGTCCTCCGATGCTGTCGTCCTGAACCCGGTGGTCGACCGGTCGTTCCGCAAGTCCTGCCGGCCCGCCGCCGACGCGGAAACGGTTCGTAACCGCCCTTGCAGACCGGAGGGGCGCCGCCGGCGACGCGCGGCGCAGCATCATGGGTCGGCTCGCACGGGGTATGGCACCCCAGGACGGCGACCGGTTTGCCTAGGCCGGCCGGGCCATTCGCTGGCGACCCAGATCCGCCTCGTCGGGGGGCGGGAGGGCTTCGATGGTATAGTAGGCCATCGGCTCCCGCCGGCCACGGAGCGGTTCCCGGCTGATCTCCCGCCACGGCGCCGTGGTCGTGCCGGCCGCGCGTCGGACGGCCTCCGAGGCCAGAACCGACACCCCGTGGCTCTTGGTCGCCTGCTCCAGGCGGGCGGCCACGTTGACCGTGTCGCCCAGCACCGTGAACTCGTAGCGGGCATCCTCGCCGATGATCCCGCTGAACACCTCGCCGCAATGCAGGCCGATGCCGATACGCACGGTCGCGTCGTGGTCACCCTTCTCGTTCCAGCGGGCGATGGCCTCGACCAGATCGCGGGCGAAGGCCACGGCGCGCGCCGCGTCGTCGGCCGTGGGCTCGGGGAGGCCGAACACCACGAGCGCGCCGTCGCCGATAAACTTGTCGACCACGCCCCCGTACAGGCGGGAGATCGCCATGACCCGCCGCCGGAACGCCGACAGGAAGGCCGAGAGTTCGTGCGGATCGAGGCGTTCGGCGATGGTGGTGGAGCCGCGCATGTCGATGAAGGCGATGACCGCCTGCTGCCGCCGGCCGGCCTTCAGGCTGCCGTCGTCGTCGGCGATCCGCGAGGCAAGCTCCTGCGGCAGGAAGCGCGCCAGGCTCCGGCGGCGCGCGGCCTCGCGCGTCGCCGACATGGCGAACAGAACCAGCGCGATCACGACGGCGGCGAACAGACCCCAGATCAGGAGGGCGATGCGGGAGTTCTCGGCCTGCCGCCGGTCCATGAGCGCGGCTTCGTGCTCCTCCATCCGGCCGATGATCGACCGGATCTCGTCCATCACGTCGCGTCCGTGCCCCTGCCGCACGAGGTCCTGGCTGGCCGCGAGGTCTCCGGTGCGCCGCAATTCGACGCTGGTGCCGAGCTCGCTGAGCTTGTCGCGGATCAGCAGGATGAGGGTGTTGAGTTCGGCGCGCTGGCTGTCGTCCCCGTGTATGCGCTCATTGAGCTGGGCGATCTCGCGATTGACCTTCGCGCGTCCGTCGCGGAACGGGCGGAGGAACGTCTCGTCCTCCGTCAGGAGGTAGCCGCGCTGCCCGGTCTCCGCGTCCTGGATCGCCGAGAGCACGCGGCCGAGGAGGCCGTCCACCACCATGGCATGGCGCACCGCCTCGCTGCCGCGTTGCTGATAGGTGAAGGCGCCCACCGCGATGCCGAGCATCGCCAGGATGACGGCGCAGCCCATGACCATGCGATCGACCGTCCGGCTCCGGGCAGGCAGTCGATCGATGACATCGAGGGCGGTGAGTCTGCTCATACGGACGTCGGTCGCGCCTACGTTGCGGCGCGAAGCCTGGGGGCTGCCCCTCAAGAACCGGCTGGTCGCTTGGTTCCCACGCGGTTGTGAATTGCCGTCGCAGCGCTGTGCTGCGGGCTCTGGACCCTATGGCATTGCGCGCTCACCGAGACCCGCGAAACGCCGCGTGACGCAACGCTGCCCCGGAGGATCCTACGACCATGCGCCCCGTCCACACCGAACGACACCTGATCGATCGCATCGGCTGGCTGCGTGCCGCCGTGCTCGGCGCCAATGACGGGCTGGTCTCGACGGCGAGCCTGATCGTGGGCGTGGCGGCCTCGGCCGCCAACACGGGCGAGATCCTGGTCGCCGGCAGCGCCGGCCTCGTGGCCGGCGCGATGTCGATGGCGGCGGGCGAATACGTCTCGGTCAGCTCCCAGGCCGATACCGAGCAGGCCGACCTCACCCGCGAGCGCCGCGAGCTGGCCGACGACCCCGCCGCGGAGCGAGAGGAGCTGGCGCGGATCTACGTCGACCGGGGCCTCGACCACGCGCTGGCGCTTCAGGTCGCCGCGCAGCTCATGGCCAAGGATGCGCTCGGCGCGCACGCCCGGGACGAGCTGGGCATCTCGGAGGTCACGACGGCGCGCCCGGTTCAGGCGGCCCTGACCTCGGCGGCGACGTTCTCCGCCGGGGCGGCCCTGCCGCTCGCGGCCGCGGCGCTCTCGCCGGGCAACCTTGCGGTCTATACGGTTTCGGCGGCTTCGCTGGTGTTCCTGGCGGTGCTCGGCGCGCTCGGCGCGAAGGCCGGCGGTGCGCCCATCGCCCGGGCCACGGCGCGCGTGACCTTCTGGGGCGCCCTGGCCATGGCGGTCACCGCCGGTATCGGGAGCATCGTCGGCAAGGCGGTCTGATCACGGCCCCGGATTGTGGCAGTGAATCTTCGGCGGGGCTGTCGCGCAATCGAGCGAGCAGGCTTGGTCGGGCCGGCAGAACCACTGGAGGGCGCCGGTCTTTTGGCACGAGCCCGAGCAGTGCCGGTGTTCGGCATCGGTCGGCTCGATGAAGGTCGCAGCCGCATCGGGCGAGCGTGCAGGCACCTGCGCGCATGCGACCGATACGGCCGGCCCAAAGGCCAGCGCGGCGAGCATGCTGCGGATCATCGGTTCCAGCTCCCCGGCATGTCGGAGTGGAGGTGGTGGGTCGGCTCGGCAACGGCCATCCCGGGCAGATCGGCAGCCAACGCCCGGGGCGGCTCGTCGGTCGCCGGTCAGCCCTTCTTGCCGGCCTTGTAGGTCTGGATCGCGTTCTGGCAGCCGGGCGAGAGCTTCGACATGTTCTTCTCGAAGCACGCCTGCGTCGCGGGCCCGTCCTCGGGCGGCATGTCTCCGCAGTAGGTCGTGAAGTCGCCCATGCATTGCTGCTGGAGCACGGCCTTGTCGTCGGCCGACATCGGCGCCGCGAGGCTGGGCGTGGCTGCCGCGGCCAGGAGCAAGGCTGTCGCGATCCGATAGATCCGCATGGCGATACCACTCCCTCATTCGTGAGAACGGTCATTAAGCCCGAGATACGGGAAACCGTTGCATGCGGCGGTCCACGATGGGCGACGCATGCGGGGTACGCGCGTCGGGTCTTCGTGGGAGAGGATTCGCTCCGCGGTGCCGCGCCCTGTCCTGTGGGCAGGGCGCAGAGTCTGCGTTAGCGGTGGGTTCCGGTCGAACCGCTGCCGGAGGAACCGGTCCCGGTGCCACCGGTGCGGGTGGTCGAACCGGTCGACTCCATCCCGCCCGACTTCATCTCGTGGCCTGGGGCATAGCCGGACGCGCCGGGGCTGCCCGCCCGGCTTCCGCGCTCCTGCATCTCGTGGCCTGGCGTTTTGGATGAGGCGCCCTGCTCGGCGGCAAGCGCACTCCCTCCAAAAGCCAGGGTGGCGAGAACGATGATCGGCAAGCTTCGCATCGTGCGTCTCCAGTTGTGGAGCCCTTCAACGGCAGGCCCGGGAAGACCGTTCCGGAAGAAGTCCTGCGCCCTCGGGCTTGCGGGCGCTTACGGGGCGCTTCAAACACGCAAGAGACACTGGACTTGACGCACTCTGCGCGTGGAAGAGAGTGATCGAGCGATCAAATACTAAAATATGATTTAATTTTCGCTCGGGCTCGACGATTCGGCAACTACTCAATCAGGCTTCGCTCGTCGGATGACCATCGGAATGGATTTGGCTTCGTTCATCTCGGAACGGATTCATGCTCCGCGCCGTATCTGGCGTGCATCACGTCGATGCCGCTTCGAGGGCAAACTGATGAACCGCCGTCCGACCCTGCTGCTGCTTGGCGCCCTGACTTTGGCCGGGGGCATTCTTGGAACCTCGTCGGCCGCCCTGGCCGATCCGCCCTGGGCGCGTGGCGAGCGCGGCTTCCGTCACGGCGGCCCTCCGCCCTGGGCCCCTGCCCATGGATATCGCCGTCATCGCGAATTCGGCGGGTATGGGCGACGGGACGCGCGCTTCAACGAGGGACGTCGTTACGGCGGTTACGGCGGCTACGGTCGCTACTGAAATCTCGATCGCGCGCGGCACCGAGCCGGGATGCCGCGCATCGCCGCAGCTTGGCTATTGCCGGTCTTCAGCCGTTGCATTAGTCTGATCGTGTCGGAAAAGGCAGACTTGGTCTGGTGAGCCCAAGTCCTTTCGGTAACGAGAGCTCTGGTCTTTGGCCCTGTGCCGGAGATCCCCGCGACGAACTCAAGGACGCCTTCGCGCGTCCGGCCGTTCGTCCGCAGGGGTCTCGGGTTCGGGAAACGCTCCGGTCGAATAGCGACCCAGGAGCCCGACCATGTCCGCATCCACCCCGCTCTACGACACGATCATTGCCGGCGCAGGTCCCGTCGGCCTGTTCCTCGCCTGCGAGCTGTCGCTCGCCGGCTGCTCCGTGCTGGTCCTCGAACAGGCGGGCGAACCGTCCTCGCCGTTGAAGCGCGCGCCGTTCGGGCTGCGCGGCCTGTCTGTCCCGACGATGGAGAGCCTCGACCGCCGCAACCTGCTGGAGACGATCACGGCGCACGCGGCCGACCGCGCCACGCCGGGCATGGCGCATGTGCTGCAGCAGACCCGTCGTCCGGGCGGCCACTTCGCCGGCATCCAGTTCTTCCACGACCGGATCGACACCGCGCGCTGGCCGTACCGCCTGCCCGGGCCGGTCGGCATGGTCGCCGTCGAGATGGCGCATATCGAAGCTGTCCTGGCCGCGCGCGCGGAGGCGTCGGGCGTCACGATCCTGCGGGGCGCCGGTGTCGAGGGACTCACGCAGACACGCCAGTCCGTCGCCGTCGAGGCGGGCGGTCGTGCGTTCCGGGGCCGCTGGCTCGTCGGCTGCGACGGCGCCCGCAGCGTGGTGCGCAAGGCGGCCGGTATCGGCTTCGCCGGTACCGAGCCGAAATTCACCGGCTACTCCGTCCAGGCCGAACTGTCCGGCGCGGACGCGCTCAAGCCCGGACGGCAATACACCGCGCAGGGCATGGTCCAGTTCGCGCCGCCCGGCACGATCGCGATGGCGGATTTCGACAAGGGCGCCTTCCACCGATCCGCACCGATCACGCGCGCGCATGTCGAGGCCGTCCTGCGCCGGGTCTCGGGCGTCGCGGTCACGGTGACCCGCCTCGACCTCGCCACCACCTGGACCGACCGTGCCTACCAAGCGCGCGCGTATCGCGACGGGCGCGTCCTGCTGGCCGGCGATGCGGCGCATATCCATGCGCCGCTGGGCGGACAGGGCCTCAATCTCGGGCTCGGCGACGCGATGAACCTCGGCTGGAAGCTCGCCGCCACGATCCGGGGGGACGCGCCGGCGGACCTGCTCGACAGCTACGCGCGCGAGCGGCATCCGGTCGGCGCGCGCGTGCTCGACTGGTCCCGGGCCCAGGTCGCGCTGATGCGGCCGAGCCCGAGTTCGCGCGCCCTCGAAGCCATCGTGCGGGACCTGATCGAGACGCCGGACGGCGCGACCTATTTCGCCGAGCGCGTGTGGGGCGTCACGCTCGCCCACGATCTCGGTGGCGATCATCCGCTGGTCGGACGCAGCGTTCCCGATGTCACCTTGGGCGACGGCAGGCGGGTCGGAGACCTCCTGCGCGACGGCAGGGGCTTGCTCCTGGACTTCGATGCCGGCGCGCCGCTTCGGGCGCTCGCGGATCGATGGTCGGCTCGGATCGGCTACGGCGCGGGCCGCGCGTACGACCCGCTGGGCCTGCACGCCGTGCTCGTACGCCCCGACGGGATCGTCGCCTGGGCCAGCGATACGCCCCCCGACGCAGCGATCGTCGGCGAAGGTCTGACGCGCTGGTTCGGCGGAGGATCGTGCACCGCCTGACTGCGCGCGGGCGACGGGCGAGCGGTCGCCGCGTCGGCCTCAGGCGCGTCGACGGCTGCATCGTCAGACGATGGCCGCGTCAGGCGCAGGACCGCAACAGGAAGGGCTGGAGCGGGTACCGGGAATCGAACCCGGGTATTCAGCTTGGAAGGCTGCTGCTCTACCATTGAGCTACACCCGCGCGGGCGGAGCGTTAGCATGCCGGCCCGCGCGTGAGAAGACGGTTCAGCGCAAGCCCAAAGCGGCCCGGGCCTCGGTCGGGCTTGCCACCCGCCGGCCGTGGCGGGCCACCGCCTCGGCGGCGAGCCCGACCAACTCGGCGTTGCTGGCGGCCAGCCGATCCTTCGTCACCCGGATGTTGTCCTCCAGGCCGGTGCGCACCGCGTCGGCGCCGCGGGCGAGCGCCCAGTCCATCACGATCGCCTGGTTGCGGCCGATCCCGGCCGCCGTCCACGTCGCCTCCGGCAGGATCCGCCGCGTCTCGGCGAGCAGGATGTCGAGCAGGTGCTCCTCGGCCGGCATCGCGTTCTGGACGCCCATCACGAACTGCACATGCGGGCGCGCATCGATCAGGCCCGCCTCGACCAGCCGCTTGGCCCCGTGCAGGTGCGAGAGGTCGAAGATCTCGATCTCGGGCCGGACGCCGTACTGCTTCATCTGGCTGGCGAGGTCGGTCACGAGGTATGCGGAATTCTCGTAGACGATGGTCGGGAAGTTCACCGATCCCGTCGACAGGGACGCCATGTCGGGCCGATGCTGGAGCGAGAGGCCGCGGGAGGCCGGATCGCGCCCGCGTCCGCCGGTGGAGAACTGCACGATCATCCCGGGGCAGTGCTTGCGCAGCCCCTCCTGCACGGCCGCGAACCTGTCCGGATCGGAGGAGGGCGACTCGTCGTCGTTGCGCACGTGGATGTGGCAGAGCGTGGCGCCCGCCTCGAAGGCCTGCTGGGTCGACTCGATCTGCTCGGGCACGGTGACCGGAACGGCCGGGTTGTCCGTCTTGCGCGGCACCGAGCCTGTGATCGCCACCGCGATCACCACGGGTGCGTCGCTCCGCGATCCTGCCATCCGTCATCCTCCCTGTCTCAGCCCCCGCGCCGTCCGGGATAGCGCCGCGGGGCGCGGATCTGAACCGGCTGCAATCGGCATCGGGTCCGTATGCGGGACATCTCTAGCTGGATGACAGCCTGCCCTTGTGTCTTGCCGGCGCTTGCCGCACCTCTTCCGGCCGCGAGGCACACGATGAACGACACCGTCCTGGTCCTGAACGGGCCGAACCTGAACCTGTTGGGCAAGCGCCAGCCGGAGATCTACGGGCGCGAGACGCTGGTCGATGTCGAGGCCCTGTGCCGCGAGACCGCCGCGGGCTTCGGCCTCGCGGTCGATTTCCGCCAGAGCAACGCCGAGCATGAACTGATCGACGCGATCCATGCGTTCCGGGTCGGCTCGGCCGGCATCGTGATCAACGCGGGCGCCTACACGCATACCTCGGTGGCGATCCTCGACGCGCTCAACACCTGCGAGGTGCCGGTGATCGAGTGCCACATCTCGAACGTCCACCGGCGCGAGGCTTTTCGCCATCACTCCTATGTCTCGCTCGCCGCCACGGCGGTGCTGGCGGGCTTCGGGACACACGGATACGCGCTGGCGATCCGGCACCTCGCGCATCTGCGGGCCGGCCGGACTGCGTGAAGCGCGGATAGCGCCGCGATCAGGGTTGACGCTGGCGGAGACAGGGCGGAGGAGGGCGGTCAGGCCCCATTTTCACGCGCTCGCCCCGGCCGGACTGGTCTTCAGGCCTCCGGCGAGCGCCCCAGCGGAGCGCGCACGCCGCATGACCAGCCCCTTCCTGCCCCTCGACCGGCACGTCATCGCCCGCGAGGCGGCCAAGATGTTCCTGGAGATCGGCGCGGTCCTCTTCTACAAGGACGAGCCGTTCAAGTTCACCTCCGGCTGGGCGAGCCCGGTCTACACCGACAGCCGGAAGATCATCTCGTTCCCGCGCCTGCGTTCGACGCTGATGGATTTCGCCACCGCCACGATCGTGCGCGAGATCGGCTACGAGCAGCTCACCCACATTGCGGGCGGCGAGACCGCCGGCATCCCCTTCGCGGCCTGGATCGCCGACCGGATGATGCTGCCGATGCAGTATATCCGGAAGAAGCCCAAGGGGTTCGGCCGCAACGCGCAGATCGAGGGCGAGATCGTCGAGGGCGCCCGCACCCTGCTGGTCGAGGATCTCGCCACCGACGGGCGCAGCAAGGTCAATTTCTGCAAGGCCCTGCGCGATTCCGGCGCCCAGGTCGATCACTGCTTCGTGCTGTTCTACTACGACATCTTCCCCGACAGCGCCGGGCTGATGCAGGAGATCGGCATCAAGCTCCACTATCTCACCACGTGGTGGGACGTGCTGGCGGTGGCCAAGGAGATGGGCACCTTCGACCCGAAGACGCTGGACGAGGTCGAGCGCTTCCTCAACGCGCCGGCGGAATGGTCGGCGGCCCATGGCGGCATCTCCGCCTTCGGTCAGGCCTGAGGGGGGGGATCGCGATGGGCGTCGCCGACCTTTTCCCTGTTGAGCGCCAGGACACGAAGCGGGCCGATCGGATCACGATCCGCCGGCCGGACGATTGGCACATCCACCTGCGCGACGGCGCGATGCTGAAGGCGGTGCTGCCCTACACGGCGGCGCAGTTCGCCCGGGGCATCATCATGCCGAACCTCGTGCCGCCGGTGACCACGGTGGCGGCCGCCAGCGCCTACCGCGAGCGGATCCTCGCCGCGCTGCCCGCCGGCCTGGACTTCACGCCGCTGATGACCTGCTATCTGCGGGACGACACCGATCCCGACGAGATCGAGCGCGGCTTCCGGGACAAGGTCTGGGTCGCCGCCAAGCTCTACCCGGCGGGGGCGACCACGAACTCGCATGCCGGCGTCACGGACCTGATCGGCCTCAGCCCCGTGCTGGAGCGCATGGAGCGGATCGGCATGCCGCTGCTGATCCACGGCGAGGCCACCGACCCGGAGATCGACATCTTCGACCGCGAGGCCGCCTTCATGGAGGGCAGCCTGATCCCGCTGCTCGCCCGCCACCAGGGGCTCAAGGTCACGGTGGAGCACGCCACCACGGCCGAGATCCTCGACGTGGTCCGGGAGCACCGCAGCCGATGCGCGGCGACGATCACGCCGCATCATCTCGTGATCAACCGGACCCACATCTTCCAGGGGGGCCTGCGCCCGCATCTCTACTGCCTGCCGGTGGCCAAGCGCGAGCGGCATCGCGTGGCGCTGCGCAAGGCCGCGACCTCGGGCGAGGCCTGCTTCTATCTCGGCACCGACACGGCCCCGCATGTCCGCGGCGCGAAGGAAGCGTCCTGCGGCTGCGCCGGCGTGTTCTGCGGGCCCTCCGCGCTCCAGACCTACGTGCAGGTGTTCGACGAGGAGGGCGCGCTCGATCGGTTCGAGGCCTTCGCGTCCCTGAACGGTGCCCGCTTCCACGGGCTGGAGCCCAATGCCGGGACGGTGACGCTGGAGCGCCGGGAGAGCCGCATCGCCGAAGCGGTCGCGGTGGAGGATACCGCGGTGGTGGTGTTCCGGGGCGAGGAGGCGCTGCCCTGGTCGGTGGCGTGAGGGTCGCAACGGAAATTTCACGCCGCTGTCGGGTCGTCATGCTTACATTGACGGCCGACATCACTCCATAAGTCTGCACCGAAACCGGCTTGGCCACCAGCAAACCTCCGGTTACCGATTCTCTATCGAGGAGTCGCAACCGCGGCCCGTCGAGCCGGAGGAGGGTAGGATGCAGGATACGCGACCGGACGGCATCACGGCGATGGGCGCGGTCGATCTCGCCGCCGCTATCCGCGGCCGGGTGGTCTCCTGCGCCGAGGTGATGCGCGCCTATCTGGAGCGCATCCACCGGCTCAACCCGCAGGTGAACGCCATCGTGGCCATGGCCGACGACGCGGCGCTCCTCCAGGAGGCCGAGGCCGCCGATGCCGCCCTGGCGCGCGGCGATACCGTCGGCCCGCTGCACGGCTTCCCGCTGGCCGTGAAGGATCTCGATCCGGTCCGCGGCCTGCGCTTCACGCAAGGCTCGCCGATCTTCGCCGACCGGGTCGCCGAAACCGATTCGATCATGGTGGCCCGCCTGCGCGCCGCCGGGGCGATCTTCATCGGCAAGACCAACATCCCCGAGTTCGGTCTCGGGTCGCACAGCTTCAATCCGGTCTACGGCACCACCGCCAACCCCTACGATCTGACCAAGAGCGCGGGCGGGTCGAGCGGCGGCGCGGCGGTGGCGGTGGCTCTGCGGATGCAGCCGGTCGCCGATGGCAGCGACCATGCCGGCTCCCTGCGCAATCCGCCCGCCTTCAACAACTGTTACGGCCTGCGCCCAAGCTGGGGCCGGATCCCCGCCGAGGCCAAGGACGTGTTCAGCCCGAACCTCGGCGTGCTGGGGGCGATCGGGCGCACGCCAGCCGATATCGGCCTGATGCTGTCGGTCCAGGCGGGCTACGATCCGCGTTGCCCGAACGCCATCCGACAGGACCCCTCGGCCTTCGCGAGCCCGCTCACCCGCGACTTCCGCGGGACGCGGATCGCATGGCTCGGCGATTTCGGGGGGCAGATCCCGTTCGATCCCGGCGTGCTCGAAACCGGTCGCGCCGCTCTTTCGACCTTCGTCGAGATCGGCTGCACCGTCGAGGAGGCGGTGCCGCGCTACGACATGGAGCAGCTCTGGCAGGATTGGCTGGTGCTGCGGGCGCTCACCGTCGCGGCGAACCTCCGCCCGTTCTACGACGAGCCCCGCCACCGGGCGCTGCTCAAGCCGGAGGCCGCCTGGGAGGTCGAGCGGGGCTTGGCGCTGGGCGCCGACCGGATCATCGCGGCGCTCGAGGGGCGCACGCGCTGGTACGAGACCCTGCGCCGCTTCATGGAGGCCTATGACTACCTCGTAATGCCGACGACGCAGGTCTTTCCCTTCGACAAGGACCTGCGCTGGCCCGAGACCGTCGGCGGCCGGGCGATGGATACCTATCATCGCTGGATGCAGATCGTGATCCCCGTGACCATGTCGAGTCTGCCGGCGCTCGACGTCCCGGCCGGGTTCGGCGAGGCCGGGCTGCCCACCGGCATCCAGATCGTCGGCCGCAACCACGGCGAGCTGGCCTGCCTGCAACTCGGTGCGGCCTACGACGCGGCGAGCAACTGGGTTCGGCGATATCCGCCGCCGCTGAGCTGAGCTAGCCGCTTTAAACAATCGCCGGATGCGTTGACCAGCCCCGCGCACTCCGCTAAGAGGCCCGACACTCTGCGCGTCAACCCTGATCCAGTTCCGGATCATGCGGCCGGCGCGGGGCAGGTTCGGATATCCGATGACCACGGTCCTTATTGTAACGGTAGCGTCACCGACGGGGCGGCCCTAAGCGAGGGCCGCGATCCGGGCGGTGGCGCATGCAGGGTCCCTCGGGGCCCTTTTTTGTTGCCCGCGTCCGGACGGGACTGGGACGGAGATCCGAGGCGAGAGACACCTTCGGGCGAGGCGGAGACCGCCGCGCATGACGAGGGTGCCGGGAGAGAGGACGGGGCCGGGCGGCGATCTCAAGGATCGCGGTGGCTCCGGAGAGCGCGAGGAGACGAGCATGGGCGGCGAGGTCATGACCGGGGCCGAGATGGTCATCCGGGCCTTCCAGGATCAGGGTGTCGACACGCTGTTCGGGTATCCGGGCGGCGCAGTACTTCCGATCTACGACGCGCTGTTCCACCAGAACGCCGTCAAGCACATCCTCGTCCGCCACGAGCAGGGCGCCGTCCACGCCGCGGAGGGCTATGCCCGCTCCTCCGGCAAGGTCGGCTGCGTCCTCGTCACCTCGGGTCCCGGCGCGACCAACATCGTCACCGGGCTGACCGACGCGATGCTGGATTCGATCCCGCTGGTCTGCATCACCGGCCAGGTCCCGACGCACCTGATCGGCACCGACGCGTTCCAGGAATGCGACACGGTCGGCATCACGCGCCACTGCACGAAGCACAACTATCTGGTCAAATCGATCGACGACCTGCCGCGTATCCTGCACGAGGCGTTCTACGTGGCGGCCAACGGCCGTCCCGGCCCGGTCGTGGTCGACCTGCCCAAGGACATCCAGTTCGCCTCCGGCCTGTACGAGCGCCCGGAGATCGCGAGCCACAAGACCTACCGCCCGGCTGTGAAGGGCGACGCCGACCGGATCCGCGCGGCCGTCGAGCTGATGGCCACCGCCCGCCGGCCGGTCTTCTACACCGGCGGCGGCGTGATCAATTCCGGCCCCGAGGCCTCGCGCCTGCTGCGCGAACTCGTCCGCGAGACCGGCTTCCCGATCACCTCGACGCTGATGGGTCTCGGCGCCTATCCGGGCACGGACGAGAAGTTCCTGGGCATGCTCGGCATGCACGGAACCTACGAGGCCAACCTCGCGATGCACGAGTGCGACGTGATGATCTGCGTCGGCGCCCGGTTCGATGACCGGATCACCGGCCGGCTCGACGCGTTCTCGCCGTTCTCCAAGAAGATCCACATCGACGTCGACGCCTCCTCGATCAACAAGGTCGTGAAGGTCGATGTCGGGATCGTCGGCGATTGCGCCTCGGTGCTCGCCGACATGCTGGAGGCGTGGCGGGCCCTGCCGTCGCGGCCCGACATGTCGAACCTCGAGCCGTGGTTCCAGAAGATCAGAACCTGGAAGGCGCGGGACTGCCTCGCCTACTGGCCGTCGGGCACGATCATCAAGCCGCAATACGCGGTGCAGCGCCTCTACGAGGCCTGCAAGGACCGCGAGACCTACATCACCACCGAGGTCGGCCAGCACCAGATGTGGGCGGCCCAGTACTTCAAGTACGACGAGCCGAACCGCTGGATGACCTCGGGCGGCCTCGGCACGATGGGCTACGGCCTGCCGGCGGCGATCGGCACGCAGCTCGCGCATCCGAACGGGCTCGTGATCGACATCGCCGGCGAGGCCTCGATCCTGATGAACATGCAGGAGATGTCGACGGCGGTGCAGTATCGCCTGCCGGTCAAGGTGTTCATCCTGAACAACGAGTACATGGGCATGGTCCGGCAGTGGCAGGAGCTGCTGCATGGCTCGCGCTACTCGCAGAGCTACTCGGAGAGCCTGCCGGACTTCGTGAAGCTCGCGGAGGCCTACGGCGCCAAGGGCATGCGCTGCGAGAAGCCGGGCGACCTCGACGGCGCCATTGCGGAGATGCTGGCCTATGACGGCCCGGTGATCTTCGACTGCATCGTCGACAAGACCGAGAACTGCTTCCCGATGATCCCGTCGGGCAAGGCGCACAACGAGATGCTCCTGTCCGACTACCTCGGCGAGACCGGCGTCGAACTCGGCGACGTGATCTCCGAGGAAGGCAAGATGCTGGTGTAACGGGGCGAGGTCCCAGGACTGATCTCGAATATCCTGGTTTCAAAAGGTCGAGACCTTTTGCGGGTGCAGGGCAGAGCCCTGCGATCGGGCTTTGCCCGACGTCGGGGCGCCGCCCCGACACCCCGCCGAAGGGCACGCCCTTCGGAAACCCCGACGAGGACGAAGCCGGCCATGAACGCGATGAACACCCACTATCCCGACCCCGTCCGCGTCGAGCCGGTGAACCGGCATACGCTCGCGGTGATCGTCGACAACGAGCCCGGCGTACTCGCCCGGATCTCGGGCCTGTTCTCCGGCCGCGGCTACAACATCGAGAGCCTGACCGTCTCCGAGACCGAGGAGGCGCGCCATATCTCGCGCATCACCATCGTCACGACGGGCACCAACGCCGTGATCGAGCAGATCAAGGCGCAGCTCGATCGTCTCGTGCCGGTGCACCGGGTCGTGGACCTCACGCTCCAGGGCAACGCCATCGAGCGCGAGATCTGCCTCGTGAAGGTGAAGGGCGAGGGCGAGCACCGGAGCGAGGCGCTTCGGCTGGCCGCGGCCTTCGGCGCCAAGACGCTGGACGCCACGCTCAACTCCTTCGTGTTCGAGCTGACCGGTGCCACCGAGGAGATCGACCGGTTCGTGCGCCTGATGAGCGTGATCGGGCTGGTGGAGATCTGCCGGACGGGTATCAGCGCCATGGGGCGCGGGGCGGAGCCGCTGTAGGATCCGTCGGACCGAATCTGCTAGGATGCGCCGTCCTCGCAGGAGGCGGAGCGATGGAAGCCAAGGTCATTCGCTGGGGTGACGATCTCGCCGTGCGGCTGAGCAGCGCGGAGGCCGAGGAACTCGGCATTCGCGAAGGCGAGACCGTGGAGATCGTCTCGAAGCGCCCTCCAGAGACCGAGCCTACGCAGTGGGCGGGGCGGCGGTACGTGGACGGGCTGCCGGTCTACACGATGGAAGAGATGATCGCCGAGGCCCGCCGTCTCGGCCCTGAAGCTGAGCCGCCGACGGTCGATTGGGGGCCGGATCGCGGGTCCGAGATCATCGATGACGACAACGACCCGTACTGACTGGCAGCCCCAGCCGGGCGAACTGCTGCTTGTGGATCTTGAGCCAGTCCGCGGTACGGAACAGAAGGGTATCCGGCCTGCGCTTGTCGTATCAGATCCGGATATGAATCAGTTGACGCGGCGGGTCATTGTCTGCCCGATCACGCGGAACCCGCATCCGTGGCCGACCAAAATTTTCTTGCCGGACGGCCTCGCGGTCACCGGCGCCGTGCTCGTGGATCAGGTTCGTTCGATCGACAGGGCGGCACGTATCCTGAGAAGTCTCGGCCGCGCGCCCGATGTGATCGTCGCCGAGGTGCGCGGCAAGCTCCGGACGCTGCTCGGCCTGACCGTCTGAGATATGCACGCCGCTCCATAAGCTTTCCCAAAAAAAGGCTTTCATGACCGCCCGCACCCTCTACTACGCCCCCGGCGCCTGTTCGCTCGCCGCCCACATCATCCTGGAGGAATCCGGGCTGCCCTATGAGGGCATCAAGCTTGACCTCGCCGCGGGCGATCAGCGCCGGCCGGAATACCTGTCCATCAACGATCGCGGCCGCGTTCCGGCGCTGACCGAGGACGGTTGGGTGCTCACCGAATGCGCGGCTATCCTCCGCCACGCCGCCCGTCAGGTGCCCGAGAAGGGGCTGTGGCCGACGGATCTACGCGAGCAGGGGGCCGCCGACGAATGGCTCGGCTGGCTCGCCTGCAATCACCACGTGACCTACGCCCATGTTCGCCGTCCGGAACGCTACACCGAGGACGAGGGCGCCTTCGAGGGCATCAAGGCGAAGGCGGCCAACACCTACGCGGATCTCGCCACCATGACCGAGGTGCGCCTCTCGCACGGCGGCTGGGCAGTGGGTGAGCGCTTCAGCGTGGTGGACGCCTACCTGATGGTCTTCTGGTTCTGGGCCAACGGGCCCGTGCTCCGGTTCGACATGGCCGGCCGCTTCCCGGCCTGGACCGCCCATGCCCGCCGCGTCGCCGAGCGCCCGGCGGTTCAGGCCGTCTTCGCCCGCGAGGGACTGCCGCTCCCGCGCTGACGCGATCCGGACGCGGCACCCCCTTGCCGCGTCCGGCGAATCGGCCTAGAGCGCGTACCGTACGGTACGGTACGCCATTCGAGATGATGCAAGCCAGCGCCACAGCAGAGCAGGACGCTCCTTCAGCCCGCCAGCAAGCGGTGCTGGACGCCGTGCTCGGCCTGATGGTCGAGGACGGCGAGCAACTCACCATGGACGCCGTTGCGCGCCGGGCGAGCTGCTCCAAGGAGACGCTCTACAAGTGGTTCGGCGACCGCGACGGTCTGCTGACCGCGACGGTGCGCTGGCAGGCCTCCCGGGTCCATGCCGGGCACGACGCCGCGCAGGTGCTCGACGGCGCGACCCTGCGGGAGCGCCTGCAGGACTTCGCCGTAACGTGGCTGGAGGTCATCACCGGCCCGACCTCGGTGGCGCTGAACCGCATCGCCATCGCGCATGCGGGCTCGCGCAAGAGCAACCTCGGCGGCATCGTGCTGGCGAACGGGCGCTTCGCCATCGGCGAGCGGGTCAAGCCCGTGCTGGAGGCGGGGCGCGCCGCCGGCCTTCTCAGCTTCGCCGACAGCGAGGCCGCCTTCCGCACCTTCTTCGGCCTCGTCGGCCGGGATATCCAGATTCGACTTCTGCTCGGCGAGACCCTCGACCTCGACGGGGCCGGGATCCGGCGCGATGCGGGCCGCGCCGTCGAGCAGTTCCTGGCCCTCTACGGCCGGGCCAAAACCGACCCGAAACACCAAGCTTAAGAGGAGACAGACATGCGGGTGTATTACGATCGCGACGCCGACCTGAACCTGATCAAGGGCAAGAAGGTCGCCATCGTCGGCTACGGCAGCCAGGGCCACGCCCACGCGCTCAACCTGCGCGATTCCGGCGTGAAGGACATCGTCATCGCCCTGCGCGAGGGCTCCGCCACCGCCAAGAAGGCCGAGCACGAGGGCTTCAAGGTTCTCTCGGTCGCCGAGGCCGCCAAGTGGGCCGACGTGGTGATGATGCTGACCCCCGACGAGCTGCAGGGCGACATCTACCGCGAGTCCCTCGAGGGCAACATGAAGCAGGGCGCCGCCCTCCTGTTCGCCCACGGCCTCAACGTCCACTTCAACCTGATCGAGCCGCGCAAGGACCTCGACGTCCTGATGGTCGCCCCGAAGGGCCCCGGCCACACCGTGCGCTCCGAGTACCTTCGCGGCGGCGGCGTGCCGACCCTGATCGCCATCGCGCAGGACGCCAGCGGCAACGCCCACGATCTCGGCCTGTCCTACGCCTCGGCGAATGGCGGCGGCCGCGCCGGCATCATCGAGACGACCTTCAAGGAAGAGTGCGAGACCGACCTGTTCGGCGAGCAGGCCGTGCTCTGCGGCGGCCTCGTCGAGCTGATCAAGGCCGGCTTCGAGACCCTGGTCGAGGCGGGCTACGCCCCCGAGATGGCCTATTTCGAGTGCCTCCACGAGGTGAAGCTGATCGTCGACCTCATCTACGAGGGCGGCATCGCCAACATGAACTACTCGATCTCCAACACGGCCGAGTACGGCGAGTACGTCACCGGCCCGCGCATCGTCACGCCCGAGACCAAGGCCGAGATGAAGCGCGTGCTGAACGACATCCAGTCGGGCACCTTCACCCGCAACTGGATGCTGGAGAACAAGGTCAACCAGACCTCGTTCAAGGCCACCCGCGCCAAGCTCGCCGCCCACCCGATCGAGGAAGTCGGCGCCAAGCTCCGCGGCATGATGCCGTGGATCTCCGAGAAGGCGCTGGTCGACAAGACCCGCAACTGATTTGGGATGTTGCGGCCGGGCTTCGCTCGGACGCGTCCTTGAGGGCCGGTCACGCGAAGGCGTGGCCGGCCTTTCGCGTTCCAGGTTGCCGGAGGCTGCGCTTCCCGGCCATAAGCCCCCCAGCGGTCCCGCCCATACGAGGACCGGCAAGCGGAGAGGACACCTATGGCATCGCTCTATTCCGAAGCCCACCGGGCGCTGCAGGAGGAGTTCGGCACCACCAAGCTCGCGGTGCGCCTCGACGAGAACTGGGTCCACGAGAGCGTCCAGCCGGAGGAGGCCGCCTTCATCGGCTCCCGCGACATGTTCTTCCTCTCGACCGTCGACCCGGACGGCATGCCGACCGTCTCCTACAAGGGCGGCCCCACGGGCTTCGTGAAGGTGCTCGACGCCCACACGCTGGTGTTCCCGGGCTTCGACGGCAACGGCATGTTCTACTCGATGGGCAACATCGAGGGGCAGGCCAAGGTCGGCCTGCTGTTCATCGATTTCGAGACGCCCCACCGCATCCGGGTGCAGGGCCACGCGACGCTCCTGCGCGACGACGCCCTGATGGCTGAGTATACCGAAGCCAAGTACCTGGTGAAGGTCGCGGTGACGAAGATCTGGGTCAACTGCCCGCGCTACATCCACAAGTACCAGAAGCTCGAGCAGAACAAGTATGTGCCGCGGCCCGACCGCGAGACGCCGCTGGCCGCCTGGAAGCGCCTCGACCTTGCGGGCGACGTGATCAGCGACGCCGACAAGGCCCGCGTCGCCCAGGAGGGCCGGCTGGAGGTCTCCGAGTACGAGGCGCTGATGGCCCGCGGCGAGGCTTGAGCGCCTATCGGGCCCGCGCGACGATGAACACCCGCGGGAAGGCGAGCAGGCGTCGCCCGTCGCTGCGGGGCGGGTAGGCGGCGTCGATCGCGCGCGCGTAGGCGGCCAGGAAGCCCGCCCGGTCCTCGGGATCGAGCGGGTCGAGGAAGGGCCGCAGCCCGGTGGCGCTCACCCAGTCCACGATGGCGGCGGCATCCGCCATCCGGTGGTGATAGGCGGTGCGCCAGACATCGACCTCGGCGGCCAATGGCGCCAGCAGATCATAATAACCGGCGGGCTCCAGCATGCGCCCGAGACGCCCGGCCACGGCCGGGTCGCCGATCGCGCCCGCCCAGGGGCCGGAGGCCGCGACTTCGCGCATCAGGCGGTGGGTGGGCTCGGCGAGGTTGTCGGGCATCTGCACGGCGAGCACGCCGCCCGGGGCGAGCAGGCCGAACAGCCGCGGCAGTAGGGCCACGTGGTCCGGCAGCCATTGCAGTACGGCGTTGGCGTAGATCAGGTCCGGCGCGCGGTCCGGAACCCAAGTCGCGGCGTCGGCCAGCGCGAAGGTGAGACCGGGCAGGCGGACCCGGGCGCTGTCCAGCATGGCCGGGGACGTGTCGAGTCCGATCACCGCGGCGTCAGGAAAGCGGCCTGCGATCAGCGCGGTTGAATTGCCCGGCCCGCAGCCGAGATCGACGGCCAACCCGGGCGCGTCGAGGGGCACGCGGGCTAGCAGTTCTGCGGCGGGGCGGGTCCGCTCGTCCTCGAAGCGGGTGTAGAGGGCGGGGTTCCAATCGGCCATGGCACCCTTCCGTGAAACGGTCTCAGCAGCCGAGCTGGTCGGCGAGATCCGCCAGATCCCGCGCCGCATAGGTCACCGGCACGGTGGGCGCGGTCTCGCCTCCGGCCGGGCCGTGCTCGTGCGGGCGGGCGATGTGGGCGGTGGACAGGCCGTGGCTCGCCGCCGCCGCGAGGTCGTTCGAGTGGGCGGCGACCATCATCGTCTCGCCGGCCGTGAAGCCGAAGGCCGCCACCGCGTCGCGGTAGAGCGCCGGCTTCGGCTTGTAGTCGCGGGAATAGCCCGCCCCGAGCACCGCGTCGAAGATGAAGCCGTTGCGGCGGGCCAAGTCGGCCATCAGCCGGACATGCCCGTTCGAGTTCGGCGCGAGGAGGTGCTTGTCTCGCAACCGCCGCAGCGCATCCGGCACCTCGGGCCACGCGTCGAGCCGGTGCCAGGCCTGGACCAGCTCCCGCTGCACGTCCTCCGATAGGCCCGCAATGCCGAACTGGGTCAGCACGTCGGGTAGCGATTCGGTCTGAAGCGTGTCGAGGTCGACGAAGGGCCGGACGCCGGAGCGCACCGTCTCCATCGACGGGTTGTAGCGCGCCCGCCACGCATCCGCGAAGGCGCCCGTATCGAGGTTCGGCGCGACGGGCGCCAGCAGCCGTGCCACCTCGCGGGCGACGCCGGAGCGCCAATCGACCAGCGTCCCGAAGACGTCGAAGACCAGCGCCCGGATACTCACCGGACCGCCTGGAGGCTCGGACCGCGCCGGACGAAGCCGACGATGTCCTTGACCGCGTCGAGCGTCTGCGCCGCGATGGCCTCGGCCCGGGCGCTGCCATCGGCCAGCACGGCGTCGATATGGCCGGGATCGGCGGTGAGCCGGCGCATCTCCCCGGCGATCGGCGCGAGACTCGTCACCGCGAGGTCGGCCAATGCCGGCTTGAAGGTCGAGAACTGCGCCCCGCCGAAGTCACGCAGCACGTCCTCGCGGGTGATCCCGGCGAGCGCCGCGTAGATCCCCACGAGGTTGTCGGCCTCGGGCCGCTCCTTCAGGCCCGCCACCTCGGAGGGCAGGGGCTCGGGATCGGTCTTGGCCCGGCGGATCTTCTGAGCGATCGTGTCAGCCTCGTCCGTGAGGTTGATGCGGGCGTTGTCGGACGGGTCCGACTTCGACATCTTCTTGGTGCCGTCCCGCAGCGACATGACCCGGGCCGCCGGGCCGCCGATCAGCGGCTCGGTCACGGGGAAGAACGCCTCGCCGTGGCCGTGCGCCGCGATCGAGCCCGAAAAGTCCGTGTTGAACTTCTGCGCGATATCCCGGGTCAGCTCCAGGTGTTGCTTCTGGTCCTCGCCGACCGGGACGTGCGTCGCCCGGTAGGCCAGGATGTCGGCCGCCATCAGCACCGGATAATCGTAGAGCCCGATCGAGGCGTTCTCCCGGTCCTTGCCGGCCTTCTCCTTGAACTGGGTCATGCGGTTCAGCCAGCCCAGGCGGGCGACGCAATTGAACACCCAGGCGAGTTCGGCGTGCTGCGGCACCTGGCTCTGGTTGAACACGATGGCGCGCGTCGGATCGATGCCGGCGGCGAGGAACGCGGCCGTGACCTCGCGGATCTGGCCGCGCAGGGCCTCAGGATCCTGCCAGACGGTGATCGCGTGCAGGTCGACCACGCAGTACAGGCACTGCGCGTCGCGTTCCTGCATCTCGACGAAGCGCTTCACGGCCCCGAGATAGTTGCCGAGGTGCAGGTTGCCGGTGGGCTGGACGCCCGAGAAGACCAATTCGGTGAACGCGGCCATCGGCGCCGATCCTGAACAGTGCAAGGCCGGGGCTCTGCGCCGTCCGGGCGCGGGTTACTCGCACCCGTGGGGCGGACCGGTCAAGGACGCGCGCGCGGCGCCTGCGCAAGCCCTTTCGCGCTGGGGCACATGTCGACCAGAACGCAGCGACCGCAGGCCGGACGATGATGGTGGCAGACCTGCTGGCCGTGCAGCATCAGGATCTCGTGATTGTCGTAGAGATCCTGCGCGCTCCAGTCCGCCGGGAGCTGCGCCCGCAGGATCGCGTGCGACGGGCCGACGTCGACCCGCGGGCCGATCAGGCCGAGGCGCTGGGCGACCCGGTGGTGGTGGCTGTCCACCGGCAGGGCCGGCATCCGCAGGGTCGAGAACGACAGGACCGCGGCGCTGGTCTTCGGTCCGACGCCGGGGATCGCCTGCAGCCACGCCCGCGCGGCCTCGACCTCCATGTCGGCCAGGAAGGCGAGGTCGAGGCTGCCGCATCGCTCCCGCAGGGCGCGCAGCACGTCGCGGATGCGCGGGGCCTTCAGCTCGGGCCAGGTCACGCCCGCGATGGCGGCCTCGATCTCCGGCACCTCCGCGTCGATCACCGCCTCCCAGTCCGGGAAGCGCGCCCGCAGCGCCTTGAAGGCCCGGCCGGATTCGGCGTTGCGGGTCCGGTGCGACAGGAGCGAGGAGATCAGTTCGCTGACCGGATCGAGGCTGTGGAAGTACGGGATCGGGCAGCCGTAGACCGGGCAGAGGCGCGCGTGGATCGCGAGCGCCCTGTCGGCGAGGGTGGGATCGCCGGGGGCGAGGGCGGGTTTGCGGCCGGTCCGCGGGCGGGTTTCGGTGCGGATGGGTGCGAGGGGCATGGCGGTCGAATCCGCGAGCCCGCGCCGCTGTTCCTGTCGGTCCGGGGCAGCGGCGATCTGTCCGATCAGGGCGCGCTCTACCTCCCCCCTCTGCGGGGGAGGGACGTGCGCAGAATCGGAGATCTCGCCCCCTACTTCACCAGCGCGTAGATATTCACATCCAGATTATCGTCGGTGCTGTCCTTCAGGTCGCTGGCGTATTCCTCCACGAACCGGTCCTGCACCACGATGTCCTTGGCATCGAGATAGGCGGTGAGCGTCTCATAGGTGCCGTCGATCGACTCGTAGGACCCGTGATGCGCGAAGCGCAGCGCCTTGCCGGACGGCGTCGTCCCGAAGCGCAGCCCGTCCGCCTCCGCCGGGGGCGGGTTCGGGGCGGAGGCCACCGGGATCATCGCCTCGAACTCGAAGCCATCGTCGTCCGTCCGGGTGAAGACCGCGAGCGGCCGGCCCGCCGGGGCGATGCCGAGCTTGGCGAGGTCCGCCTCGATCCGTGCGAAAGCCTGCTTCAGGTTCGGCACCGCCTCCTCCCATTTCGTCTTGCCGGTGACGATGGCGGCGGGCTTGGCGGGCAGCGTCACCTCGTCGACGTCGCCGGGCTCGCCTAGCTTGTCGATCAGGGTCGGGCGCGCGGGCGTCCCGACCGCCGTCTGGCCGGCCGGCGGCGGTGCCACCGCCTGCTCGGGGGCCGGTGCCGGGCTCTTGCCGGGATCCGGCGCCGGGTTCGGGGCCGTGGTGGTCGGCAGCGGGTTCGTCTGGGCCGGTGAAGGCGCGGTCGAGGGGGGCGGGGCGGGCTGCTGTGCGGCGAGCGGGCCGGCGGCGAGCATGAGGCCGGCGAGGAGGACGAGCGGGCGAAGGCGGATCACGATGGGCGCTCCGGACGGGGCCCGGCGGATCGTCCGCCCGGGCTTCCCACCACATAGGGTAGCGGCGTTCGGGATCGCCCGCGAGTGTGCCGTGCATGGGGGCGATGCAGGAGGGCCGCGGATGCGGCGCATCTGCCACGACGGTGGCCCCCTCGCGCCGGCCCCCCGGTTTTGCCATATAGCCGGCCGACCCCCTTCGAGCCGCGGGACCGCATGAGCGCACTGGCCCACAGACGCTTCCTGAAGATGCACGGCGCCGGCAACGCCATCGTGGTGCTGGATCTGCGCGGCTCGAGCGCGCGGGTTCAGCCCGGGGAGGCGCGGGCGATCGCACAGGATCCGGGCTCGGCTTTCGACCAGCTGATGGTGCTGCACGATCCCGTGAGCCCCGGCACCGACGCGTTTCTGCGGATCTACAACACCGACGGCTCGGAATCCGGCGCCTGCGGCAACGGCACCCGCTGCGTCGCCTACGCGATGCTCGACGACCCGGCCATGGCGCGGCCCGCCGAGGGCAGCCGGCTGACGCTGGAGACCAGGGCGGGCCTGCTCGGCGTGCGCCGGGTGTCGGAGCGCGCCTTCACGGTCGATATGGGCCGGCCGAAGCTCGCCTGGGACGAGATCCCCCTGGCGGAGCCGTTCCCCGACACGCGGCGGATCGAGCTGCAGGTCGGGCCGATCGACGATCCGGTGCTGCACTCGCCGGGGGTGGTGAACATGGGCAACCCGCACGCGGTGTTCTTCGTCGAGGCCGATCCGGACACGTTCGACCTCGGCCGGATCGGGCCGATGCTGGAGAACCACCCGCTTTTCCCCGAGCGGGCCAACATCTCGATCGCCCAGGTTACGAGCCGCGAGACGATCAAGCTGCGCGTCTGGGAACGCGGCGCCGGGCTGACGCTCGCCTGCGGCACCGCCGCCTGCGCCACCGTGGTGGCGGCCTCCCGGCTGCGGATGATCGGCCGGCAGGCGCAGGTCGCGCTGCCGGGCGGCGAACTGTCGGTGGAATGGCGGGCCGACGACCACGTCCTGATGACCGGCCCCGTCGCCCTCGTGGCCGAGGGGACGCTCGCGCCGGATCTGTTTTCCGGCGGCGCCGGATGAGCGTCGAGACGCTGACCTTCGGCTGCCGGCTCAACACGGTAGAGTCGGAGGCTTTGCGGGTCCATGCCGGCGCGGACGGGCGCGACCGGATCGTGGTGAACACCTGCGCGGTCACCGCCGAGGCCGGGCGGCAGGCCCGCAAGGCGATCCGCCGGATCGCCCGTGAGCGGCCCGGGGCCGAGATCGTCGTCACCGGCTGCGGCGCCGAGGTCGAGACAGACCTCTATGCCGCCATGCCCGAGGTGGCGCGCCTCGTCGGCAACGGCGAGAAGCTGCGGCCGGAGGGCTGGTCGGCCGCCGGGACCGGGCCGGGGGCGGTCATGCTTCCGCGGGTCGCCGATCCGACCCGGATCGCCGCCGTCGCCGGTCATACGCGGGCCTTCGTGCCGGTGCAGAATGGCTGCGATCACCGTTGCACCTTCTGCGTGATCCCCTTCGGCCGCGGCCCGTCGCGCTCGGTGCCGGTCGCCGCGGTGATCGCGCAGGTCGAGACGATCGTGGCCCATGGCGGCCGCGAGGTCGTGCTGACCGGCGTCGATCTCACCGCCTATGGCCGCGACCTGCCGGATGTGCCGCTCTCCCTCGGTATCCTGGTGCGGGCGATCCTCCGGGCGGTGCCGGGCCTTGCGCGCCTGCGCCTGTCCTCGATCGATTCCGTGGAGGCGGACGAGGCCCTACTGGCGGCCCTGGCCGAGGAGGAGCGGCTGATGCCGCACCTGCACCTGTCGCTCCAGGCGGGCGACGACCTGATCCTCAAGCGGATGAAGCGCCGGCATGCCCGCGCCGACGCGATCCGCTTCTGCGAGGCCGCGCGGCGGCTGCGCCCCGACATCGTGTTCGGGGCGGACCTGATCGCGGGTTTTCCCACCGAGACCGAGGCGCAGTTCGCGCGCTCCCTCGACCTCGTTGCGGAATGCGGCCTGACGCATCTCCACGTCTTCCCGTATTCGCCCCGCCCCGGGACGCCCGCTTCGCGGATGCCGCCGGTGGCGCAAGGCGCGATCCGCGAGCGGGCGGCGCGGCTGCGGGACGCGGGGGCGCAGGCCCTGCGGCGGCACCTCGACGGCCAGATTGGGCGGCGCCTGACCGTGCTCGCCGAGCGCGGCGGGACGGGGCGCGCCGCGGATTTCACGCCGGTGCGGCTGGCGGCGGAGATGGAGCCCGGCACGGTGTGCGCTGTCACCATCGCGGCGCACGATGGGGCGCGGCTCATCGCGGCCTGAAGCGCGACGCTTTCCCGGCCGTATGCAGCGAAGCGGAATGCGAACCGGGACCAAGCACAGGAAGGCGCGAAGCGTCTGCTGATCTGGTCGCCGGCAAGCCAAGCTGAACAGCGTCGAATGGCTACGCCTGCAAACCCATCGGTGCCGCGGCCTCGGCGATATGCGCCGGCGGCGCCGCCGTCACCGTGATGGCGTCGCGCTTCGGATAGAGCGGGATCGACAGCGTCCGGGCGTGCAGGTGCAGGGCACTCCCGCGGGGGGCGCCGCCGTAGATCGCATCCCCCAGTATCGGCCAGCCGGAGGCCGCGCAATGCACCCGGAGCTGATGCGTGCGGCCGGTGACCGGCTTCAGCTCCAGCCATGTGCGCCCGTCCGCCCGGCCGAGCACCCGCCAGTGCGTCAGCGCCGGGTCGCCGGCGGGGTCGGCCTTCATCCACCAGGAGCGGGGATCGTCCGAGCGGCGGGCGAGGGGCAGGTCGATGCGGCCGGATTCCGCGGTGGGGCCGCCTTCGACCACGGCCCAGTACGTCTTGTCGACCGCGCTGCCGGCGAACAGCTTGCCCAGCCGGGCCAGCGCCTTGGCGTGGCGCCCCAGCGCGAGGCAGCCCGACGTGTCGCGGTCGAGCCGGTGAGCGGCCTCGGGCCGGCGCGGCAGGCCGAACCGGAGGGCGTCGAGATGGTCGGTCAGCGTCTCCCCGCCGCGCGGGCCCGGATGGACCGGAAGACCCGGCGGCTTGTCGATGACGAGCAGCAGGGCATCGCGGTAGAGGAGGCGCGCGCCTATGTCGAAGGCGTTGGACATCCGGATCGGCTAGATCGTTGGCGCCGGGTCGGCAAGGTAGGGTGAGGACGCGACGGCATGGCGAGCGAGGAAAAGCCCGGCTGGTTCGGACGCCTGTTCGGGCGCAAGGGCCAGGATGCGGCCGAGGAGAAGCCTGACGAAAAGCCGGAAGCGGACCTCCCCGCGGAGGCGGCCTCGCCCTCCGAGGGCCAGCCCGACTTCGCGACGGGCGCGGAGGATGTCGAGACGATCCCGCTGCCACCCGAGGAGACCGCCGAGCCGGTGGCCGATGTCGTCGAGGGCGCCGATCTGCTGCCGATCGTCGGCGAGCCCGTGCGTCCCCCCGCGGGTACGGCCGGCGACGACCCCGCCCACGGCGCCGATCCGGTCGATAGCGGGGATGCGAACCGCGACCCGGTGATCGCGCCGCAGCCCGATATTCAGCCGGTCGACGCCGCGGCGGCGCTCGCCCACGATGCCGGCGCCGGGCCGGATCGCGAGCCGGAGGCCAAGGGCTGGTGGAGCCGCCTCACCTCCGGGATGAAGCGGACCTCCTCGGCCTTGTCCGAGCGGGTCACGGGCCTGTTCACCAAGCGCAAGCTCGACGCCACCACCCTGGAGGATCTGGAGGACGCCCTGATCCAGGCCGATTTCGGGCTGGAGACCGCGATGCGGATCTCGGAGGCCGTGGGCAAGGGCCGCTACGAGAAGGGCATCTCGCCGGACGAGGTGCGGGCGATCCTGGCCACCGAGGTCGAGCACGCGCTTGAGCCCGTGGCGGTGCCGCTGGCGATCGATGCCACGAAGAAGCCCTTCGTGATCCTTACGGTCGGGGTGAACGGAGCGGGCAAGACCACTACCCTAGGCAAGCTCGCCTCGAAGCTCCGGGCGGAGGGCCGCACCGTGATGCTGGCCGCCGGCGACACGTTCCGCGCGGCCGCGATCGACCAGCTCAAAGTCTGGGGCGCGCGCACCGGCACGCCGGTGGTGAGCGGCGCGCAGGGGGCGGACGCGGCCGGCCTCGCCTTCGACGCGCTGAAGCAGGCCTCGGCGGCCGGCACCGACGTGCTGCTGATCGATACCGCGGGCCGGCTCCAGAACAAGGCCGGGCTGATGGCCGAACTGGAAAAGATCGTGCGCGTCCTGCGCAAGCAGGATCCGGAGGCGCCGCACGCCACGCTCCTCGTCCTCGACGCGACGGTCGGCCAGAACGCGATCTCGCAGGTCGAGCTGTTCTCGCAGGCGGCCCCGGTCTCGGGACTCGTGATGACCAAGCTCGACGGCACCGCCCGGGGCGGCATCCTGGTGGCGCTGGCGGCGAAGTTCGGCCTGCCCGTGCACTTCATCGGCGTCGGCGAGGGGGTGGAGGATCTGGAGCCCTTCGCGGCCCGGGATTTCGCCCGGGCGATCGCCGGGCTGGAGAAGGATTAGGCAGCCCGCAGCACGTCGGTGCGCGCAAAGTCGTCGCCCTTGAACAGGAGCGGCGCATTCAGCGATCGGGCGAGCGCGTAGGCGAAGCAATCGCCGAAGTTGAGGCCGGCCGGGTGCCGGCCCTTGCCGTAGCGCGCGAAGGCGTCGGCCGCGATCTGCGCGAGGGTGTGGTCGACCGGGACGAGGGAGATGCGGCGTGCCGCGATCCAGGCGTCGAGGATCGCCCGCCCGTCCGGCACCCGGGCGGCCACGATGGCGCCTTCGAGATAGGTTGCCGCCGCCATCGCCGGGGCTGTTGCGAGAGCAACCGCACCAGAGAAGCGCTGCGCCTCTGGCTCGTCGCGCAGGATCGCGATGAATGCCGAGGAATCGACGACGATCACACCGGAAGTCCGTTCTCGTCGTAGGCGAGGATTTCCTCGATCGGGCGCGGGTCCGCTACGGGACTCGCATTCCAGCGACGGCGCATCGCCTCGTCGGCAGCCAGACCCTCCGCGATGCGGTGCTCCGCCTCGTCGGACATCCGCTCCCGCTCCCGACGCAGCAGCTCCAGCAGCAGATCCGGCGCGGTCCGCCGGGTCGTCCGCGTGAGGTCGGCCAGCAGGGCCTCGACCTCGGCATTCTCGATCGTGATGGACATCGCGCGCCTCGCGTTACACACACCCCGACGAATCCAGTCCGGCACCCGATGATACCAAGGGCGCCGCATCCGAGCCAACGGACGCGCATGCAGATCGAATCCGTCCCCCCGCGCCGCCACCTGCCGCCCCTGATGAAGCTGGCGCTCGAACTCGGGCCGCTGGTGCTGTTCTTCCTCGGGAATGCCTATTCGGAAAAATTCGGCGTCGCCCCCGACCAGAAGCTGTTCGTGGCCACCGGCCTGTTCATCGCGGCGACCGTGGTGGCGCTGGCGATCCACTACGTGCTGATGCGGCGCCTGCCGATCATGCCGCTTGTGTCCGGGGTGGTCGTAGTGGTCTTCGGCGGCCTCACCCTGGCGTTGCAGGACAAGACCTTCATCATGGTCAAGCCGACCATCGTGAACGCCCTGTTCGGCACGGTGCTGCTCGGCGGCCTCGCCTTCGGGCGGCCGCTCCTGTCGGTGGTGCTCGATTCCATGTTCAGCCTCACCGAGGAGGGCTGGCGCAAGCTGACCTTCCGCTGGGGCGTGTTCTTCTTCATCCTCGCGGCGCTGAACGAGATCGTGTGGCGGACCCAGACGGAGGATTTCTGGGTCAACTTCAAGGTGTTCGGCATCATGCCGATCACCGTGCTGTTCGCCCTGGCGCAGACCCCGCTGCTGACCCGCTACGAGAACAAGGCCGCGCAGCCGGAGGCGTAGTCGCCGCAGCCGGCGGCGCACCCGTTACTGCGCCGCCGCGACCTTGCCGGCGGCCCGGATCCGCGTGAGCACGCTCGCAAAATTCTCCGGCGTCAGGATGCCGACCAGCTTGTCGCGGATCACCCCGTCCGGCCCGATGATGAAGGTCTCGGGCACGCCGTAGACGCCGAAATCGATCGCGGCGCGGCCGCTCGCGTCGGCACCCACGGCGCTGAACGGCACGCCGTGCCGGGCGAGGAAGCGCTGCCCGGCCTCCGGGGTCGGCTCCTTGTAGTCGATGCCGACGAGCCGGATCCCCGGTTCCTTGGCGAGCCGCATCAGCATCGGATGCTCGACCTGGCAGGGCGCGCACCACGAAGCAAACACGTTGAGCACCGTGATCTGCCCCTTGAGTTCGCCGCTCGACAGGCCCGGCACCGGGGCGCCGCCGGCGGTGAGCCCCGGCACGGCGGGCAGGTCGAAATGCGGCACCGGCCTGCCGATCATCGCCGAGGGCAGGGCGGCGGGGTCGACCCCCGAGCGCAGGCGCAGGAAGAACACGGCGGCCAGCGCCGTGAAGGCCAGAGCCGGCAGGATCAGCAGCAGGGAGCGGCGGACCGGGGGCGGCCGGTCCGTCACGTCGTCGAGCGGCTCGGTCATCGCCGATCCTCGCCGAAACCCTTGAGCGCCCGCAACTGCGCCCGCCGGTCACGGATCGCGTTGCCGATGAGCGCGACCATCACCAGCGCCGTGAAGGCGTAGGCCGCCAGGATGAAGCCGCCGTGAGATCCAAGATCCATCGCGGCCCCCTCAGACCGGTTGTCCGACCGGCAAAGCCGTCGATGGCTGCGGTGTGATGCGGGTCTGGGTGCGGTCCAGGCGCTCGGCCTCGCGGATCGTTAGCGTCCGGACCCGGCGGCGCATGATCTCGGTGCGCATCGTGTAGAGGTGCAGCGTCGTGCCGCCGAGGGTCGCGGCGGCGATCATGACGAGCAGCGGGTACAGCATCGAGGGATCGATGGTCGAGCCGCCCATGCGCAGGATCGAGGCTGGCTGGTGCAGCGTCGACCACCAGTTCACCGAGAACTTGATGATCGGCAGGTTCACGGCGCCGACCAGCGTCAGGATCGCCACCGCGCGGGCCGCACGGTTCGGATCTTCCAGGGTCCGCCAGAGCGCGATGATCCCGCAATAGATCAGGAACAGGACCAGCATCGAGGTCAGCCGGGCATCCCAGACCCAGTAGGTGCCCCACATCGGCTTGCCCCAGAGGGAGCCGGTCACGAGGCAAATCAGCGTGAAGGCCGCACCGATCGGCGCGGCAGCGCGCTGGGCCACGTCGGCCAGCGGGTGGCGCCAGACCAGGGTGCCGATCGCCGACACACTCATGGCGCCGTAGAAGAACACGCCGAGCCACGCCGCCGGGACATGGATGTACATGATCCGCACGGTCTCACCCTGCTGGTAGTCGGGCGGCACGGTGAAGAAGGTCTGGTACAGGCCCACAGCCAGGACGGCGAGCGACAGGGCCGTGAGCCACGGCACGAGCGTGCCCGACCACCGCATGAAGTGGCTGGGATTCGACAGGCGGGTCCAGAGGGAAGGCGTCATCGCGGCTGCTGTCTCGGACATCGTGACGCCCGGTCTACCTTAGGGTGCGGTGCAGCAACAATGCGGGGCTTCAACGCGCCGGATCACGGGACCGCGCGCGTTGTCGAGCCGTCATTCGGCACGCCTAAACCCAAAACCGCGCATGCACCGCGCAACCGCCCTTGCGAAAACGGGTGAATTACGCATATAGATACGAACAAAAAGAGAACGAAAGAGCGTCACCGTATAAAGCTGTGGATGACGCAGCCCTTCTGCCGGATCGAACTGCCATGCGAACCGCCGACAAGCAGATCGCCGACATCCTCGTCCGCTACGGCGAGCCCTTCGGGGGCAACGTCTGGCGGGTCCAGGGCACGGCCGTCATCTATCACAAGACGCTGGAGCGGATCGCCGCGCAGGCCGGGATCGTGTTCGAGCCGCCGACCATCATCCGGGCCGAGCGCGACGAGGCGGTAATTCTCGTCACCGGCCGGCTGCCCGGTGCGAAGGCCGGGACCGAGCGGGTCGAGTGGTCGCTCGGCGAGGCCCTGGTCAACGTGAACTACCGCGTGTCCGGCAAGCAGGCGGCCTACGTCTACGCCATGGCGGAGAAGCGCGGGAAGGACCGCGTCATCCTCAAGCTGATCGAGCTGCACGGGCTCGTCTACTCCGAGGAGGAGGCCGACGAGTTCCGCGCCCACCAGATTCCCGTCCGGGCCGTCGACGAGGATTTCGAGGAGGCGCCCGCCTTCGACGACGTCACCGAGGCCGAGGGCGACCTCAAGCGTCGGATCGACGAGGCCGAGACCATCAATGCGGTCACCGATCTGATGCTGGACGGCGCCACCCAGACCACCCTCGCCGCGATGCCGCCCGGCACCCGCGACGAGGTCCGCGACTACGCCAAGGCGCGCCTCGTGGCGCTCGGCTGGCCGAAGCGCCCCGGCCGCCGCAGCGCCGCCTGACCCCGAATTCCTAACCGCAGGAGACCGCCATGCATCGCGCCACGCGCCGCACCGTGAAGACCCGCCGGGACTGGAGCATCGAGACGCTGTCGTACTCTCCGTCGCGGATCGTGCGTCTCGGCGACGAGAAGGTCGCCATCCTGTTCCCGCCGCTGGATGAGGGTGGGGCGTGGCAGCTCTACCCGCACCCCGACACGTTCCCGGGACTCAACTTCGAGGGCCTGCCGGCCCCCCTGCAACCGGAATTCCTGGCCTTCCCGGATCTGCCGGAGGTCGAGCGATTCCTCGGCATCCGCGACGAGGCGCCGACCGCCCTGGCGGCGTAAGTGTTTATCCGAACTGAGCTTACAAAGGGCTCAGCCCTTTGGCGGGTCCTCGGGGCAGGGCCCTGAGACGCCCCCGGGGCTCCGCCCTGGACCCGCGAAAGGGCTCGCCCTTTTGAAACCCCGAGCTGAGCCCCGGTGGAGCGCTTCGGCCTCCGGGGTGAAGGCGCCATCGGGGCCGTGGAGCACGAGGGGCGGCAGCAGGCGCAAGGCCGCGCGGCTGCCCTTCGTGGCGGTGATCAGCACGCGGATCGCCGGGGCCTCGGCCCGGGCATGGACGGGGCGGATCGCCAATCCGCCGAAGCGGCCCCGGAGGGCATCGAGGCAGGCGGGGAGCGCGTCGGCCCGATGGATCAGCCCGAACCGCCCGCCCGGTCGCAGGATCGCCGTGCAGGTGCGGATCCAGGCCTCCAGACTTCCGGCGGGGAAGGTGTGGGCCGACGCCCGGCCCGGCTGCGGCGAGACCCGGTGCGCCCCGGCCTCGAAGAACGGCGGATTGGTCAGCACCACGTCGAACCGGTCCGGCAGCAGCCCGGCGGCGTGGCGTTCCGCCGCAGGGGCGAGCACGTCGGCTTCGATCACCGCCGCGTCGATGCCGTTGAGGGCGGTGTTCGCCCGCGCCGTCGCGGCCAGCGCCGGATCGCGCTCGACCAGGGTGGGTCGAAGGCCCGGCACCAGGGCCGCACAGGCGAGACCGACCGCGCCGGTCCCGGCGCCGACATCGCACAGCCGATCGCCCGCCGCGGGAACCAGCAGCCGGGCGAGCAGGATCGCGTCGGTCCCGGCCCGGTGCGCCCCCCGGGGCGGCTGGTGCAGCCGCAGGAGCCCGTCCAGCAGGGCGTCCGGCGCCTCCGTCACGGTTGGCGCAACTCGTGGGCGAGGCCGGCATCCACGAGGAGGCGCCGCGCCTGGGCCTCGTGGTCGCGCGGCACCAGGAGGCGCTGCCCGAACATGCCGATCGACCCCTCCATCAGGCTCATATGGCTGTCGGCCACGAGCACCGGAATCTCGGCCGCCTCGAGCACCGTGCGGGCGAACCCGATCAGCACGACGTCGTTGGCCCGGATCAGTTCGATCATCGGACCGCCCCGCGGGCCGGCGATTTCGCCGCGTCGGCTCGGCACCCCGGGCGACCCATATGGTACGGGAGCCGATGTTGCGGCGCCGCGGAGCCCGTGCGAAGGGATCGCCCGCCGCCCGGGGCGGAACCGGTCTGGAGGTCACGCATCTTGGGTATGGCCCTGTCCATCGAGAACCCGAAGCCTGAGGTCGAGGCGGGGCTGAACGACCTCGTCGCGCTGGTGACGGACGGCATGGCGCGGGTCAACACCACGATCCTGTCGCGGACGGGTTCCGAGGTGACGATGATCCCGGAGGTGGCGAACCACCTGATCGCCTCCGGCGGCAAGCGCCTGCGCCCGATCCTGACCCTCGCCTGCGCCAAGCTCTGCGGCTACGCCGGGGATACCGACGGCGACGTGAAGCTCGCCGCCAGCGTCGAGTTCATGCACACGGCCACGCTCCTGCACGACGATGTGGTCGACGAGAGCGACATGCGCCGCGGCCGTGTCGCGGCCCGGATCAAGTGGGGCAACGAGGCGTCCGTGCTGGTGGGCGACTTCCTGCTCGGCCAAGCCTTCCGAATGATGGTGGAGGTCGGCTCGTTGAGGGCGCTCGACATCCTCTCCGCCGCCGCCACGGTGATCGCCGAGGGCGAGGTGATGCAGCTCACCAACGCCAAGAACCTGGAGACCGACGAGGCCGCCTATCTCGCGGTGATCCGCGGCAAGACCGCCGAGCTGTTCGCGGCGGCCTGCGAGGTCGGGCCGGTTCTGGCCGGACGCCCCGAGGCCGAGCAGGCGGCGGCGCGGTCCTACGGCATGAGCCTCGGCATCGCGTTCCAGCTGATCGACGACGTGCTCGATTACGGTGGCACCTCGGCCGAGCTCGGCAAGAACGTCGGCGACGACTTTCGCGAGGGCAAGATCACCCTGCCGATCGTGCTCGCCTACCGCCGGGGCAGCGAGGGCGAGCGCGGCTTCTGGCGGCGGACCCTCCAGCAGGGCGAGATCCGGGACGGCGATCTGGAGACCGCCCTCGACCTGCTCCAGCGCCATGGCGCCCTGGAGGAGACCGTGGCCCGCGCCCACCATTACGGCGCCGAGGCCCGGACGGCGCTCGACGTGTTTCCGGATGGCCCGGTGAAGGCGGCGCTCAACGGGGCCATCGATTTCTGCGTGGCGCGGGCGCGCTGAAGCGGCGCATCGCTGCCGGAACTGCGATGCCGGTCCGACTCAACGCGTCGCGGACCCCAGTGCCTCCGCCAGGGCGGGCGCCAGCCCGCGCAACTCCTCCAGATGGGCCGCCGTCAGCGTCCGCAGCAGCGCCTCGGCGCGGGGCGTGAGCGTCAGCTCGCTCCGGCGGCGATCCTCCGCGGCCCGCGTCTTTGACAGCAATCCGGCATCGACCATGCGGGCGACCAGTTCGGCGGCGCTGTGGGGCGCGATGAGCAGTTGCTCCGCCAGCAGCCCGACGGTGGCCGGGGTGCGGTCGACATGGCCGGCCAGGGTCAGCAGGGCCTGATGCTGCTGCGGCGGCAGCCCGGCCCGGGCGGCCGCGGCTTCGCTGAACGCCAGGAATCGTCGCAGCTGAAAGCGGAACCGCGCCAGCGCCGCATACTGCTCGGTCGATAGCCGCTCGTCCCCTGAGGCATCCATCGCCATCCCCCCGGTGATCGGGCGCTCATGCGCATCCCATGCCGGCCGGCACCGGCGCGCTTGCTGAGCCGTCGAGCGTCGCTTGTATATATCGTAATCCGATATAAATGGCTGTGATCGATGGGGGAGAACCGTAATGGACGGTGGGACCGAGTTCGGGCGCAGCGGCGAGGGGCCGCGGCGCCGGGCGCTGGGGGATTTCAGCGCCGACCGGCGCGTGGTGATCCTGGCCGGGATGGCGATCGTCACCGGCACCGCGGCGAGCGGCACGGCGTGGATCCTGCTGACGCTGATCGGGCTCGTGACCAATCTCGCGTGGTACGGCCGGTTCGACACGGCCCTGACCTCCCTCGCCGGCGCCACGCCGGGCCCGTGGATGGTGGGGATCCCCGTGATCGGCGCGCTGATCGTCGGCGCCATGGCGCGTTACGGCTCGGACAAGATCCGCGGCCACGGCATCCCGGAGGCCATGGAGGCGATCCTGATCGGGGGCAGCCGGATGTCGCCCAAGGTGGCTTTGCTGAAGCCCCTCTCCTCCGCGGTCGCGATCGGCACCGGCGGACCGTTCGGCGCCGAGGGGCCGATCATCGTCACGGGCGGCGCGGTCGGCTCGCTGTTCGCGCAGTTCTTCCACCTGAGCGCCGCCGAGCGGAAGACCCTGCTGGTGGCGGGCGCCGCCGCCGGCATGACGGCGATCTTCGGGACCCCCGTGGCGGCCGTGCTGCTCGCCGTCGAGGTCCTGCTGTTCGAGTGGCGCCCGCGCAGCCTCGTCCCGGTGACGGTCGGCGCGGTGACGGCGGCCTGCTGGCGTCCGGCCCTGTTCGGGGCGGGCCCGCTGTTTCCCTTCACCGACAACCCCGCGCTGCCCTGGTGGGGCCTGCCGGCCTGCGCGGCTTTGGGCCTCGCCTGCGGCGTGATCTCGGGCGTCCTGACCCGGGCACTCTATGCCCTCGAGGACGGGTTCGGCCGGTTACCCCTCCACTGGATGTGGTGGCCGGCCCTCGGCGCCGTCGTGGTGGGTCTGGGCGGCCTCGTCGAGCCGCGGGCGCTCGGCGTCGGCTACGACGTGATCCACGACCTGTTGTCCGGCCACATGCTGGTGGGCGCCGTCGTGACGATCCTGCTCGTGAAGGCGGTGATCTGGCTCGCCGCCCTGTCGTCGGGCACCTCGGGCGGCGTGCTCGCGCCGCTGCTGATCCTGGGCGGGGCGGTGGGATGGCTGATCGGCCTGCTGCTGCCGGGCGCCCACGGGTTCTGGGCGCTGATCGGGATGGCGGCGATGCTCGGCGGCACGCTGCCGGCGCCGCTCACGGGCGTGGTGTTCGCGGTCGAGGTGACGGGCGACGTCGCCGCCCTCGCACCGTTGCTGGCCGCAACCATGACGGCCTACGCGGTGACCGTGCTGCTCCTGAAGCGCTCGATCCTCACGGAAAAGATCGCCCGGCGCGGCCAGCACATCACCCGGGAATACGGGATCGACCCGTACGAATTCACCCGGGTGGAGGCGGTGATGACCCGGACCGTGGACACGCTGAGCGCCGAGCTGCCGCTGACGGAGGCGCTCTCCGCCATCGAGGCCGGCGCTCACCATGCCTACCCGGTCGTCGATGCGGTGGACCGGCCGGTCGGGATGGTCTCGCGCAGCGACGCCCTGCGCTGGACCGCGGAGGACCAAGTGAGCGATCCGATGGAGGATACGCTCGGCGAGCGCGTCTCGGATGCCGATATTGCCCTGGTCCATCCGGGCGACGTGGTCTCGCACGCCCTCGACGTCATGCTGTCGGCCGGTCAGGGCCGCCTGCCGGTCATCGATCCGCAGAGCGGACGCTTGGTCGGATTGCTGACCCGCAAGGACCTGTTGCAGGTGCGCGCGACCGTCGTGCGGGCCGAGGCCGAGCGCAGCGCGTTCTTCCGGAGGGGCCGGAACGAGCGCCGGGCGGGATCGGGAGCATGAGTGTGGTGATTCGCATCCCGGGACGGACGATCCCCCTCGATCGGCTCAAGCCCGGCGCGTGCTATCTAGCGGCGGGAGCCGACGGGCCGGATCTCGCCCTCGTCGTCACCCGGGACGGGCGACGCGAGGCGCTGCTGCTCAACCGGCGCAGCGGCGGGGGAGGCCATTTGCCGATCGTATCCGGCCTTCGCGTAGATACGGATGTCCTCGCGTTGCGCGGCGCCGTCCTGACGCCCAATGGGGCGATCGGCGATATCCGATCCGGCCAGGGCGCCGCGAATCCAGCCGCCCTCCATCTCGGCGACGGCAGCGCCTATCTGTGCGGCCGCGACGAGTCCGGGCGGCTGGCGACCTTCGATGTCGTCAGCGGCGTCGCCAGCGCGATCGATCCGGGCGACCTGCCGCACGCAATGCGCTGGCGCGTGATTGTCCCGGAGGCCGGCGGCGTCGTCACGATCTACGAGGCTGACCCGGCCTGAACCCGGCGGGCCTCAGCGCAGGAAGGTCGGCGCCACCCACCAATCCGGATGGGCGGCGCGCAGGGAGGAGGCCGCTCGAACCGCCCCGCGCCGGTCGGCGAACAGCGCGAACACCGTCGCACCCGAGCCCGACATCCGGGCGAGCCGGCAGCCGTGGTCGCGCAGGGCCGCCAGGACGGTCCCGATCACCGGCGCCACCGTGAGCGCCGGGGGCTCCAGGTCGTTCCGGGCGGGAGCGATGGCCGCCACGAGGGCGTCGTTGTCGAGCCCTTGGCGGATCGCGGGATGCGCTGCCCCGGGCAGGCTCTGCCCGACCGCGAGGCCCAGCGCCTTGAACACCGGCGCGGTCGGCACCGGGACACCGGGATTGATCAGCACCGCCGGCAGCGGCGCGAGGTCGAGCGGCGCGCCGATCTCTTCGCCGACGCCGCACATCATCCGGGCCCGCGGATCCAGGCAGACCGGGACATCGGCCCCCGTCTGCCGCGCCGCCGCGACCACGGCGGCATCATCCAGCGACAGCCCGTTGAGCTGGGCGAGCAGGCGCAACGCCGCGGCGGCATCGGAGGAGCCCCCACCGATGCCGGCCGCCACCGGAAGGCGCTTCGTCAGGTGGAAGGCGCCCGTGCGCAGATCCGGAACCCGCGCCGCGAGGTGGCGCGCCGCGCGCAGGACGAGGTTGTCGCCGGTCGGGCCGGCCGGCCCGGCGGTGGGGCCTGAGACGGCCAGCCCGAGGGGTGCGGCGGGGTCCAGGGTCAGCCGGTCGGCGGTGCCCGCGAAGGCTACGAGGCTCTCCAGCGCGTGGTAGCCGTCATCCGCACGCCGCCCGAGGATATGGAGCGTCAGGTTGACCTTGGCGGGGGCACGGTCTGCGAGCAGGGGCACGGGATCTCAGGCGGGTGAGGACTTCAACGAACGGTCGCTGTACAGGCTCCCGATTGCGGTGTCCCGTCCGGGAAGGCGCAAACGCGTCGGAACGTGGGGCGAATCGCGGTGACGGCGTCGCTACACGGCCGAGCCCGCTACCCCGGTGGCCCAGTTCTCGACGCGCAGATCAGGCTTCAGCCGATCGAATTCAAGCGTGTTGTCGGTCACCAGCGTCACGTCGAGCGCGGCCGCGTGCGCCGCAATCCAGAGATCGTTGTTTCCGATGACCTGTCCGGCTCTCTGAAGCTTCGCACGAAACAGCGCGTATTGCCCCGCTGTCGATGCGTCGAAGGGCGCCGTCGGGATGAGCTGCGCCAGTTCGGCAAGCGCCCGACTCGCCTCGACGAATCTCGGGGTGTCGCGGATCTTCTCCACGCCGAACAGGAGTTCGCCCAAGGTGATCGGCGACATCACGACTTCGCCGGGCTTGAGCGAACGAAAACGTTCCAACACCTGCAGTGGCCTCGCACGGCGGATATGGATGCAGATATTGGTGTCCAGCATGAAACGCGGAGTCACGGCGTTTCGCGATCCTGCGGCGGGCCATCGTCGCGTACGAAGTCATCGAGCGGAAGTTGCGTGAGCAAATCGAATGCCGCTGACAGGTCGCGGTCTTGGACATCGCGCAGGATGATCTCATCGCCCCGCCGATAAATCTCTACCTCAGGCCCCTTCAGTCGAAACTCGATCGGTATCCGGACTGCTTGGCTGTTGCCGGATCGAAAAACCCGCGTCCGTGTCATTCCCGCCCTCCTGTATATACAATGAGTATATATCAAGGTTGGTCGATGTCGATGCCGGGTTTGGAGGCGAGGGTGGTCGCGGCGACGTTCCCGATGCCAGTTGCCCGTCAGCCAAGATCCCCATGCGGCCGGTACGGCAGTGCGTCGCCGACGCGGATCGCGGTCAGGTCCTCGTCCAGTTCGACCAGCCCGTCGCTGGCCGACAAGCCCGTCAGGGCACCGCCCGGCGCCAGGATGGCTTCGGGCAGCCCCGCTCCGCCCGGGCGGAGACACACCCGCAGGTATTCCCGCCGGCCCATGCGTTTCTGCAACGCGAAGCCGCTGCGCACGGTCAGGAGCGGCGCCGTGTCCTCCGTCCCCGAAAGGTGCAGCACCAGGGGCTTGAGGACGGCGAGTGCCGTGACGTAGGCGGCGGCCGGGTTGCCCGGCAGCCCGACGAAGGGCGTCCCCGCCACGGTCCCGAGCGCGACCGGACGGCCCGGCTTGATCGCGAGGCGCCAGAGCGTGAGCGCCCCGGAGGCCGCGACGGCGGCGCGGACGTGATCCTCCTCGCCGACCGACACGCCCCCCGAGGTCAGGATCAGGTCGTGATCCGAGGCGGCGGCCGCGAGGCGGTCGCGCACCGGTCCGGGCGCGTCGCGCAGGATGCCACAATCGACCGGCTCCGCGCCGAGCCGGCGCAGGAGCGCCGCGAGCATCGGCCGGTTGGCATCGTGGATGCCGGCGGGCGGCAGGGGCTCGCCCGGCGGGGTCAGTTCGTCGCCGGTGGAGAACAGCGCCACCCTGAGGGGCACGCGCAGGCGCAGATCGGACCGCCCGAGCGCGGCCGCGAGCGCCAGATGCCGCGGGCCGAGCCGGGTCCCGGCGGGGATCGCGCGGCTGCCGCGGGCGATATCCTCGCCGGCCCGGCGGCGGTTGGCGCCCGGTGCGAGGCCCGCGGGCAGATGCACGACCTCGCCCGCGATCCGGACGTCCTCCTGCATGGCCACGGTGTCGGTGCCCGGGGGCATCGGGGCGCCGGTGAAGATCCGCACCGCGTGACCCGCGCCCGTGCCGATCGGCGCATGCCCCGCCGGAATGCGGCCGCCGAGGGGCAGGCTGTCCGAACCGGAGGCGAGATCGGCGGCCCGGAAGGCGTAGCCGTCCACCGCGGCGTTGTCGAAGGGCGGCAGGTCGAGGGGGGCGGTCAGATCCTCGGCCAGGATCCGGCCATCGGCCTGCGCCAGCGGCACCGTCTCGATGCCGGCGAGCACCGGCAGGCGCTGCCGGATCAGCGCCACCGCGTCGGCGACCCGCATCGGGGCCGGCGCCGTGTCGAAGCAGTCGGAACTCAGACGACCCATGATGGCTCAGGATCAGGCTGGGACGGGCGGGTCGGCACGGGGCGGGCTCGCGGGCGATGGTGTCTGGGCTTGCGGCATCGGGATCGCGCGATCAAGCCCCGGGAATCGGCGCGACGCATCGCCCCTGCGCGTCCGATCCGCTACGGTCCGGCCCGTCATGTCTCCGCCCGCCCCATCGATCGCCGCAGAACTTCCCTGCCAGCGCCACCTGTTCGAGGTGCCGGATGCGGTCAGCTACCTCGATGCGGCGGCGTGGTCGCCGCTGCCGCGCTGCGTGCGCGCCGCCGGCGAGTCCGGCCTCCTGGCCAAGAGCCGCCCCTGGGACCATCCGCGCGAAGCGGTCTTCCCCTGGGTCGAGCGCGCCCGGGCCGCGGCGGCCGGGCTGATCGGCGCCGGGCCGGACGATGTCGCGATCGTCGGCGCGGTCAGCCAGGCCATGGCGATTGCCGCGCGCAACCTTGCGCCCAGCCCGGGCGGTCGCCTGCTGCGGGTGGCCGACGAGTTCCCGTCCCTGCGCTTCGCCTTCGACCGGCTGGCCACCGAACGTGGTCTCGCCGTGGAGGAGGTCGCGCGTCCCGCGGATGGGGACTGGACCGCTGCGTTGCTCGATGCGATCGCGCGCCCGGGTGCGCCGCCGCTCGCGCTCGCGACCCTGACCCCGCTGCACTGGACCGACGGGAGCCTGATCGACCTCGACCGCCTTGCGCCGGCGGTCCACGCGACCGGTGCGGCCCTGGTCATCGACGCGACGCAGGCGGTCGGTGCCATGCCGGTGGACGTGGCCCGCTGGCGGCCCGATTTCCTGGCATTCCCGACCTACAAGTGGGTGCTCGGACCCTACGGCCTCGCCTTCCTGTACGCAGCGCCGTACCGGCAGGACGGTGCGGCGCTCGACGAGCATGTCGGCAACCGTCCGCCGGCCGTGGGCGCCCGGCGCTACGACCGGGGTGAGCTGAACGATCCCGTGGCCCTGCCGATGGCGGCGACCGGACTGGAGCTGATCGCCGGCTGGGGTGTGCCGGCGGTGACGGCCCGCCTGCGCGGCCTGACGGACCGCCTCGCGGAGGCGCTGGGCGCGCTCGATCTGCCGATCGCGCCGCGGAGCCTGCGCGCACCCCACATCCTCGGCGTGCGGCGGCCGGGCGGACTGCCCGCCGGGTTCGTGGAGGGCCTGCGCCGACACGCGGTCTACGCGAGCGAGCGCTCGGGAGCGCTGCGGCTCAGTCCCCATGTCTGGGTCGACGACGATGATCTCGCCCGCTGCGTCGCGGCGATCCGGGTCGGCCTCGCCTGACCGTCAGGCCGCTTCGGCGGCCGTCGTCGCTCCGGCCGCATCCGCGGGCTTGCCGAAGCGCTGGCGCCATGCGTGCTGCGCCCGGTCCACGAGTTGGGCCGCGCTGCCCTGAGGCGTCCGCGCGCCCGTCATCGAGGCGAGGGTCAGGGCCTCGGTGCCGAACCGGCCCTTGAACCCCTCGTCGCCGCAGAGGAAATCCACCGTGTGAAGCCCGTGGTCGATCGACCACATGATGTAGTCCATCATCAGCACCATGCCGGGCGAGGCGCGTTCCACCTCCGGATCGTAGGTGGTGACGAAGGCCATCATCGCGCCGGCCTGGACGAAGTTGATCGACACCGCCACGACGGCGCCGCCGCATTCCAACACGAAGGCGTGCAGCAGCCCGGCCTCGGCCAGAACCTCCACCATCGCGGGCAGCGCCCGGGAACCCGCGTCGTAGAAGGACGTGGAGGCGAGGCCATGGCGCTGGAGCCAAGCCCGCTTGAAGGTAGTCAGCCGGTCGAGCACCGGCCCGAGGGGCTCCTCCGGCCCGAGCCGGCGGAAGGCGAGGGGGCCGCGTTCACGCAGGGCCTTCTGGCCGCGCCGGTAATTCTGCCGGGTCTTCTTCGATTGTGCGTCGAACCACGCCTGGCCCGTCGTCCAGGGGCCGCGCACCCGCCAGTTCGCCTCGTCCCGGTGGTTCAGGCGCAGCCGCACCCCGCCCCCGTCCGGCTGGAGCAGCGTCCGCGCGGCGGCATCCGGCAGAAGGCGGTTGAGGTAGGCGAGATCGAAGCCGCCGACCTGACCGGCATGGCGCCACATCCGCCGGACGAGGGCGTGGTCCGTCCGGTCGGCGAGCAGCGCATCACCGAAATCGGAGCAGTCCTTGGCGGCCCATTCGAGCACCCGGAAGCCCCTCCGGCGCACGGTCGCGAGCGGCAGCACGCCCACGAGGTCCTCGCCCCGCCATGCCAGCACGATGGCGAGCGCCCGGCGCTCCCGGTCTGGCGCGCTCCCCCACCACGCGGAGACCCAGGCGTGGCTCTGGAAGATCAGGGCGCCGCTCTTCGCCCACAGGGCCGTCCAGGCGGGACCTATTGCCGCCAACCGCTCTGCCGTGGGAATCGTCTCGAACCGTTCCGTCGCCATGGTCAGGCCCCCGGCCGGGGTTGGGACGGCACGCCGCGCAGGCGCCGGACCTGCCGCGCGATCCGCCGGCCCATCTTCTTCAGCGGCAGCAGGTAGAGCCCCGACAAGGACTGGTAATCGGCGACATCCCGGTCGACGAGGCCGAACTTGAAGTCCTCGTTCGGCTTCGGGACGCAGAGGGTCCCGAACAGCCGGTCCCAGAACGAGAACAACAGGCCGAAATTCTTGTCGTAATGCTCCGGCGCCGTGGAATGGTGGAGCTGGTGCCAGTGCGGGCACAGGATGATCGTGTTGAGCCGACCGAACGAGATCTTGAAATGTGTGTGCCGCACGAAGTCCATCATCAGGATGTTGCGCATGATGTAGACGTTGATGCCGAACACGGTCAGCTCGACGGGGTTCAGGGCCAGCAGGCTCCAGATCCCGAAGCAGATCCCGGGGATCACGCCGTCCCAGACGCGATTCATCAGCTCGTCGAGGGGATGAACCCGATCCTTGGTGATCCCGACCATCACCTCGGCCGAGTGGTGGACCTTATGGAGTTCCCACAGGAACGGGTAGCGGTGCTGGGCCGTGTGGTAGAGGTAGTAGGACAGGTCGTAGGCCAGCAGCATCGTGGCGGTGAACACCACCACGGTCACGGGCCCGGGGTCGCCGAAGATCGGTTGCTCGATGCCGAACAGCGTGCCCAGCACCCGGTTGGTGGCGTAGCCGACCGCGACCACGAAGGTCACCCCCGCCGGGATCAGCAGGAACGGCATGATCGCCTTGCGGGTGACGTAGAATAGCAGGTCCGCCCGGGCGGAGGGATGGGTCATCACCTCCCGGGGGAGCGCGAACTCGAAGAACTCGGCGAACGAGTATTTCTCCGCCGTGCGCAGGTAGGCGATCAGGGCGCAGATCAGCGCGGTCGCGAACAGCAGTCCGGCGGCGAGCAGGTTCTCGCCCGAGAGCTTCGCGGCGATCCGCTGAATGAAGTCGGCGACATCCATGTCTACGCGTTCCCTCCGGCCGATCGAGCCCGATCGTCAAGCGCGCCGTTCAGCGCGCCGTTCAGCGCGCGGTTCAGCGATTGTCGGGTCACGGCCAGTTCCCGTGGCGCGCTCCACACGGAGTGCGTAGCTCGTGGACTATTCTGCCGTGCAGACCGTCTGTCGGATATTGGTCTCGATTGCGGACTTCTGCTTTGTACACCATGCGGCGCAGTCTCCGATCCGGTTCCGACACTGATGCCTGCGCGCATCCGGATTCAGCCGTGCGAAACCGCGGGACGTCCCCGCTCGCGCGCCCGCTGCAAGGGCGCCCGCACGGCCGCGGCGATGCCGTCAGCCGCGGACGCCTCCGAGAACAGCGTCTCGTAGCGCACCCGGGCCGCTTGGCCGAAGCCCCGCCAGGCTGCCGGATCGACGAGCATATCGGCGAGGGCCCGCGTGATCGGCTCGGGGCCGCCGGGCGGGACGATCCAGCCCGTCCGCCCGTGCTCGACGACCTCCGGGAGGCCGCCGATCGCCGTCACGAGCGGCGGAACGCCGTACGCCATGGCCTCGATCGCCACCCGGCCGAGGGATTCGGGGCGCTGGGACGGCATGGTCACCACATCGGCCCAGCGATAGAGCGGCGCCGGATCGGCCACGAAGGGTTCGAGGCTGACCTGTTCCGCGAGGCCGGCGGCGACGATTCGGCCCGCCAGGGCGCGCTCGCGCGCGTCGTCTTCGAAGGCGCTGCCGACGATGCGCAGTTCGATCCGCCGCCGCAGCGCTTCTGGCAGGGCGGCCACGGCTTCGATCAGCACGTCCTGGCCCTTGATCCGGCTGATGCGCCCGAGCATCAGCACCCGGAGCGGGCGGCTGCCGTCGTACCCGCCCCGGTTCGGCGCGGCCGGGCCGGCGATGCCGTTGTAGACCACCCGGGCGTTGGCCCGCGCCGGCAGCGCGTAGGCGCGGGCTGTGGCGTGCGAGTTGAACACCACGTCGGCGCCGCTCCAGCGGATCAACCCGCGCAGGACCTTCAGCACGGCCCCTTCCGGGATCTCGTGGATGTGGACGATGCTGCGGCCGGGCAGGAGGCGCGCGGCGAGCAGGTAATCGGCCACCACGGTCGTGTTGATGTAGACGAGGTCGCTCGCGCGGATCCGCCGGAGTGCACGCAGCACCGCGAGGGGCAGGGCGATCGACGCGACGGTGAGGCGGCGTCCCAGACCCTTGCGCCGGAGGATCCACAGCGGCTCGATCACGACGCGGCTGGCGAAGGGGCGCAGGGCCGGCACGATCGGCCCGTGCCGCGGCAGGACCACGTCGATCCGCGCGGCCGGATAGGCGGCGCGAAGGGTCCGCACCGTCTCGATGAAGCAGCGGTCGGATCCGTAGAGCTCGAAACCCTGATGCACGCAGGTGATAATCATCGCCCGATCCGGCGTGCCGCAAGATCCGGGCTCTACCGAGGCGTCGTGTCCGTTGGTCAATGCAGCACGAAGAGCCTGCAATATCAGTCCCTCAACCGTGAGATTAATAGTGAGTGAATTGGAAAACCAAAGGTTGATAACCTGCCGGCCCACTTGGCTGTCAATCCCTCTTACAATATAAACGGCGTAATTGGAAGGAAGGACAATGCCGGATCGGGTGCCCGCGGTGCTTATTCTAGGAACGCGCGGAATTCCGGCCGCTCATGGCGGGTTCGAGACTTTTGCGGAGCGCTTCGCCCGTTATCTGGCCGTCCGGGGCTGGTGCGTCGGGGTGTATTGCCAGCGGGAGGTCGACCGGGTCGGCACGCGGATCTCGTCGCAGGTTTGGAACGGCATCGAACGGATCACCGTGGAAGTCGCGCTGAAGGGCCCCGCTGCGACCCTGGCGTTCGACGCCATCTGTGCCCGCGACGCGGCCAGGCGCGGCGGCGTCTGCCTCGTGCTCGGCTACAACGGTGCGGCCTTCCTGCCGTTCCTGCGTATCAGCGGCGCCCGGATCCTGACCAACATGGACGGGATCGAATGGCGCCGCCCGAAATGGTCGTTCCCGATCCGGGCCTATTTCTACGTGAGCGAATGGATCGCCGCGTGGTCCTCGCACCGGCTCGTCGCCGACCATCCGGCCATCGCCGATCATCTGGCCACCCGGCGCTCGCGGCGGGCGATCGTGACCATCCCGTACGGCGGCGACCCGCCGCCCGCCGAGGTCGGCCCGCCGCCGCTGGGGCTGGAGGCCGGCCGCTATCTCGTTTCGATCGCCCGCATCGAGCCCGACAACAACATCCTGACGCTCGTCGAGGCGTTCTCGCGTCGGTACCGCGGTGTCCGGCTCGTGGTCCTCGGCACCATGAGCGTCCACAACCGCTATCATCGCGCCGTCGAGGCGGCCGCCTCGGCCGAGGTCCTGTTCCCCGGCGCCATCTACGAGCCCGATCAGGTGCAGGCCCTGCGGGTCCATGCGCTGGCCTATCTCCATGGTCACACGGTGGGCGGCACCAACCCGTCGCTGGTGGAGGCGCTGTGGGCGGGCAATGCCGTGATCGCCCACGACAACCCGTTCAACCGGGGAACCGCCGGCGATGAGCAGTTCTACTTCGACGACGTCGCCTCCTGTGCCGCCGCGATCGAGCGCGTGCTGACGGACGCGGATGCGGTCGAGGGGGCCCGCGCGGCGGCCCGGCGGCGCGCCGAGAATTTCCGGTGGGGCGACGTGCTGGCGACCTACGAGGACGAGGTCCGGCAACTCGGCGGCTATCCCCCGGCGGAACGCGTCAAGGCGCCGACGGGCGAACCCGTCGGGGCCACGGCCGGGGCGGAATGGTAAGGCCCAGTCGGCGGAGGCTGCTCGCGGGCGGCCTTGCCGCGATGGGGGCGGGGGCGCTTCCGGCCCGGAGCGCGGCCGAGCCGATCGCGCTGCGCCGGGGCATCGCGCTCTGGCCCTGGTTCTCGCTCACCACCGAGTATCCGGCACCGCGCACCGATTACGCCTGGCCGCCGTTCCAGGCGGACCGGCCCGTGCCGACCCGCGCCGACCTGATGCGGCTCTCCGCCCTCGGCTTCGACTTCGCGCGCCTGCCCCTCGATCCCGGCCCCTTCGTGGCCTTCACGGGCGCGCGCCGGACCGAACTCCTCGCGAGCCTAGGGGCCGCGATCGACATGGTGCTGGCGGCCGGCCTGCGCGTCCTCCTCAACGTCCAGGCCAATGCCGCGACCCACCACTACACGCCGGACGCCTTCTACGGCACCGAGCGGGCGCCGCTGTTCCCGGCCTACCGGGACCTCGTCGGCGAACTCGCCCGCCTGTGCGCCCGGAAGGGGGTGGACCGCGTGGCGCTGGAGCCGGTCAACGAGCCGCCGCAGGCCTGCGGTGCCGGCGCGTGGACCCGCGTGCAGGATGGGCTCCTGACCGCGGCCCGGTCCGCTGCGCCGGCCTTGACCCTGGTGGCGACGGGCTCGTGCGGCAGCCTCGTTGCCGGCCTGACGGCCCTCGATCCGGCGCCGCTCGCGCGATTCGCACCCCTGCTCTACACCTTCCACTTCTATGAGCCGTACCTGTTCTCCCATCAGGGCGCGACCTGGCTCACCGAGGAGCCGTTCTATCGCTGGCTCAACGCGGTGCCTTGGCCGGGGACGCGGGCGCGCATGCCGGAGACGCTGGAGGCGATCCGGGCTCGCATGGCGGCCGACGGGTCGGTGCCCCAGGCCGAGAAGGCCCGCGATCGCGCGGTGATCGCGGCCAAGCTGCGCGAGTACGGCGAGGCCGAGCCCGGGCCCGCCTACCTCGCCGCCGCCATGGCGCCGGTCGCGACCTGGGCCGACCTCTACGGGATCCCGCGCCAGAGGGTGCTGATGGGCGAGTTCGGGGCCCTGCGCACCGATGCCCGCTACACGGCCGCACGGTCCGCCGACCGGGCCGCCTATCTCCGCGACGTGCGGCTGACGGCCGAACGGGCGGGCTTCCCGTGGTCGTTCTGGAACCTGTTCGACGGTCTGGGCCTCATGGACGACGCCCATGCGGTCGATCCGGCCGTGGCGGCGGCTTTGGGCCTGAAGGTGACGCCGTAGGCGACTCTCAGGCTGTGCGCCCGCGGATCGGCGCCTGCGGAAACAGGACGATCAGCATCAGGGCGAACTTCGCCAGCAGCGTGGTCTTGCCCGCCAGCCCCTCGAAGGTGTTGACGAGGATCACGAAGGCGAGGATCGGCAGCCAGACCCCGCGGCGACAGGTGCGCGCGACCTCAGCGAGGTAGAGGCCCACCGCCACCACCAGGAGGGTGGTCATCAGGATGCCCTGGTAGAGCAGGGTCGAGAGGATCGAGTTCTCGATGCCCCATTCCAGCCCGTAGATCCGCCGCAGGGTGGTGACGTGCAGGAGATCCGGGGCCAGCAGCAGCTCCCGGAACGGGATCGCGTCGAAGACCGCCAGCATGTCGACCCGGGCCTGCGCGCTCCCGCCGTCCGAGGTGAACCGGTCCAGCAGCGTGTCGAAGAAGCCGATCGCGGCCAGGACCGCCACGGCGACCGGTACCAGGGTCAGCGCGAAGCAGGCGCAGGCCGCGCCGATCAGCGGAATCCGCCCGCGCCGCAGGACGCCGCCGAGGGCGACGAGGCCGACCGCACCGCCGAGGACGAGGGTGACGATGGTGGCGGAGCGGCCGCCGAACGTCACCAGGGCGACGAGCTGCAGGGCGATCATCCCCGCGCGCTGGGCCGGCCCGAGCCGTCCGCCGCCCGCGGCGAGCGCCAGGATGTAGCAGGCGGTGACGGTCGCATTGCTGAGCGGATGGCCCTGCAGGGCCGCCGAGCGCGTGTCCCAGGCGAAATCCGCGCCGTCGAGGCGGAACGGGAAGAAGCGCTGGCCGCTGGCAAGCTCGTAGAGGCCGAGCAGCGCATTGGCGAGCATGACGAGGTGGAACACGACCGCGATCCGCTCGAGGGTCGCGGCATCGCGGTCCATGAGCAGGATCGGCAGGAGACCCGCCAGCACGAAGGTGTCGATCGAGCCGGCGAGCCCGGTCCCGCCGCGGGCCGCGATCAGGGCGAGGAGCATGACGCCGCAGACGGCGAGCAGCACGCTGGCGGGCCGGTGGTTCAGGGCCTGCGCCACCGGAATCACCGGATTGCCGGCGCGCAGCAGCGTCCAGCCGAACAGCGCGACCGCGAGATAGGTTGCCGGATGGATCTTCGAGGCGGCCGAACCGGTCAGCCCGTCATAGTTGAGCCCGAACACCCACAGCAGGCCCCCCGAGACGCCGATGAGGATCGCCGCCCAGAGGACGTAGACGAGGGACTCGGCCCAGGACAGCACACCCCGCGCCGGCAAGCTGCGGGTCGCAACGAGGCGCGGATTGGGCTCGGCCCGCGCGATCCTCACGCCCGCCGCCGCGTCAGGAGCAGGGAGCCCGAGATCGGCCGGCCCAGTGCCTCGGAGGTGTCGACGAGGTCGATCAGGTCGCGCTGGCGGGTCGCGCCGTTGCAGGCGACCATCAGCACCCGATCGGCCGCATTCGCCAGGGGCCCCAAGCGCAGGTTCTCGCTGAGGACGCCGCCATCCACGATCACCAGCTCGAACCGGGCCTTCACGCCGGCCACGAACCGCTCGATGTTGTCGACCGTCAGGGCATCGCGGATCGACTTGCGCGTGTCGCCGAGCCCGATCCGGCGTGCGCCGGATTTGGGATCGGTCTCGGTCACCGCGTTGAGGCTCTGCTCGCCGCGCAGCACGTCGAGGAGGCCGCCCGCGCTCGATCCCTCACCGCGCAGATCCGCGTCCACGAGCAGGACCCGGTCGCCCCGCCCGACCGCCACCGCGGCCAGCAGCCCGATCACGGCCCGGCGCTGCAGCTCGTCCGACTCGCCCGAGGTTACCATCAGCACCATCGAGCGCCCGCGGCTGCCCGTGGTCGCGGCGAGGTGATCGAGCGTGACGCTCGCGGCCGCCGCGTTGGCGCCCCGCGGCCGCAGGCCCGGCAGAATCGCCACGACCGGCGCGTTCGAGATCCGCTCCAGCTGGCGCGGCGACAGCACCGTGGGCGCGAGATATTCCCGCATCAGCGCCAGCCCGGCGCCGATGCCCAGCCCACCGAACAGGGACGCGGCGACGAGGATGAGCCGCGGCGGCCAGCTCGGATCCTCCGGCGGACGGGCCGCCGTGATGATCCGCGCGTTCGAGCTGTCGATGCTGGTCTGCTCCTTGATCTCCCGGGCCCGGACCAGGAAGCTGTTGTAGACCGAGCGCGCGGCCTCGACCTCGCGCTCCAGTTCGCGCTGCTGCACCGAGGATTGAGAGTTGACCGCCGCCTGCTGCCGGAGGCGCCCGAGCTCGGCGGACAGCGTCCGCTCGTTGGCCTGGGCGCGGTGGGCCTCGGTCTCGGCGGCCCCCGCGATGCGGTTGAGTTCGGCGTCGATCAGGCGGCGGACATCCTGCATCTGGGTGCGCACGGCGGCAATGAACGGATGGCGCTCGCCGAGATTGGTGCGCAGATCCGCCTCCTTGGCGGCGAGTTCGGCATACTGGCCGCGCAGGCGATCGACCGCCGCGGACTGGACCGCCTCCGGCATCGCGCCGGCGCCGACCGCCCGGCCGCGGGCATCCCGAATCCCCTGAAGGCGGGCCTGCGCGTCGGCGGTCCGGGCCTGGGCCGCCACCAGCCGGGTGTTCAGGTCGGTCAGCTGCTGCTCGTTGACGAGGCGGCCGCTGGCGGTGATCAGGCCGTTGCGGGCCTTGTAGTCCTCGAGCTTCTTGTCGGCGGCGTTCACCGCGTTGCGCAGCTCGTCGAGCCGGCCCCGCAGATCGCCCGCCGCGCGCCGGGCGGCCTCGGCCCGCGCCTCGGTCTGGTCCGTCAGGTAGGCGGTGGCGATGGCGTTGACGATCCGCGCCGAGAGGTCGGGATCCTCGGTGGTGACGATCACGTCGATCACGAAGACCTTGTCGGCGCGCTTCACCGCGAGCCTGCGCCGGAGCTGGGCGAGGGCGCGGCCCTGCGCGTCGACCCTCCGTTCGGGCCGCGGCCCGGTCACGAGTTCCCGCAGGGTGGACGCGGCCTGGGTGAACCACCGGGTCCGGGGCACGCCGAAGCCCGGCTCGGTCTCAAGCCCGGTCTGGGCCACGGCCCGGCCCAGCACCGCGTCGGACTCGATCACCTTCACTTGGCTCTCGACCTGCGCGATGCCGCCATCCGGCGAGAGGGTGCCCGGGTTCACGTCGTTGGAGACCACCTGCCGGTCACGCGGATCGACCAGGATCTGGGCGGTCGCCGTGTACAGGGACGGGGTGAGCAGGGCATAGGCCAGGGTTAGGAGGGCGAGCAGCAGGGCGGTCCCGAACACGAGCCGCTTGCGCCGCCAGAGGATGCGCCACAGGTCGCCGGCCTCGGCGCTCGTCTCCGGCCGGGCGGGCCGCTCGGGCAGGGCCGGCTGCACCGGTGCCAGCCAGGTCGCGACGGCGAGGTTAGGGTCGATCCGTGTCACGATCGGTCACCGTCGTCTCAATCTAGGCCAAACCCGCGCGGGTCACTCCCGTGCCTGCAAGAGTCGCGCATGTCGGTGATAAGCTGCCGAAACTGACGTTGTCCCAACAAGACGTATCCATTACTGGCATTCTGGTAAATACCCCGCGCAACTCCGAATGATGTTTACCGTATGATCACTCCCGTTACGGTTGGGAATTGGGCCGGAGCGGTCCGCTGAGCGACACAGGACCGCGCTGAATGGGGATGTCCTGACCGATGCATGTGCGCGTTCGTCTCGACGGTGCCAAGCCGCTGCGCTGGCACGCGGCCCTGTTGCGGCGAATCGGCGATAGTCCAGGCGTCGCTACGGTCAGCATCGACGACGCGCCGGGGCCCGGGACGTGGCCGCATACGGCCGATCTGCTGTTTCGGCTCGAAGCGCTCGTTCATCGGCTGCCCCGCCTCGGAACGGTGCCGATTCTTGGCGCCGAACTCGCGCGCTGGCGCCAGCCCGGCACCCGACCGGACATCGTCCTCGATCTCTGTGGCGATGTCCCGTCCGGCCCCGGCACGTGGCACCTCGCCTATGACGGCCGGTCCGGCGCGGACGCGCTGCTGGCGAGCCTGCTGGCGGGCGCTGTGCCACATCTCACCCTCGTGGAGAACGGCGTGATCCGCGCCGCCGGTCGCCTCGGCGCCGACCGGCCCGGGATCGTGCTGGCGTGTTTCGAGGACGCCCTTGCCCGAACGATCACGCTGATCGCCGCGGCCCTGCGCGACCGGATCGCCGGACGTGGCGGGGCTGGGGGCGTCGGACGCGCACCGCTGGAGCATCGGACGACCCTGACGGTTCGGCGCCTCGGGGCGCGGGCCGGGCGCATGCTCGCCGCTGCCTCGATCCACCGCCTGTACCGCCTCTGCTACAACGCCCCGCATTGGCGCTGCGGCTGGCGCCCCCTCGTCGGGCCGGATCTCATCGATCTGAAGCGCCACCCCGAGACCGGCTGGACTGTCCTGCCCGATGACGGCCGGCGCTTTTATGCCGATCCCTTTCCGATCGCCGTCGCGGGGCAGACGCATCTTTTCGTGGAGGATTATCCGCACGCCACCGGCAAGGCGATCATCTCGGCGGTGCGCTTCGGGCCGGATGGGCCCGAGGGCCCGCCCGTGCCGGTGCTGGAGGAGGCGCATCATCTCTCCTACCCGTTCGTCTTCGAGCGGGAGGGCTCCGTCTGGATGGTGCCGGAGAGTTCCGCCGCCGGCACCGTCGATCTCTACCGCGCCACGCGCTTCCCCGGCGGATGGGTCAAGGAGGCGACGCTCCTCTCCGGTGTGGTGGCGAGCGACGCGACCCTGGTCGAGCACCACGGCCGCTGGTGGATCTTCGCCACGGTGCGCGATGCCGGGCTCGACGCACCGGCCGGGGCGGGCTCCTTCCACGACGCGCTCCACCTCTGGTCGGCGCCCGATTTTCGCGGCCCCTACACGCCGCACCCGGCCAACCCCGTGCTGGTCGATCCGTCGCTCGCGCGGCCGGCGGGCCGGATCGTGGCCCGGGGCGGCCGGCTGATCCGCCCGATCCAGGATTGCGCCACGGGCTACGGCCGCGCCCTGATGCTCGCCCGGATCGACCGCCTCGACCGGGAGGGATACGCCCAGACCGTGATCGGCCGGATCGAGCCGGGCCCCGCCTGGCCCGGCAATCGGCTGCATACCCTGAACGCGGGCGGCGGGATCGAGTGCATCGACGGGGCCGGGCGTGCCCCGCGCTACAGGTCGTTCATCGGCCGCGCGCACCGAGCCGGCCCGGAGCGGGCAACGCCGTGAGGGACGTCGGTCAGTAGCGCGTCTTCTGCGGCAGCTTGCGATACTCGTTCCACACCGTCTGGGCTTCCGAACGCAACATCTGGGAAATCGGGGCGCGCCGGGACGCTTAGGGGAGCTTGAGATCTTCGCCGATGTTCTGATCGTCGAAAAGATCGGCGTAGTCGCTCCAGGAAGCGGCGAAATAGATCTTGTCGAGCCGCGCCCAGTAGGCGGTCGAATAGCACATGGGGCAGGGCTCGCAGCTCGTATACATGGTCGCGCCCTTCAGGCTGGGCGCCTCGACCTTCCTGCAGGCGATCCGGATGGCGTTGACCTCGGCATGGGCCGACGGATCGTTGTCCTTCAGAACGCTGTTGCCGGAGGCGGCCAGGATTTCGTCGCCCCGCATGACGACCGCGCCGAACGGTCCGCCGCTCTTATCGACGACCCCCGCCTTCCGCATCAGCGTGATCGCCTCGCTCATGGCGCGACGGTCCGCCTCGGTGGCCTTCACCTGGGGGACCTGCGTCTCAGCTGCGGCCGGGCCGACCGACAGTCCCGCGGTCGCCGCCATCGTCATCGTGGCGGCCGTTAGAAAATCACGCCGATGTACGATAGATCCCGTAAGAACAGTTCCATCATGATGCGTGCAAGTCTTCGCGTTACCCGACATTGAAGATTGACATCGCCGACGAAACTGGCTTGATTCGGTACAATCAAGCCGGAGGTGACTACGCCACGCGTGTGAAAGATACGCAACCCAATCCGGATTTTCCGGTGAATGTCTTGTGTCGGCACTCGTGTGGCCGGATGTCGATTGTGCCGGTGTCGCGCAGACGCGCGTGCCGCGTATCGGCCCCGGCGGTCGTGCCGGTCCGCGGCGGATGATTTTCGAGGGCGTAGAGCCCTGGCGAGATCGCTTCGAAGTCGCTACATGGTGACGGCGGGGCTGCAGAGTTCGTCAGGAGCACTATCCCCGGGGCCTTATCGACTCCCTCGGGAGCTGTCCCTGGCCTCGTCCCTGGACCTGGCCAACACGGCGCCCACCTACGCTGTAGGTTTCCCGGGATCGATCCTCCAACGGCTCACGTGGCTCCGCACTCGCCTTCTTCCGATACGACCGACGCGGCGCGCAAACAGGCGTTGCGCCGTGCGGCCCTGGCGGCCCGTGACGCGCTCGGAATGGACGCGCGGACAACCGCTTCGGCGGCGATCGCCCGTTCGCTCCTCACCCTCCCCGAACTCATGAAGGCCCGTCTCGTCGGGGCCTTCTGGCCGATCCGCAGCGAGGTCGATCCCCGCCCGGCCGCCGAGGGACTGCTGGCCCGCGGCCAGGCCGTCGCCCTGCCGCATGTCACCCAGGACGGACTCGTGTTCCGGGAGTGGCGCGCCGGGGACACGCTGATCGCCGGCAGCTTCGGCCTGAGCGAGCCCGACCCGTCCCTGCCGCCCGTGGAGCCCGACGCGCTGATCGTGCCCCTCGCCGCCTTCGACCGGACCGGCCAGCGGATCGGCTACGGGCGCGGCTACTATGACGGCGCGATCGAGCGCCTGTCCCGCAGCCGCCCGCTGTTCACCGTCGGCATCGGCTTCGCCGTGCAGGCGGTGGACCACGTGCCGGCCGAGCCGCACGACCGACCCCTCGATTGCGTGATCACCGAGGCGGGCCTGATCCGCTTCGACAGGACGGCCTGACCGATGCGTCTGCTTTTCCTCGGCGATGTCGTCGGCCGCTCGGGCCGCTCCGTGGTCTGCGATCACCTGCCCCGCCTGCGGGAACGCTGGCGGCTCGACTGCGTGGTGGTGAACGGCGAGAACGCGGCCGGCGGCTTTGGCATCTCCGAGTCGATCTGCGACGAGCTGATCCAGGCCGGCGCCGACGCGGTGACGCTCGGCAACCACAGTTTCGATCAGCGCGAGGCGCTGGTCTTCATCGCCCGGCAGCCGCGCCTGGTGCGCCCGGCCAATTACCCGCCCGGCACCCCCGGACGGGGCGCCACGGTGGTGGAGACGCAAGGGGGCGCCCGCGTCCTCGTGGTCAACGTGATGGGCCGGGTCTTCCTCGACGCGATGGACGACCCCTTTGCGGCGGTCGAGCGGGAACTCATGGCCTGCCCCCTGGGGGCCGCCGCCGACGCCGTGGTGGTGGATGTTCACGCCGAGGCGACCAGCGAGAAGCAGGCCTTCGGCCACTACCTCGACGGCCGGGCGAGCCTCGTGGTCGGGACCCACACCCATACGCCGACGGCCGATCACCGGATTCTGCCCGGGGGCACCGCCTACATGTCGGATGCCGGCATGTGCGGCGATTACGACTCGGTGATCGGCATGCAGAAGGACGAGCCGATCCGCCGGATGATCCAGAAGACGCCGGGCTCCCGCTGGGAGGTCGCCACCGGCGAGGGCACGCTGAGCGGCATCGCGGTCGAGATCGACGCGCGGGGGCTCGCCACCCGGGTGGCGGCCCTCCGCCTGGGGCCGCATCTGGAGGCGAGCGCGCCGCAGTTCTGGGATTAGGATTGGTCCCGATGGCGCCCCAAGCAGAGGGCCGCGGGTCACGACCCGTTCACGCCATGACGCGACTGCGTCCTGTGCGCGACTTGATCGCGTCCGGCCGTGCCTCCACAGTGAGCAGGACGGACGCCGCCGGCGGCCGCATCGTTTGAGATCAGGCTAGAGCGACCGATGGCCGCCCGCGATACCGGCGAGAACACCGAGGGGCCGTTGGCCCGGCCCGGAATCTATCTCGGGCGCATGGTCGTCTTCCTCATCCTCGTCGGCTTCCTCGCCTTCATCCTGTTCAAGCAGATCACGCCGGCCTTCCTGGCCAATCCGGGTCTGAACGGACTCATCCTCGGCGTCCTGCTGATCGCGGTGGTGATCGCCTTCGGGCAGGTCATTCGCCTGTTCCGCGAGGTCGCCTACGTCAACGCGGCGGCGCGCGGCGCGAAGGCCAAGCGCCCGCCAGCCCTCCTGGCGCCGATGGCACCGATGGTCGCCGCCCGCGCCGGGGGCGTGACCCTGCCGGGGACCGCCGGCTACCTCGACACGATCGCGGCCCGCCTCGACGAGGGGCGCGAGATCCTGCGCTACATCGCCGGTATCCTGATCCTGCTCGGCCTGCTCGGCACCTTCTGGGGCCTGATCGACACGCTCTCGGCGGTGGGCGGCGTGATCAAGGGCATGCGCGGCGGCGGCGATGCCGGGGTGATGTTCGACGAGCTGAAATCGGGCCTCGCCGTGCCGCTGTCGGGAATCGGTCTGGCCTTCTCGGCATCGCTGTTCGGCCTCGCCTCGTCGCTGATCACCGGCTTCCTGGAGCTGCAGGCCGGCCAAGCCCATGCGCGTTTCCACAACGAATTGCAGGACTGGCTGATGTCCGGCGAGACCGCCACCGCCGCCGAGACGGCGGCCGTGCCGGTCCGGGCGGGGGGAGCCGGCACGCAGGACTTGAAGGAGGCGATCGATCGCCTCACCGCGCTGGTGGCCGAGGGCGGCGGCAGCCGCGCCGCGACCCTCGCCATGACCAACCTCGCCGAGGGCATCCAAGGCCTCGTGCAGCACATGCGCGCCGAGCAGCAGATGATCCGCGACTGGGTCGAGGCCCAGGCGAGCCGCGAGCGTGAACTGAAACAGGTGCTCGACCGGCTTGGCCGGGAGCGGGTCTGATGGCGTCCACGGCGGCGCGGTCCCGGCGCACCCTCAACGTCTGGCCGGGCTACGTCGACGCGCTGGCGACGCTGCTGCTCGCGGTCGTGTTCCTGCTGACGGTGTTCGTGGTGGGGCAGTTCTTCCTGTCGCAGGAGCTGACCGGGCGGGACGAGACGCTCATCAAGCTCAACCGCCAGATCGCCGACCTCACCGATCTCCTGGCCTTGGAGCGCTCGAATCGCCGCACGCAGGAGGATGAGGTCCGCAACTTGCGCACGACGCTCGCCGGCGTGGAGGCCGAACGCGATCAGGCCAAGACCCAGGCCGAGGCCGCCACCGTCAGCCAGGGGGCCGCGGGCGCCCTCGACAAGCAGTTGGAGGCCGAGCGCGGCGCGACCAAAAGGGCGCTGTCCCAGATCGATCTGCTGAACGAGCAGATCAGCGCCATGCGCCGCCAGCTCGCCGCCCTGGAGGACGCGCTGTCGGCCTCCGAGAGCCGCGATCGGGAATCCCAGGCCCGCATCGCCGAGCTCGGCAGCCGGCTGAACGTCGCCCTGGCGCAGAAGGTCCAGGAACTGGCACGCTACCGCTCCGACTTCTTCGGGCGGCTGCGCCAGATCCTCGGCAACCGCCCCGACATCCGCGTGGTCGGTGATCGGTTCGTGCTGCAATCGGAGGTGCTGTTCCCGGCTGGATCGGCAACCCTGAAGCCCGAAGCCGGGCCGGAACTTGACCGGATCGCCGGGGCGATCTCGGACCTCGCCAAGCAGATCCCGGCCGATCTACCCTGGGTGCTGCGGGTCGACGGCCACACCGATGCGCGGCCGATCAGCACCGCGCAGTTCCCGTCGAACTGGGCGCTCTCGGCCGCCCGCGCCATCGCGGTGGTACAGTACCTCGCCGGCAAGGGCATCCCGCCGCAACACCTCCTCGCCGGCGCCTTCGGCGAGTTCCAGCCTCTCGATGCCGGCACCACCGAGGAGGCCTATGCCCGCAATCGTCGGATCGAGATGAAGCTCACCGAGCGGTAGCGGCCGCGTCCCATTCGGGGCGGAGGATCGACATCAGGACCATCGACCGGAAGCCGCCCTCGGCGGTCCGGCGGATCTCGCGCAGGATGCCGTCCTCGCGAAAGCCCGCCTTGGCGTAGGCCGCTCGGGCGCGGGCGTTGTCGACATAGACCATCAGCTCGATGCGGTGTGCGTCCCGGGTGGTGAAGCCGTGGCGAAGTGTCTCGCGCAGCAGCGCGCTGCCGAGACCGCGCCCGGGTTCCGCCACCGCGATGCGCCGCAGCAGGATACAGGCATCCGCCAGGACGGCCGTCTGCAGGAGCGCGAAGCCCGCGGGTGTGCCGGCCTCCAGCAGGAGGCGGTACTCGGAGCCCCCATCCATCTCCCTGGCATGCTCCTCGGCCGACCATCGGCCGACCAGGCCAGCAAACCCCTCGCCGCGTTCGAGCCGCTGGATGGCGGGAATATGGTCGGGCGTCGCCGCGACGCAGGTCAGCATCGTCGCGCGCCCTCCCGAAGGCTTGGCTTACTCGGCCGCCGGCAACCGCTCGCCCCGGGTCCGGGGCTCCTTGCCCCGAGCGGTTTCGTCGAGGGCATCCGTGAACTGCAGGTTCGCGAGCTGCGCGTAGAGCGCACCCTGGGCGAGCAGGCTCTCGTGGGTCCCGGTCTCGACGATGCGGCCGTCGTCGAGCACCAGGATCCGGTCCGCCGCGCGGATCGTGGCCAGCCGGTGGGCGATGACCAGGGTGGTGCGCCCCCGCATCAGGGTGTCGAGGGCGGCCTGGACGGCGCGCTCGGATTCGGCGTCGAGCGCCGAGGTCGCCTCGTCGAGGAGCAGGATCGGCGCGTCCTTGAGGATCGCCCGGGCGATGGCGATCCGCTGCCGCTGTCCGCCCGACAGCGTCACGCCGCGCTCGCCGACCTGCGTGTCGTAACCCTGGGGCAGGGCGGTGATGAAGCCGTGGGCGTGGGCGAGCTCGGCGGCCCGCCGGATCGCCGCCTCGTCGGCTTCGGGACGGCCGTAGCGGATGTTCTCGGTGACGGTGCCGGAGAACACGACCGGATCCTGAGGAACCAGGGCGATCCGGTGCCGAAGCACGTCGGGATCGACCTTCGTGATGTCGAAGCCGTCGACCAGGATCCGGCCGCCCTGCGGATCGTAGAAGCGCAGTAGGAGCTGGAACACGGTCGACTTGCCGGCCCCGGACGGACCCACGATGGCGATCCGCTCGCCGGGGGCGGCCGCGAAGCTCAGGCCGTCGAGGGCGGTGTGGCCGGGCCGGGTCGGATAGGCGAAACGCACCGCCTCGAACGCCACGGCGCCCTGGGCCGGTTCGGGCAGGGGAAGGGCCGGCACCGGCGCGCGGATCGCGGGCTCGGCGGCCAGGATCTCGGTGAGCCGCTCGGCGGCGCCCGCCGACATGGCGAGGTCGCCGTAGACCTCCGAGAGCTGGCCGAGGGCCCCAGCGCCGAACACCGCGTAGAGAACGAATTGCGAGAGTTCGCCGCCCGTCATCGTGTGGGTGAGCACGCCTTGCGCGCCGTACCACATCACCCCGACCACGGAGGCGGAGATCAGGAAGATGGCGACGCCGGTGAGCAGCGCCCGCGCCCGGATCGAGTCGCGGGCGGCGCCGTAGGCCTCCTCGGACGCCCTTGCGAAGCGGGCGGCCGTGCTGCCGGACCGCCCGAAGGCCTGCATGGTCCGCACGGCCCCGACCGCCTCGGCGGCGTAGGCCGAGGCCTCGGCCAGCCGGTCCTGGGCGGCGCGGGACCGCCGGCGCACGCCGCGGCCCGACAGGATCAGCGGGAACACGATGACGGGAATCGCGGCCAGCACCATCACGGAGAGCCGCGGGCTCGTGACCACCATCATGGCGGTGGCGCCCACGAACAGGAACAGGTTGCGCAGCAGGATCGAGACCGAGACCCCGAAGGCCGACTTGATCTGCGTCGCGTCCGCGGTGAGCCGCGAGACGATCTCGCCCGATTGGGCCCGGTCGAAGAAGGCCGGGTCGAGGATCGTGAGCCGGGCGAACACGGCCGCCCGCAGATCCGCCACCACGCGCTCGCCGAGCGTCACGACGGTGTAGACCCGGCCCGCGCTCGACAGCGCGAAGGCCGCCACCACCCCGAGCAGGGCGAGGAAATAGGCGTCGATCACGCCGGAGCCGTCGGCCGTGAAGCCGTGGTCGATCACCCGGCGCATCGCGATGGGCACCACCAGCGTCGAGGCCGACGCGCAGGCGAGGGCGATGAGCCCGCCGACGATCCGGCCGCGATAGCGCAGCGCGAATGGGAGCAGCGGCCGGAGCGCGCTCAGCGGAGCTTTCGGCCGCCCCTCAACGGCCACCTTCGGTCTACGGGCCATTACGCCTCTCGTATTCGTTACGCTCCCGGTCCGCGGCGCTTGTGACCAGGCCGAGCCTGCGGTATAGGCCGCCGCTCATCCGATTGCGCGTGTTCAATGGCCGCGGGCCGCCACCACGGTCGGCTCGTACGTGCCGTTGCACGAACCCACGGTTCGGTGCAACCGGTGACATCTTCCGCATTCCGGGCCGGGCAGCGCCTCCTGCGCTTCCCGCCGGCGTGCCAGATCAGGGACCCAGGTCATGGCGAAGGACGCGGCCGCGAAGGCCAAGGGGACAGAGCACCCCGACTACCACTTCATCAAGGTCGTGATGACGGACGGCACCGAGTACCGGACCCGTTCGACCTACGGCAAGGAGGGCGACACCCTCAATCTCGACATCGATCCGCTCACCCACCCGGCCTGGACCGGCGGCGAGCAGAAGATGCTCGATCGGGCGGGCCGCGTCTCGCGCTTCAACTCGCGCTTCGGCAACCTCGGCAAGCGCTGAGTCGATCGAACGCCGCACCCTTGGGTGCGATCCGTATCAGAGCGGGCGGCTTCCTCGGGAGGCCGCCCGTTTTCTATGGAAGCTTGGCGAGCACGTGGGCGCCCGCTCCCGTCGGCGGTGCCGCCTCCGGCCATCGCCCGCCCGGACGGGCTCGATATCGTGCTGCTGGTCGGCTCGAATTGCCGGCTGGTGAACGAGACCCTGGCGGCCGGCGATCGCGACGCCAACGCCTACCGGCCTGTCCTCGACAACCCGATCGCGGTGCGGGGCTCCAGGATCCTCACGGTCTCGCGGGATCGAGCGCGTCCGAAGCGCGCCAGTCCCGACGACACCATCATCGTGGTCCCTGAGGCGGATCGGAACGCCGCCTGAGTGCCGCGGCTGGTTTGCGCCATCCAGAACGACGCCGCGCGCCGGTTGCTCACGGCGCAGCGGTTAGGAGATCCTGCCGCTCTGAGGGCCGGATCCGAGCGCGGCGGATTCAGCCCTCGCTCAAGCGGAACGCCGTGCGCAGCAGGCCATGCTGGGCGGCGACCGGGCTCTCCACCGGGGCGGGCGTGGGCCGATCCTCGGTGATCAGCACATCCAGGTGAAGGATGCGGCTGTGCAGTCGCCGCGCCCGCATGATCAGCTGCTGGAGGCGGACGGGCAGCAGGTTGAAATCCTGCGCCTTCGGCGGCTCGCTCGCGGCGAGCTTCACCCGGTGCTTCTCGAGCAGGGCCTCGGCCGGCGTCATCTCGCCCTCGGAGACCGCGCGCTGCACCAGCAGCCAGGAGGCGACCTGCATCAGCAGCGTCGTCAGCCGCATGCTCTCGGCCGCGTAGCTCAACGTCGCGTCGCGGGAGATGAGGCGTGATTCGTCGCGCCCCTCGCCGTCGAGATAGGCGGCCGTCTCCTCGACGAGCTTCATGCCCTCGCGGAACAGGGACTTGAAGGCTTCCGAATTGACGTAGGACTTGCCGAAATCGACCCAATCCTGATCGTCCCGGAACGTGACATCGAAGCCGTTCATCCTGCCTCTCCCGTGCCGTCCGACGGCCCTGTCCGTCTGGAAATGGGACGCCTCGTCCCAAGCTGTCCGACGACGCTGCAATCCTAGCGCCGATGGGACCCAAGATCAGGGTTCATCCTTCCTTAATCTTAACGATAGGCCGGAGGGCACATCCAACCATGAGCGTCGCACCGGTTGCGATCACGACGCGATCGATGCGGCTGCAGATCTCAAGATAAGCGGTCTCCCGATCAATGCCAGCGCTCAGAATGCGGCGCGCAGGCCGGCGAAGAGACTGCGCCCGCTGCCCGGGTAGAACGCCGCCAAGCCCGCCGCGCCCCCGGATGTCCGAGCGTTCGCCACCACGGCGATGTCGGAGACGTAACGCGCGTTGGTGAGGTTGCGGGCATCCACGAACAGGGCGACGCCGTCCGCAAAGTCGATCCCGGCCTCGATGCCCAGCAGCGCGTAGCCCGGCACCCGCAGGGTGTTGGCGTGATCGGCAAAGGCGCCCTCCGGCACCCAGTCCACCGCCGGAGCGATGTGGAAGCCGCTCGGGTGGCGATAGTTCAGGACCGTGCGCAGCACGTCCGTGGGGATGCCGGCGATGCGGCCGTTGCCGAAGACCGGGTCGCGCACGAACCGAAAGTCGTTGTGGGTCCAGATCTGCGTCACGCTCAGGGCGTCGCCGCGGCCTATGAGATCGTTGGCAAGGTCGAGGGTCACGGCCGCTTCGACGCCCTGATGGATCGAGCGCGGCGTGTTGAAGGTCGCGGCCGGGATGTTGAGGCCGGGATTTGTGGAGAAGTTGATGAACTCGTCGCGCAGATCCGACCGGTAGAGCGTCACGTCGAAGGCGAGGCGGTCGATCCGGCCGCGGGCACCCGCCTCGTAGGTCCAGGCGCGCTGCGCCCGCAGCGGCACGAAGGTGGTGTTCAGGAGGTTCTGCTGCACGAGGTCCCCGAAATCGGGCACATCCCGGGACCGGGTCACGTCGCCGTAGATCTGCACCGTGGGGAGCGGCTGCCAGAGCAGGCCGATCTTCGGGTTGATGCCGGCATAGGTCAGGGTGGCGAAGCGCGGCGTGAGATCCCCCGGCAGGCCGCCCTTGTCGCTGTAGGTCCGGTTCGACGAGAACGCCTTGGCGCCGGTCATCAGCGCCACGTCCGGCAGGAACCAGAACCGGTTCTCGCCATAGGCCTCGTAGTTTGACGCGCTCTGCAGCGCATTCAGCGTCTGGGCGCCCCGCTGACCGCGGATGTTGACGAATTGCAGCGCCGAATTCTGGCCCGCGAAGGCGCGCAGGCCGAGCACCACGTCGTCGCGAAAGCCGCCAAGGTCGAAGGTCCCGGTCCAGTGCGGGCTGATCCCGTATGTCCAGCCGTCCTGATCGATCGCCTGGAAGATCGGGTGATAGAGGCTCTTGTGGATCGCCCAGGTGTCCACGTCGAGCTGGCCGACATCGAGCAGGAACGAGGTGCGGTTGGCGATCCGCTCGGTCTCGACCTTGCGCGACTGGTTGCCGGTGATCGCGGTGGGATTGGCGAGCGTCGGCGTATTGAGGCTCTGGCCGAGGGTCAGGCTGCCCGGCAGCTTCTGGTCGGTGAGATAGGTGCCGAGATAGAAGCGCGTCTCGATATCGGGCGCGATCCGGTAGCCGATATTGGCGTTGAAATTCTTGGTCGCCTGCGCCTCGTGGGCGCGGAAGCCGTCCGAATTGGTCAGCGTGGCGTTGACCAGCACGTCGAGCGGCCCGTCGATGCGGGACATCTGCGCCTGCTCGCGGATCGTGCCGAAGCTGCCGCCGTCGATGCGCAGGATGTTGGGCGCCAGCGCCGTGTAGGCGGTCGGCGTGACGAAGTTGATCGCGCCGCCGAGCGTCGTCGCCCCGAAGGTGAGGGCGTTGCCGCCCTTGTAGACCTCGACCGCGCGCAGGGCGAGCGGGTCGATCTGGTAGAAGTCGCCGCTCCCGTCCGCGAGGTTGAACGGGATGCCGTCCTGCAGGATCTCGAGCCCGCGCAGGTGGTAGCCGCGGGCGATGCCCGAGCCCCGCACCGACAGGCGGATCTCCTGGCCGTAGCGCTCCTGCACGTAGACGCCCGGCACATCCTTGAGCACGTCGCGGATCGTGTTGGCGTAGCGGTCCTGGAGGGTCGCGGCGTCCACGAAGGCGACCGAGCCGACGGTCTGGTAGAGCGTCGCGCGCTGGTGGTCGACGCTCGGGACCGAGAGCGAACCGCGCGCCTCACCCGGGAGCGGCCCGGTGGGCGTGGCGCTGCCGATCACGCTGAGTTCCGGGAGGGTGACGGCGGGGTCCTGGGCCAGGGCGGCCGATGGTGTCGCGCAGGCGAAGAGCGACAGGGCGGCGCGGCGGCCGGCCCATGAGAGGCGGGGCATGAGGTCGTGTCCGTGTCCGAGGATCGGGGAGGGGCGATCGGATCAGACGACGGGGGGCGGGGCCCGGGCGCGGGGTCCCGCCTCGGGGGGCGCCCGCGGAAGGGCGGTGCGTGCCGGCCGCACCCGGATGAGCGCGATCGGGTAGAGGGTCGGCAGGGCTTCGGCCGGCGCGGGGGCGGGGAGGGCGGCCGGGGCGGCGACGTGGCACGCGATGCAGCACGCCATCGGTGCGTGGGCCGGGTGATGCGGGTCGTCCGGCCCAGACCCGTCGATGGGGCCGCCGGCCAGGCACAGGACATGGTCCGACCCCGCCGCGGCGGCCATCGCAAGGCCGCCGAGGACGCTCTGGAGCGCCAGGGCGTACAGGACGAGGAACGCCAGCAGGCGGCGCCCGGACCGGCTCAGCCGGGGGCGACGCCCCGGAGGTCCGATCCGGGTGTCGTGGGGTCGGGCGCACGCCATCGGGCGCTCGTGACCGTTCGTTCTCGGTGCGCGGCTCCTGTCCGGCCGCTAGTGCTGGTGCTGGTGCTGACCGCCGGGGGCGGAGGCCCCGATCGGCGCGACCGAGAAGGTCACCGGAACGGTGCCGGCCTTCTGGAAGGTCAGCGTCCCCGAGACGGTCTCGCCGGCTTTCGGTGCGCCGGTCAGGCCCTCGAACATCAGGTGGTAGCCGCCGGGCTTCAGCTCGACGGTCTCGCCGGGCTTGATGGTCAGGCCGCCGGAAACCGGCGCCATCTTCATGACGCCGTCCTCCATCGTCATGGAATGGATGTCGCCTGACTTGGCGAACGGCACGGCGGCCCCGGTCAGCACGTCCGGCGTGCCGCCGGTGTTGGTGATGCGCACGTAGCCGCCCGCCACCTTGGCGCCGTTCGGCGTGGCGCGCAGCCACGGCGTCTCGATGGTCAGGTCGCCGGCCTTGACGGAGGCCGCCTTCGCCGGGGCCGCCTGAGCGACCTGAACGATCCGGAAGGCGGGCGCCGCCGCCTTCAGGTCATGCGCGTCCTGCCCGGGCTTCGGGATGTCGGACCACGAATGGCTGCCCTCCGTGCAATCCTGCTGCACCGGCACGTAGACCGTCGCGCCGGGCTCGAACGTGTCGGCCACCTGCGCCAGGAAGGTGAATTCGTCGACCTCGTCGTCCGGCAGGGAGCCGCCGCTCCACGTGATCGACGTCACGCCCTCCGAGGCGGTGCCGTGATGGGTGGCGTAGGTCCTGGCATAGGCGCCACGGGTCATCGCCAGGGTCCAGCCGGCTTTCGGCATCGGCTTGGCGCCGATCAGCCCCTCCGGGATGCTGACGCGCACCTGAGTGGTCGGCTTGCCGTCGCAGCCGTGCATGATCTGAACGACACCGCGATAGGTCGAGCCGGGGCTCGCCTGCTTGCGCTCCAGCACCGCGTGGGCCTGCGCCGACGACGCAACGAGGCCGAGGCCGATGACGGCCGAAACGAGAGTCTTCATGGGAATGCATCCGTTCTGAGGGAGTCGTCGGGAAACGATCGCTCAAGCGGATGGGGGACCGCGCGGTGACGCGCTGCGGTCGGGCGGGGCGCGGGCTCCGATCTGGCCGACGCCGCCGAAGGCGGTCCCGCCCCGATCTTCGGGCGTCCACGCGATGCCGATGGGTGCGGCGCGGGGTGGAATCACGGTGCCGGTCGCCTGCGCGGCCTTGCAGCAATCGCCGTGGTCGTGCGGCGGAATCCCGTCCGGCGCCGGATCGGTGGCCGCATGCTGCGCGCAGAGGCCGTTCGCACCGGCCGGGATCGGCATCAGCCCGCCCAGGAAGGCCTGCAGCACGAAGGCGTAGAGCGCCAGCACGGCGATCACGGCGCGCAGGGGCGCCGCGGGCTGGCCGTGGTCTCGTCTCGATCTGGCCGGAGCCCGGTCCATGCTGCGCCCGTCCGCTGTCCGATCCGGACCGCTATGGTATCCCTGCCACACCCGGGCGCCCGTGGCTGTTGCCAGGGTGCCGCACCCGGATGCTGCGTGCGCTGGCGCACCGCGACGCCATATTCCGGCCCCTTCGATAGGGAGTCTTAAGCCACAACCCGACAGCGTGGCGGCCGAGATCAACCTCTCCCGCCACGATCCGAACAGTTTCCGGACCAGAGCCAGCGACCGATGCGCATGACGGCACATAACCGGTTCACCACCCTCCTGAGCGTCGCCGCCCTCGGCGCCCTGGGGATCGGCACCGCAGAAGCCCGCGATCAGGGCAACTACGCCCAGGCCGAATGGGCGCAGGACTACGCCTCCCCCGCCGCCATGCAGGTGCGGCGCGAGACCGTGCCGATCCTCTCGCCCCAGACCGTGGCGGCGACCGAGCAGATGGTCGAGCGCTACAAGGACATCGTCACCCGCGGCGGCTGGAAGCAGGTCTCGGGTGCCGAGCACCTGCGGATCGGCTCGCGCGGCCCGGCCGTGGCCGCCGTGCGCCAGCGCCTGATCGTCACCGGCGATCTCGACTCGGCGGCCGGCAGCTCGGGCGTGTACGATTCCTACGTCGCGGCCGGCGTGAAGCGCTTCCAGGCCCGCCACGGCCTGAGCCAGACCGGCACGATGAGCCTCGCCACCCAGCAGGCCATGAACGTGCCGGCCGAGGTGCGCCTGCGCCAGCTCGAGACCAACGTGGTGCGCCTGCGCTCCTATTCGGGCGATCTCGGCCGCCGCTTCGTGATCACCAACATCCCGGCCGCTCTGGTCGAGACGGTCGAGAACGGCCAAGTCGTCACGCTGCACGCCGCGGGCGTCGGCAAGATCGACCGCCAGTCGCCGATCATGAACACCAAGGCGACGCAGATCAACTTCAACCCGACCTGGACGGTCCCGGCTTCCATCGTGAAGAAGGACCTGATCCCGAAGATGCAGAAGGATCCGAACTACCTCACCGACAACCGGATCCGCATCCTCTCGAACGGTCAGGAAGTCTCGCCGAAATCGGTGAACTGGTTCTCGGACGAGGGCACCCGCTACACCTACCGGCAGGATTCGGGCGCCGACTTCAACTCGATGGGCATCGTGCGCATCAACATCCCGAACCCCTACGGCGTGTTCATGCACGACACGAACACCAAGGGCGTGTTCGGCGACGACTTCCGCTTCATCTCCTCGGGCTGCGTGCGCGTGCAGAACGTGCGCGAGTACATCACGTGGCTCCTGAAGGACACGCCCGGCTGGGATCGCCAGAAGGTCGAGGAGGCGATCGAGAGCGGCAAGCGCGTCGACGCCAATATTGCCCAGCCGGTGCCGGTCTACTGGACCTACATCACCGCGTGGTCGACCCCGGACGGCATCGTCCAGTTCCGCGACGACATCTACAAGCGCGATGGCGTCAACGTCCCCTCGACCATCGGCGCCCCGACCCCGGTCGCCAGCGCCGAGCCGCTGCCGCAGAGCTTCGAGCCCGGCGACGAAGAGTAATCGACCGTCCGGTTGAATCCGGTCTATCCGAGGCCCGCATCTCCGCCGAGATGCGGGCCTCGCGCGTTTGGGGGCGGGATCTGTCATCCGCCGGTCAAGCGCGTCTGCTTGGCCCTCTGAACCTATGCCGCGAAGGCCGCCGCGTCGGCATCCGGACGCAGTTGCAGACGAGGAGTCCCGATGTCGCGTGAACCCGTATCCGGCAGCGGACGCCTCACCCGCCGGGAGACCATGGCGGGCCTCGCGGGGCTCAGCCTCGCGGGCGGCCGTGCCGAGGCGCAGGGCACTGCGGAGGCGACCGGGATCGTCTACGCCACCGACGTCACCGGCGTGGATCGCGCCCCATTGCCCGGCGTGCTGGTCTCCAACGGGCGCGAGATCGCGCGCACCGACGACCAGGGGCGCTACCGCCTGCCGATACCCGGCGACGGGGCGGTCTTCGTGATCAAGCCGCCGGGCTACGCCCTGCCGCGGGACGCCGACAACGTGCCGCGCCACTCCTACATCCACCAGCCGGACGGCACGCCGGCCAGCCTGGGCCTGCGCTACCGCGGCGTCGCGCCGACCGGTCCCCTGCCGGCCGCGATCGACTTCACCCTGACCCGGGTCGACGAGCCCGCGGATTTTGACGTCGTCCTGTTCACCGATCCGCAGCCCGAGAGCCGGTTCGAGCTCGACCACGTGCGCGACACCGCGGTCGCCCGTGCCATGGCGATCCCGGCCGCCTTCGGCATGACCATGGGCGACGTGCTGTTCGACGATCTCTCGCTCTACGGCCGGTCGAACCGGATCGTCGGGCGGATCGGGCTGCCCTGGTACAGCCTGCCGGGCAATCACGACCTCAACATGCAGGCTCCCGATGCCCGCTACAGCCGCGAGACCTGGAAGCGGGTCTTCGGCGCGCCGACCTACGCGTTCCGCCACGGGCGGGCGTGGTTCGTGATGCTCGACAATGTCGAGTGGCTGGGGCCGCCCGTGCCGGTGGGCGCCAACACCTACCGGGGCCGGATCGGCGAACGCAGCCTGACCTTCCTGCGCAACCTGCTCGCCGAGATCCCGCGGGACGACCTGATCGTCCTCGCCATGCACATTCCGCTCGTCACCGACACGACGCCGGACGATCCCCACGGCATCACCACCGACCGTGCGGCGCTCCTCGACCTGCTGGCGGGGCGCAAGGTGCTGAGCCTGGCCGGCCACACCCACACCACCGAGCACCATTATCCGGCCGAAGGACACCACCATCACGTGTTGACGGCCGTCTCCGGCTCGTGGTGGAGCGGGCCCGACACGCGCACCGGCATCCCGTCGGCCGACAGCCGCGACGGGACGCCGAACGGCTTCCACGTCCTGTCGGTGCGCGGGACCGACTACACGACGCGCTACGTCCCGGCGCAAGGCCAGCCGGACGAGACCATGCGCCTCCTGTTCGAGAGCGAGGCGCGGGGCGGTGCCGTCGAGGTGATCCGCCTCACCCGGCCGGTGCAGGGCCTCCGTCCGCCGGTTCCGCAGGACGCGCTCGCCGACACGACCCTCGTGGTGAACGTGTTCGACGGCGGCCCGCGGACCAATCTGGCGTTCCGGATCGGCGAGCGGCCGGCGCAGGCCATGACCCGGACCCGGCGAACCGATCCGTTCGTCGCGGAACTCTTCGCCCGCTATCCCGAGACGAAGAAGAGCTGGGTGCAGGCCACGCCCTCCACCCATATCTGGACAGCACGGCTGCCCGACGACCTCTCGCCGGGAGCCCACCGCGTCACCGTGGAGGGGACCGACGAGTACGGGCGCCCGATCCGGAGCTGCACCGTGCTGGAGATCCTCGGCGAGCGCGGGCGCGGATAATCCCTCCGCCTCCGCTTCCCGCAGGCACGAGAAGGTCCCTGCGGGCCTCTCCCCACATACGGGGAGAGGAGAAGGTGCGTTCTCGGCCCACGCCGATTGAGCTGCCTCAGGCCGCCAACTGCCGCGTGCCGTGGCCGCCTTCCTGGATCTCCTCGACGATCTTCGCGCAGAAGGCGTCGAGGTCATTCGGATTGCGGCTCGTCACGATGCCCTGGTCGGTCACCACCTCCTTGTCGTGCCAGCGGCCGCCGGCATTGACCACGTCGGTGCGGATCGAGCTGAACGAGGTGAGATCGCGGCCCTTGGCCGCGCCGGCCTCGATGAGCAGCCAAGGTGCGTGGCAGATCGCGGCGACCACCTTGCCCGAGGTCAAGAAGGTCTTGATCACCTCGAGGGCCTTCGGCTCGAGGCGGAGCTTGTCGGGGTTGATCTGGCCGCCCGGCAGGACCAGCGCGTCGTAGGCGGACGGATCGACCTGCTCCAGATCGGTATCGACCGAGACGTCCTTCCCCCAGTCGGTCTTGTCCCAGCCCCGGATCGTGCCCTTGCTCTGGCGCGATTGCGGGGCGGCGACCGTCACGGTGGCGCCGGCCTGGGACAGCTTGGATTGCGGAACGGTCAGTTCGCTCTCCTCGAACCCGTCGGTGGCGAGGATCAGGATCTTGGCTTGGCGGATGTCGGGCATGGATAGCCTCCTGCTGATCGGGGTTGGCCCGATCAACCAAGCGCCCGGCGGCCTGTTCCCGGGGATCCGAATGGGCCTACCCTGCGGCAAACGCAGATCGGAACCCGCCGGAGCCCGATCCGTTGGTCCCCATCCCGAACCGATAGGAGCCGCGACATGGCCAATCCCGGCCTACCCGAGCCCACGCCCGGCGATCTGCCGCCGCCCCCGCCCATCCCCGATGAGGAGCCGGACATCGGCCCGACCGGACCGCGCACCCCCTATCCGGTGAACGATCCCGGCATCGGCGAGCCGGGTGGCCCCGGCTCCGAGCCGGACATCTTCCCGGGCACGCCGACCGATCCCGGCACCCGGATGTAGACCGAAAGGTCAGTGGCCGCCGTGCGAGGTGCGTACGTCGCGCGGCGCGTTGAGGATCTCGGAGAGGCTCGTCACCACGTGGCGGGCCTCTTCGTCGGTCAGGCGCAGCTGGAAGGGCGGCAGGGCCCCGGCCTGGAGCGCGACCACGGCCTGCCCCTCCTCGTCGGTGCCGATCTCGATCGCCGACGACGTCACGTCGAGCATGGCGATCTCCTCGTCGCCCATCTCATCCGCCATGTCGGGCTCGTCGGTATCGTCGATGGCCGTGAGGAGCTGCCCGACGGCCCGCACCAGGGCCCGGGCGGCGCGGGCATCCATCACCACCGCCGTCGCCTGATCGTCCTTCTGGAAGGACAGCTGGATGTTCGCGCCGTCCAGCGAAACCGATATGCCTGCCATGTATCGTCCAGAGCCGCGCGCCGTAACTGCTTGCGCGCACACCGTATATGCATCGTCAAGGCCCGAAATCCCAGGGGGCTGCGGATCGCGGTGGCGCCTTCATCCCCGCCTTCGATGCAGAAGATACGCGCCGAGCGCCTTGTTGCGGCCGCAGCGGACGCTTAAATACGTCCTCGGGGGGCTTACCCACCGAGGCTGACGCCATTCAAGGTTCAGCGGCTCGCGCCCCGCCACACTGGCCAAACCCAGAAAGACCGTGGTGCACCACGCGGCCTTCGCGCCGCGCGGGTGGCCTATGGACGAACGAGGTACACTACGTGAATACCGGCACTGTGAAGTGGTTCAACGAGACCAAGGGCTACGGCTTCATCCAGCCCGATGACGGCGGCAAGGACGTGTTCGTTCACATCTCGGCCGTCGAGCGCGCCGGGATGCGCAACCTGATCGAAGGTCAACGGGTCACTTACGAGATCCTGACCGACAAGCGCAGCGGCAAGGACGCTGCGGGTAACCTCCAGGCGGCCTGATCCGTCGGCGGGTCCGACGACCCCCGCTCCCCTGACGCGCCTGACGCGACAGGGGGGCTCCCGCGAGACGGGAGCCTGGGCGAGGATCGCGAACCGGCCGCACGAGGCGGCTCCCCCTTCCGACGCTATCGAACCGGGCAATACCGTTCGGGAGCGGATCGCGTCGGAGGCAATATCCCAGAAACGACGCCGGACGGAGACAACGTCCGGTCCAGAAAAGAAAAGACGCTTATGTTAGTCGAGTACACACGCCGCCGCGGCATCCGGTCCCCCGTGACCGACGCCCCGACCTTCCGGGTCGGCAAGCTGGCCGAGGCCAGGCAGGCGGATCAGAACGGGGTCGACATCAGTCACCTGATCGACCGCTCCTACAACTACCATTCCTCGCGGGAGCTGCATTGGCATCTCGCCGACCGCCTCGGGCTCGCGCCCACCGCGGTCACGCTTCGCGAAGTGCGCGCGGCCTGAGGAGCCGCGCCGTCCTCAGCGGCCCCAGGCCGCCAGGACGGGATCGCGCAGGGCCGCCGGCACCGCGAGCAGTTCGCCGTGGACCGGCTCGGCCCGATTATAAGGGGTCGCCGCGCCGTCGAAGTCGCAGACCACCCCCCCGGCCTCCCGCAGGACGAGATCGGCTGCGGCCAGATCCCAATCCCGGGCATGGCCCGAGATCATCCCGACATCGACGCTGCCCTCCGCAACCCGCGAGAGCCGCAGGGCGAGGGACGGGATCCGGGCGACCACGCTGAAGTCGGGGGCCGGCCCGGCACCCCGCGTCAGCCGGTCGAGCATGGGCTTCGGGCCGGTGATGCGGGCGCCCGCCAGATCCTGCCGTGCATCCACCCGGATCGGCGTGCCGTTCCGGGTCGCACCGCGCCCGCGCACGGCCTCGTAATTCGCCTCCCCCGCCGGCGCATGCACGAAGCCGATCAGCGGCTCACCGCCGGCCAGCAGGGCGACGGCGATCGACCAATCCGGATGACCCGACAGGAACGCCCGGGTGCCGTCGATCGGATCGACGATCCAGACGAGGTCGTGGCCGAGGCGGGCCGGATCGTCCGCCGTCTCCTCGGACAGCCAGGCCGCCTGCGGGACGAGCGCGCTCAGGCGAACCTTCAGAAAGGCGTCCACCGCCACGTCGGCCTCGGTGACGGGCGAGCCGCCGGCCTTCGACCAGATCCGCGCGGAGGTGTGTCCGCCGAGCTTGAAGAACGGCTGCGCGATCTCGGCGGCCTCGCGCATGACGGTGCGCAGCTCCGGCATCAGGGCCGATACGGCGTCGTCGGTGAGGGGCTCGGGCATCGCACTCCGCGCGGGATCCGTGGGGGCTCGGACAGCCCAGCACGCCGTTCATCCGGTCGCGCGGATGGCAGGGCGTTCGGGCTGAGAGGGCCGGGCGCGGATGATCGCGCGCCCGATCCTGCCGTTGTACGGCGCCGCCCGCATCGCCACAAGGACGCTGGTTGATCAATCGATAACGACCAATCCGCGCAAGGAAATGTTGAGCATTCAAGGAAGCATTGAGCATTCCGCAAATGACAGCCCTGTCCAGATTCGCTTAACGACGGCTCTTAAGCGGTGCGGAGGAGTTCGGGTGCGATTTTGCTTGGCATGACGGACGGCCCGACAGGGGCTGCCACTTGCCCCAGGGACTCGGACCGATGAACACTTCCCCGATCACGGACGAACGTCGCGCAGGACATTGCATGCAGGGTGCCGAGGGCCCAACGGAGTTCGCCGCCTCGCCGCTTCCGGTGATCGGCCGCGTCGCCGGCGCCCGTCGCGCCGCCGGGATCGCGCTCGCCTATGCGGTCGAGGAGGCCGAGATGGCGGGGGCCGACCGGTTCAGCCTGATCCTGGTCGATGCCGAGGGCGGGGAACTCCACCGGCTCGGCTGCTACGACGAGGACGATGTGGTCGCCATCTGGCGCGACATCGCGGCGCGCGCCGGTCTGGTGCGGATGATCATCCGGGAGGATGGGATGCTCATGCCGGTCACCGAGCAGATCGGCCGGCTGATCCTCGGCCGCGTGCGGATCCGGCGGCGCCATGCCGGGCTCGGCGGACGCCGCCCGCGCTTCCTGGCCCGGCGCAAGACCGGCCGGCTTCCGGCCCGGCCTCAGATCCACCGCGGCGAGAACGAGATCATCGCCCGCAGCTGAGCGGCGCGGCAACCTACGAGAAGTTGCGCACCAGCGCATCCGCCGTGAGGCCGACGAACAGGATCAGGCCCGCATCGCGGTTCGATCGGAACAGGGTCAGCGCTCCGCGCCCGTCCCGCTCCCGCAGCGACAGGACCTGCCAGGCGAGATGCCCGGCGAAGGCCGCCACCCCCAGGAACCCCACGAGTCCCGCCCCGGCCCGCCACGCCGCCAGCGCCACCAGCAGGGCCGCGAGCGCGTAGCAGAGGCCGACCGCGCCCCGGACATGCCGCCCGAACAGGCGCGCCGAGGAGCGGATCCCGGCCATCTCGTCGTCCTCGATGTCCTGGACGGCGTAGATCGTGTCGTAGCCGACCACCCAGAACCAGGCGCCCGCGTAGAGCAGCAGCGGCGCCGCATCGAGGCGTGCGAACACCGCCGCCCAGCCCATCAGCGCGCCCCAGGCGAAGGCGAGCCCCAGCACACCCTGCGGGAGCGGCATGACGCGCTTCATGAACGGGTAGATCGCCACCGGCAGCAGGGAGCAGAGCCCGATCAGGATCGCCTGCTCGTTGAACTGCAGCAGCACCGCCAGCCCCACCAGGGCCTGGACCACGAGGAACAGGGCGGCGTGGCGCGGCCGGATCTGTCCCGAGGGAAGGGGGCGCAGCCGGGTGCGCTCGACCTGGGCGTCGAGGTCGCGGTCGGCGATGTCGTTGTAGGTCGAGCCCGCCCCGCGCATCGCGACGGCGCCGATCAGGAACAGCAGGCAGTGCCAGGGATCGGGGAAGGCTTGGTCCGCGGCGATCGCCGCCAGGGCCGCCGACCACCAGCACGGGAGCAGGAGCAGCCACCAGCCCACCGGCCGGTCGATCCGCGCCAGGCGGAGATAGGGGCGCCAGGATCGCGGCGCGATCCGCTCGACCCAGTGGCCCGCCACCGCATCGGCCGGGCGTCGATCCTGGATCACGGTTCCGCCCGTGGGCTGCCCGCTCATCGGCCGGGTCTCCGGTCGTCCCGCATGTCGGTCCTTCCTCCGCGGCGGAGGGAGGATCCGCGCTGGATCCGCAACCCCTTAGAGCCGCAGCCGATCGCGTTGCAATCGGTTGCGGCGCAAAATCGCTGTGGCGCGATGCGCTTACAGGGCGCCCTGCGGCAGCTTGAAGCTCCCGGTCAGGCCGGGGCCGCCGAGCAGGCCGCCACCCTGGCCGTTCGCCTGAGCCTGAGCCTGGGCGCGGGCCTGGGCCTCCATCTTGGTCGCCTGGGCGGCGACGCTGCAGATCTTGGTGCGGATGCCGCTGACCTTCAGGTGGTCGGCCTTGAAGCCCTCGGCGAAGGAATCTGGAATCGAGCACCATTCCTTGTTGGCGGTGATCCACTTCAGGCCCTCGGCGCCGTTGGCCTGGAGCTTGCCGAACAGGGCGCAGGCTTCCTGCGGGGTCATCTTCTTCTTCGTCTGGGAGGCCGCATTGGCCTTGCCGACCAGCGCCTTGCGCTCGGCCAGGGTCTTCTGGATGGTGCCGCATTCGGGCGCGGCACCCTGCGCCGAGGCCGCGGTTCCGAACAACACGGTGCTGACCAGCACCGCGGCTCCCAGGCTCAAGCTCCCCTTCACCATTCCGCGACTCCCTCGACGCCCCTGCCGAATCCGCGTGCGGCCGGCCCAATTCCGTAGTGTTGGGTTCGCCATAGGAATGTGGCGTCAATCGAGCGACATCCCGGCTCTCCAACACGCTTGTGCGTTGAAAGCCGAAAAGCCGCGGCCGTAACCCTTTGGCAACACTTCCGCCGATGCCGGGCGCGTTGACAGGCCGGAGGCGCCTTGCGACCACGCCGACATGCCGGCCTACGATTTCACCGCCCCGCGCCTCCACGTCGCGGCCGACCTCACCGAGGGCGTGCGCCTGCCGCTCGACCGGGCGCAGGCCAACTATCTCCTGAACGTCCTGCGCCGGGGGCCGGACGACCCCGTACTGGTCTTCAACGGCCGCGACGGCGAGTGGCGTGCCCATCTGGTCCAGACCGGGCGGAAGGGCGCCGACCTGCACGTCGCCGCGCAGACCCGCCCGCAGCCCGCGCCGGCCGACCTCCACTACCTGTTCGCCCCGCTGAAGAGCGCGCGCCTGGATTACCTCGCGCAGAAGGCGGTCGAGATGGGCGCGGGCACGATCCGCCCGGTGATCACGCGCTATACCCAGGGCGACCGGGTCAACATGGACCGGTTGCGGGCCAACACCATCGAAGCCGCCGAACAATGCGGGATCCTGGCGATCCCGGACTGCCCCGAGCCCGCACGGCTTCCGGAGGCCTTGGCCGGTCTCGATCCGGCGCGGCTCGTCGTATTCTGCGACGAGGATGCACCGGTGCGCGATCCGGTTCGGGCGCTCGCGGGCGCGGCCGACCCGACGGCGCCGCCGCCGCTCGCCGTGCTGGTCGGTCCGGAGGGTGGATTCTCCGAGGAGGAGCGGGCGCTGATCCGCGCCCGGCCGAATACGGTTGCACTCTCCCTCGGGCCGCGGATCCTGCGCGCCGACACCGCCGCGGTCGCCGTTCTGGCCCTGGTCCAGGCGGTGCTCGGCGACGCGCGCTGACAATTCGATCGGCCCTGTAGAGATGTGTGCCCGCGCACATCAGGGCGCCGATGCGGCTGAATGCTTCCTGGGTTGAGACGTGTTGGCGCGCCTGGGTCCACGCCGCCGCGTTGTGGGTTCCGAACGCCTCGACTATGTCCGTCGACGGACGCCGCCTGCGCCGCAGGCTCGTGGGGATCGGGGGCGGGCGTCCGCCCGGATCCCGTTCGCGAGAGGGGGATCTGGACGGACCCACCGGGTAAATCCGGTGCGCCCGCATCCCAAACTCAAGTCAGACGCACGGACGGGCAGCGCATGGCGCGCGACAGCAACGACAGCACGCCGCTCACCACGCGTGCCGAACTGATCGAATGGTTCGCGGCCGGCGAGAAGCCGCGCGCGCGGTTCGCCATCGGCACCGAGCACGAGAAGATCCCGTTCTACCGGGATAGCCGGGCGCCGGTCCCGTATGACGGGGACCAGGGCATCAAGGCCCTTCTGGAGGGGCTCGCCCGGGAGACGGGCTGGGAGCCGATCCTCGACCTGGGCAACATCATCGGCCTCGCGGCCGAGGAGGGCGGGGCGATTTCGATCGAGCCGGGCGGCCAATTCGAGCTGTCCGGTGCCGCGCTGCCGGACGTCCATGCCACCGCGGCGGAACTTGCGACCCATCTCGCGGCCACCAAGCGGGTGGCCGATCCCCTGGGCATCGGCTTCCTGACGCTCGGCATGAGCCCGAAATGGCGCCGGGACGAGACCCCGGTGATGCCCAAGAGCCGCTACAGGATCATGGCCTCCTACATGCCGAAGGTCGGGTCCCTCGGCCTCGACATGATGCTGCGCACCGCGACCGTGCAGGTGAACCTCGATTTCGCCTCCGAGGCCGACATGGTGCGCAAGATGCGCGCCTCCCTGGCGCTCCAGCCGGTCGCGACCGCCTTGTTCGCCAATTCCCCCTTCACCGACGGCCGGCCGAACGGGTTCCTGTCCCGCCGCTCCGAGATCTGGCGCGACACCGACGCGGACCGCACCGGCATGCTGCCCTTCGCGTTCGAGGCGGGGTTCGGCTACGAGGCCTATGCCGACTGGCTGCTCGATATGCCGATGTACTTCGTCAAGCGCGGGGACATCTATCACGACGTGTCCGGCGCCTCGTTCCGGGACCTGATGGCCGGAAAGCTGCCGCAACTGCCGGGCGAGTACGCGACGGTGGCGGATTGGGCCAACCACGCCTCCACGGCCTTTCCGGAAGTGCGGCTCAAGCGCTTCCTGGAGATGCGCGGGGCGGATGTCGGCGATCCCGGCATGATCGCCGCGCAGGCGGCCTTCTGGGCCGGGCTGCTCTACGACGACGCCGCCCTGGATGCCGCGCTCGACCTCGTAAAGGGCTGGAACGCCGGCAACCGTGAAGCCGCCCGCGCCACCGCGCCGCGTCTCGGCCTTGCGACCCCGGTGGCGAACACGACCCTCGGCGTGGTCGCCGCGGAGGCACTGGCCATCGCCCGGTCCGGCCTGCGCGCCCGGGCCCGCCGCGACGCCGAGGGGCGCGACGAGACGGTGTTCCTGCAACCCCTCGAAGCGATCGTGGCCGCCGGTCGGACCCATGCCGACGATCTGCTCGCCGATTACGAAGGCCGGTGGGGCGCCTGCGTGCGCGCCGCCTTCTTGGAATGCGTGTTCTAGGGCGATCCGCGGACGGGCGCCCTTCATAGCCAAGGTTGAGGGCAGGCCGATCGCGCGATCGCGTCGCCGGCGCGAATCGCTTTCCCATCATGCTATTGGAACGTTCTCAGGCACCTGCGCGGTGCACAGGAGAGCGTTTCATGTTCCGTTTCACCGCCGCCGTTCTGGCTGGGGCGGCCGTCCTGACTGCTGGCGTCGGCGCGAGCCGTGCGGCGGACCCCGCCCCGTTTCGCGGGCAGTCGGATCCCGGCCGGCGCGTGCCCGGTCCGACCCGGCCGCCGCTCTACAGCTACTATGGCGAGTACCAGTACCCAGTGCCGTTCGGGTACGGATATTCCTTCGCGCCGACCCGCTCGCACGGTATGGAGTACGGGTATTACGGGCCGCGCTATTCCTGGTCCGAGCCGGACTGGTATTACGGCCCGGCCTTCAGCTATCCCGAATGGTGAGCGGCGGCCGGCCTGCCATCGTCGCGGGGCCGGTGTTGCGCGCGGGACAGGAGCTTGCCGGGTGGACGAGACCGACGTCGTCCTCGATCTCAGCGGCCTGAAATGTCCGCTGCCGGTCCTGCGGACCCGGAAGGCGCTGCGCCGCCTCGCCGCCGGCCGGATCCTCGTGGTGACCTGCACCGATCCGCTGGCAATGATCGACATCCCGAACCTCGTCCGCGAGGAGGGCGCGCGCCTGGATGCGGCGGAGCGGCAGGGCGAGCACCTGCGCTTCCGCATCGTGCCCTCCGCGAAGCCGCCGCATTCGTGAACGATCCGTCACGGCTTCCAGGGGTGGGATGGGACCGGCATGGCACCACGGATCGGGGGCGTGCGCCTCGTGCACGACGGCTGGGCACGCTTTCTCGTGGCCGAAGTCATTCCGGAGGACGGAACCCGCATGACGCGGGAGATCGAGGATCACGGCCGGGCGGTCGCAGTCCTCCCCTACGATCCGGAGCGGCGGGTCGCCACGCTGGTGTCGCAGTTCCGGGCGCCCGTCCTCTATTCGGAAGGTCCGCCGACCCACATGGAGGTGCCGGCCGGACTCCTCGACGAGGGCGCGGCCGAGGACGAGGCCCGGCGCGAGGCGATGGAGGAGACGGGCCTGCGCCTCAGCGCACTGGACCTCATCGCCAGCGCTTGGTCGATGCCGGGAATCTCCACCGAGCGAATGGACCTGTTCCTGGCCGCCTACGGCGTCGCCGATCGGACCGGGGCCGGGGGCGGCTTGGCCGCGGAGGGTGAGGCCGTGGCGGTCCACGAGATCCCGCTGCGGGACCTCGCCGCCATGGGCTGGGACGGGCGGCTCACCGACATGAAGTCGCTGGTGCTTCTATACGCCCTGCAGTTGCGGCGGCCGGACCTGTTCTGATCCGTTGGAGCGTGGCCGCCCCGACGGGCGGGATCGGCCGCGCCTTGCAGACCCCGCCACGGAGGGGTGGAGAAGCTTTGGAGGGCCCACGATCGAGCCCTCCAGAGCGATGGCCGCTTCTTAGCCGCCGTGATCCACGATCCGGCCCCGGGCGGCGATGCCGATGAAGCGCCACGACTTGACGAAGTAGCGGCGGAACAGCCGGCGCGGCGCCTGGAGGAACCGGAAGATCCATTCGAGCCCCAGGCGTTGCATCAGGCCCGGGGCCCGCGTCAGGTACCCCGCCGCCACATTCAGCGCGTCGCCGATGCAGAACACCACGGGATTGCCGAGCACGGACCGGTGCCGGTCGATCCAGATCTCCGATTTGGGCGCCCCGACACCCATCACCAGCAGCGTCGTCCCGTGCGCCCGGATCCGCGCCGCGAGGTCCCGGCTGTAGTCCCGGTCGCTCTCGAAGCCGAAGGGCGGAACGGCGCTCGCCACGGCCCCCTCCGGCAGACCCTTGGCGCGCAGGCGGGCCGCCAGCGCGTCCGCCGCATCCTGGCGCGCCGAGACCAGGAAGATCCGCCGGGCGAAGGGCGGCGGGTCGGCCAGCACGCAGCCCAGGAGGTCGTGGCCGGTCACCCGGTGGACCGGACGCCGGCACGCCGCCCGCGCCAGCCACACCAGCGGCATCCCGTCGAGGGTCCGCGCGGCGGCCCGGCTGTAGGCGCTCCGGAAGGCCGGATCCGCGTTGAGCTGGACGATGTGATCGACATTGGCCGTCACGATCATCCGGGGGCCGTCGTCACGCCGGGCCGCCACCGCGGCCACGATCGATTCGGCACTGCTGGTCTGGAAGCGCAGGCCGAACAGCTCGACCGACGCGCCCGGTAGGGCCGAGCCGGGGAGCAGGGAGGCGGGCAACCGTACGGCGCGCACCTCCCGGGGAAGCGTATCGGTCGCTTCCAGGTCGAGTCCGATCCGCCCGAGGTCACGCATCGGCGGCTCGGAAGCTTGCGGCGGGACGCGGGGCGGTGCGCTGCGACCGGCGCCGGTCGCTGTCGGCGCCGAGCGCCAACGCGATGCCGCCGCCCATGAGCAGGCCGAGCACCAGGGCCAGCGGCAGGACGATCTTCGGCGACGGCGGGAAGGTCCGCTGGCGGGCCGGCGTGGCCACCGAGATGATCCGCACGTTGGTCGTGTTGAGCCGCTCCTGCTCGCTCGCCTCGCGGGCACGCTTCAGATACGCCTCGTAGACCCCCCGGCGGGCATCGAGCGTCCGCTCCAGCTCACGCAGGCCGACATAGGCCCGGTCGCTGGAGACGGTCTCGGTCTTGGCCCGATCGAGGCCGGACCGGATCGCGGCTTCGCTGGCGGCGGCCCGATCGTAGTCCTTCTGGGTCGTGTCGATGATCCGCTCTTTCTCGCGCTGGATCAGGCGCTGCAGATCGCGCTGCTGGGCATATTGCTCGGCCATGGCCGGGTGGCGCTCGCCGAGCCGGGTGGCAAGCTCGGCGGTGTTGCGGGAGAGCGTGGCGTATTGCTGGCGCAGCGCCTGCATCTCCAGCGACTGCAGCATCTCGGGCAGGGCGGTGCTCGGGTCCGAGGAGCGCATCTTGCGCGCCTGATCGAGCCGCGACTTCGCCTCGGCGGTCTTGATCGAGGCGGTGACGAGCTGCTGGTTCAGGTCGCCGAGCTGCTGGTCTGAAAGCAGGCGCCCGCTCGAAGCCACGAGCTTGTGGTCTTCGCGGTAGCGCACCACCGCGTCCTCGGCCTGCTCGACGTCCCGCTTGAGGCTGGCGAGGCGGCCCGCCAGGGCATCCGAGGCGCGGCGGGCGGTGTCGGTCCGGGCGGCGGCCTCCTCGGCGAAGTAGGCATCGCCGATCGCATTGGCGATCTGCGCGGCCTTCTCGGGGTCGCCAGACTGGACCGAGACGTCGATCACGAAGGTCCGCTCGGCCCGGCGGACGCTGAGCCGGTTCTGGAGCGTGTCGAGGGCGATGTTGACCGGGTTGCGGCTCGCGGGCGGGGGCAGCATGCCGAGCGCGCCCTTGATCCAGGTGAGCGTCGCGTTGTTGCCGTCCGGCAGCACGAACTCATCGTCCTGGTCGAGGTGAAGCTTGGCGATCACCCGCCGCAGGACGTTGTCGGACTGGATCACCCGCACTTGGCTTTCGGCGATCGAGACGCCGCTATCGGCCTGGGGCTGGCGGGCATTCACGTCGTTCTCGACGACGCGCAGGTCGCTCGGATCGACCAGGATCTGGATGCCGGAGGTGTAGCGCGGCGGGATCAGGCCGAGCAGCGCCACCGCGACCGCGACCATGAACAGGGCGCTCAGCACGATGAAACTGCGGCCGCGCCAGAGACGGCGCAGCATCACCTTCGGGTCGGTGCGGGGCGTGACCTCCGGAAGCACAATCCGGACGGGTTGCTCACCGCTTATTCGTGTCGAGAAGTCGAACATACGCCTCGCTCCCTGACCTGTTGGGACGGACAGATCGTCCACCGTCCCCGTCGTCCTGTTTCCGTTCCGGTCAGCTTCGTGCCGATTCGGGACAGGACTACGCCGAGGGCAGTGCCTTGGATGATACGTCAGCAAACGGCGTACCGGTAAAGTACTCTCGTCTTGATCCGGCGGACACGACTGAAGGGCTGCAGATCACGTTTCTACAGACACGATGAAGTGACACGCCTTTAAGGCGAGAAAAGCCGCCGTACCGCCGGAGACTACGTATGCGGATCCTGGGCGCCCGGCGCTGCGACACTGGAATCCGCGGCGTCGTAGGCCGTGGGATCACCGGCGAGGAAACGGTGGAAGCGTCCGCGATCCTCGGCTGCGGCGGCGTTCCAGCGCCGCACGTTCTCCCGGCTGGCCTCTGCCGCGCGGGCGAGGCCGTCCCCGGCGAGCCAGTCCATCAATGTGCGTGCGGCGGTATCCGGCGCCTCCGGGCGGATCAGCAGGGCGGACCGGCCCAGCACCTCGCGGAACACGGCCTCGTCGGGTGCCACGACCGGCAGGCCGCCGTGCTGGACCTCCAGCAGCGGCAGGCCGAGGCCCTCCGCCTTCGAGGTCGAGAGCAGGAGGTGGCACGATCCCGCGAGGCCGCGCAGCTCCGCGTCCGACAGGTAGCCGTGCCGGTGCAGGAAGGGCGGAGGATCGTCCAGGAAGGCGTGCCGGCCCCAGCCGACCCGGCCCACGAGGTGGAGTTCCGCCGGCACGCCGGCCCGGATCAGCGCCGCCGTCAGCGCGAGGGCGGCCGGATAGTTCTTGCGCGGCTCGATGGTCCCGATTGCGAGCAGGCGCAGCGTGGCGCCCGGCCCGTAGGGCGCCGACCCCGGCAGGTCGCCGAGGCCGAACGCGTCGCGCACGGGCGGCCGCAGCAGCGCGACCCGGGCCCGATCCGCGCAGACGGCGCGCACGGCCTCGCCCGTGGTCCGGCTGTTGACGAACAGGTTCGGGCACCAGCGCAGGGCGAGGGCGAAGCTCGGGCTCATGTAGAGCCGGCTGCGCAGGCTGAGATCCTCCGGCCGGGTCAGGAGGAAGGTGTCGTGCACGTAGAGCAGGCAGCGCTCGGCCGCGAGCGCGCAGAGCGGGCTCGGCGGGAAGCCCGGGAACAGGAAGAGCGCGGTCCGGTCGCGCAGCGCGTGCAGGGGCAGGGCGATGTGCTGCGCCGCGATCATGCCGGGCAGCGATCCGCTGGTGACCGGCCGGACCGCGTGCGGCGCAAGCGTCTCGGGGGCGAACAGGTCGAGGGTGACCCGCTCGATCCCGGTGACGTGCCCGCGCAGATGAGTCTGGTCGAGATAGATTCGCCGGACCCGTCCGGCCGGTGCGTCGGGTTGCGGTGTCACGGCAGGCTCCGGCGCAGGCGTCCCGCCAGATAGAGGCAGCGGCGCACGAGGAGGGGCATCCGGCGCCCGAGGACCATCTGCTTGGCCCGGCGCAGCCGCCGCACGAGGGGCCGCGAGACCGCCGGCACGGTCCCGACCGCGCCCGCCTGGCGCATGGCCGCGAAGGGGAAATGGCCGAGCATGGCGGGAGCAAAGCGCGGCCGCGCATTCGGGTCCCTGAGCCCGTGACGCCGGAAGACGCCCTCCAGCGACAGGACGGCGGCGGCCGGGCTGTAGCGGCTCTCCAGGGCGATCCGCGCGAAGGCGCCGAGCCGGGCGCGCGCCGACGGATCGTCCACCAGCGCCGCCAGGGCTTCGGCAAGGGCGCCGGGCTTCACCGGTACGAGGCGGCCCGACACGCCGTCGATCACCGCGGAGGTCAGCCCGGAGGTGCGGTAGGCCAGGGTCGGCACGCCGCACAGGCCGGCCTCGATCGGCGTCTGCCCGAGGGTCTCGTGGCGGCTCGCGGTGACGTGGAGATCGCAGGCGCCGTACCACGCGGCCAGCGTGTCCTCGTCGGCGATCAGCCCCGGCGCGTACAGGTTGGCGAGGCCGAGCCGCGCCGGATCGTCGAGCCGGCCGATCGCCACGACGCCCACCTCCGGACGCGCCACCTCCTGGAGAGCGGCGCGCAGGTCGTCGAAGCCCTTGTCGGGGCCGTCGACGATCACCGATGAGATCAGGATCAGCACGTCGTCCGCCGGCAGGCCGAGCCGGCGCCGCAGCCCCGCGCGATCGTTCGGCCGGAACACGGCGGTCGGGAAGGCGAGGCGGATCGGTTCCGCGACGGCTTCCGGGGGCGCGAGTTCCCGGGCGCGCGCCAGCGTCCAATCGGAATTGGCAAGCAGCCACGGGCCGGCGGGGCCGGCCAGGACCGCGCGCTTGCCGGCATGCATGCCGGCGATCCGGCGGGGTGCGAGCTGCGGATACTCGTCCGGCCCCGGACAGGCGGCGTCGCAGCCGATCAAGGCGCGGCCGCAATCCCGGGGGTGGCAGCACCGGCCGGTCAGCGGAAACAGATCGTGCAGCACGAGGGCGACTGGATGGCGGCGCCGCAGGCGGTCCACCACGTCGAGGCTGCGGGTCGCGCCGTGCAGGTTGCCGGCGAGGACGAGGTCGGGCGCGGCCGCCGCGACCGCCGCCTCGGCCTCGGGAAAGGCGTCGGTCCACTCGGCCGCCTCGGGGCGGTCGCTCAGGACGAGTTCGGTCAGCCGATGACCGGCCAGCGCGAGCGCATCGGCCAGCCGCCGCTGCGCCACGCCGGCCCCGCCCTGTGTACCGGTCCCGGTGAGCGACACGATGGACAGGCTGTCCGACCGCGCCGGGACTGTCCCAACCCTGTGCAGCAGCACCGGGCGGCCGATGGTCCGGCGGGCGTCCTCCGGGATGGCCGACCACGCCGCGGTGGCGTCGAGCCGGCCTTCGGGATCGAGCGGGATTTCCGACGCGAAGCGGTCTGGCGTCCAGAGCACACCGCCGCTCGATCGCTCCGCGACGGCCGTGCTGTCGAGGCCGTGAACCGCCGTGTCGAACAGGACGCGCAGGCCCGCCACCGCGGTCGCCCCCGTCAGCGCCGCCTCCAGTGCCAGGGCGATGAGCGCCCCGGGGGCGAGCAGATCGCCGGCCTCGAGCCACAGCAGGTGCGGGACGCCCGGATCGGCCAGGATCCGCGCGACGGCCGACCGGGCGTCGCCGGGCGCGACCAGATCGTGCCGGAGTTCGGGATAATCCTGGCGCAGCACCGAGGCGATGGTCTCGCCGAGCGCCGCTCCGGACCGGATCACGGTGACGACGCGGATCCGGGGCCAGAGCCGTCCGTTGGGCAGGGACGGGGGCCGGGCCAAGCCGCGAACGGCCGGTCCGTACGGCCAACCGGCGACGCCGTGGGCGGGCGGTGATGGGGCGGAGGTATCGGTCAAGGCGTCGCGGGTGGCAGGGCTGAACTCGTATTCGGCCTCACCCTGGAGACCAATGTTGAAGATTGCCTCTCTTGGGTCGACCGGAGGCCCGCTGCCAGCCTCGGACGAGCTTCGTACGTCGTCAGTCGTCCACGCGAATCGATGCGGGTCCGGCCTCTGATCCACCGGGCCGTCCGTGAGCGGGATGAGTCATGGCCACAGGGACGATGACGCAGGGCTATCCCCGTACCCTGGGGCCGCGAAAACCCCGTCAGAAGCGCGTCGTGATCGCGTTCAGCCAATCCGGCGAGGCCGCCACGATGACGGCCTCTGCGCGCTTGTCGAGCCCGCTCAGCACCAGCAGGCCGAGCGCGACGAGGAGAGCGCCCAGGCCCGCCTTCGCGGTCCGGCCGGCCGCCGCGAGCCCGCCGCGCCAGCGCATCAACGCCTCCCGCGAGGCGAAGCCCAGCAGCATCAGCGGCAGGGCCGCGCCGATCCCGAAGGCCAGCATCGTCAGGGCGACGCTCCCGAGGTGCTCGCCGCGGGCCGCCATCAGCGAGGCGGCGCCGAGGGTCGGGCCGACGCAGGGGCTCCAGGCGGCGCCGAGCAGCAGGCCCACGGCGAACTGGCCGGAGAGCCCGCCCGCCCCGACCCCGCCGAAGCGTTCCTCGGCCCAGGCGCCGACCGGACCCGCGGCCGTCGCGACCCGGGCCTGCAGCCGCGGCAGCATCAGCACGATCCCCACGGCGACCATCAGCACCGCCCCGGCCGAGCGGAAGACGTCCCCGTCGAGCCCGATGGCGAAGCCCACGGTCGCCACGAACAGGCCGATCATCGTGAAGGAGATCGCCAGCCCCGCCGCGAGGGCCAGCGGTCCGAGCCGGTGCTCGGCCGCCGCCGTCCCGAGGACGATCGGCACCAGGGGCAGCACGCAGGGCGACAGCACCGACAGCAGCCCGGCCAGGAACGCGAAAGCCATCGTTCCGAGCATCGTCAGCGACCTCCCGCGATATCGGTCTTCGCTTTGCGCGTTGTCGGCAGGCTTCGTCGCCGCCGGATGCGGCGTCAACGGGCCCCCACGTTACGGCTTCGTGGGAACCTCGTCGCCTCCTCGGCGCTTCGGCGCCCATCGGCGCCGGCAAGCACCGGGCCTCACGCGGAGCCGAACGGTGACCACCTTCTTCACGGGCGACACGCATTTCGGCGATGCGCGGGCCCTGCGCTTCGACCACAGGCCGTATCCCGACCTCGACGCCCATGATGCCGGCCTGATCGCGGCCTGGAACGCGACGGTGGCGCCCGGCGACACCGTCTGGCACCTCGGCGACTTCGCCCTCGGCCCGAGCGGCGCGCGGATTCGCGAGATCCTCGTGGGTCTCAACGGCGAGAAGCACCTGATCGTCGGCAACAACGACGGGCCCGACACCCTCGCGGCGCCCGGCTGGGCCTCCGTGCGCCACTACGCGGAATTCGCCGTCGAGGGCCGGATGGTGGTGCTCTGCCACTATGCGTTCCGCACGTGGAACGGGATGAGCAAGGGCGCCCTCAATCTCCACGGCCATAGCCACGGCAAGCTCAAGCCGATGCCCAAGCAATACGATGTCGGCGTCGATCCGATGGGACCGGCGCCGGTGGCACTCCCCGCAATCCTCACCTCCCGCCTGCGGGGGAAGCGCTGATTTCGGCCGGAACCTTCACCACAGCTTCACCGTTTTTGCCCACAGAGAAGGGGTGGTCATGCGCTGCCCCGGGAAACCCGGCAGTGCCCGTTCGGCCTGTCCATCAACCGTGTGCGTGAGTGTAACCGTGAGAGCCAGTTCGGCTACTCTTCTTCGCTGCCTCGCCGGCCCGCTGGCCGGCCTCGCACTGACCTCCTCGGCGCTGGCCCTGCCGGCCTGCCTCGAGGCTCAGCGCAAGGTCGATGAGGCCAATGCCCTGCGCTTCCAGGCACGCCAGGAGGCGCGGCTCGGCAACCACGACCGTGTCTGCGACACGCTCGATGAAGTCGGAGATCGCTACGACGACGCCCGCGACGCATTTGAACGATGCGGCGAGGGTGTTCTGGCGATCGACCTGCGGAGCGAGCTGCGCGGCCTGCGGATCGCCAAGAAAATCAACCGCTGCGACTGACCGGGTGCGCCCGCGCACTTCGAGCTGCCGGCTCTCGCAGCAACGTCCCGTCATGCGCGACGCACGTCGCTCTCAAGGTTTTACGCCGATGACCCCTGCGACCCTGTCGACCGAGATCCAGCCCGCCGCCGTCCGGACCAGCCCGTCCTTCGCTGCCGCGCTGTGCGGCTTCGTCAGCACCACCGTCGCGACGACGATGCTCCTGGTGCTGATCGGCGCGCTCTGATCACGGCGCGACCGACCAGAATCGTTGGCGGTTGAACAGGATGTCCTGAGCCGCCCCCTTCGGAGCAGCCTCCTGGCGGCGGCCGCAATCCGGCTCCGGCGCCTTAGGCGTCGCGGCCAGAGCCATCGGCGGTAAGACCGGCTTCAGACCCAGGCGCGCCTGAACCTCCGGTTGTCGCGCCGCCGCGATGGTGAGGACGGCGGCGATGAGACCGCCGGCCACGGTTCCGAGAAAGAAATTCAACATCGTCGACGCGATCCGGGGGCTGGCCTGTGAGGCCATACCGCGTGGTCGTTGTCCAACCCGGCGTTATCATGGCCGACCCGACGCACACGCAGTCTTAACTCCTGATCTGCGACAGCTATGGCAAGCCTGCCCTGCCGGCAGGACTGATGCCGGGGTCCGCACCGCCGATGAACACCGCCGCCAATGCTTACGCCAGAACCGCCCACAGCGCGCTGACGCCTCGCGAAGCTGAATCACAGCTTCTTTTGAAGGCCGCGCAACGCCTGATCGGTGCCAGTCAGGCCCTCGCCGCCGGAGAGATCGGGCGCCTGAACGAGGCGCTGTCGTACAACCAGCGCGTCTGGACCCTGCTGAGCTCGGAGGCTACCGCGGATCAGAACCCGCTTCCGGTCGACGTGAAGCAGGGCGTCGGGCGCCTCGGGGCGTTCGTGCTGACCAGCTGCCTCGACACGATGATCGCGCCGACGGCGGAGAAGATCGCCACGCTCGTCTCGATCAACAACCACGTCGCGGCCGGCCTCCAGGGCAATCCGGGCTGACCCTATCTTCTACGGGGTTTCTGCGGGTGCCGGATGGTCCGCCGCGGGCATCCGGTCCGCACTCTCCCATTCGACCAGCTTTCGACTGAGCTTGAGCGCCCGATAGTATTCGCCGGCCTCGATCTGGACGGCGATCTCGGCGATCTGCGGCGCGGCCGCCGGAGATTGCCGGATCAGGTCGGTGGCTTGGCGGAAGAACAGGTCGATGCCCTGCGCCGGATCGTCGGCCAGGTAGATCACCGTCAGCGTCAAATGGAGCTGCTTGCAGGCCGTATCGGCCTCGCTCTCCGTGATGATCTCGCTCTCGCGCAGGAACTTGCACTGCGTCTCGATCAGGAAGGTCGAGCGGCGCTCCCCGTTGCGCAGCAGGGCGCCGTTGATGATCAGCCGCTCGAAGGGCTTGAGTTCCAGACGCAGGGGCATCGCGCTGTCCTTTCTGGAGCGCTGAACGCCGACGCTTGGAGATCGGCGGGGCGAGCGCGTCGAAGCGAGGGCCTGGAGCCGTTCCCGATCGCAACCCGATCCGGATGAGCTCGGTATGAGATGCTGTTGTGATTTGCCAATCGTTAATGTTTTGCGAACCCGCCGACGGGTCGGCCGCGATGCGAAGCCTTGTCGGGCTGATGAAACTCAGACAAATGAGGCGCCGAACGAAGACGTGACCGGGGGAATCGTCTGATGTCGGAGTCGATCACGGGCCGCGCACTCTATCCAAGCCTCCGCGACAGGCGTGTCCTGGTCACCGGCGGCGCCTCCGGGATCGGGGAGGGGCTGGTCGAGGCATTCGTGGGGCAGGGGGCCCGCGTCGTGTTTTGCGACATCGCGGACGATGCCGCCGCCGCGCTGGTTGCACGCCTCGCCCCGGCTGCGGCGCACGCGCCACTCTACCGGCATTGCGACCTGACCGACGTGGAGGCGGTCCGCCGCCTCGTGGCGGAGGCCGAGGCGGACTTGGGCGGTCTCAACGTGCTGGTGAACAACGCCGGCAACGACGACCGCCACAGCCTCGACGCGGTGACGCCCGCCTATTGGGACGACCGGATGGCCGTGAACCTACGGCACCTGTTCTTCGCCGCGCAGGCGGCCGTGCCGGGCATGCGGAAGGCGGGGGGCGGGGTGATCCTGAACTTCGGCTCGATCAGCTGGCATCTGGGCTCGAAGAACATGCCGGTCTATCAGACCGCGAAGGCCGCGATCGAGGGCATGACCCGGGCGCTCGCCCGCGATCTCGGCCGCGACGGCATCCGTGTGGCGACCATCGTGCCCGGCAACGTCCAGACCCCGCGCCAGGAGAGGTGGTACACCCCGGAGGGCGAGGCGGAGATCGTCGCCGCGCAATGCCTCGACGGGCGGATCCAGCCCGCCGACGTCGCCGCGCTGGTCCTGTTCCTGGCCTCGGACGATGCCCGGATGTGCACGGGCCACGGCTATTTCGTGGATGCCGGCTGGCGCTGATCGCCCCTGCCATCGGCGCCGTCGGGATCCCGATCGGATCCGAGCAGATAACCGTGGTGGGCGATCCCCTACGGTGTTCTCATCACGGGCGCCGGGCGAAACCAGCACCGGCGCCCGGCTGCGACTCAGTCGCAGGATTCTTTCTTCACCGTCTTGGAGTCGCCCATGTCGTTCTCCTTGCGCACCGTCTTGGAGACGCAGCCGTCGCCGTGATCATGGACGGTGACGGACTTCGATTCGGTGGCCGGACGATCGACGACGACGGCGGGCCGGTCGCGTTCGATGACGGTGGTCTGAGCCTGCGCGGAGGCGCAGACACTCAACAGAGCAGCGGTGGCGAGCAGTACAGTGCGCATTCTGGGACTCCAGGACCGGACTTCGGCACCGAGTAACGGCAAACGCAGCTTAAGCGTTCCGCCGTTCGAGAGACCCGTGAAACGGACCGAACCCGTAAACAACTTGGCTCGGTCCGCGCGCCGTTCGGCATGAGGGATAGCCGGAGCGACCGTTCCATTGGGGCCGGCGCCGGGGCCGGCGCAAGTCCGCGGAGACTACCGGCCCCGCGGCCGTGAACGCCTCAGCCGCCCGTCATCGGCGGGAAGAAGGCGATCTCGCGCGCGCCCGCGATCGCGGTGTCCGGCTTGGCGTGGACCCGGTCGATGGCGGCGCGCACCACGCCGGGATCCTCGAAGGCGTGGACGTATTCCTCGCCGCGCCCGCGGAGCCACGTCACCAGCTCGGCCACGGTGGCGACCGCGTCCGGGGGCGTCAGCTCCTCCTCGGGCCGGCCGATCCGCTCGCGGACCCAGGCGAAATAGACGAGCTTCATCGGATCACTTCTCAACGCGGGTCGTCGATGACGTGCTTGATCCCGGCCCGCATGTAGTCCCACCCGGTCCAGATCGTGAGCGCGGCGGCGAGCCACAGCAGCGCGATGCCGATTGGCTCCGTCCCCGGCAGCACCGTCTCGCCCGCCGGCCCGGCCACGAGGAAGCCGAGCGACACGAGCTGCACGGTGGTCTTCCACTTGGCGATCTTGCTCACCGGCACGCCGACCTTCAGCTCCGCGAGATATTCCCGCAGGCCGGAGACCAGCACCTCGCGGCACAAAATCACGATCGCCGCCCAGACGCTGGATCCGACGATCGTATGGTCGGCGGCCAACATCAGCAGGCAGGCCGAGACGAGGAGCTTGTCGGCGATCGGATCGAGCATCCGGCCGAGCGCCGAGCTCTGGTGGTAGGTGCGCGCGACATACCCGTCCAGGTAGTCGGTGATCGCGGCCGCCACGAACACCCCCAGCGCCGTCCACCGGGCGGTGTGGGATTCGGGCCAGAACAGCAGCGCGACCATCACCGGCACCGCGGCGAGGCGCCCGTAAGTCAGGCAGTTCGCGAGCGTCCAGGCCGGCGACCGTCGTCGGGGAAGGACGGCGTTCATCGCCGCGGTGAAATCAGAGCCCGGCCCGGGCGTCAACGCCTCGGTGCCCGGCTCGGCCGCGGCGGCGGGGGTCTCAGGCGCCGGCATGGAAAAAGTCGTAGACGGCCCGTGCCGTGGCGGCGTTCACGCCCGGGGTCTTGGCGAGGTCCTCGAAGGCGGCCCGCTCGATCGCCTTGACGGTTCCGAAATGGTGCAGGAGCGCGCGCTTGCGGCTCGGGCCGATGCCGGCGATCTCGTCCAAGGGATTCTTTACCATCTCACGCTTGCGCTTGGCCCGGTGGCTCCCGATGGCGAAGCGATGCGCTTCGTCGCGGAGTCGCTGCACGAAGTAGAGCGTCGGATCGCGCGGCGGAAGCTTGAAGGCCGGTCGGCCGGGGACGAAAAAGGTCTCGCGTCCGGCATCCCGGTCGCGGCCCTTGGCGACCCCGACCAGGGGCACGTCGGTCACGCCCACCGCGTCGAGGGCGGCGCGTGCGGCGTCGAGCTGGCCCTTGCCACCGTCGATGAGCACGAGGTCGGGCCATGCCGGGAAGGCGTCGCTCTCCTCGGCCGGGGCGGGAACGGGCTCCGGCGCGCCGCCCTCCGCGGCGGCCACTTCCGCCTCCCGGGCGGTGCGGGGCGCTTCCTTCACCAGCCGCTTGAACCGGCGCTGCAGCACCTCGCGCATCATGCCGTAATCATCCCCCGGGGTGAGTTCCTCGGACTTGATGTTGAACGTGCGGTAATGCGTCTTCATGAAGCCCGTGGGCCCGGCGACGATCATGCCGCCGACGGCGTTCGTGCCCATGATGTGCGAGTTGTCATAGACCTCGATCCGGCGCGGCGCCTTCTCCATGCCGAAGGCCTGGCCCAGGGCGGTGAGCAGCTTGCCCTGCGAGGCGGTGTCGGCGAGGCGCCTGGCCAGCGCCTCCTTGGCGTTGCGCTGGGCATAATCGACGAGATTCTTCCGCTCGCCCCGCAACGGCCGGTGGATCTCGACGCGGTAGTCGACCCGGCTCGACAGGGCGGCGGCCACCAGCTCGGCATCCTCGATCGCGTGGCTGGTCAGCACCGTGCGCGGCGCCGGCTTGTCGTCGTAGAACTGGCCGATGAACGAGCCCAGCACCTCGTCGGCCGTCATGGTCCGGTCGGCCTTCGGGAAATAGGCCCGGTTGCCCCAGTTCTGGAAGTTCCGGAAGAAGAACACCTCGATGCAGAACTGTCCGGCCTGGTCGTCGAGGGCGAACACGTCCGCCTCCTCGACGCCCTGGGTGTTCACGCCCTGCACCCCTTGGATCGCCGAGAGGGCGGCGATCCGGTCCCGGTAGCGGGCGGCGCGCTCGAATTCCAGGGCCTCGGAGGCCTCCTGCATCTCGGCTCGCATCCGGTCCTTCACGGCGTTGGACTTGCCGGCGAGGAACGCCCGGGCGGAATCCGCCATGGCGGCGTAATCGTCCTGGCCGATCTCACCCGTGCAGGGGCCGGAGCAGCGCTTGATCTGGTAGAGCAGGCAGGGCCGGCTGCGGTTCTCGTAGTAGCTGTCGGTGCAGGTGCGCAGCAGGAAGGCGCGCTGCAGGGCGTTCACCGTCCGGTTGACCGCCCAGACGCTGGCGAAGGGGCCGTAATAATTGCCCTTCCGGCGCCGCGCGCCACGGTGCTTGACGATCTGCGGGGCCGGTCCGTCGCTCGTCACCAGGATATAGGGGAACGACTTGTCGTCCCGCATCAGCACGTTGAAGCGGGGCTTCAGCTGCTTGATCAGGTTGGCTTCGAGCAGAAGCGCCTCGGTCTCGGTCGCGGTGGTGACGAACTCCATCGCCGCCGTCTGCGAGATCATCCGGGCGATGCGGTTCGAATGCGCCTGGCCCCGGGCATAGGAGCCGACCCGCGCCTTCAGGTTCTTGGCCTTGCCGACGTAGAGGACGTCGCCGCGATGGTCGAACATCCGGTAGACGCCCGGCGAGGCCGGCAGGGTCGACCAGAACCGGCGGATCACCTCGGTGCCCGCCTCCACGGCGCCCGGCTCGAAGTCGAAGTCGATCTCGGCGGCCGTGTCGTCCGACAGCGGGGCCTCGGCCTCGTCGGCGGGTTCCTCCCGCTCGGCGTCGCGGCCGTCGTCGAACGTGTCGGGGGGCAGGTCTGAGAGGGCTCTGCGGCTCATGCCACAGATTTAAGCCTTCCCGCCCCCGAGGGGGACGGGGGCAGAGAATAAATTTGCCGGGTTGCCCGGCGGGCGCCGGATCAGTCGAACAGCGAGTCGATGTCGCTCTGGTCGACGTGGCCGATATCGTGGTCGAGCTTCGGCCCGTTGAGCAGGCTGCTCTCGTCGTCCAGCGCGCTCGGCGCCGACGGCATCACGGCGATCAGCTCCTTGAAGCTGTCCAGCTCCGACCACGTGGTGATCAGCCGGTCGAGATGCTCCTCGATGAACTTCATCACGCCGACGATCTTGCTGATCCGCTGGCCGGTCAGATCCTGGAAGTTGCAGGCCTCGTAGGCCGAGATCACCCGTTCCAGGATCACGTCGACATGGGGCTTCATGCCCGGCGGCAACGTCGAGGCGTTCAGCATGCCGGCATGGCTCTCGATCTCCTCGATCGCGCCGAGCAGCTGGGTCGTGGCGCGCTCGGTCGAATCTACCACGGCATCGAGTTCGTCGGCCGCCCGGCGCATGCCCTTGCCGGTGTTCTCGGTCCGGTGAAGGGTCGCGAGTTCCGACTTGGTGCGGGTGATGGCCTCCTTCATCACGTCGAGCTCGGAGCGCATCGCCAGCGCCTCGTGCAGGTCGCGGCGGCACGCCTCGATCGTCTCGCTGGCGCTCATCTGCGTGATGCGGCGCAGGTCCTGGATGGCGGAGAAGATCTCATCCAGGCGCTCGCTCGACGCCGGGACGGCCGAGGATGGCGTAGCGGCGGGTAGCCCGAGGCTGTCTTCGATGCGGTAGCGCTTCTGAGTCATCATCCGGGGCGTCGACGTTCGGGGTGCCTGGTCGCCATTGTCTAACATATCGGTTGACGGACTGTGACTGCCAAGCTTGCCGGAAGCCGACCGGCCACCCCCGGCGCCGTCGTGTTTCGGGCCGGCGCGACACGACGGCCACTTTACCGCGGATTCACGCTGCTTCCCGGCGACGGGGGAGGCACCGGTGAACGAACCGGATTCACCACGTTCCTTCACCTGATTCGGTAAAAACCGGCCTCATCGTGCGGCAGCCGGGATGGGATTCCGGGGTGCGGGAGCAGGGTACGATGCGCGGTTCGGTCCGACTGTGTCTCTGGGCGGCGACGGCCGCCTCGCTCTGGAGCGCGTCCGCCCAGGCGCAGCAGGCCCGCTACGGTGAGGGCGGCTATGGCGGTGGGCTGATCGAGTATCTCGTCACCGGCAATGCCGGCCGCGACGGCCGGAGCTGGCCGCAGCGCGCCGTGCAGCCGCAGCGCGCCATGGCTCCGCAGCGCGTCCTGGCTCCGCAGCGCGTCGAGGCCTATACCGGCGAGCTGCTGCCGGCCGAGCCCGAGCCCATGCCGGTCTCCACGACGCCGGTCTACGCCGCGCCGCAAGCCGCGGCCTACGGCGCGGTTCAAGCTGATCCCGGTCGGATCGCCCGTGCGGTCTCTCCCGAGTATCAGCGCCAGGAGGTGACGTTCACCGGGCGGCAGCGGCCTGGGACCATCGTGATCGACACCGCCGGAAAGCATCTCTACCTGGTGCAACCCGGCCAGCGCGCCCTGCGCTACGGGATCGGCGTGGGCCGGCCGGGTTTTGCCTGGAGCGGTCTCAAGACCGTAAGCCGCAAGGCAGAGTGGCCGGACTGGACGCCGCCGCCCGAGATGCTGGCCCGTCGCCCCGATCTTCCGCGCCACATGGCGGGCGGCCCGGCGAACCCGCTCGGCGCACGGGCCCTCTATCTCGGCTCGTCGCTGTATCGGATCCACGGGACCAATGAACCGGGCACGATCGGGCAGTCTGTCTCGTCGGGCTGCATCCGGATGATGAACGACGACGTGGTCGATCTGTACGAGCGCGTACCGGTGGGGACGCGCGTCGAGGTCCTGTGACGGCTGGGCCTGCTGCGTCGCGCCCTTTTTTCACACGAAAGCCCGGCCGCGCCTGAGCACGGCCGGGCTTCCTGTCGGGACCGATCGGCCGATCAGGTCCAGTCGCTGTCGTCGCCGCCGCCGAGGTCGCCGCCGAAATCCCCGCCGGGATCGCTGTAGCCCGCGTCCTGGAAGCCACCCATGTCGCCGCCGCTGTTGTCGAGGGCCGCGCCGAGATCCTGGTTGCCGCCGTCACCGTAGTAGTTGTTGACGATCGTCTCGCCGCTACCGCCGCCGAGCCCGGCCGCCGCAGCGCTGCCGAGGCTGGAATGGCCGCCCGCAAAGGCGTTCGAGAGGGCGCTGCCGAGCAGCATGCCGCCCGCCGCGCCGGCCGCCATCGGGAGCGCCGAGGCGAGGAAGCCGCCGCCGCGTGCCGGAGCCTGGGGCTGGCCGCTCCAGGGGCCTCCCTGCTGCTGCGGATAGCCCTGCTGCGGGTAACCCTGCTGGGGATAGCCCTGCGGGGGAGGGGCGGCGTTGCCCCAGGGCTGGCCGGCCGGGCGCTGCTGCGCGTAGCCCGGCTGTGGCTGCGTCTCCTGGCGCTGGCTGCCGCCGCCTCCGAAGATGCTCGACAGGAACCCGCCGCCCCCCGACGACTGGGCCTGCGCACCCTGGCTGCGCGCCTGCTCCAGCTGCTGGTTCAGACTCTTGATCGCCTCTTCCTGCACGTAGATCAGCTGCGCCATCGCGTAGGGCGCGTAGGGCTGTGCCCGGATCTTGTCGGCGATGAAGCGCTCGGCCTCCGCGTCGCGGGGCTGAGACTGTGCCTGCTCCAGACGCTGGAAGATGCCCGAAATGACATCGCGTTCTTCGCTGTTCATGGAGTCGTCCTCCTCGAATCTAACCCGCGGGCCCGAACGCGCCGCATGGCTGACACGACATGGGTGCGCGGCGACGCTTTGTCAGGGGTCCTTTCGAAAACTTCATTCGATCCGGCCGAAACGCGAAAAGCCCGGCTTGCGGCCGGGCTTCTCGAAAGCGTCGGAACCATAATCTTCCGACGGTAGCCGGCGCGTCCGATGACGCGCCGACGCCCGGTCTCAGTACGAGCCGAACTTGTAGTTCAGGCCGGCGCGGACGACGGCGAACTCGTCGGAGCGGCGACCGATGCCGCTGTAGACGACCGGGAAGTTGTTGGCGGCGTTGATGACGAACGCGCCCTGGTTGCGGGTGTTGCGGTCGAGGTTGACGTACAGGCCTTCGACCTTGAGCGTCACGGCCGAGGAGCGGAAGAAGTTCAGGAACGAGTCGGTGGGGAGCGCGTACTCGATGCCGCCGCCGACCGCGTAGCCGGTGCGGAAGCTGTCGTTGCCGGCGAAGCCGCCGAACGAGCGATCCGAGGAGCCCGAGCCGTAGGCGAAGCCGCCGGTGCCGTACACGAGGGTGCGGTCGAAGGCGTAGCCGAGGCGGCCGCGCACGGTGCCGAAGTAGTCGAGGCTCGACAGGCCGCGGGGGTCGGTCACGTAGTAGCCGGGGGCCAGTGCGCCGCCGGTGATGAAGGCGCTGTTCCGGTTGCGGCCGAAGTCGAGGTACTGGGCGTCGGCCTCGATGCCGACGACGACGCCGGAGCCCGGGGTGAACTGATAGTTGTAGCCGATCTGACCACCGCCGGAGAAGCCGTCCTGGCTGTTGTTGCGGAAGGTGGCGACGGTGCCGGGGGTGGCGTAGGGGAAGGGCACGCCGAAGGAGTTGCCGTTGGAGCGGCTGGAGGCGTCGAAGGCGTAGCCGGCGTTGATACCGAAGTAGGCGCCGGTCCAGGTGAACACCGGCACGGGGGTGAACACGGGCGGCGGGGCGGCGCGGCGCGGCAGGTCGGCGGCCGAGGCGGCGCCGGTCAGGAGGGCCGTGGCGGCGCTCGCGAGAAGAAGCTTCTTGATCATCAGGTCCTCACGGGTTGCTCCGCACCGACCGCGCACGGTCGGCGATGGGGCATGGATCGGTTTGCGTTCCAGCGGTTCCAGGGCTGCTCTGCGCTCCGCGGTATCGCCGACCGCTTGCGCGGCCCCTTTTGGCAACCCGCCGTTTTTCCCCGGCACCTTGACCCCACAACGCGCTCGAATTGCCAAGGTTCAGTTACGGCCACGCTTTTTCATGGGCTGGCTCATCGACAAATTGTCGCACCCCCTTCCCGGTTCCGGCCAAGCTGCCGGAACCGTGATGTTTCAGGGCCCGATCGCGATGGCGGAGATCAGCCGGCCGTAATCCGGCTCGCCGCGATGGGTGGCCCGGCGATAGCTGTAGAAGCGCTCGGCATCGGCATAGGTGCAGAGATCCAGGGATGCCGCCTTGCCCACTTCGGCCTCGGCGAGCCGGGCCTGAATGAAGCCGGGCAGGTCGAACTGGGCATGATCCGGGCGCGTGCCGGGACCGAGGAACCGATCCATGCCCGGGGCCTCGCCGCGGAAGCGCGCGATGAAGTCGGGGCCGACCTCGTAGGCCGGCTGGCTGATCGTGGGTCCGAGCACCGCCACGATCCGGTGCCGACGGGCGCCCAGGGCTTCCATGGCGCGCACCGTGGCCTCGATCACCCCGGTCAACGCCCCTTTCCAGCCCGCATGGGCGGCCCCGACCACGCCCTCCGCGGGATCGGCGAACAGGATCGGCCCGCAATCGGCCGTGGCGATGCCGAGGGCCAGCGACTCAGCGCGCGTCACCATGGCGTCCGCCCGCGGGCGCTCCGCCGGGGCGAACGGCGCCTCGACGGTGACGGCCTCGGCCGAGTGAATCTGGTACAGGCTCACCAGCCGATCGGCCGGCAGACGCAGCTGCGCGCACATCCGCGCCCGGTTCTCGGCGACCCGCTCCGGGTCATCCCGGGAGCCGAGGCCCCCGTTCAACGAGGCGTAGTCGCCCTCGGACACGCCGCCGCGACGCGTGAAGAACGCGTGGCGGATGCCCGCGCAGGCGGACAGGTCCGGCGCTTCGATCAGCAGGCCTGCGGTCACGGTCGAGCCTCCACGCGTCGGGATCGCGCCCCGATAGCGCATGGACCGCCCCTTGACGATGTCGTTCAGACGTCAGATTCTTGTTGCATTGCAATATGGGGTCGAATCCGACCTCAATCCGAGAAGGATCGCAATGACGCACGGGATCGAGTCCGAAGCCCTGAAGGACACGCCCAAGCCGGTGGCCGAACCGCCGCGCAGCCCGAACACGACCGCGCATCCCGTGACGGGAGAGCCGGGAGCCTTCGACCCGAACGATCCGAATCCGCCGGCGCCGCCAAGCCCGCGTCCGGCGAGCCAGACAGATTCCGGTTTCGGCTCGTTCGGCTGATCACCCCGGCATCACGATGCCGGGAAGCCCGGGAGCGGCCCGAGATCCGGGCCGCTCACCGCCAGGACCTTGAACAAGCTGCCCATCCCGGTCGCACCGGGATCTGTGAGCCGCGCGACCGCCGCGTCGATCCCCGCGGCCTGATCCGCCGTGGCGCGGGCCTTCAGGCGCTCTGCCCGTTGGCGCAGACCGAGACTGAGCAGGAAATCCCCCTGATCGACCGGTCCGTGGACCTTCGCCCCGGCCCCCGCGGCCGCGCGCGCTAGGGCGGCGAAATCGACATGATGCGTAAGATCCGCCTCCCCGGGGGCTTCGAGCGGATCAGCGAAGCCGTGCCGCGCCATCGCCTGGAGCGTGTCGCCGAAGCCGAGGCGGGCGTGACCGTAATCGAGGATCAGCAGGACGCCGCCCAGGGTGCGGACGCGCTGCGCGAAGGCGCGGATGAGGTCGAGGCCGGCGCTCGGCACGCTCAGGAGCGCCCCCTCGGGCCCGGCGGCCTCGATGCCCGGGGTCGGTTCCGGCGCCAGCCCGAAGGTGAAGCCACCCTGTGGGTCGAGGCCGACCTGCCGGGCGTGCCAGCCCCCCGGCCGGCGCACGAATTGGAGCACGGGCAGGCAGTCGAAGAATTCGTTGGCCAGGAGAATTGCGGGCCCCTCGGGCAGGGTCTCCGGGCTCTCGTGCCAGACGGCGCCCGTTCCGGCGAGGGTGCGCGCCTGCGCCGCTTGCAGCACCGGACTGGTCTCGACGAGGTGCGGTGCGACGGGCAACCCCGGCGCGGCGGCGCGCAGGGCCCGCAGGGCATCCGCCATCAGCGTGCCGCGACCGGGGCCGAGTTCCATCAGGACCAGCGGATCCGGGTGACCCAGGAGGCCGTAAACGTAGGCCGCCCAGGCGCCGATCAGCTCGCCGAACATCTGGCTGATCTCGGGCGCCGTCGTGAAGTCGCCCTGCGCGCCGAGGGGATCGCGGGTGCGGTAATAGCCGTGGACCGGGTGGCCGAGGCACAGGGCCATATAGCGGTCGATGCCGATCGGCCCGTTCTGGCGGATCAGCGCGGCGATCTCCGCCGCCAGCGGCGTCACGCCTCGACGGGCGCCTTGCGCGCCTCCTCGGAGGTCGGCGCCTCGACCGGGTGGCGGGGGCGCGTCCGGCCGGTCGCCGCGAGCACGATGTAGGTGAGACCGACGATCATCATCGGCACGCAGAGCAGCATGCCCATGGTGACGCCGCCGCCCATGGGTCCGAGATGGTCGCCGAACAGGAAGCCGAGCTGCCGGTCGGGCTCGCGGAAGAACTCGCAGAACGTCCGGGCCAGCGCATAGCCGAGGACGAAGATCCCGCCGAGCAGCCCCGGCTTGCGGAAGCCGAAGCGGCGCACGCTAATCGCCATCACGATGAACAGCAGCAGGCCTTCGGTCGCCGCCTCGTAGAGCTGGCTTGGATGGCGGGGCAGAGGCCCGCCGCTGGGGAACACGATCGCGTAGGGGAAGTCCGGCGCCACCCGGCCCCACAGCTCGCCGTTCACGAAATTGGCGATCCGGCCGAAGAACAGGCCGATCGGCACCACGACGGCCCCGATATCCAGCAGCGTGTAGCCGTTGAGGCCCTTGGATCGGGCAAACAGCAGGAACGCCAGGATCGCCCCGAGGAACCCGCCGTGGAACGACATGCCGCCGTTGCGGATCGCCAAGATCTCCCACGGGTCGGACATATACATCGGCAGATTGTAAAACAGCACGTAGCCGATCCGCCCGCCGAGCACGACGCCGAGTGCTACCCACACGACGAGGTCGTCGATGTCGACCACCTGCGGGCGCTTCACCACGCCCCAGAGGCTGTCGGCCATGACGAGGCGGCGCGCGTAGTACCAGCCGCCGATCAGGCCGGCGATATAGGCGAGCGCGTACCATTTGATCGTGATCGGCCCGATCGCGAGCGCCACCGGATCGATGGCCGGAAAGGGCAGGGCGAGGAGCGGCATGGGTCTCACCTCCGGGGCGGCCGGATTGGACGCCGGAGGGACGGCACGTCAAGCCCGAGGGCGTTCTTCCGAAATGGAGGCCTCAGGCTTGTACGAACAAGAAGCCGTGTCTGTCCGGCCCGGCGCAAGAGACCGCCGCGCCGTCGGCAGAGGCCCGTGGGGCCCATCCGGCGTCGCTTAGGCGCTGCGACAGGGCCAGCGGATCGCCTGCCGACAGGACGTAGCGCGTAGAAACTTGGTCGGCGGGGCCGAAGGTGAGTCGTCGTTTGGTGGCGGGCACCCGATAGTGCAGGAGCTCCACGTGCGGCGCCGAGACAGGGGGCTCGAGCGCGATCACGTCCACCTGCGGATCGTCGACTCCGTCGAGGCGCGCCTGTTCCGGGCCCCGGTTGAGCCCGCGCTGAGCCACGGCCAGGCCGAGCGGTCCGGTGAGAAAGGCCAGGGCTGCATCGAGGTCGGTGACGGTGATCGCCGAATGGTCGATGCCCAGGAACAAGCCCGGCGCGTCGCGCCAGCGCGCGGCCGGCGCCCCGTCGGGGAAATAGATCAGCTCCAGCGGATGCCCGTCCGGATCGCGGAACTTGTAGGCCGTGACGCCCCCCGAGGCGGCCGGCAGCACCTGTGGGCCGCCTCGGCTGATCGGAGTCGGATGCCGGGACGCCAGTTGCGCCATCGCGGCGTCCATGCTGCGCACCGGGATCGCGAGGTGCTGGAAGAACGGGTCCGTCGCCGCGGGATCGGCCGGGTAGGGCGCGCCGGGGGGATCCAACGCCAGGAAGGTCACGGTCTGGTGCCCGAGCCGCATGCGCAGCTGCGTCGCACGCCGATCCGCGAGCCCCATTGCGTCGGCCTGGGCGGCCGGCAGAGGCTCCGGCGGCGCGATCCGCGTAAAACCGAGGGCGTCACGATAGAAGTCTTCGGTAACGGCGAGATCCGCGACGGTGCGGCCGAAGCCCGCGATGGCCCGCACGCCGCTCATAGCAACGGCGCTCCGCGCACGTTGACGTAGATCGCGTAGAGCGTGTGCGAGGCGCACAGGAACAGCCGGCTGTTGTTCCGGCCGCCGAAGGCGAGATTGGCCACCGTGGAGGGCACCAGGATCTTGCCGACCAGTTCGCCGCCGGGGTCGATGCAATGGACGCCGTCCCCGGCGCTCGACCAGATATTGCCGTGCTCGTCGCACCGGATGCCGTCGGCATTCCCCGGCGCGATCCTGAAGAGCACCGCGCCGCCGGACAGGCTGCCATCCTCCGCGACGTCGAAGGCGCGCACATGCTGGACCGGTTCGGGGTCGAACTGCAGCCCGGTCTCGACGATGTAGAGCCGGCGCTCGTCGGGGGAGAAGCACAGGCCGTTCGGGCCCTGAAAATCGTCCGCCACCACGCGGAGCGAACCGTCCCGCGGGTCGAACCGGTAGACCGACGCGGGCAGCTCGGCTTCCTGCTTGCCGCCCTCGTAATCCGTCTGGATGCCGTAGGGCGGATCCGAGAACCAGATCGTGCCGTCCGACTTGCAGACGATGTCGTTGGGCGAGTTCAGCCGCCGACCCCGGTAATGCTCCACGAGGCTCGTGACGCGGCCGTCGAGTTCCGTCCGGTGGATCCGCCGGCCGCGGTGGGAGCAGGACAGCATCCGCCCCTGCCGGTCGCGGGCATGGCCGTTCTCGAAGTCGCTCGCCTCCCGGTAGACGCTGAGGCCCGCATATTCCGCCCAGCGCATCACCCGGTTGTTCGGGAGATCGGAGAACAGCAACTCGTCGCGGTCGCCGAACCAGACCGGCCCTTCCGTCCAGCGAAAACCCTCGGCGAGCTTTTCCAACGGCGCGTTCGGCAGGACATACGCTTTGAAGCGCGGCTGCGTGAACTCAAATCCATCCATGGCGCCGGCCCTACTTGAAGCGGCCCGGCTGGTTCACGGTCGGCTCGACCTGGAGGCCGGTCACGATCATCGTGCAGGGCGCGTCGCCGACGGTGCCGGAGAGGTGACCCTTCTTGCCGTCCCGCGCCTTGGTGTTCTGATCCTCGCCCATCATCAGCTCGCCCGGTCCCATCTCGACGCGGTGGCCGTCCATGGTCTCAACGAACCAGCGGCCTGAGAGGATCGCGATCCATTGCGGGCGCGGGTTCTCGTGCCACTCGCCGACCCAGCCCACCGGCAGGACCGTGAAGGTCACCACCGACTGGGCCGGATCCATCTTGTCGTTCCATTGCGGCGCAGTCTCGGGGTTGATTCCCTCGAACTTGAAGCGCTCGAGGTGGAACAGCTCCTGGCGGCTCATCCCCTCCGCGTCGGTGTAGACGTGCCAGTAGGGCATCTTCGGAGGGGTGGGCTCGCTCATCGGGGCTCCTGCGGCAGCGGGACAATCGTCCTCGCTCAACGGCCGGGTTCGGCGATGGTTCGCGGCGCGTCAGCCGGCCTCAGACCTTCAGGTTTGCGGGTCAGCCGGCGGCCAGGCCATCGGCCGTGCCATGATGGCGTCCCAGGCATAGGGGCCGACCTGTGGGAATGTCTCTTCGTCGAGCCCCGTCTCGCCCGCAGCGGCGATCCGCGCACGGTGGTCGGCGCGCGCGATAAGCTTGTCGATCTGCGATCGAAGGCTCGGACTGTCCTCGAGCCGTTCCTCGACCTCGCTGCGTTGCGTGCGGATGGAGGTGACCCAACTGCGAGTCCCGCCAGCCGGGTTGGTGATCCCATTTCAGCAGTTGAAGCAGGATCACGCTCAGCGCGCTGGTTAGCGCATGACGTTCACTGCGACCCACGTCGGCGATCGCGTCTGCAAGATGCGCGATATCGAGGCGTGCCCACGCGCCGGCGCGCAGGAAGCGCACCTGCTTCTGCGCCCAGGCGTGGACGTCCGCATCATAGCCCGTGGCGTCCGTTCCGCGCGGCAAACGCTTCGGAGCTGTCACAGCCGCCTCCTCGTCGCTGATCCGTAATCCGGCGGCGCAAGCGTATCACATCTGCTCGGGGATCCGGTCGGTCTGCGCGAGGTTCGAGAACCGGGTGATGTTGGCGTCGAACTGCAGTTCCACGGTGCCGGTGGGGCCGTGGCGCTGCTTGCCGATGATCACCTCGGCCTTGCCGTGGACGCGCTGCATCTCGGCCTCCCAGGCGAAGAACTCTTCCGTGCCTTCGCGGGGCTTCTTGTTGCCGACATAGTATTCCTCGCGGAATACGAACATTACCACGTCGGCATCCTGCTCGATCGAACCCGATTCGCGCAGGTCCGAGAGCTGCGGGCGCTTGTCGTCGCGGCTCTCGACCTGGCGGGAGAGCTGGGACAGGCCGATGATCGGACAGGCCAGCTCCTTGGCCAGCGCCTTCATGCCGGTGGTGATCTCCGTCATCTCCTGCACGCGGTTGTCGCTGCGCTTGCCGGAGCCGGAGAGCAGCTGGAGATAATCGACGATCAGCAGATCGAGGCCCTTCTGACGCTTGAGGCGCCGGGCGCGGGCGGCGAGCTGCGCGATCGAGATACCGCCGGTCTGGTCGATGTAGAACGGGATCGTCTGCATGTCCCGGGCGGCGTCGGTGATCTTGTAGAAATCCTCCGGCCGGATGTCGCCGCGGCGGATCTTGTAGGAGGGCACGCCCGATTGCTCGGCGATGATACGGGTGGCGAGCTGCTCGGCCGACATTTCCAGCGAGAAGAAGCCCACTATGCCGCCGTTGACCGTCTTGGTCACGCCGTCCGGCCCCTTCTCGCCGCGATAGGCCTTGGCGATGTTGAAGGCGATGTTGGTCACCAGCGAGGTCTTGCCCATGGCCGGGCGGCCCGCGAGGATGATCAGATCGGACGGTTGCAGACCGCCGAGCTTGGAGTCGAGATCGCTGAGGCCGGTGGCGATGCCCGAAAGCTTGCCGTCGCGCTGGTAGGCCTTGGCGGCCATGTCGACCGCGGCGGTCAGCGCCTCCGAAAACTTCTGGAAGCCGCCGTCGTAGCGCCCGGCCTCGGCCAGCTCGTAGAGCCGCCGCTCGGTCTCCTCGATCTGATCCCGGGGCGCCTGCTCCACGGGCGCCTCGTAGGCGCCGTTCACCAGATCCTCGCCGATCGTGATCAGCCGGCGGCGGATGGCGAGGTCGTAGATCGTGCGGCCGTACTCACCGGCGTTGATCACCGTGGTGGCGTCGGCGGCGAGCCGGGCGAGGTATTGCATCACCGTCTGGCCGCCGAAATCGGCGTCGCCCAGATAGGTCTTCATGGTGATGGGCGTGGCGAGCTTGCCGGCCTTGATGAGGGACGCCGCAACCGAGAAGATCTGCTGGTGGGCATCCTCCATGAAGTGCTCGGCCAGCAGGAAGTCCGACACCCGGTAATAGGCGTCGTTGTTCACCAGGATCGCGCCGAGGAGCGCCTGCTCCGCGTCGATGTTGTGCGGGGCGACGCGGTACTCGGCCTGGACCGCTTCGAGCTTGGCCGTGAGCGCATTGGGCAGGGCCATCGGCGGACGACTCCGTATCAGGCGCCGCGGCGGGCGCGCCAGGATCACACCGCACGACCTTGGCCACGGTATGGTTACCGAAGCCTAGCCGACCGTCCGATCATGCGGGTGATCCCGGACAAAAGAACGCCCGCCGACTCTCGCGAGGGGCGGGCGTCCATGCTGGAACAAAACTGGAACGTGTCAAGTCTCGCGGGCGATGATCCCCAGTGTTCACCGCCCTACAGGTGCAGGCCTCGAGCTCAGGTCCGCCGCTGCGCCTGCCCGTCCTGCTCCTCGAAACCCTTGAGCATCTTGTCGAGCGTCAGCGGGTAGTCGCGCACCCGGATCCCGGTGGCGTTGTAGACGGCGTTGGCCAGCGAGGCGCCGGCTCCGCAGATACCGAGCTCGCCGAGGCCCTTGCTCTTCAGCGGGTTCGTCTTGTCGTCGAGTTCCGGCAGGAACACCGCGTCGATCTCGGGGACGTCGGCGTGGACCGGGACATGGTATTCGGCGAGATCGTGGTTGACGAAGTAGCTGTAGCGCGGATCGACCACCGCATCCTCCATCAGCGCGGCGCCGACCCCGAAGGTCATCCCGCCGATTGCCTGGCTGCGGGCCGTCTTGGCGTTGAGGATGCGCCCGCCGGTGAACACGCCGAGCATCCGCCTCAGCCGGATCTCGCCGGTATCGACATCGACACCGACCTCGGCGAAGTGGGCGCCGAAGGAGTATTGCGAGAACTTCTGCTTCATCTCGCCGGGCTTGATCTCGCCGGAGGCCTCCAGCCCGGATTTGGCGAGATCGGTCAGCGACTCCGTGCGGTTGCCGGACGTGACGGCGCCGTCCCGGAACGTCGCGCCCTCCGGGTTGAGGTCGCCGGCCTTGAGCAGGGCCTGCCGGAGGTTGTCGCAGGCGACGTAGAGCGCCGAGCCCGCCGATCCGGCGCCGAACGACCCCCCCGACCCGGAGGCGAACGGGAAGTCGGTGTCGCCCATCTCGACCCGCACGCGCTCGGGCGGCAGGCCCATCATCTCGCCGGCGATCTGGGTGAGGATCGTGTAGGTGCCGGTGCCCGGATCTGTCATGGCCATCTTCACGACCAGGATGCCGTCCGGCCCGAGCCGGACCTTGGCGGAAGACGGCATCAGCGGGTTGAGGCGGGCGGCCGCCGACATGCCCATGCCGACGAGCCAGTTGCCCTCGCGCCGCGAGCCCGCGGCCTGCCGCTTGTCCCAGCCGAACAGGCGCGCGCCCTCGCGCATGCAGGGCACGAGCTTGCGGGTCGAGAATGGCACCTTCTTCTCGGGGTCCTCGGCTGGCTCGTTGCGCACCCGCAACTCGATCGGATCGATCTTCAACTGCTCGGCGAGCTCATCCATCGCGCACTCGAAGGCGAGCTGGCCGACGGCCTCGCCGGGCGCGCGCATCGCCGAGGCGATCGGCATGTTGAGATTAACGAGCCGGTGGCGCGTCACGCGGTTCTGCGCCGCGTAGAGGGAGCGCGTGACGTTGGCCGAGGTCTCGAAGAACCCGTCGCCCTCGGCCGTGTCCGACCACGATTCGTGGCTGATCGCCGAGAGGCGCCCATCCTGATCGGCGCCGAGGCGGATCTTCTGGATCGTGTCGGTGCGGTGGGTGGCGACGTGGAATTCCTGCTGCCGGGTCAACGCGACCTTCACGGGGCGCTGGATCAGCTTGGACGCCAGGATCGCGAGCGTCGCCTCAGGCTGGACCTGGAGCTTCGAGCCGAAGCCGCCGCCGATGTAGGGGCTGACGATCCGCACCTTCTCGGGGGGCAGCTTCAGCACGGAGCCCAGGGATTTCTGCCCCCGGTTCAGCATCTGGTTGGCAGTGTAGAGCACCACTCCGTCACCCTCCCATGAGGCGATCGTGGCGTGCGGCTCCATCTGCGCGTGGATCTGATTCGGGGTGACGTACTCGACGTCGAGCTTCACGGGCGCCGCCGCGAAGGCGGCATCGAAGTCGCCGAGCTTGGAATCGGGCGGCGAATTGACCGGCTTCGGCTCGTAGGCCGAAGCGAGGCTATCCTTCAGAAGCCCCTTGGGCTTGGCCGCATCGTACCGGACCTTGACCAGCATGGCGGCAGCGCGGGCCTGCTCGAAGGTCTCGGCGACCACGAAGGCGACCGGCTGGCCGTAGAACTTGACCTCGGTGCCCTGGAGCTGCGGCCAGACCTGCTCCTTCTTCTCGCCCTGCTCGGGCACGTTCTCGTGGGTGAGAACCAAGATCGTGCCCGGCGCCTTGCGGGCGGCATCCGCGTCGATCGAGCGGATCGTGCCGGAGGCGATCGTCGCCGGCACGATATAGCCGTAGGCGGGGTTCTTGAGCGCGTGGGTTTCGTAGGCGTAGGGCGCGTGGCCCGTCACCTTGAGCTTGCCCTCGACCCGGCTCAGCGGCTTGCCGACGAGGCCGTCGGGACGGTCGTCGAGCGGCGTCCGGCCGATCGGCTGATTCATCTCCATGGGAACGGTCCTTGCCGGGATTTAAGCGCGGGTCGCCTGCGCCACGACGGCGCGCAGGGTCCGACGGGTCAGCGGGATCTTGAAGTCGTTGCTGCCGTAGCCGCGGGCGCCCTTGAGCACCGCATCGGCGGCGGCATCCGCCGAGCCGGTCTGCACCAGGGCCGTCTCGGCCTCAGCGACCCGCCAGGGCTTGTGGGCCAGCCCACCGAAGGCGAGGCGTGCGGCCTGCGGCTTGCCGCCGTCGCCGGCGATCACCGCGGCGACCGAGACGGTCGCAAAGGCGTAGGACGCCCGGTCACGGACCTTGCGGTAGATGTGCAGGCCGGGAACCGGCTTCGGCAGGGTCACCGCCGTGATGATCTCGCCCTTGCGCAGATCCGTCTCGATCTGCGGCGTGTCGCCGGGGAGCTTGTGGAAGTCGGCGATCGGGATGCTGCGTGCCTGCCCGTCCGGGTTCATTGTCTCGACGGTGGCGTCGAGGGCCCGCATGGCGACGTTCATGTCAGATGGGTTGGTGGCGATGCAGGCCTCGCTGGCGCCGACCACCGCCATGATGCGGTTGAACCCGCCGATCGCCGAGCAGCCGGAGCCGGGCTCCCGCTTATTGCAGGGCATAGCCGTATCGTAAAAGTAGTAGCAGCGCGTCCGCTGCAGCAGATTGCCGGCGGTGGTCGCCTTGTTGCGCAGCTGTCCGGAGGCGCCGGCCAGCAGCGCCTTCGCCAGCACGGCGTAGTCCTTCCGCACCCGCGGGTCGGCGGCGAGGTCGGAGTTGCGCACCAGCGCGCCGATGCGCAGGCCGCCGTCCTGCGTGGCCTCGACCTTGTCCAACGGCAGGCGGTTGACGTCGATCAGCGTCGCCGGGGTCTCGACCTGGAGCTTCATCAGGTCGAGCAGATTGGTGCCGCCCGCGATGAACCTGGCGTTCGGCCGCTCGGCCGCGAGCTTGGCGGCGTCCTGCACGGTGGTGGGACGCTCGTACGTGAAGGCCTTCATGTCCGGCCCCTCAGAGGTTGCTGGCGGCGGTGTCGCGGATCGCCGCGACGATGTTCGGATAGGCGCTGCAGCGGCAGAGGTTGCCGCTCATCCGCTCGCGAATCTCGGCGTCGCTGAGCGACGGGGTCGCGGCGACGTCCTCGGTGACGTGGCTCGGCCAACCGGCCTTAGCCTCGTTCAGCATGCCGACCGACGAGCAGATCTGGCCCGGCGTGCAGTAGCCGCACTGGAACCCGTCATGCTCCAGAAAAGCGGCCTGCATCGGATGCAGCTTGTCGCCGTCGGCGAGGCCCTCGATGGTCGTGACCTGATCGCCCTCATGCATGGCCGCCAGCGTCAGGCAGGAATTGATGCGGCGTCCGTCGACCAACACCGTGCAGGCGCCGCACTGGCCGTGGTCGCAGCCCTTCTTGGTGCCGGTGAGCGCCAGATGCTCGCGCAGGGCGTCGAGGAGCGTGGTGCGGGTATCGAGGACGAGATCATGCGGCTGGCCGTTGATGGTGAGCCGCACCGGCATGGTCTGCGGCGTGGGATCACCCGGCGCGGCTGCCGCGGGCGCCGGCCGAAAGCCCAGGGCGCCCAGCGCCCCGGCTGCGGCGCAGCCCTCCACGATGGCACGCCGCGTCAGGGCGAACGTCGACTTCGAGATCTCGTCGGTCATGCTGCTATCCCGCCGGGGCGCAGCGCGACACGGCGCGGCGCAGCCAGGTATCCAGCGAATCAACGCCGGCTTAGCGGTTTAGATCCGGTCCAGACTGCGCCCGTTCAGCGCGGGCGATCGGTCGGCCTCGGGTCCGCCGGTCGCGCGGTCTCGCTCGCCGGCTTCCTCATCGTGCGTCCAGCGACGACGGTGCGGCGGAACGTGTCGTGCTCAGGTCATTTGGGTTGATCGACACCCTTACTGAGGCTGCCCGCATGGCCGAAACCGCCCCGACCCTCGCCCTCAACGACGGGCGCCGCATCCCGCAGATCGGCTACGGCTGCTGGCAACTCTCGGATGCGCAGGCGCCCGACCTCGTCGGCCAAGCGCTCCAGGCCGGCTATCGTCTGCTCGACACCGCCGCGGCCTACGGCAACGAGGCCGGCGTCGGCCGCGCCATCCGCGACGCGCAGGTCCCGCGGGACGAGATTTTCCTCACCACCAAGCTCTGGAATGACCGCCAGGGCCGCGACGAGGCGCGGCGCGCGTTCGATGAGAGCCTGAAGCGACTCGGCCTGCCTTACGTCGATCTCTACCTGATCCACTGGCCGTGCCCGCAGCGGCGCCTGTTTGTCGAGACCTGGAAGACTCTGATCGAACTTCAAAAGGAGGGCCGCGCGAAGTCGATCGGCGTCTCGAACTTCACGGCCGAGCACATCGCCACGCTGGTGGCGGAGACCGGCGTCACCCCGGCCGTAAACCAGATCGAGCTGCACCCGCATTTTCAGCGCAAGGCGCCGCGCGCCGACGACGCCCGTCACGGGATCGTGACCGAGTCGTGGAGCCCGCTCGGTCAGGGCAAGGAGCTGAACGACCCGGCCATTCTCGCGATCGCGAAGGCGCACGGAAAAACCGCCGCCCAGGTGATCCTGCGCTGGCAGGTGCAGATCGGCTGCGTGGCGATTCCGAAGTCGGCGCGGCCGGAGCGCATCCGCGAGAACATCGCACTGTTCGACTTCGAACTGTCGCCTCAGGAGATGGATCAGATCGCCGCCCTCGACCGGCCCGACGGCCGCATCGGGCCGGATCCCGCCACCTTCTGCTGAGCCGATCGCCTCCCGCGGTGCACCATGACACCGCGTCGCAAAACATTTATGCTCAGAGCTAGCATATCTAGACAGGCGTCCCCGGCCCCCATAAGTTAGGCGGCACAATGCTCAAACTGAGCATAATGGAGGACGCCATGGCGGCGACCGTTGCACCCGTCTCCCGCACGCCCATCCCCGGCCTGCCGCTGCCCGATCTCTACGCCCGCGTCAGCCGGCACGTCCCGGCGATCGAGTGGCCGGCGCTCGCCCCCGACATCGAGGCGATCCTGCGCCTGAAGCGGGAGCGCAACGCCGTAATCCTGGCGCACAACTACCAAGCGCCGGAGATCTTCCACACGGTGGCCGACATCGTGGGCGACAGCCTCGCACTGGCCCGCGAGGCGGTGACCGTCGACGCCGACGTGATCGTGCTGGCGGGCGTCCACTTCATGGCCGAGACGGCCAAGCTCCTGAACCCGTCCAAGACGGTGCTGATTCCCGACATGGGGGCGGGCTGCTCGCTGGCCGATTCGATCACTGCCGCCGACGTGCGCGGCCTGCGGGCGAAGTACCCGGGCGTGCCGATCGTGACCTACGTCAACACCTCGGCGGCCGTGAAGGCCGAGTCGGACCTGTGCTGCACCTCCGGCAATGCCGTTGCGGTGGTGAAGTCGCTGAACGCCCCCCGGGTGCTGATGATCCCGGACGAGTTCCTCGCGCAGAACGTCCAGGCCGAGATCCCGGAGGTCGAGATCCTGACCTGGGCCGGCCACTGCGAGGTGCACGAGCGCTTCACCCCGGCCGATATCCGCGACGTCCGCGATAGCTACCCCGGCGTTACGGTGATCGCGCATCCGGAATGCCCGCCCGACGTGGTGGCCGAGTCGGACTTCTCGGGCTCCACCGCCATGATGATGGACTTCGTCGTCGAGAAGCGGCCGAAGCAGGTGGTGCTCGTCACCGAATGCTCAATGGCCGACAACATCGCGGCCCAGAACCCGGACATCGAGTTCATCAAGCCCTGCAACATGTGCCCGCACATGAAGCGGATGAGCTTGGCGAACATTCGGCGCTCGCTCGAGACGATGACCCACGAGGTCACGGTCGATCCGGCCCTCGCCGACCGCGCCCGGGCGGCGGTGGTACGCATGCTGCAGGTGCGCACGCGATGAACGCCATCTCCCCCAACGCGGCCGACCGCGTCGTCGTGGTCGGCGGCGGCGTCGCGGGCCTCAGCGTCGCGCTGCGCCTTGCGCCCCGTCCGGTGACCCTGGTCACCGCCTCGGCGCTCGGGCTGGGAACCGCGACCGGCTGGGCCCAGGGCGGCATCGCCGCCGCGATGGGCGCCGACGACGCGGCCGGCCTCCACGCCGCCGACACCGAAGCCGCCGGCGCCGGGCTGACCGAGCCCGACGTGGCGCTCCGGGTCGCCCAGGAAGGGCCGGCCCTGATCGACTGGCTGGTGCGGATCGGCGTCCCGTTCGACCGCAGGGATGATGGCACGCTGGCCCTCGGACTCGAGGCAGCGCATGGCCGCCGCCGCATCGTCCGCTCGGGCGGCGACGCCACCGGCGCCCGCGTGCTCGAAGGGCTGGTGCGGGCCGTGCTGTCGGCGCCGTCGGTGGAGGTCGTCGAGGCGCGTGCCTGCGACCTGCTGCGCGATACGAACGGGGCCGTGGCCGGCATCGTCGCCGAGCGCGACGGCGCCCGGTTCCGCATCCCGGCCCGCGCGGTGGTGCTCGCCACCGGCGGCGTCGGCGCCCTCTACGCGGCGACCACCAACCCGCCGGGCGCCGTCGGCCGCGGGCTCGCGCTCGCCGCCCGCGCCGGGGCGGTGATGCGCGACATGGAATTCGTGCAGTTCCATCCGACCGCCATCGCGGCTGGTGCCGACCCGATGCCGCTTGCCACCGAGGCCCTGCGCGGGGAGGGCGCCCGGCTGATCGACGAGACCGGCGCCGCCGTGATGGCCGGCATCGCGGGCGGCGATCTCGCCCCGCGCGACGTGGTCGCCCGGGGCATCTTCCAGGCGCTGCAGCGGGGCCGCACGGTCTATCTCGACGCCCGGGGTACGCTCGGCGCCGCGATGCCGACGCGCTTCCCGACCGTGGCGGGGCTCTGCGCCGCCGCCGGCATCGACCCGGCGGTGCAGCCGATCCCGGTCCGCCCGGCGGCGCACTATCACATGGGCGGCGTGAAGGTGGATGCGCACGGCGCCACCTCGGTGCCGGGTCTCTATGCCTGCGGCGAGGTCTCCTCGACGGGACTCCACGGCGCCAACCGCCTGGCCAGCAACTCCCTGCTGGAGGGCTTGGCCTATGCCCGCTTCATCGCCGAGGAACTCGACGCGCCGCCGCCCGCTGCCATCGTGCCGGAGGCCGCGTCGGTGCGGGCCGGCAGCGACCTGCCGGCGCTTCGGGCGCTGATGGAGAGCAAGGTCGGCGTCGTGCGTGACGCTGCCGGGCTCGCCGAGGCCGTGGCTTCCCTGGAACCGAAGGCGGAGACCTGCGACGCCGCCCTGGTGGCCCTGCTCATCGCCCGCGGTGCGCTCGACCGTCACGAGAGCCGTGGAGCCCACTGGCGCAGCGACTTCCCCCACCTCGCCCCGCCCGCGCACACCGAGACCACGCTGGCCGACGTGACCGCCGCGCGCCGCGCGCCGTCGTCTGCCGAGAAGGCGCTGACACCATGACCCAGTCGGTTCTCTCCGAGGAGATCCTGCCCCTGCCGCGCCTCCTGGTGGAGCCGGTGGTCCGCGCCGCCCTGCTGGAGGATCTCGGCCGGGCGGGCGACATCACCACCGACGCCATCGTGCCCCCGGGCGAGCGGATGCGCGGCGTGATCGCCTCGCGCCAGGGCGGCGTCATCTCCGGCACCGACGCCGCCGCCATCGCGTTCGCGCTGGTCGATCCGGCCGTGACCGTCACGGTCGAGCGTGGCGACGGCGCCCGCGTGGCGCCGGGGGACGTGGTGCTGCGCCTCGAAGGCCCGGCCCGGGCGATCCTCACCGCCGAGCGCGTGGCCCTCAACCTGCTCTGCCGGATGTCGGGCGTGGCCACCGCGACCCACGGCCTCGTCGAGGCGGCGCGTCCGCACGGCAAGGCCTCGATCGTCTGCACCCGCAAGACCACGCCGGGCCTGCGCGCCCTGGAGAAGCACGCGGTGCGCGCCGGCGGCGGCTCGAACCACCGCTTCGGCCTCGACGACGCGGTGCTGATCAAGGACAACCACGTGGCGGTGGCGGGCGGCATCGTCCCGGCGATCGAGCGGGCCCGCGCCCGGGCGGGCCACCTGGTGAAGATCGAGTGTGAGGTCGACAGCCTGGAGCAGCTGGAGGAGGCCCTGTCGATCGGGGTCGACGCCGTGCTCCTCGACAATATGGGCCCCGACCAGCTTACCCGCGCGGTGGCGATGATCGACGGCCGCGCCCTCTCGGAGGCCTCAGGCCGGATCACCCGGGAGACGGTGGGGGCGGTGGCGGCCTCGGGCGTCGACCTGATCTCCTGCGGCTGGATCACCCACTCGGCGGCGATCATCGACCTCGGGCTGGACGCCGCCTGAGCGACCGTCGGGGCTGACGTCCGACTGTCATCACGTTCGGGTGACAAGTCTTTGGCGTGGTCGCTCGGGTGATACCCTGAGTCTATCGCCGCGCGAGGAGCTTGCTAAGGTTTCGCGCGACAGCGACGCCATCGACTGGACCCGCCCGTGAGCCAAGCCCTGAACCCTGCGGCTGCCCCGGCGGTCGATCTGCCGGCCGCGCGCGTGCCACGCAAGCCCGGGGCTGTCCGGCATGGACCCGGCGCGGCGCTGATGCTCGGTGCGCTGGGAGTCGTCTACGGCGATATCGGAACGAGCCCGCTCTACGCGTTCAAGGAGGCCGTGAAGGCCGCCACCAGCGGCGGCGCCTCGGTGCCGGCGGCGGCCACCGGCGCGGTGTCGCTGATCCTGTGGTCTCTGATCCTGATCGTGTCACTCAAATACGCGGTGCTGATCCTGCGCGCCGACAATCGCGGCGAGGGCGGCATCGTCGCCATGCTGGCCTTGCTCGGCGCCCGACAGGCGCGGCCCGGCAGCTGGAAAGCTTTGCTGCTGGTGGTCGGGCTGGTGGGGGCAGCCCTGCTCTACGGCGACGGTGCGATCACGCCGGCGATCTCGGTGCTGTCGGCGATCGAGGGTCTGAAGGTCGACGCGCCCTCGCTCGGGCCGTACGTGGTGCCGATCACGATCGTGATCCTGGTCGGGCTGTTCCTCGTCCAGCACAAGGGCGTGGCCGCCATCGGCCGGGTGTTCGGGCCCGTGATGCTGGTCTGGTTCGTGGTGCTGGTGCTGCTCGCGATCCCCAGCATCCTGCGCACGCCCGAGATCCTGGCCGCGGTCAATCCCTGGCGGGCGGTCGACTTCCTGCTCCATGCCGGATGGCACGTCAGCTTCCTGATGCTCGGTGCGGCGTTCCTGGCGGTGACGGGCGGCGAGGCAATGTACGCCGATCTCGGCCATTTCGGCGCCCCGGCGATCCGGATCGCGTGGTTCGCCCTCGTGCTGCCGGCGCTGCTGATCCATTATTGCGGGCAGGGCGCGCTGGTCATCGCGGATCCGGGCGCGATCGAGAACCCGTTCTATCTGCTCGCGCCCGACTGGGCGCATTACCCGCTGGTGGCCTTGGCCACGATGGCGACCGTGATCGCTTCGCAGGCCGTGATCTCGGGCGTCTACTCGCTGACCCAGCAATCGATCCAGCTCGGCTTCATGCCGATGATGCGGGTGGTCCACACCGATCAGGACGAGCGTGGCCAGATCTACGTGCCCGGCGTCAACTGGCTGCTCGCCGCCGCGACGCTCACGGCGGTCGTGGTGTTCGGCTCCTCCGATGCGCTCGCCGGGGCCTACGGCATCGCGGTCTCGGCGCTGATGGGCATCACGACGCTGCTCGCCGCTTTGATCGCGCTCCGCTGGGGCTACAACCCGATCCTGGTCTTCGCGGTAAACGGGTTCTTCCTCATCATCGACGCCGTGTTCTTCGCCGCCAACAGCGTGAAGCTGTTCGAGGGCGGCTGGTTTCCCCTGCTGCTCGCCGGCGCGGTCGCGTTCCTGATGCTGACGTGGATGAAGGGCAACCACGTCCTCGAATCCGTGCGGCAGACCATGCGGATGTCCGAGGCGAGCTTCCTCGGCCAACTCGCCACCCACCCGCCCGTGACGCTGCCCGGAACCGCCGCCTTCCTCACCGCCGCCACGGAGGGCATCCCGATGGCGCTCGGCCGCCTGCTGGAGCGCAGCCGCTGCCTGCACGAGCGGATCCTGCTGATCACCGTGCTCTACGAGGAGGAGCCCGTCATCCCGGCGAGCGAGCGGGCGCAGGTGACCCTGGTGGCGCAGGGGATCCGCAAGGCGATCTCGAAATACACCCCCGGCATGGAGCGCGTCGTCCTGCGCTACGGCTTCATGCAGACCGCCTCGATCCCCGAGGGACTGCAATGCGCGGTGGCGAGCGGCCTGCTGCCGCCGGAATATCTCGAGGACATGACCTACTTCGTCGGCCACGAGGTGGTGATCCCGTCGCCGACCCATCCCGGCATGGCGCCCTGGCGGGAGGGCCTGTTCGCCTTCATGAAGCGCAACGCCGAGCGCACCGGCGCCCATTTCGGCCTGCCGACCCGGCAGATCGTGGAGGTGGGGACCGAAATCGAGATCTGATCGAAAGCAGCACGCAAGAACCTGTTGCAAAGCCGGGCATCGGGGGCGGGAGTCGCCCGCCCTCCGCATTGAAAACGGCCGCGTTCGCCAGCATATCGCCACCGCGCATTTTCCCCACAGCGGAGGCATCACCCGTGAGCGAGACGATCGAGCGGCATGAATTCGGGGCGGAGGTGGGACGCCTCCTCGACCTCGTCGTGCACGCGCTCTACTCCGACCGCGAGATCTTCCTGCGCGAACTCGTCGCCAACGCGGCCGACGCCATGGACCGGCGGCGGTTCGAGGCCCTGACCTCGGCGGCGAGCGCCCTGCCGCCGGACGCCAAGGTCCGCATCGCCCCCGACAAGGAGGCGCGGACCCTCACCGTCTCGGATGCCGGCATCGGCATGACCAAGGAGGATCTGGCCACCAACCTCGGCACCATCGCGCGCTCCGGCACGCGGGCCTTCTCGCAGACGCTCGAATCCGCCAAGGTCGAGGACCGGCCGAGCCTGATCGGCCAGTTCGGCGTCGGCTTCTACTCGGCCTTCATGGTGGCCGACCGGGTCACCGTCACGTCGCGCCGCGCCGGCAGCGACGAGGCCTGGACCTGGGCGTCGGAGGGGCAGGGCAACTACACGCTGGAGCCCGCCACGCGGTCCGAGCCCGGGACCGACATCGTGCTCCACCTCAAGGCGGATGCCGACGAGTATCTGGAGCCGTACCGGCTCGACCATCTCGTGCGGAAATGGGCCGACTTCATCACCGTGCCGATCGCGGTGGTGCGCGACGGCAAGGACGAATCGGCCAACCAGGGCACCGCCCTCTGGCGCAAGCCGAAATCCGAGGTGACCGAGGAGCAGTACGAGGAGTTCTACCGCTCGATCGGCATGAACTTCGACAAGCCCTGGGCGACGCTCCATTGGCGCGCCGAGGGGCAGCTCGAATTCTCAGCACTCCTGTTCATCCCGGGCTCGAAGCCGTTCCAGGCGCTCGACAACGAGCGGCAGAGCAAGGTCCGCCTGCATGTCCGGCGGATGTTCATCACCGACGAGGCCGAGCTGCTGCCGCCGTGGCTGCGCTTCGTCCAGGGCGTGGTCGACACCGAGGACCTGCCGCTCAACGTCTCCCGTGAGATGCTGCAATCGACGCCGGCGCTGGCGCGGATCCGCCGGGCCGTCACCGGCCGGGTCGTGTCCGAACTCGCCACCCGCGCGAAGGACGCCGAGGGCTACCAGTCGTTCTGGGAGAATTTCGGCCCTGTCCTCAAGGAGGGCATCTACGAGGATTTCGAGCGCCGGGGCGAGATCGCGCCCCTGCTGCGCTTCCGTTCCTCGGCGGTCGAGGGCTGGACCTCGCTGCCCGACTACGTGTCCCGCATGAAAGACGGTCAGGAGGCGATCTACTACCTCGTCGCCGACGATGCCGAAGCGCTGAAGTCATCGCCCCAGCTGGAGGGCTTCAAGGCGCGCGGGCTGGAGGTGCTGCTCCTCTCCGATCACGTCGACGCCTTCTGGCCGGACCAGCTCGGCACCTTCGAGGAGAAGCCGCTCCGGTCGATCACCAAGGGCGGGCTCGACCTCTCGAAGTTCGCCCTGGAGGGCGAGCAGCCGGAGGCTCCCGAGGGCATCGACGCCTTCGTGGCCGCCGTGAAGACGGCGCTCGGCGGCGAGATCTCGGACGTGCGCACCACCGACCGGCTGGTCGATTCGGCGGTCGTGCTCTCGGCCGGGACCAGAGGCCCCGATCTGCAGATGCAGCGGCTCATGCGGCGCGCGGGACGCGCGGGCGCCGGGCAGCCGGTGCTGGAGATCAACCCGCGCCACCCGCTGATTCGCGCGCTTGCCGCGGCGCCCGAATCGGAGGTGCCGCAGGCGGCCGGGACGCTGCTCGACCTCGCCCGCATCCAGGACGGCGACAGTCCGCGCGATCCGGCGGCCTTCGCCCGCACCGTGGCGGCGGCCCTGGCCGCGGCCCGGGGCGCCTGAGGCGCAGCACCGGTCCGGCCTCGCGGCGTGTGTCGGCGCACATGCCGTGAGAACTTCGATAAGTCCGGTTGATCAAACGGAAATGGTCAAGCCATAACTTCGCCACCGGTCGGGAGCATTGCCCGGCCGGTGGCGCGGGCGCGGTGGGGGCCGCAGGCGTCTGATCCGATCCCTTTCGCGCGCGGACTGCCGCGCCTCACGGACGCTGCATGAACCCGGTCGAGGCTGAAGCCGGCACCAGACAGGCGGTCGCGGCGGCGCGGACCCGGGCCCATGCCCGGGCGTACCGCCACAGCGGCCGCGTGCGCACGATGCGCCGGCTGATCCCGGTGGCGGCCGGCGGCTCGGTGGCGCTGCTCCTCGCCTACCTGTTCAATCCCTTCGCGGCCACGCTTCCGGGCGTCTCGGTCGGCCAAGTGACGCTGGCGGGCTCGAAGGTCCGCATGGAGAATCCGCGCCTTGCCGGTTTCCGCCAGGGCACCCGCGGCTACGAGGTGACGGCCGATGCCGCCCTGCAGGACGTGCGCAAGCCCAGCCTGATCGAGCTGCAGCAGATGCGCGGCCATATCGCCACCGACGACAACGGCGGCATCGCCCGGCTCTCGGCCACCTCAGGCCTGTTCGACAGCGCCCGCGAGGCCCTCGACCTCAAGGACGACATCCGGATCTGGACCGACAAGGGCGAGGAGGCGCGCCTGCGCTCCGCGGCCGTGACCTTCAAGACCGGTTCGATCACGTCCCAGGAACCCGTCACCGTGTCGAGCCCGCGCGCGACCGTGAACGCCGATACCCTCGACGTGGTCGAGAGCGGCAAGCGAATCTCCTTCGTGGGCAACGTCCACGTGGTGATCGTCGATGCGGACCAGGGCGGCGGGCCGCACGACGGTCCGGCTGAGACATCGGCCCTGCGCATCCAGACCTCGGACGCACAGCCCGCGGACGGTTCGCGATGAGCGCCCCCCGCACCCTGGCCGCTGCCCTCGCGGCATGCCTGCTGCTCGCCGCGCCGGCGCTGGCCGAGAAGCCGGCGGCCCGGAAGGATTCGCCCTTCGGCAATATCGGCGGCAGCGGCAAGGACCCCATCAAGATCGATGCCGACCGGCTCGATGTGTTCGACCGGGAGAACAAGGCGATTTTCGCCGGGAACGTCGTGGCCGTGCAGGGTGAGAGCACGATCCGGTGCTCGACCATGACGGTCTATTACAAGCGCGGCAAGGACGCGCCGGGCAAGGACAAGGGTGACGCCAAGGGTGAGGGCACCGAAGCGGCGGCCCCGCGCAACCCGGCCGAGAACGGCATCCAGAAGGTCGATTGCGCCGGCCCGGTGACAGTGGTGCAGAAGGATCAGGTCGCCACCGGCGACCACGCGGTGTTCGATCAGGACGCCAAGCGCATCGTGCTCACCGGCAATGTCGTGCTGAGCCAGTGCCAGAACGTCACCCGCGGGCAGCGGCTCGTCTACGACATGAATTCCGGCCGGGCCAACATGGACCCGGTGGCCGGCGGCCGCGTCTCGGCCCTGTTCGTGCCGGGCGAGAAGGCCGACGCCCGGGACGGCAAGGCCAAGGGCTGCGCCCCGCCGCCGCCCAAGCCGAAGGCGCAGGTCGATTGAGCGGCGCCGTGGCGTTCCAGGCGAGCCCGCAGGAGCCGGCGGCCCGGGCCGGCTGGCTCGGGCGCCTGTTCGGCCGGCGGTCGCGCCCGCCGGATGGGGCCGCGTCCGAGGACCCGTCCGTGGCCGACATGGGCGGACCGGGCATCCTCTGCGTGCGCGGCCTGCGCAAGAGCTACGGCGCCCGCACCGTGGTCCACGAGGCGGGCTTGACCGTCCGCACCGGCGAGGCAGTCGGATTGCTCGGGCCCAATGGCGCCGGCAAGACCACGATCTTCTACATGATCACCGGACTGGTGGCGGCCGATCGCGGCGACATCACCCTCGACGGCCTGCCGATCACCCACCTGCCGATGTATCAGCGGGCGCGGCTCGGCATCGGCTACCTGCCGCAGGAGGCCTCGATCTTCCGGGGCCTGAGCGTGGAGGACAACATCCGCGCCGTGCTGGAGGTGGCCGAGCCGAACCGGAAGGAGCGGGCGCGCAAGCTCGATTCCCTGCTGGAGGAGTTCGACATCGCGCGCCTGCGCAAGTCGCCCTCGATCGCGCTCTCGGGCGGCGAGCGGCGGCGCTGCGAGATCGCCCGGGCGCTCGCCTCCTCGCCGACCTTCATGCTGCTCGACGAGCCGTTTGCCGGCATCGATCCGATTGCGGTCGGCGACATCCAGGATCTGGTGAAGCACCTGAAGCAGCGCGGCATCGGCGTGCTGATCACCGATCACAACGTGCGCGAGACGCTGGGCCTAATCGACCGCGCCTACATCGCCCATTCCGGCCGGATCCTCACCGAGGGGACGCCGGAGGAGATCGTGGCCAACCCCGAGGCGCGGCGGCTGTATCTCGGCGAGGATTTCAGGCTTTAAGCTTGCCGCCGCGCCCGCGGGGCCGGGTGAGCGATTGCTCACCCCTTCCAGTTCTTCAGCGCCGCGAACGGGCTATCCGACCCTGCCGGCTTCTCCGGGTTCAGCACCGGCTCCACCTGCGCGATCGCGTCCGTCATCGAGAAGGCTGAGCCGCTCTGCAGCCGCCCGCCCGCGGCGTCCCGATGGCCGCCGCCGCGGAACAGGCGGGCGCCGTCGAGCGCGGTCCCGTCGTTCGAGCGGAACGACAGCGTGCCCATCCGCTGGACGTTGACCACGCGCTTCGCCCGGCCCGCATCCATGATCAGGTCGGAGACCCGCTGGAACGTGCCCGAGTCGAGGGCGAAGGATAGGAGCGTGCCGTCCTTCAGCGGGCGGAACAGGGTGTCCGAGCGGGCGAGCGCCCGGGCGAGGCGCATGCGGGTGGTGAGCGCAGGGTCGTCGTCCGGCGCCTCGCGGAGCAGCGCATCGACCACGCCGGTGCGGATCGCCGTGGCCCGCTGCTCCAGCTCGGCCGGGCTCGCCCCCGTCCGCAGGATCTCGGCCGCCGCGAGCAGGATGTCGGACACGAACCGGTCGTGCCAGGGATGCCCGACCGGGATGAAGCTCGACACCGTCTCCCAGAACAGCTCGTCGAGCGCCAGACCGCCCCGGAAGGCGGGGCTTTCCTTGCGCCAGAGGTCGAGGGCGTCGACCGCCGCCAGCAGGCTCGACAGGTCGGCCGCCGGCTCGTGCGTCGCAAACAGCGCCCGATGCTCGAAGGTCATCCGCGTGGCGCAGAGGTCTTCCTCGATCAGCACGGACATCTCGGGATCGCCGAGGTCGACCCGGTTGAGGCCGGATCTTGCCGGGTCCGCGGCCGGCTCCAGGCCGAGGCGCCGCAGCTGGTCGAGGGACGAGGCGTGGTGATCGAGGACGACGAGGCGGTGTTTCCGGCCCTCCTCGCGGCGCTTGTTGAGCGCGGCGAACTTCTTCAGGCCCGCGATGGTCTGCTCCTCGAGGCCGAGGTCGGTCATCAGCAGGATCTCACCCTCGCTTGCCCTGCCGAGGCGCTTGATCTCGTCCTCGAGGACCGGACCGACATCGCTGTAGCGCGGCACGTGGACGACGCGCTCGACCGACGCGCAGGCAGCCGCCACCGTGGAGGCGCCGTAGCCGTCGAGGTCGTGATGGGTGATCTGGATCAGGCGCACGCGGAGCTGTCTCGAAGGGTGACGGAGGAGGGCGGTCTACGACGGCGAGGCCTCAGAGGCGAGGGGTGGCTCTTCCGTCCGGCGGGGTTCGGTGCAGAATGCCCGCGGGCCGCCATTGAGTCGCAAACGACCGGGTGGCCCCGGAGCCCCGAATGGGCCCGTCATCCCGGAGGAACGCCATGGCCCTGGCCGCTTCACCGCGCGTCAAGCGCATCCAGTCCGTCTCGCTCGCGCTGCTGGTGACGGCCGGGGTCGTCAACTACGTCGACCGTGCGACGCTGGCGGTGGCCAATCCGCTGATCCGGGAGGATCTCGGCCTCTCGATCCCCGATATGGGCCTGCTGCTCTCGGCCTTCCTGTGGGCCTACGCCTTCGCACAGCTGCCGGCCGGCGCCCTGGCGGACCGACTGGGCCCGCGCCTGACGCTCACCCTCGGCCTGACCTGCTGGTCCTTCGGACAGATGCTCGGCGGCGCCGTGAGCTCGTTCTGGCAGTTCATCAGCGCGCGCATCGTGCTCGGCATCGGCGAGGCGCCGCATTTCCCGACCTGCGCCCGCGTCTCCCGCGACTGGTTCAACATCCGCCAGCGCGGCACCGCCACCGGGATCTGGAACTGCGCCTCCTCGCTGGGCACCTTCATCGCCCTGCCGCTGCTGACCTTCCTGATGGTGAGCTTCGGCTGGCGGGCCATGTTCGTCATCATGGGGGCGGCGGGGCTGGTGCTCGCCGCGATCGTCTACGCGGTGTTCCGCAATCCCCGCGAGTCGAACCTGACGCCGGCCGAGCGTGCCTTCCTGGAGGAGGGCGATGCCCCGAACGCGAGCCGGCCGGTCACTTGGAGCGCGTGGCGGCGGCTGTTCGGCTTCCGCACCAGCTGGGGGATGATCGTCGGCTATTTCGGCTGCATCTACATGACATGGCTCTACACCGCGTGGCTGCCGAGCTACCTGGAGATCGAGCGGCATTTCACCCTGCAGAAGACCGGGCTCGTCGGCTCGATCCCCTTCGCGTTCGGCGTGATGGGCGGCATCCTGGGCGGCCGGGTGGTCGACATGCTCGTGCGCCGCGGGGTCGATCCGATCCGCAGCCGCAAGATCCCCATGGCGGCCTCCCTGGTGGCGACCGCCGCCTGCACGGTGGTGGCGGCGCTCACCCCGAGCGACACGCTGGCCATCGCCTGCATCTCGGCCTCGCTCTTCCTCGTCTACATGAGCTCCTCGGCCGCCTGGGCGATGGCCTCGGTGGCGGCGCCGGCGAGCTGCACCGCCTCGCTCGGCGCGATGCAGAATTTCGGCGGCTACATCGGCGGAGCGCTGGCGCCGATGGTGACGGGGTACATCGTCGGCGGGACGGGTCACTTCTCGATGGCGTTCATCACCGGCGCGGTGATCGCCCTGGTGGCCGCCCTCGGCTATTGGACCCTGATCCAGGACCCGATCGCCGACGAGGATCCGGTTGAGGGGTTTACGGGTAACCTGCGCCCCGTCGCGTAGGTTCGGATCGCACGCCGACCGGGCGCGTAGCCTGTGCCCCGACGCGCTGGCCGAGGATCCCGTAGAGCCGGTGAACGCCGTCAGGCCTCGGCGATCTCGGCAACGGGTGCGACGTCTGCCGCATCGTCGGCGACGACGCAGCCGATCGTTTGCACCAGCGGCAGGCGCATCCGGAAGTGCAATCCGTCGGCCTCGAAATCGAGCGCGGTCCGGGCCTCGAACTCATAGGGCAAGGTTTCGGACAGCACCTCCGTGCCGAATCCGCGCCGGCTCGGATCGCCCAGTGCGACGCCACCCCGCTCCTTCCACTGCAGCTGGAGCATCGTCCCGGCCTCACCCGACGATTGGACCGCCCATCGGACGTCGACACGACCCTGCGGCAGGGCGAGCGAGCCGTGCTCGACCGCGTTGCTCGTCAATTCGTGGAGCGCCAGCGCCAGGACCAGCGCCGCGTTCGGCCGGAGCCGCACCCGCGGGCCGGCGATCGTGGCCTGCTCGCCCTCCCGTACGAGGTGGAACATCAGCTCGTCCGAGATCAGGCTGTGCAGGTCCGCCTCGCCCACGACGCCCGTGGCGGCCTGCACGCGCATCACGGCGCCGAAGCGACCATCGAGATGCGCCACATAGTCCTCGACATCGCGGGCTTTCTCGGCGGAGCGGTGCATGATCGTGCGCATCATCGCCATGGTGTTGCGCAGGCCGTGACGCAGGCTGTCGGGCGCCCCCGCCGCATCCAGCAGCCGGCGCAGGCGCGCGTTGTCGGCTTCCAGGGCAGCGAGCCGATCCTCCAGATCACCTGGATCGGTCATGGCGGCACTCCGCAGATGTCCGTGTCTGCCCACTCTTACGGGTCGAGGAGTATCGTTCAAGTCTTCGGCACGGCCACGCCATCGGAACCGGCCGGTCAGGGCATCGAAGATGCGTTGTGAGCGATCGAGTGACACCAGCCCGCCATCTCGTAAGCGGTGACCGCGTCAGCGGGCTTCAGCGGGAGCGCATCGGCCACCGCCCGGGAGGGCCGTTTTCCGCGCCCGTTCGAATCCGACATCTCCGAGGTATGGGATGCGCTCGCCCTGCCGGTTTCGGATCAGATCGCGTAGCTCGCGGTGAAGACCCGGACAACCTCATCGACATGACCCTCGATCTGGCCCGCGTCGATGGCGAAGCGGTTCGGGGTAAACAGCATCACCGGTATGAATTTGCCCACGATGCTGCCCGTGAAGATTTCCGCCGCCCGGGCCGGATCGTCGCCCGTGAAGGTGCCGCGCGTCCGGGCCTCCGTCAGGTAGGCGGTGAGCTTCTGGAGCGTCCGGCCCGGCGCCATCGCGTAGAACGCCTCGCCGAGGGCCGGATGCCTGTGAGTCTCGTTCACGATCATGCGAGCGAGGGCGGCCACGGTCGGGCTGCACATGATTTCCAGCAACGCAATACCGACCGATCGTAGGACGTCCGGAAGACGTCCGTCGCTTTCAAGACTCGCGTCGAGGGCCTGTCGAACGTGGTTGTTGCGGTTGTTCACCACCTCGATGAACAGCTCTTCCTTGCTGCCGAAGTGGCGATAGAGCGTCTCTTTGGAACACTCGGCCGCCCAGGCAACGCTCTGCATCGTCGTCTCGGCGAAGCCATGCTGAAGGAATACCTGCTCGGCGGCCTGCGCGATCTCGGCGCGCCGCCGTGCCCCGCGTGGAATCGGTCCGCGCGCAGCCTTCCGGTCCATCCCCGCGGCGCTTGACATCGACCCTTCACCCCCGCACATCCGAACCGCCGGGTTCGGTTATGTCGATCGTCCATACGGCAAGCGGACCGCGCGATCGAGTGTTCCCACCGGCTGCGCGCCCGGCAGGGTGTGCGAATTCGAGTCATGACCGACGACGATGCGGGCGGCCGCCCGCGCTCCTCCGGACGGCCGCGCGACCGCCGCGACTACATCGAACTTGGATCCGACACCGACGAGCAGGGGCGTCGCGCGGCGCGCGCATCCGATGGCGCGGAACGCCGCCGCTCCGGCGATATCGGGGGGGCGTTCGACGACGAGCCCGAACGCGACCGGCGGGAGAGCCGCGAAGACGGTCGTCAGGACACGCGACAACGGAACCGCCGGGAGGCCGGTCGCGACGACGGGGGTCACCCGGAAGAGGACGGGCAGCGCAGGTCCCGACAGGACGAGGAGCCCCACCGGAAGGAGGGGTCGGGCAAGCCGAACGGCGACGGGGCTTCGGACAAGGAACAGGGAACCGGCAAGGATCAGGGCAAGGATCAGGGCAAGGATCAGGACGCCGAACGCCGCCGCAAGCGCCGGCCCATCGTGTACGGCATCGCCGCCGTCGTCGTCGTGCTGATGATCGGCGGTGGTCTGTACTTCTGGCTGACGACCCGTGGCAAAGCCTCGACCGACGACGCCTATACCGACGGCAACATCGTCAGCATCGCGCCGCAGGTGGCCGGGCAGGTCGTCACCCTCGACGTCACCGACAACCAGTTCGTCCACAGGGGCGATCCGCTGTTCCACATCGATCCCCGGCAGTACCTCTACCGGCAGGAGCAGGCGCAGGGTCAGCTCGATTCGAACAAGGCCCAGATCGCCAACCAGACGCTCGGCGTCCAGATCGCCCGGAAGAACTTTCCGGCCGCCCTGTCGCTCGCGCAGGCGAACCTCGCCTCCGCCAAGGCGAACCTCGCCCTGCAGCAGGCGAATTACGACCGCCAGAAGAGCCTGCCGAAGCTCGCCACCACCCAGCAGGATGTCGACACGACGGCGGCGAACTACCAGCAGGCGAAAGCGCAGGTCGAGCAGGCCGAGGCCCGGGTCATCCAGGCGACGCCGGTCCAGCAGAATATCGGCCAGTCCGAGCAGCAGCTCGACCAGCTCGAGGGGCAGGCCGAGCAGGCCAAGGGCCAGCTCGACCAGGCGGTTCTGAACGTCGAATGGAGCGTGGTGCGCGCGCCCCAGGACGGCTGGGTGACCAAGCGCAACGTCAATGCCGGCGACTACCTCACGGCGGGCCAGCAGGTGATGTCGCTGGTCACCACCGATGTCTGGGTCACCGCCAACTTCAAGGAGACCGAGCTCGACGGGATGCGACCCGGCCAGCAGGTCACCATGACGGTGGATGCCTACCCCAACCTCGACCTGCACGGGCACGTCGACTCGATCCAGCGCGGATCGGGCTCGAAATTCTCCGCCTTCCCGGCCGAGAACGCCACCGGCAACTTCATCAAGATCGTCCAGCGCGTGCCGGTGAAGATCGTGATCGATTCCGGGCTGCGGAAGGACGAGCCGCTGCCCCTCGGCATCAGTGTCGAGCCGACGGTGATGCTCAAATGAGCGGCGACCCGAACCAGGGCTGGAAACCGGCCTACAACCCGTGGCTGATCGCCATCACGGTGACGCTCGCCGCCTTCATGGAGATCCTCGACACCACGATCGTCAACGTGGCGCTGCCCTACATCGCCGGGTCGCTCGCGGCCTCCGGCGACGAGGCGACCTACACGCTCACCGCCTACCTCGTCGCCAACGCCATCGTGCTCACCATCGCGGGTTGGCTCTCCGACACGATCGGGCGCAAGCGCTACTTCCTGGTCTGCATCGCGATGTTCACGGTGTCGTCGTTCCTGTGCGGCATCTCGCAGAGCCTCGGGCAGATCATCGTGTTCCGCCTGATGCAGGGCTTCTTCGGCGGCGGCCTGCAGCCGAGCCAGCAGGCGATCATCCTCGACACCTTCCCGCCCGCCAAGCGCGGGGCGGCCTTCGGGGTGACCGCGGTCGCCACCATCGTGGCGCCCGTGCTCGGGCCGACGCTCGGCGGCTACCTGATCGAGCACCTCGATTGGCGCTGGATCTTCTTCGTCAACGTGCCGGTGGGCATCGTGGCGGTGATCGCCAACGCGTTCCTGGTGCAGGATCCGCCCTCCGAGCAGGAGAAGCGCAAGACCGGGCGCGGCATCGACTATATCGGGCTGGCGCTGATCGTGATCGGCATCGGCTGCCTGCAGATCGTGTTCGACCGCGGCGAGGACGATGCGTGGCTCGCCTCGCCGTTCATCCGGACCATGTCGGTCATCGGTTTCCTCGGCGTGTTCGGGGCGATCTGCTGGCTGCTGACGGCGAAGAAGCCGATCATCAACCTCGACGTATTCAAGGATAAGAACTTCGCCATGGGCTGCGTGCTCATCGGCGCCATGGGCTTCGCGCTCTACGCGAGCGCCGTGGTCATCCCGCAATTCGCGCAGAATGTGCTGGGCTACACGGCCCTGAAATCCGGCCTGATCCTGTCGCCGGGCGGGATCGTGGTGATCATCCTGATCCCGATCGTCGGCCAGCTCATGAAGGTCGTGCAGACGCGCTTCATCGTCATGTTCGGCTTCGCCCTGATGGCCGGGGCCCTGTTCTACTCGAGCCGGCTCGCCCCCGACATCGACTACAAGACGCTCGTGCTGATGCGCTCGCTCCAGACCGCCGCGCTCGGCTTCCTGTTCGTGCCGATCTCGACCATCGCCTACCTGACCCTGCCGCAGAAATACCGCAGCGACGGCGCCGCCCTGTTCTCGATGTTCCGCAACGTCTTCGGCTCGCTGGGGATCTCGCTCTCGACCGCGGCCATCACCGAGCGCACCCAGGCCGATCAGGCGCATCTGTCGGGGTTCATGACGCCGCTGCGCTATGGCTACAACACGCTCATCCAACAGAGCGAACACACACTCCGGTCGCTGGGCCGTGCGGCCTCCACGGTGCACCAGCAGGCCGTGGCGCACACCTATCAGACCTACATGAAGCAGGCGCAGGTCCTCGCCTACAGCAACGTCTTCCAATACACCGCCATCATCGCCCTGATGGTCGTGCCGCTGTGCTTGCTGATCTCGGCCAAGACCGCGCAGGGCGGCGGGGGTGGACACTGACATGACCTCCCGCAGCACCCCGTCGTTGCGCGGCGGCATGGTCCGCGCGCTGTCCTGCCTCGCCCTGTCGGCTGCGTCGGCCTGCACGGTGGGCCCGAACTTCCTGCCGCCGGCCGCGCCGCTCACGGAGTCGAGCGACTACCTCGACACCGGCCTGCCGGCCCGGACCCCGCTGCGGCTCCTCGCCCGCACCAGCCCGGAGGAGCCGGCGGTGGCGTGGTGGCTCGCCTTCCGCGATCCGGTCCTGGCATCCCTGGAGGAGCGCGTCGCCGCACAGAACCTCGACGTGCAGACCGCGACGGCCCGCCTGTTCCAGAGTCGCGCCCAGCTCGGCACCGCGGCGGCGGCCGGGCTGCCGACCCTCAACGGCCAGGGCAGCGCCTACCGAGAGCAGTTCAGCAAGAACGGGACGATCGGCCTCCTGTCCAACTCGCTCGGCGGCCTCACGGGGGGAGGCGATCCGACGGCGCCGCTCACCAACGGCTTCGAGAGCTACACGCTCGGCTTCGATGCCTCGTGGGAACTCGACCTCTGGGGCAAGGTCCGCCGCTCCGTCGAAGCCGCCCAGGCGCAGGCCGACGCCGCCGCGGAGCAGCGGCGTGACGCGCTGGTGTCGAGTCAGGCCGAGCTGGCGCGCGACTATGTGCAGTTGCGCGGCACGCAGGAGCAGATCCGGATCGACCTCGCCAACATCAAGGTGAACGAGCAGATCCTCGATGTGGTGCGGATCCGCCAGCAGCGGGGGCTCGTCACCGGCCTCGACACGTCGAACGCCGCCCAGCAGGTCGAGGCGATCAAGGCGCAGTTGCCGCAACTGCAGCAGCAGGCGGTCCAGCAGATCAACGCCATCGCGCTGCTCCTGGGCGAGCCGCCGCTTGCCCTCTCGCAGGATCTGGTGACCGGCCGGGCGATCCCGCCGGTGCCGCCCCGGATCCCGGTAGGCGTGCCGTCGAGCCTCGTGCTGCGCCGCCCGGACATTCGGCGCGCCGACGCCAACCTGCACGCTGCGGTCGCCGAGATCGGGGTTGCCGAGGCGCAGTTCTTCCCGAGTGTGACGCTGACGGCGAGCCCGGTCGTCAACGCCATCGATCCGGCCAAGATCTTCCGGGGCTCGTCCCTGCAATACATGAATATCGGGCCGTCGATCTCCATCCCGCTGTTCGAGGGCGGCCGGTTGAAGTCGAATCTGGTGCTCCAGCGCGCCCGTCAGCAGGAGGCGGCGATCGCCTACCAGAAGGCGGTGCTCCAGGGCTGGCACGACGTCGTCAATGCGCTGGCCGCCCTGAAGGGCGACGAGGGCCGACGGGCGCGGCTGGCGCGGCAGGTGGCGGATGCCCGGCAGGCGCTGGCGCTGTCCCGGGCGCGTTACACGCAGGGCGTCGAGATCTTCACGACGGTCCTCCAAGCCTCGCAGACCGTGCTGCAGGCCGAGACCAATCTCGTCCAGGCGACGGCCGCGATGTCGACCGACTTCGTGGCCCTGTCGAAGGCCCTCGGCGGCGGCTGGCAGGCGACCTTTCCGGCCGGCCGCACGCCGCCGCTCGACCTGTCGCGGGTTTCGATCCCGCCGTCCGATCTCACGCAGGCCGGGGGCGGCGCGCCGACCCCTTGAGCGCCGCTCCGGTCTGTCAGGGGCGGCGGCCCGGCCGACAAAGCCAACCGGACGCGAAGTCCGCGCACCCATGTCCCGCCCTTAGGCGCGGAGGCTGGACTTAGAGGCACGTGTCCTCGCCGACGTTGCTCTGTAGGGTGACGCTGGCGCTCCGACCCGTTCACCCTGCGATTGCCGACGTCGTGGAGCCCCGGGCGTGAGCCGCCGTGGCCCCCACAGGGCCCCGCGTTCGTCTGGTGTGACGCTCTACAGAACGTCGGAATGCCGAGACGCTACGGCGAGGACGCTCGCGCGTGGCGCCAACTGCATAAATTCTGGTGCCGCGCTTCGGCGCCAAATCTGCGCTGCCGAGCGGTCGACGTCGCGCAGCAGAACCAAAGCGTTCCGTTTTGATGTTTTGGCCCGTCGCGAAGGGGTGGGCGGTCAGCCCGATATGCGAAGCAATGGTCGGGTGTGATCACAGCTATCGCACCTTGCGCCCTCGAGCGAAACCAATTTCGAGTTGAATAGGATGTAAATATTATTACGTATATCCGTATACAAATAGAAATTTGAGTATATTTTGGTTTCAAAACATGCACATATGAGCCTCGGGCGATGTGCTCGGAGCAGAGGAATTTTTGGAGACCGGTCTGATGCCCGGCCTGAAACACGATGACGTCGCTGGCCTGCGCGACGATCTGGAGGCGGCATTTCAGGAGGATCTCGAGGACGCCGTGATCGACGCGGCGCGATGGCCCGACCTGATCGAGCGTGTATCGCGCAGCTCCGGCAGCGTCGGGGCCCTTCTCCTACGTACGGATCGGACCGGGCTCGATGCGCTGTGCACCGAGTCCCTGGCCGAACCCGCGCGCCGCTACTTCGACGAGGGCTGGTGCCGGGAGGATCATCGTCTGCGCGGACTCCCAACGCTGCGGGCGCGCGGCGTCACGGTCGATCTGGATTTCACCTCGCCCGACGAGATCGCCCGGCTGCCCTACTATCGGGACCTGCTCGGATCCTGCGGCCTGCGCTGGTTCGCCGGCGTCGGATTCGAGGTGAAGGGCCGGCTCTGGTGCCTCTCGCTGCAGCGAACGGTGGCGCAGGGGCCGTACGAGGCCGAGGAGCAGCGGCGGCTGGCGACCCTGTCGCCGCTGCTCCGACGGGCGGGCCTCCTCACCCTGATGATCGAGAAGGCACGGCTCGCCGGACTGACCCAGGCGTTCGACACGATCGAGCGCGCGGCGCTGATCCTCGACTCCGAGGGGAAGGCTCTGCGCTGGAACACGGCGTTCACGGAACTCCTCGGGCCTGATCTGAAGCTTGTGGGCGGACGCTTAGTCGCCGAGGATCCGGAAGCGGCGCGCCAGCTGGAAGCCCTGGTGCGCCCGTGCGGCCGCGCACCGCTCTCGGCCGTCGTGGTGGCGCGGCGGGACGCGGAGCCGGTCGTGATCCACGTCGTGCCCCTGGTCGGGCCGAGCCGGAGCCTGTTCGCCGGCGGTCGGACGCTGCTCCTGTGCCGGGTGCCGGGGGCGACACCGGTCCCGGCCGCGGCGATCCTGCAGGCCGCCTACCGGCTGACGCCCGCGGAAGCGCGGCTCGCCCAGGCCCTGTCCGGCGGCGAGGCCCTCGCGGAGGCCGCGTCGCGCTTCGCCATCACGGCGGCGACCGCTCGCTCGCAGCTGAAGGCGATCTTCGCCAAGACCGGTGCAACCCGTCAGGCGGACCTCGTCCGCTTGGTGGCCGGGCTCGCGCGCTGATCGCCTCTGCGGCGCAGCGCGCCGGGCCGCGCGGTCGGGGACGGAACGGCTTGGCCCGCGCAGCCGTTTGCATCCCGATTGATCGCTGATCTTCAGGAGAAACCTATGACCCATCGGATCGCACTGATCTCCGCCCTGACCGTTGGCGCGTTCCTGGTGGGCGCGCCGGCCGAGGCGAAGGGCTGCCTCAAGGGCGCGGTGGTCGGCGGCGTGGCCGGGCACATGGCCGGCCACGGCAAGATGGGCGCCGCCGCGGGCTGCGCTATCGGCCACCACAACGCCAACAAGAAGGCCAAGCAGGGCTGAAGCCCTGCCCTGAGGGGCGGGCGTCGCTGAGGCGCCTTCCCGACATCGCGAAGCCGGGTCCCCAGGCCGGGGATCCGGCTTCGCCGCGTTTGGCGACCCTTGACGGAGGCGTCGTCTGCCGTGAACGCAGGGGACCGCTCCGCCGGTGTTCCCGGCTCAGGCTCGATCCGCATGTCCGACGCGATACGCCCCGCCACCGAAGCCGATCTGCCGAGCATCACGGCGATCTACGGCGACGCCGTCCAGACCAGCACGGTGAGCTTCGAGACGGATCCGCCGAGCCTCGACGAGATGACCCGGCGCTTCCGCATCCTGCGCGACGGCGGCTTCCCCTATCTGGTGGCAGTCCGTGACGGCGCGGTGATCGGCTATGCCTATGCCGGTCCCTATCACCAGCGTGCGGCCTATCGCTCGACCGTCGAGGACTCGATCTACGTGGCGCGGGACGCCCGGGGCGGCGGGATCGGCGGCGCCCTGCTCGCGGCCCTGATCGCCGCCTGCGAGCGGATCGACTTCCGGGCGATGGTCGCGATCATCGCCGAGAGCGGCTCGCCCGCCTCCACGGCGCTGCACGCGCGGCTGGGATTCACGCCGGTCGGCACCCTGGCGGGCGTCGGCTACAAGCACGGGCGCTGGCTCGACGTCACCCTGATGCAGCGTCCCCTCGGCCCCGCCCGTGGAACACCGCCGACGCGCCTGGGCGGTTAGCATCGGGGCGGCAGCTTTCAGCCCTGGGCTGTCCTGTCATGATGCGGACAACTTCGCGCGGGACAGGGCGGGGCAGAGGCGCGTGCCACCCGGTGCTTTCGACCCGGTGCGGACGCGATGACGTGTGGGAGAGGCCTTCCCGCACGTGAGCGGTCCGGTCCCCCCAGGCCCGCGAGGCATAGGAGTTTCGGGTATGCGGTTTTCTTCGATCGGTCGCCGGATTGCGCCGCTCGCGATCCTGGCGCTCACGGCGCTGGCGGGCGCGGCGCATGCCGCGACCCCGGCCGATCCGAGCGGTACGTATCTCACCGAGGATGGGCGCGCCCGCGTTCGTCTCGAGAAGTGCGGCACCGCGGCCGACCGCCTGTGCGGTTACGTGGTCTGGCTGAAGGTCCCGCTCAACGACAAGGGCGAGCCGCGGATCGACTTCAAGAACCCCGATCCGAAGAAGCAGATGCGCCCGTCGCTCGGCCACCAGCTGATCATGGGCCTGAAGCCCAATGCCGACGCGCATTACGAGGGCAAGATCTACAACTCGGAGGACGGCAAGTCCTACGACGTCACGATCTGGACGGATGCGCCGGGCGAGCTGACGGTCCGCGGCTGCCTCATCGCGTTCCTGTGCAAGTCGCAGACCTGGACCAAGGTGACCGACCTCGCCCCCGGTCAGCTCCCCGGTCCGACCAACGGCCCGAACGGTCCGCACAGCGATCCGGAATACGCGACCGCCGGCGCAAAGCCGGCCGCCAAGGCCGCCGCGAAGCCCGCCCCGAAGCCCGCCACGGCGGCGCCCGCTCAGGAGTGAGCGGCGCTCACGCCGCCAGGGCGGCGTAGGCCAGGACGCGCAGCTCCCGCCGGATCGGCAGCGCCGAGGACGGCACGAGCTGCGTCATCAGCACGACCGAGAGATCCTCGGCGGGGTCGATCCAGAACGCCGTCGAGGCGAGGCCGCCCCAGGCGACTTCGCCGGGGGAGCCGAGGATCTGGGCGCGGGCCGGATCGAGCATCACCGAGAAGCCGAGCCCGAAGCCGATCCCGGTATAGGAGGTCTCGGCGAAGCGCGGCGTCCCCATCGCGGCGAGGTCGCCGGGCAGGTGGTTCGCCAGCATCAGATCGACGCTCTTGCGGCCGAGCAGCCGATGACCGTCGAGGGTGCCCCGATTGAGGATCATCCGGCAGAAGCGCTGGTAATCGGCGGCCGTCGAGACGAGGCCGCCCCCGCCCGACGCGATGGCGGGCGGCTGCGCGAAGGCCGTCTCGACGGAATCGTCGAACTGGCGAAGCCGGCGCTCGCGGTCATACGCGTAGGTGGCGCAGAAGCGCGGCATCCGCGCGGGCGGCACGTGGAAGTCGGTATCGACCATGCCGAGCGGCGCGATCACGTTCTCGCGAAGATAATCGGCGAAGGGCCGGCCGCTGACCGTCGCCACGTACTGGCCGAGCACGTCGGTGGCGACGCTGTAGTTCCAGGCGCTGCCCGGCTGGGCGAGGAGCGGCAACCGCGCCACCCGGGCGGTCATCTCGGCGAGCGTGCCCTCGCGCGCCAGGAAGTCGATCCCGTGCTCGCGATACTGTGCGTCGACGAGCGTCGCCTCCATGAAGCCGTAGGTCAGGCCGGCCGTGTGGGTGAGGAGATCCCGGACGGTGATCGGTCGGCGCGCCGGCTCGGTCTCGATCTTCGCCCGGTTGCCGCCGACCGCGACGCGCATCTCGGCGAAGTCCGGCAGCACGCGCGCGATCGGATCGTCGAGCTGGAACAGGCCCTGCTCGTAGAGCTGCATGACCGCCACCGAGGTGAGCGGCTTGGTCATGGAGTAGATCCGCGTCACCGTGTCGAGGGTGAAGGGCGTCCCCCGGGCGAGGTCGGCCTGGCCGCAGGCCCGCGCGAAGGCGATCTGCCCCCGCCGCGCCACCGTCACCGACAGGCCGGCGAGCCGCCCCTCCGCCACGAGGCGGTCCATCCAGGGTTCGATGCGGGCGAGCGCCGCCGGATCGAAGCCGGCGGCCTTGGGATCGGTGTCGGTCAGCGCGCTCATGCGGTCTCCACGTCGATACGATCCGAAAGCGTAAGGGGGCGGATCATGAAAATCACCAGCCCATCGTGCCCGGCGCGCCCTTGAACGGGCCGACGATGCCGGGCGTGATCCAGCCTCCGTAGAAGTTGCCGGGCTGCGGCGCGACCCGGTCCGGGCCGACGAAGCAGGCCTCCATCGGCCCCGCGTAGAAGGCCACGTAGCCGGCGATCCCGCGGAAATCTGGCGTCGGGTCCGGGTAGGTCCAGGCCGCGCCGGGAACGGTTCCGTCGCCGCCCTGGACGTCGAACAGGCGCGCCTGGCCCTTCCACTCGCAGATGCCGCCGCGCCGTGGGTTGACGAGCGTGCCCGGAGCGATGTCGCCGGGCGGCAGGTAGTAAGTCGGCGGGTGGGAGGTCTCCAGCACCCGGAAGCCGGCCTCCGTCTCGGCGATCACGGCGCCGCCCAGCACCACGCGCAGCCGCTGCCTCACGGGCTCGAGCCGTGGCGGACGCGGATAGTCCCAGACGCTCTCCTCGCCCGGCTTGACCGGATCCGGTGTGGGGCGTGTCGGCGGCCAGATCATGCGGGATCCCCGTTCAAAGCTTGTGTGACGCGATATAGGGCGCCCCCGACGCCGTTTGTCGGGAGCACTGCCCGTGCTAGCCCGGGGCCGAGACACGAGCCCGGGATCGTTCGCGATGGACATCGCCCTCTTCCTCGACTTCGACGGCACCCTCGCCGAGATCGCACCCCGGCCGGATGCGGTGGTGGTCGAGCCCGGCCTCGTGGAGACGCTGGAGCGGCTGCGCGAACGCCTCGGCGGTGCGCTGGCGATCGTGACCGGACGCCCGGTCTCGGTGATCGACGGCTTCCTCGCCCCCGCGCGCCTCGACGCCGCCGGGCTGCACGGCGTCGAGCGCCGGCTCGGCGGAACCCTCAGCGGGGGGCGGGCGGAGGACCATCCCGACCTGCGCCGGCAGGCCGCGCGGCTGGAAGCGGAGAGCGCCGCGCTGCCGAACGTCCTGATCGAGGACAAGGGCGCTTCCGTCGCGGTGCATTGGCGGCTCGCCAGCGCCGACGATGCGGCCCGCGCCGAGGCGCTGGTGAAGGCTGCCGCCGACGCGCTCGGCGCGGATTACCGCCTGCAGCTCGGCAAGGCGGTCGGTGAGATCGTGCCGGCGCAGGCCACCAAGGCGCACGCGATCCGCGCCTTCATGGAGGAGAGCCCGTATCGCGGGCGGGTCCCGGTCTTCCTCGGGGACGACCGGACGGATGAGATCGCCTTCGCGTCGGTGAAGGCGGACGGCGGCATCGCCGTGCGGGTCGGTGACGGCGAGACCGTCGCGACGCATCGCCTGCCCGACCCGGCCGCCGTCCGCGCCCTGCTGCGGGATTGGGCCGCCGGGGGCGCGATCGATCCGGCCTCCCTGCCGGCGGCTTGATCGAAGCGACGTCGCGATGTCGGACGGCTTCGTGGGCGGCGGCCCCCGGATCATCCTGCGGATCGAGGGGGCCTGCCTGCTCGCCTGCGCGATCGCGGCCTATGCCTGGCTCGGGCAGTCCTGGTGGACCTTCGCCGCCCTGCTGTTCGCCCCGGATCTCAGCATGGTGGGCTACGCGGCCGGCCCCCGCCCGGGCGCCATCGCGTACAACACGGTCCATACGGTGACGCTGCCGCTGATCGGCCTGTGCGCCGCGGCGGCCCTCGGTCAATCCCACCTCGTCGGGCTAACGCTGATCTGGCTTGCCCATATCGGGCTTGATCGGATGCTCGGATACGGACTGAAATACGCCAGCGGCTTCGGCGATACGCATCTCGGTGCGATCGGCCGGGCACGCGCAACGGCGAACACGCCGCGATAAGGCGTTTTGAGATCCGGCGGGGCTTGCCCCACCGGGGACACACGGCGAAGGACCCTCATCGGCGGTCCAGTGCGCGGAGGCACCCTGCGATGTTCGAGTTTCCGGTCCTGGTCGGCGACATCGGCGGCACGAATGCCCGCTTCGGTCTGATCGAGGCCCAGGGCGGGCAGCCCCGGCTGCTCTCGCACGAGGCGACGGCGGATCATCCCGATCCGTCGAGCGCCATCAAGGCGTCCCTCGCCAAGGGCGGTGACCTGCCGCCGCCGCGCTCGGCGATCCTGGCGATCGCCGGCCGGGTCGACGGGCCCGAGATCCAGCTCACCAACGCGCATTGGAAGATCGCCGGTCAGCGCATCGCCGAAGACTTCGGACTGTCCTCCGCGGTGGTGGTGAACGATTACGTGCCGGTGGCGGCCGGCGCCGCCGGCATCGAGCCGCACGATCTCACGCCGATCGGGCCGTGCCCGCTGGTCTCCGGCGGTGCGCGCGTCGTGCTGGGCCCGGGCACGGGGTTCGGCGCCGCGGCGCTGGTGCCGTACACCACGCATCTCGCCATCGTCTCCACCGAGGCCGGCCACACCGATTTCGGCCCGGCCGACGCCTTCGAGGAGAAGGTCTGGCACGCGCTGGAGCGCGTCGAGGACCGGATCACCGTGGAGGCCGTCCTGTCCGGCCCCGGGCTAGCGCGGCTGCACGCGGCGGTGGCGCATGTCCGCACGGGGCAGCCCCACGAGAAGATCGACCCCGCGGCGGTGACCGAGACCGGGCTCGATGCCTCAGACCCCCACGCGGCCGAGACCTTGGAGCTGTTCGGCCGGCTGCTCGGCCGCGTCTGCGGCGACCTCGCGCTGACCTTCCTCGCCACCAGCGGGGTCTATATCGGCGGCGGCATCGCGCCCCGGATCGTCAAGGTGCTGCAGGAGAGCGGTTTTCGGGACGCCTTCGAGCGGAAGGCGCCCTTCGTCGACATGATGCGCAAGATCCCGACCAGCGTCATCACCGTTCAGGACCCCGCCTTCCAGGGCCTCGCCGCTCTCGCCAACGAGGGCCGGACCTTCGTCTATCACGGGCAGGTGTGGCGGAAGGGGGCGTGACCGACACGCCGCCACTGCCTTCGCGCTACGTGCAGAGATCGGTGCCGCCGACCCGGGCTCAAGCCGCAGCCAGCGGCTTCGACACATCCTCCAGCGACTTGCCCTCGGCCGCCGTGCCCCAGATCCCGCCGACCACCGCGGCGACCAGCATCAGGACCGCGCCGAGCCCGTAGCCGAACAGCACCCAGTCCCGCGAACCGGTCTCGACCAGCGTGCCGAACAGCAGCGGGCCCGAGACACCGCCGATGCCGGTGCCCACCGCGTAGAAGGCCGCGATGGCGAGCGCCCGGATCTCCAGCGGGAAGGTCTCCGAGACGGTGAGGTAGGCCGAGCTCGCCGCCGCCGAGGCGAAGAAGAACACCACCATCCAGGCGCCGGTCTGGCCGACCGGCCCGAGCACGTCGAGGCGGAACAGCAGGCCGACGGCGGCGAGCAGCAGCGCCGAGATCCCGTAGGTGAACGCGATCATCTTGCGCCGGCCGATCGTGTCGAACAGCCGCCCCAGCAGCAGCGGGCCGAGGAACGAGCCCAGCGCAAAGGGCAGCAGGTACCAGCCGACATGGTTGCCCGGCACATTGTAGAACCGCTCCAGCACCAGTGCGTAGGTGAAGAACAGCGCGTTGTAGAAGAAGGCCTGCGCGATCATCAGCGCGAGGCCCACCATCGTCTCCTTGCGGCTCGTGACGAACAGCGCCCTGAACACCTCTGAGAGCGGGGTGTGGTCGCGGGTGCGGACCTTCATGCGCTTGCTCTCGTCCACCGGCGGCAGGGTTACGCCCTCGTCGGTGAAGCGCTTCTCGATACCGGTGACGACCCGGTCGGCTTCCGCCGCATAGCCGTGGGTCGCGAGCCAGCGCGGGCTCTCGGGGATCCAGGTGCGCAGGAGCAGGATCACGAGGCCGATGGCGCCGCCCGTGAAGAAGGCGACCCGCCAGCCCCAGGCCGGGTCGATCACCTCGGGCTTCAAGAGCACGATCGACATGAACGAGCCGAGCGCTGCGCCGATCCAGAACGAGCCGTTGATGACGAGGTTCGTCCAGCCGCGCACGCGGGCCGGGACCAGCTCCTGGATGGTCGAGTTGATTGCCGTGTACTCGCCGCCGATCCCGGCGCCGGTGAAGAAGCGGAAGAGGCAGAAGCTCCAGACGTTCCACGACAGGCCGGTCGCCGCCGTGGCGACGAGGTAGAGGGCCAGCGTGATGAAGAATAGCTTCTTGCGGCCGATCCGGTCGGTGAGCCAGCCGAAGCCGAGCGCGCCCGTCACCGCGCCCACGAGGTAGCAGGAGGCGGCGAGCCCGACGTCGAACTCGGAGAAGGACATCGGCGGCTGCCGCAGGGCGCCCACCAGCGAGCCGGCCAGCGTCACTTCGAGACCGTCGAGCACCCAGGTGATGCCGAGCGCCACGATGACGAGCACGTGGAACCGGCCCCAGGGCAATCGGTCGAGGCGCGCCGAGATGTCGGTATCGATCACGCGGCCGATCTCGGCCCGTTCCGGCGTTCCGGCGCTTCCCTCGACCTTGCTCGTCATCTGCGCATATCCTCCCGCACGGGCCGTTTACTGTGCCTGCACAGCCCGCGTTTACCGAAACCCCAGGCAGATGTTGGGAACGGGTTGGGAAACGATTCGGTTCGCGCACATCTTCATTTGCTGCGGGCAGACCGGAGCGGTCCACGCGGTGCCTCGCCATGCCCTCCCGATCTGCCTCCCCCCGTCGCCGCCTCGCCCGCGTCGCGATGCTCGGACTGATGACGCTCGCAGGCCTCGCGACCGTCCCCTCGCAGAGCGCCGACGGTCGTCTTGAGCGGCCCAAGCCCCGCATCGAGATGCCGGCTGCCGACCGCTGGCGCCTGCGGCCGACCGAACCGGCGATGCCGAGCACGACCGGCAGCATCCGGAGCCGCACGGACCACCCGGTCCCCGAGGAGAAACGCCGTGTCCGCCTGGTCTATCCGGCCCTGATCGAGGCACGCTGAGCCCGCGGCCGATTGGCGATCCGCCGCGCATCGGGCACAGCGCCTGCTTGGCGCGGTGCGGCCCGCGCGGCCGGGGTCGGTACGGAGTCGGGAATGGCAGAGGCGATCGTCCTCATCGGGTGCAAGGGGCAGACGCAGGAGGCGGAATACCTGGATGTCCTTGCGACCGCGATGCCCGAGGAGCGGATCGTCCCGTTCCGGCTGATGGAGCAGGCCGAGCGGGATGCCACCCAGGTCGCCATCGTGGCCAACCCGGATCCCGCCGAGGTCGCGGCGCTGCCGAACCTCGTCTGGGTGCAGAGCCTCTGGGCCGGCGTCGAGCGGCTGGTCAGCGCCTTCGACCGGCCCCTGCCGATCGTGCGGCTGGTGGACCGCGAGATGGCCCGCACCATGGCCGAGGCGGTTCTGGCCTGGACCTACTACCTCCAGCGCGACATGCCGGCCTATGCGCGTCAGCAGCGCGCCGGCCTCTGGCGGCCTCATCCTTACCGGAAGCCCGCCGACACGACAGTCGGCCTGCTCGGCCTCGGCGCCCTCGGGATCGCGGCGGCGGAACGCCTCCTTGGGGCGGGCTTTCGCGTCACCGGGTGGAGCCGCAGCCCGAAATCCGTTCCCGGCATCGAGGCGCTCCATGGCATGGAGGCGCTGCCGACCATGCTCGGCCGCTGCGACATCCTCGTCTGTCTCGTGCCGCTGACGCCGGACACGCGCGGCCTCGTCAACGCCGAGCGTCTGGCGGCGCTGAAACCCGGCGCTTCGCTGATCAATTTCGCCCGCGGCCCGATCGTGGCGACGGCGGACCTGATCGCCGCGCTGGACAGCGGCCACCTCGCGCACGCGGTGCTGGACGTGTTCGAAGTCGAGCCGCTGCCGGCCGAGTCCCCCCTCTGGTCCCATCCGGGCGTGACCGTCCTGCCGCACATCTCGGGGCCGACCGACATGCCCTCGGCCGCCGGCACGGTAGCGGACAACCTTCGGGTGTACCGGCGGACCGGGCAGCCACCGCAGGGCATCGACACCGCCCGGGGCTACTGACGCGACACCCCGTCCTGCCGGCGGGCGTGAACCCAGGCCGTATCGGCGTGTTTATGCCCGACCGCCGCGCTTGCGCCGGCGGATCCGGAAGGATTCTGACGCACCATGGGCTGGCCACGCCGCATTCTGATCGTCGCCGGTGTCGCCGCCGTCGCGGTCGGCGCCACCGCGACCCTCGGGCGCTTCAGCTATGCGCCGATGCCCGACCGGGCGGATCTGCTCAACGGCGACCGGTATCCGATCCAGACCGCCTTCGACATCCTCGGGCGCCGGGTCTCCCGGGCCGAGGCGGATCGCCTGAACGCGACGGAGAGCGGCCGAAAGGAACTGGCGCCGGGCGGGACCGCCGTAGCGATCGATCCGGCCATTGTCGAGCGCGGACGCCAAGCCTTCTACCAGGAGACGTTCGGCAACGAGGTCTTCCTCTCCGACGTGATGGGCATGCTCGATGGCGGCCTGACACCGACCGAAGTCGCCCTGGCGGTTGCCAAGCTCGGCGGGCAGGGGACCACCAACCTGCAGGTCGCCATGGCGCGCGACATGCGCGTGGGCGAGCGCGTCTACAAGAAGGGCGAGCTGGTCCCCACCGGGCTCGATGTGCCGAAGGGCGGCGCCTTCATCATCGGCATCAAGACCTTTTACGATCGCGGCCACCTGCGCATGGGCATCACCTGCGCGCTCTGCCACGCCGCGGTCGATCCCGGCACCGGCAAGGTCGTGGAGGGCGCGCCCAACATCGATCTGAACGCCGGGCTGCTGATGGCGCTCGCCAAGAATTCCTCGGCCTACTTCATGCACGCCAGCGTGCCGGAGGCCGATGCGCGGCCGAGTGCCGACCCGCAGCACACCGGCTCGACCACGACGGGTCCGGCGCTGCCGGATGCGGCGGCCGTGGAGGCGGCCACCAAGGTGCAGGTGGCGAGCTGGCCGCCCGGCAGCTTCGACTCCTCGGCCGACCGGGTCACCAACCCGACCTCGATCCCGTCGAGCTTCTCGGCCTACGGCGAGCCCTACAGCTGGAGCGGACGCGAGGCGATCGGCCCCTTCGCGGGCCTGTCGTCGCTCAACAACAACGTCCACGCGGCCAATTCCGATACCACCCAGTTGGCTGCGGCCGCCCCCTGGCTGTTCGGCATGGATGCGGAGACATATCTCGGTATCGTCCTGCGCGGCTCGGCCAACGACGCGTTCCGCTACAAGCCGGACGGCAGCCGCAGCCCGTCCGAGGTGCTCAAAAGCGTCGATCCGACGCCGGCCTCGCCGGGGCTGAACAGCTACGCGGTGCTGCCGACCTATCCGGCCACCAACTACGTCACCGACAACGGCCTGTTCGCCTCGGTTCCGGGCGAGCCCGCCAACCACGCCAACAACGCGATGTCGGCGTTCCAGAACCTGCTGCATCCGCCGGCCTCCGGCCAGGACGCCGAGACGGTGCGCGCCGGCCGCGCGGTGTTCGAGAAGGCCGGCTGCGGCGCCTGCCATTCCGGGCCGGCGCTCACCAACCACCGGGTCATTCCGGAGGCCGAGATCGGCACGGAGCCGACCCGCGCCCGGGCCGGCGCCAAGATGGAAGCCCGCCTGTCGCCGCCCGCGATGTTCGCGATCGGCACGCCGTTCCCGCTGCCCGAGAAGCCCACGGTCGTCCCGGTGCCGCTCGCGGGCGATCAGCAGGCCCAGGTCCAGCTCGCCTGGGGGCAGGGCGGGACGGAGGGCGGCTACAAGGTGCCGAACCTCGTCGGCCTCGCCTGGACGGCGCCCTACCTGCACGATGCCGGCGTGGCGGTCGGCCGCGACGCCGACACCCAGCTCGGCGTCCCCGGCACCCTCTACAAGGGGATCGCCCCGGATCCCGCCAACAGCCTGCGGGCCCTTGTCGACCGCGATCTGCGCGCCAAGGTGGTGGCCGCGAACGCGGCCTCGGATACCGCGCGGACCGCCCGCGTTACCGGGAAGGGGCACGCCTTCTGGGCGGATTCCGGCGCGGGCGTGTCGCCCGACGAGCAGACGGCGCTGATCGCCTACCTGCTCTCGGTCGATCGCCTGACGGAGCCGGCCGCAACGCCCTGAGCAGGATACGCCATGACGCAGAACACCGACCCGGTCTGGTTCATCACGGGGTGCTCGACCGGCTTCGGCCGGGAACTCGCCAAGCTCGTCATCGGGCGCGGCTGGCGCGCGGTGGTCACGGCCCGCGACAGCGCCACGGTCGCCGACCTCGCGGACGGGGCAGGGGACCGCGTCCTCGCGCTGTCCCTCGACGTCACAGAGGCCGGCCAGATCGCGGCCTCGGTCGCCGCCGCCCAGGACAGGTTCGGGCGGATCGACGTGCTCGTGAACAATGCGGGCTACGGCTACCAATCCTCGATCGAGGAGGGCGAGGAGGACAAGATCCGCGCCCAGTTCGACGCCAACGTGTTCGGCCTGTTCGCGCTCACCCGCGCCGTGCTTCCGGTGATGCGGGCGCAGAGATCCGGCCACATCCTCAACATCACCTCGGTGGCGGGCTTCGTGGGGTTCCCGGCCTCGGGCTACTACGCCGCCACCAAGCACGCCGTGGAGGGGTTTTCCGATTCCCTCGCCGCCGAGGTCTCGCCCCTCGGCATCCGCGTGACCTGCATCGAGCCGGGCCCGTTCCGCACGGACTGGGCCGGACGGTCCCTGATCCAGACGCCGAACGCGCTCGCCGACTATGCCGAGACGGCCGGCGCGCGCCTCAAGGCCACGGCGGAGAAGAGCGGCACCCAGTCCGGCGATCCGGTGCGGGCCGGCGAGGCGATGATCCGGGTGACCGAGATGGATGCCCCGCCGCGCCATCTCGTGCTCGGCGCCTGGGGCTATGACGCCGTCACGACCCGGTTGAAGCAGGCCCTGGCCGAGATCGAGGCATGGCGGGAGACGAGCCTCGGGGCCGATTACCCGAAGGCGTGAGCGTCAGATCACGCCCGCGATCAGGCCCCGCCGCTTGGCCTCCTCGGCCTCCAGATACCAGTTGGCCGGCGCCTTCTCGAGCACCTCATCCAGGCTCACGTCCGAGCCCTGGACGAGGTTCGCGAACCCCTCGTTCTGGATCTCGATCGAGCACAGGATCTCATTGAGCGTCGCCTTCACGGAGGCGATGCAGGTCGTGAGCGGCCCCTGGACGTGGAGCTGCTTGTCCATCTTGCGCTCGTGGATCATCAGCCGCGTGCCGCAGGCGAGATAGCGGTTCGGCGTCGCGAAGAAGCTCATGAAGGTCGTGCCGGCCGAGTAGATCGCGGCCTTGCCGAGGAAGACGAACCTTCGGTTCGGATCCATGGCGCTGTTGAAGCGGATATCCGCGCCCATCATCCGGGCGACCTCGGGATCGCCGCCGAGCGTCGTCAGCTCGATCACCACGATCTCCCGGTCCGCCGCCGCGTCGAGCTGACGGCGAAAATCCCGGTACATGTCGTAGTCGACCTGTCCTGAGAGCAGCACGGCGGGAGCCCGGAACGCTGTCGGGTCGAGGGGCGTCGTATCCATGACTGTCCTTGAAGCAGGTTCGGCCGCTGCCGCCGAACAGGATGCGTCGGTCGGGCGCCTGCGCGTCGGGCGCGCCGACGGATCATCGCCCGCAGGGCGTCACGGGTTCCCCGATCCACGCGGTGTGCCATCGCCAGGCCTGCGTTGCCGGCGCGATCCCCACCTTGTCCACAGGCGGCGTCGCCCAGGGAAACGCCTTGGTAAGCGCCGGTGCGCAACGGTCCCCGCTCAGATCGACCAGCCGAGCCGGATGCGATGATGACCTGCCAGCAACTCGCCGAGGAACTGAAGCGGATCGCCACCACGCAGGTCAGCGACATCACCCGCGCGGTGAAGGAAGGTCAGAAGTCGATCGCGCTGAACGAGGTGCGCGACATGGCCCGGCGCCTCGAACTCCTGGCCGACGCCTTCGATCCGAAGCCGGCGGCCGAGACCGTCGACGGCGTGCAGGCTGCCTGACGCGCCACATCGGCCCTTCCGGGGAGCCCCATGATCCACGCCCACTTCACCATCCGTTTCGGCGAAGCGTCCCTGCCGGCCTCGGCCGCCCAATGGGTCGCCGATGCCGAGGCTGCCCGAGCGGCCGCGCGCACCATCGTCCAGGGCCTGATGCGCCAGCACGGCGGCGATCCGCGGTTGCTCGCGGCCGCCATGGTGATCACCGACGAACACGGCGCGACGCTTCTGGAGATCCCGTTCTTCGACGCGCTCTACATGCCGGTCGAGCCGGTGGCCGAACCGGACCGGCGGACGCGGCGCATCGCCCCGCCGTCGCGTCTCGGCGCCGTCGTGGGCCCGTTGCGGAAGCTCGCCGGCACGCTCGGCGCACGGCTGCACCCCCTGCCGGGATCGGCGCGGGATCCGCGCTTCCCGGCCTGAGAGCGGGTACGATCGAAACGTGGCCGGTTCACCGCTTTGCGGGCTGAAGCGCCTGCACTTCAAAGAGAAAGTCCGCGACGCGACCCCTCTGCCCGCCCCTGGGCCTACGATACAGACAGTTCTCCGGTGAACACCGGCGTCGGTGGCGAAGCGCGACAGGCCCCCTCTCCCGCACGGGAGAGGGGACCAGCGCTCGGCTCTGATCCGATGTGGCCAGGACCCTAGGTGTGAATTTTTGAGACCCACGTGAGAGGGGTTTTCTGCAACGACAGTCAGCGCAGCTGGTGACGTGTGACACCGCGAGCCTCACGGCGCAGGGCGCGCGCAACTTGGAGCGCTATCTCCTCGAAAAGCCGCCTCACAGGTCCCTGACGGCAAAGCCCCACTCGGCCAGACGCTCCGCCAGGATGCGGCGATGGCAGACCGCGGGATCGCGCTCGAAGCAGAGCAGGCAGAGGGGCGCGGCCTCGGCCATGGCGGCGAGCGCGTCGAGCGCCGTCTGGCCGTCGGCGGTGTCGAGCACCTCCTCGCAGTAGATCCGCCGCAGCAGCGCCGCGTCCCCCGCCCGGGCCGCCTGCCGGCCGGATTTGGGCGTCCCGAGGCTGCGCAGATGGGTGTAGCCGAGCCCGGCCTCCTGAAGCGACGTGCTGAGCGCGCCCTTCGAGAAGCCGCGCTTGCGCGAATTCGCCACCGCCCGGACATCCGCCAGCACGTGGACGTTGGCCTCGCGCAGGAGGCCGCCGAGCTGCTCCGAATCCAGGCCTTCGTACCCTATGGTAAAGATTTGCTTGCCCACGGCGCGGCCACCGAACTCGCACGTCACGGCCGGCACTTAAGCCGAATCGCGCCCTGTGCAACACCGTTGGATCCCCTGCGTATGTCGCGGTGATGCAACGCATCTCGGAATTCCGCCGCAATGATCGCAAAGGTCCGTTAACCGCGCAGGGGCCATCGAATACGCCTGTCTGTGGCGCTTCTTCGGTGGCGGGCTAAACACTGATGTCGCGGATCGATCAGTCTTCGCGTTCTTCCTCCCTCGGCTTGTCCGGAGGTGTGGGCCATCGCATCAAGGCCGCCCGCCGGCTCGCCGGCCGGTTCGCCGCCGTCATGATGCTCGCCGGCTTGGCGGCCTGCGCCTCGAACACCACGTTCTACCCCACCAAGGGCGATGCCAAGCCGCATCCCGGCGTGGCCAAGGCCAAGCTTCACCCGATCCAGGGCATCGACATCTCGAAGTGGCAGGGCAACGTCGACTGGGCCTCGGTCCGGGCCGCCGGCACGCAGTTCGCCTTCATCAAGGCCACCGAGGGCGGCGACCACGTGGACGAGCGCTTCCGGACCAACTGGGACGGCGCGGCCAAGGCCGGCGTTCCCCGGGGCGCCTACCACTTCGTGTTCTGGTGCCGCTCCGCCAAGGAGCAGATGGACTGGTTCCGGAAGAACGTCCCGAACGACCCCACCGCCCTCCCGCCGGTGCTCGACGTCGAGTGGAACGGCCACTCGCAGACCTGCCCAAAGAAGCTGCCCAAGGCGCAGGCCCTGGCGATGGTGACCGAGATGCTGGAGGAGATGGAGCGCTACACCGGCAAGCGCCCGATCATCTACACCGACATCACCTTCCACAAGGACGTGCTGGAGGGCGAGCTACCCGATTACCCGCACTGGCTGCGGTCGACCGCGGCGGAGCCGGAGCAGCGGTTCGTCAACCGCAAGTGGATGCTGTGGCAGTTCACCTCCACGGGCCGCGTCCCGGGGGTGCAGGGGGACGTCGATCGCAATGCCTTCTACGGCACCCCCTCCGATTGGGCGTCGTTCCTGACGACCGATTGTGACCCGCGCGAGCACAAGCGGCTGTCGGAGCAGGGACTCTGCACCGATAAGTAGCCCCCTTCATTGAAAGCAAACCTAAGTTAGTACAGTATACTGCGGCGAGGCGTATGCATGGGAACTTGGCTTCGGCTGAATGCGCCCTGGGGATCCTCTGGGTAGCTGATTTTCCTGCATCGTACTGGGCCTGATGGCAATCGACAGCGCCGGCCCGACGGGCAACCTTCTCCTCGATGCGCTGTCGGACCACGATCGGGCGCTGATCGCACCGGATCTGGAGGCGGTGTCCTACGCTCGGGGGCAGACCGCCTTCGAGGCCAGCGATGCGGTCACGCACGTGACCTTCCCCTGCGACTATACCGTGCTGGCCTTGGTAATCACCACCCGGGATGGGCGGACCGCCGAGACGGCCACGATCGGCCACGATGGGGTCGCCGGCGGGCTGGTCGGCCAGGGCCGCGTGCCGGCCTTCGCCAAGGGCCTGGTGCAGATCGGCGGTCCGATGCTGCGTCTCGATGCCGACCGGCTTGAGGAAGCCGCCAGCCGATCCGCCTCGCTGCGCGCCCTGTTCACGCGCTACGCCGAATGCCTCGTGGCGCAGCTGCTGCAGACCGCCGCCTGCAACGCCCTGCACCCGATCGAGCAGCGCTGCCTGCGCTGGCTCCTGACGTTCCAGGACCGGATCGACGGCGATACCCTCGCGGTCACCCACGAGCTGATGGCCGCGATGCTCGGTGTCCAGCGCACCTATCTGACGCGCATCCTGCGGGTCCTGCAGGATCAGGGGCTGATCCGCGTCGCGCGCGGGCGCATCACCGTCGTCGACCGCGCAGCCGTCTCGGCGGCCGCCTGCGAGTGCCATGCGCGCGTGCGGATCCACTGCGCGGCTGTGCTGGGGCCGGTCTACGGCACCGGGCGCTACGCTCACGATCCGATCGTCAAGGCGACGGCCGGTCAGCGCCCCCATTAAGATACGGCTCAGCGGAGGATCGGTGCGCAGACCGGCGTCGCGATGCCGGGCACCGGGGCCATCACCACGTCGATCCCATAGAGCAGGCGCAGAAGCGCCGGCGTCACCGTCCCGGCGGCCGGCCCGTCGGCCGCCAGCCGCCCCGCGTTCAGGGCGATCACCCGGTCGGCGCACAGCAGGGCGTGGCCGGGATCGTGGGTGGAGAACAGCACCGCGATGCCGGCTCTCGACAGATGGCGAATCTGGCCGAGGACGCGGGCCTGATTGCCGAAATCGAGGCTGGCCGTGGGCTCGTCCATCACGAGGAGCTGCGGCTCCCCGCTGAGCGCCCGGGCGATCAGGGCGAGCTGCCGCTCGCCGCCGCTGATCTCGGTATAGACCGCCCCGGCCAGATGCCCGATCCCGAGGGTGGCGAGCGCCCGTTCGGCCGCCGCATGGTCGGATGCCCCGGGGGCTGCGAACGGCCCGAGACGGCTCGCCCGCCCCATCAGCACCATCTCGCGGACCGTGAACGGAAAATAGGCCGCGTGCGCCTGCGGCACGGCGGCCACGGTTTGAGCGATCCGGGTCCGCGACAGCCGGGAGAGATCCGAACCGTCGAGCCGGATGTTTCCGGCCCGGGCCGGGAGCAGGCCGAGCAGCGTCTTGAGCAGGGTCGTCTTGCCGCCGCCATTGGGCCCGAGCAGGCACAGCACCTCGCCGGCCGCGAGCCCGAACGAGATGCCCGATCCCACGATGCGCTGGCCGTACCCGAAGGCCAGATCCTGGACCTCCAGCATCATCCGATCCGGCCCCGCCCGGCCGCCAGAAGCCACAGGAAGAACGGGGCGCCGACCAGCGCCGTGAGGATGCCGAGCGGCACCTCGATCGTTCCGGCATTCCGCGCGATCAGATCGACAATCAGGAGGTAGCCGGCCCCGAGCGTCAGCGAGGCCGGGAGCAGCCTGCGATAGTCGGGCCCCACCAGCAGGCGGGCGATATGGGGCACGATCAGACCGATCCAGCCGATCACCCCGGTCATCGACACCGCGGCTGCCGTCACCAGGGTCGCGCCGGCGATCAGGACGGGCCGCAGGATCCGCGTCTCGACGCCGAGCGCCCGGGCCTCCTCGTCGCCGAGGCTCATCAGGTTCATGCGCCAGCGCAGCAGGATCAGGGGCGCGAGGCCGATGAGCATCATCGGCAGGATCGCGCCGACATCGCCGAGCGTGACGGAGGACAGGCTGCCGAGCAGCCAGAAGGTGATGGCCGGCAATTGGTTGTAGGGATCGGCGAGCACCTTCAGGAGCGAGATGCCGGCGCCCAGCACCGCGCCCACCGCGACGCCCGCCAGGACCAGGGTCAGGACCGGATCGTGGCGCCGCACCGCGAGCCCGACGCCGTAGACCGCCGCCACTGCGCCGAGGCCACCCAGGAAGGCGAGCGCCTGGATCGGCGCCACCGGCAGGCCGAGATAGATCCCCAGAACCGCACCGAGCCCAGCGCCCGCGGAGACGCCGAGGATATCGGGCGACACCAGGGGGTTGCGGAACAGGCCCTGATAGGTCGCCCCCGCCGCAGAGAGGGCGCCGCCGACCACCAGGGCGGCCACGACCCGGGGCAGGCGCACCTGCATCACCACCGTCTCGACCGTGGCGGTCGTCCGTGCGGGCAGGCCGAGCAGCCGGTGGCCGAGCACGTTCGCCAGATCCGCGAGGCTGACCGGATATTTCCCCACCGCGAGCGCCAGCACGGCCAGCATCAGGAGCGCGGGGGCGGCGAGCAGCGCCACCGGGACCCGGGCCAGTCGCTGGACCCGCGCCGTCCCGGCGGCGATGGCCGGCTCGCGGCTCATCGCGGTGCGCTCGGCAGCGGGCCCGCGAGCAGCGCGGCCGCCTGCGCGGCGTCGAGGTCGACGTGATAGAACCGGTGGTAGAAGTCCCGCACGATCTCCGACATCGGCTGCGGGAACAGATCCGGATGGAGCAGCCCGGCCAGCCAGCGCAGGCCGATCAGCCGGTTGACCCCCGGCGGCGCATCGAACCACGGGAAGGGCTGGAGCGGCGCCACGTAGATCCGGCCCGCCTGCACGGCCTTTACGTCCCGCCAGAGCGGATCCGTCCGCACGGCGGTCGCGAAGGCCGGATCGAGGGTGACGATCACCTCCGGGTTCCAGGCCAGGACCTGTTCCAGGGAGACCGCGCCGAGGCGCCCATCGCCACCCTGCGCGACGTTGCGGCCGCCGGCCGCCTCCAGCACCTCGGTGTTGATCGAGCCGGCAAAACCCGTCTCCAGCCCGCGCGGGCCCCGCGCGTAGTAGACGCGGGGCCGCTGGTTTTCCGGGATGGAGTCGACGGCCTTCGCCACCGTTCCCATCAGGTCGTCCGCATAGGCCGCGAGGGCATCGGCCTCCGCCTGCCGGCCGAGCGCCGCCCCGAGCTGCCGATAGGTCTCGGGCATCCGGGCGAAGCTGCCGTCGAGCAGGATATAGGGGATGCCGGTCTGCGCCTGAACCCGGTCGGCGAGGGACGCGTAGGTCGGCCCGAGGCTGCCCGCATCGACGATCAGGTCGGGCTTTGCGGCCAGCACGGCCTCGACATTGGCGGTGCCGCCCCGCCCGGTCAGGCGGCCATAGGCCGGCAGCGCCCGTGTGCGCGGGTCGAGGAACGGCAGCGCCTCCGGCCGTGTCGCGCTGACCCAACCTGCCATCCGGTCGGGCGCCAGGGTGTAGAGCAGCACAGCGGCCGGCGGGCCGGCGGCCAGCACCCGCTCGATCCGGTCCGGAAGCTCGACGGTTCGGCCGGCGGCGTCGGTGAAGGGCCGCGCCGCAGCACCCTGGGCCAGCCCGATCGACAGGACCAGGGCACCAGCGAGCGACCGGCCGGATCCGAACAGGCGCCCCATCAGGCCGCCTTGCGTTCCAGGATCTCGATCAGCGCCCCGTCCGGTCCCTCCACGAAGGCGATCCGCAGGCCCGGCCCGCGCTCCGTGATTCCGGTCCGGACCGGGACGCCCCGCGCTTCGAGATCGGCCATCGCCGCTTCGAGATCGTCGACGCGCAGCCCGATGTGCTCGAGGCCGAGGCAGGGCGTCGGCCCGGCCGGCGCGGTCTCGGCCGGGGCCTGCTCGATGAACACCGTGAGCCCGCCGAGGTCGAGGACGACCCGCTGGACCGGATCGGCGCCGACGCGCTTCACCTCCCGGGCGCCGAACGTCGCGACATAGAACGCCGCGGCCCGCACCGCGTCGCGGCTGCGCAGGTGAACGTGATCGCAGGCGTAGTGCATCGGATTCCGGTTCCTTGATTCGGCCTCAGTCCAGGCGGGCTCAGGACGCGCAACCCGGTGCCGCGGCGAAGTTATGCCCCTTGCGCCCTCAGCGCGAGGGGCACCGCTTGACGTCCCGCGCGAACCCGCAGACTTTCGCGCTCAGGACCGTTGCAGGTATGCAACAGCCTTCCCACATCCGGGTGGCAATCCCACACCGCACAGCCATAGAGTTCCATGCGCAATCCCTACGACGTGCTGGGCGTGGCCAAGGGGGCGAGCGAGGCCGACATCAAGAAGGCCTATCGCAAGCTCGCCAAGGACTTCCACCCCGACCGCAACAAGAACGACGTGAAGGCCAAGGACCGATTCGCCGAGGCGAATTCGGCCTACGAGATCCTGGGCGACGCCGAGAAGCGCAAGCAGTTCGACCGCGGCGAGATCGACGCGGAGGGCAAGCCGCGCGCCACCGGGTTCGAGGGATTCGGTGGCGGCGGCTTCGGCGGCGGGCGCGGCGGCAATTTCGATTTCGAGGGCATGGCCCGCGCCCGGCAGGGCGGCATGGGCGGCGGGATGGGCGAGGACATCTTCTCGCACATCTTCGGCGAGGCCTTTCGCGCGGGCGGCGCCGGGCCCGGCGGCCAGCGCGGCACGCCCAAGGGCGAGGACGTCGCCGCCGAGCTGTCCGTGACGCTGGAGCAGGTCGCCAGCGAGGAGAAGCTGCGCCTCTACCTCCCCACGGGCCGCGAGGTCGACGTGGTCATCCCCCGCGGCGTGGTCGACGGGCAGACCATCCGGCTGCGCGGCCTCGGCCAGAGCGCGGGTCCCCGCGGCGAGCCGGGCGACGCGCTGCTGACGATCCGGATCCGGCCGCATCCGCGCTTCACGGTCGACGGCTCCGACCTGCGCACCACCGTCGACGTGCCGCTGGAGGACGCCGTGCTCGGCGGCACGATCCGCGTGCCGACGCTGACCGGCGCCGTCGAGATGAAGATCCCGTCGATGACGAGTTCGGGCCGGACCTTCCGCCTGCGCGGCAAGGGCTTGCCGCGCAAGGACGGGAATGCCGGCGACCTGTTCGCCACGACGGCCATCGTCCTGCCGGAGGGCGAGGACGCGGCGCTGATGGAATTCGCCCGGGCGCGGCGCGGCGCGAAGGCCGCGTGAGGCACAACAGGCGGGCCGGACTTCCGTCGCCGGTCCGCCTCCGCTAAGGAGGCCCCCCGGCCCCGAGAGGGGCCGCGCGGCTTCGGGATCGATCATGGCGGAACACGGGCAGGGCCTTCTGGCGGGCAAGCGGGGCATCGTCCTGGGTGTTGCCAACAACCGCTCGATCGCCTGGGGCATCGCCCGCAGCGCCCGCGCCCACGGGGCGGAACTCGCCTTCACCTATCAGGGCGACGCCCTGCGCAAGCGCGTCGAGCCCCTGGCCAAGGAACTCGACGCCCACGTCATCGGCCATTGCGACGTCACCGAATCGTCGACGATCGACGCCGTGTTCGAGGAAGCCGCCCGAGTCTTCCCCGACGGCATCGATTTCGTGGTCCACTGCATCGCCTTCTCCGACAAGGACGAGCTGACCGGCCGCTACATCGAGACTTCGGAGGAGAACTTCACCAAGTCGCTCCTCGTCTCGTGCTACTCGTTCACGGCGGTCGCCCAGCGGGCGGAAAAGATCATGCGGCCGGGCGGCTCGCTCGTGACGCTGACCTATTACGGCGCCGAGAAGTGGATGCCGCACTACAACGTGATGGGCGTCGCCAAAGCCGCGCTGGAGGCCTCGGTGCGCTACCTCGCGGCCGATCTCGGCCCGAAGAACATCCGCGTCAACGCGATCTCGGCCGGCCCGATCAAGACGCTGGCCGCCTCCGGGATCGGCGATTTCCGCTACATCCTGAAGTGGAACGAGTACAACGCGCCCCTGCGCCGGACCGTGACCATCGGGGAGGTCGGCGAGACGGCGGCCTATCTGGTCTCCGACATGGCGGCCGGCATGACCGGCGAGATCCTGCACGTGGATGCGGGCTACCACGTGGTGGGCATGAAGAATCCCGACGCGCCGGATCTGACGCTCGACAAGGATTGAGGGGCGGCGCGTCTCCCTCTTCCATTTGCGGGCGACACAAGTTTCCGGTCTCGGTGAACTGACCCGTCACCTCGGAAGGGCGCGGGTCCCCTCTCCCGTGCGAAAGAGGGACAGGGTGAGGGATGAGAACTCTCCGGACGAGTCTCCGCCCGCACGCGCGTTAACGGCGCGATTGATCCTGTTGGTTCTCGTTCCTCACCCCAACCCTTCCCGTGCGGGGGAGGGGGCCTGTCGCGCTCCGTCACCTGCCGCGCGCGCCTAACCTGCGTCGCGCTTTACTCGTCTGCGGGGGAGGGCATCCGCAGCAGACCACGACCGCCCGATTCATTCCTCGTCCTCTTCGAACGCCCCCGACAGCTTCAACCCCGCGATCCACGTCTCGCCGTCGCGCTTGATGACGGTGCGCGGCTGCGCGCGCCCATGCTCGGCGATTCCTGCGGCCAGACGCTCGGAATGCGTCACCAGCCACACCTGCGTGCGCTCCGCTGCCCGGGCGATCAGCCGGGCCAGCGGGTCCATGAGGTCCGGATGCAGGCTGGTCTCCGGCTCGTTCAGCGCGATGAACGGCGGGAGGCGGTAGCCGAGGAGGGCGCCGGCGAGGGCGAGATAGCGCAGGGTCCCGTCCGACAGTTCCGGCGCGGCGAAGACCCGGCCGGCAAAGTCCGGGGCCATCAGACCGAAGCTCGCCTCCCGCCCCGGCTCCGGCACGACGAGCCGGGCTCCGGGGAAGGCGCCGTCGACGGCGGCGTCGAGGTCGGTCGTGTCCTGCCGGATATGGGCGAGGGTGGCGAAGACCGCTGCGAGATCCGATCCGTCGGAGGCCAGCGTCGGCGTCGTCACGGCGAGGCAGGGGCGTCGAAGCGGCGACTCAGAATCGGTGCGGAAGCCGTGGTGGAAACGCCACGCCGTCATCGCCTGGCGTGCAAGCGCGATCTCCGGCTGGCCGTTCGCGTCGAGCAGGCTGCCGAGCGCCGTTTCGGTGGCGAGCAGGTCCGTCCCGAGGGATTGCTTGCGCCCGTCGGCGTCGCGGACGAAGCCGGTGAGGCCGTCGCGGTCGAGGATCACGGCCGTGCGGCCGCCGGTCCGGACCGTCAGGCGCTCGGCCTTCACTTGCGGCTCCCGGCGGAAGGCCGCGCCGTAGATCTCGGCGCCGACCTGCGGCACGAGGCCGATCTCCACCGCGTAGGTGAAGTCCTGCCCGGTGGTCTCATGGCGCAGCGTCGCCGAGAGGCGGATCCGCGCGGCTTCCCCCTGCCGTCGGCGGCCGGCCCAGAGCGCCGAATCCAGGCCGCCCTCGGCGGCGAGGTCGCGGGTCAGGGTCCCGCTGGCGGCCGACTGGAGCAGCTCGAGGGCCCGGTAGAGATTGGTCTTGCCCGTGCCGTTACCGCCGACGAAGACCGTCAGATCGTCGACCGGGAAGCTGATGCGCCGGAGCGACCGGTAACCCGACACCGCAACGTCGCGCACCACCAGCATACCGGCGCCTCCCTGTCAGTCCGGGACCGTCAGCTCGCCGATGCCCTTCGGAGCCTCCGGAAATCGCGGGTCCATCGCCTCCAGCGTATCCGCGACGGTACGCGCGATCACGTAGTTGCGGAACCATTTGTGATCGGCCGGCACCACCAGCCAAGGGGCATCGGGTGTCGAGCAGCGGGTGAGGGCGTCCGCGAAGGCCTGCTGGTAGGCGTCCCAGGATTTGCGCTCGACGAGATCGGCCGGATCGAACTTCCAGTGCTTCTCCGGGTCGGCGATCCGCGCCTCCAGGCGCTTCTTCTGCTCCGCCTTTGAGATGTGCAGGAAGAACTTGAGGATGGTCGTGCCTGATTCGGTGAGCAGGCGCTCGAAATCGTTGATCCGGCCGTAGCGGCTCTGCCAGACCACGTCCGGCACGAGGCCCTTCACGCGCACGACCAGCACGTCCTCATAGTGGCTGCGGTTGAACACCCCGATCAGGCCTCGCCCCGGCGTCTGGGCGTGGTAGCGCCAGAGGAAGTCGTGATCGAGTTCGTCGCTCGACGGCACCTTGAACGAGGTGACGGTGCAACCCTGCGGGTTCACGCCCTTGAGCACCGACCGGATCGTCCCGTCCTTGCCGCCGGTGTCGATCGCCTGAAAAACCAGCAGCAGACTGCGTGTCCGCTCGGCATAGAGGCGTTCCTGGAGGGCGACGATCCGCTCGCGTTCCTGGGCCAGAGCGTCCTTCGCCCAGCCCTTGTCGAGGCCGCCATCGGCGTCGGTCTCCACGGCGCCGAGGTCGAAGCGGGCGCCGGGCTCGACCATCACGATGCCGGGGGCCGCGCGGATGGGGACCTGCGGATGGGCGCCGAGCACCTCCGGTGCGGTCTCCGCGACGCCGCCGGCCCAGCTCGCGGTCGACGGTCGGCCCGATCCGTGCAGGTCGGCACTCTCTGTCACGCCGTCAGCCTGTTTCTGGCCGCGATGATGCTTGCCGTGCTTCTTCGACATGGGGCAGGACCTGTTCCCGGGTGTTGCCGGCCGTCGGCGAGAACGGGTGGCGCTCCGAGCCGTTCCGAGCGCCGGTGCAGGACGGGATTGAGTCGGTTGGTCAGCATCTACTTCATTCGCCACGGCCAGACCGACTGGAACGCCGAGGGCCGCCTCCAGGGCGGCCGCGACACCGATCTGAACGCGCAAGGGGAGCGCCAGGCCGCCGCCGTCGCGGATCGCCTCGCCGCAGCGGCCGGCCCGAAGCTGGCGGATGCGGATTTTGTCGCGAGCCCGCTCAAGCGGACCCGGCGCACCATGGAAATCCTGCGCACGAGTCTCGGCCTGCCGCCGGAGGGATACCGGACCGATCCCCGGCTGCGGGAGATCGGCTTCGGCAGCTGGGAGGGCTCCACCTGGGCGGAGATCCGCCGTCGCGACCCGGCCGGCGCCGCGGGGCGCGACCGGGATCGCTGGCATCACCGTCCGCCGGGAAGCGGGGCTGAGAGCTACGCCGCCCTGGTCGAGCGGGTCGGCCCCCTGCTCGCCGGCCTGGAGCGGGACACGGTGATCGTCGCCCATGGCGGCGTCGCGCGGGCGGCCCTCGTGGCGCTCGGCCATCTCGACATCTACGCCGCCCCCCGGATCGGCATCCGCCAGGGCGAGGTGCTGATTCTGGAGCCCGCTGGCTGGCGCTGGGCTTGATCCCGTGCGCGGGCGCAGTGCAAAGCCGCCTCGATAACGGCATGATCGGTGGGCTATAGGGCGGCTGCCACGGAGGCGTCGGCCTGGGCGGCCGGCCAGCGGAGCAGCGGATGAGTGACGTCGCCGAGAAGACCCGGCCCGGACCGGCTGCCGGGGCCAGCGGACGTCACGATGCCGGGGCGGCCATCCTGCGGGGCGCCCACCGGCCCGACCTGATCCGCGACGAGGTGCTGGCCGAGATTTTTCTGGAGTCGGCCCGGACCCGGCCCGACCATCCCTGCCTCGTCGATGGCGCGAACGTTGGGGCGGGCGGCGTCCATCCGCACCTGACCTATGCCGAGGTCGCGTCCCGTGCCGGCCGGATCGCCGCCGGGCTTAGCCTTCGCGGCATCGGGCCGGGCGACGTGGTCGGGCTGTGGATGGCCCGGGGGCCCGAACTCCTCGTGGCGCAGATCGGCATCACGATGTCGGGCGCCGCGTGGCTGCCCTTCGACGCGGAGGCGCCGGCCGATCGGGTGGGCGTGTGCCTGACCGATGCCGCCGCCAAGGCGCTCCTTGTCTCGACGGCGCTCAAGCCGTCGGCACCCGACGCCGCGCCGGCCCTGACCCCGGCGGATCTCGACGCTGCCACCCCGGGCGACGCCCCCGTGCCGGATCTCCGGACGCTGGGCCTGACGCCCGATCACCCCGCCTACCTGATCTACACATCGGGCTCGACCGGCGTGCCGAAGGGCATCGTCATCAGCCACGCCAACATCTGCCACTTCCTGCGCTCGGGGAACGCCCTCTACGGGATGCGCGCCGACGATGTGGTGTTCCAGGGGGCCTCGGTCGCCTTCGATCTCTCCATGGAGGAGATCTGGGTCCCGTATCTCGTCGGCGCGACCCTGTTCGTGGCGAGCCCGGCCATGATGGGCGACGTGGAATCGCTCCCCGGCATCCTGGAGGCCGAGCGGATCACGGTGCTCGACACCGTGCCGACCCTGCTGGCGATGATCTCCGGCGACCTGCCGACCGTGCGCCTCGTGCTGCTCGGCGGCGAGGCGCTGCCGGAGCCGCTGGTCGCCCGCTGGGCCACGGGCTCGCGCCAGCTGTTCAACACCTACGGGCCGACCGAGGCGACTGTGGTCGCCACCGCCGCCGAGATGCGGCCCGGCGAGCCGGTGACCATCGGCGGGCCGATCCCGAACTATTCGGTCTACGTGGCGGGCGAGGATTTGAGCCTGCTCGGACGCGACCAGCAGGGCGAACTGCTGATCGGCGGCCCGGGTGTCGCCCGGGGCTACCTCGCGCGCCCCGAGCTGACGGCCGAAAAGTTCATCGCCAACCCGTTCGGCTCGGACGGGACCGACCCCGTGCTCTACCGCTCGGGCGACGCGGTCTCCCTCGATGCCGCCGGGCGGATCGTGTTCCACGGCCGCATCGACGATCAGGTCAAGATCCGCGGCTTCCGGGTCGAGCTCGGGGAGATCGAGGCGCGCATCCGCAGCGTGCCCGAGATCAACCAGGCGGCCGTGGTGCTGCGGCAGGACGACGGCGTCGATCGGCTCGTCGCCTTCCTGATCCCCGAGCGCGGCCGCACGATCGACACCGCCGCCCTGCGCAAGACGCTCGCCGGGCAGATGCCGCCCTACATGGTGCCGGGCCATTTCGAGGTGGCCGAGACGCTGCCGCGCCTCACCTCCGGCAAGGTCGACCGCAAGGCCCTCAAGATCGCGCCGCTCACCGTAGTGGCGGCCGACGGCGAGCAGGAGCCGCCGGCCAACGAGACCGAGGCCGCCCTCGTGGCGGCCGCCAAGCAGATCTTCGGCAACCAGCCGATCGCCCTCGAGGGCGACTTCTTCGCCGATCTCGGCGGCCACTCGCTGCTCGCCGCCCGTTTCGTCTCGGCGGTGCGCGAGAATCCGCCCCTCGCCGGCATCACCCTGCCGGACGTCTATGCGCTGCGCACCATGCGGGCGATGGCCGACGCGCTGATCGCCCGCACCGGCGGCATGGGCGCGGCGGCCGCGATCCGCGACCTCAGCTTCGCGCCGCCGCCCCTGCTGCGCCGGGCGCTCTGCGGCCTCGCCCAGCTCGTGGCTCTGCCCATCGTGATCGCGCTCGCCACCGCTCAGTGGCTCGGCATGTTCGTGACCTACCTGCTGCTCACCGGCGGGGGTCTGGGCTTCTTCGCCGAGCTCGGGGTGCTGCTCCTCGTCTACGTAGCCATCAACGGCGTGACGGCGGTCATCGCCGTGGCCGGCAAGTGGCTGATCCTGGGCCGGACCAAGCCCGGCCGCTATCCGCTCTGGGGGGCCTACTACTACCGCTGGTGGCTGGCACAGCGGCTTGCGCCCCTCGTGCACGTGAAGTGGCTCCAGGGCTCGCCGGCCATCGCGATCTACCTGCGCCTGATGGGCGCGAAGATCGGCCGTGACACGCTCATCTCGGACATCGAGGTCGGCGCCCCCGATCTCCTGACCATCGGCGACGGCGCATCCCTCGGCGGGCGCCTCGTGATCGCCAACGCCGAAATCAACGGCAACGAGCTGGTCATCGGCCGCGTGGCGATCGGCGCCGATGCGGCGGTCGGCACCTCCTGCGTGATCAGCCACGACACCGTGATCGGCCCGCAGGCCGAGATCGGCGACCTCACCACGATCCCGGCCGGCTCGCGGGTCGGGACCGCCGAGCGGTGGGACGGCTCGCCCGGCCGCAAGGTCGGGATGGCGGATCCGGCCGCATTGCCCGCGCCGGCCGAAGCCTCGTGGGAGCGCCGGGCGGCCTTCATGGTCGTCTACACGCTGCTCCTCGCCGTGATCCCGGCGGTCGGTCTGCTGCCGATCTTCCCGGCCTTCTTCATCTTCGACCAGATTTCGGACTCGCTCTCCGACATCACGGACGTCGACTACCACTGGTATCTGCCGATCCTCACATGGCCCACCGCCATGCTGATGACCGCGGGCACGGTGCTGCTGATCGCCGGCATCCGCTGGGTCGTGCTGCCCCGGACGCGCACCGGCACCTACTCGGTCCACTCGCTGTTCTACCTGCGGAAGTGGTCGCTGGCGCTCGCCGTCGAGGTGACGCTGGAGACGCTCTCGTCGCTGTTCGCCACCGTCTACATGCGGGCGTGGTACCGGCTGATGGGCGCCAATATGGGCCACGGCGCCGAGATCTCGACGAATCTCGGCGGCCGCTACGACCTCGCTGATATCGGCGCGAAGAACTTCGTCGCCGACGAGGTGGTGTACGGTGAGGAGGAGATCCGGCGCGGCTGGATGCATCTGGAGCCGACCCGGACCGGCGCGCGAGTCTTCGTCGGCAACGACGCCGTGGTGCCGCCGGGCGCCGTCATCCCCGACGACGTGCTGATCGGCATCAAGTCGAAGCCGCCCGCGAACGAGGCCATGAGCCCGGGCGAGACATGGTTCGGCTCGCCGCCGATCCGGCTGCCCGCCCGCCAGAAGGTCGATCTGGGATCCAACGCCCAGACCTACGAGCCCGGGATGTGGCCGAAGATCCGGCGCGGCGTGTTCGAGGCCTTCGCGACCTCGTTCTCGCCGATGCTCTACATCACCCTCGCGATCACCGTGATCGATTGGTACTTCTACCCCGCGATCCTAGAGAAGGATTGGACCGGGCTGGCGATCAGTTTCGTGACGGCGAGCGTCGCGATCGCGCTGATCCAGTCCACGGCGGTCATCGCGATGAAGTGGCTGCTGATGGGCGTCTACAAGCCCGGCATGCAGCCAATGTGGTCGTGGTGGGCCATGCGCACCGAGGCCATCGCGGTGGCCTATTGGGGGCTCGCCGGCAAGGTTCTGCTGGAGCACCTCCAGGGTACGCCGTTCCTGCCCTGGGTCCTGCGCCTGTTCGGCGTGAAGGTCGGGCAGGGCGTCTGCATGCTCACCACCGACATCACCGAGTTCGACTGCGTGACGATCGGCGACTACGCCACGATCAACCGCGTCTCGGCGCTCCAGACCCACCTCTACGAGGACCGGATCATGAAGATCGGCCGGGTGGTCGTGGGCAAGGGCGTGTCGGTCGGCGCCTTCTCGACGGTGCTGTACGACACCAAGGTCGGCGACTTCGCGCGGCTGCGCCCGCTCACCATCGTGATGAAGGGCGAGTCGATCCCCGGCAACACCGAATGGGAGGGGGCGCCCGCAGTGCCGGTGATCCACGCCGCCTGACTTCGGCACGCCGAAACCAATCCCATCCGGTTCCGGGCGACCCGCGTCGGCGGGCCTCGCGGCGGTCGCCCGGATGGCAGACGGATGGCACGGTGGCCGTGCCTCGGCAGGCTCACGGGCGCGAAACGGGTATCCGTTCACGGGCTCTCCGCTGCGGCTGGCCTATCGGCACCGGAGACCTGCGTTTCGAGCCGATCAATCAGACGTATATCGCGTCAGCGCACCGATTTTGCGGTTATAGATAGTTTTGAAATCGGTATATCTCTATCGGTAGGTGCGCGTCCTGATTCGCCGACGGCGTTTCCGGCGGCGAACTGAGGTGTGAGTCGTGCAAACGGGCAGTAGATCGACGGTCGACCGTGCACCTTGATCCCGCAACCCTGCTGGTCGTCAATTCCACGGTCACTCTGCTGGTCGGTGTGCTGTTCCTCGTCTCGTGGCGGCAGGCGCCGGAGGAGCGCATGCTCGCCTTCTGGGGGGCCGCCCATCTCGTCGGCGCCGTCGGGACCGCCGGGCTCGCGCTCAGGGGCCAGATCCCCGATCTGCTCTCGGTGGGCTTGGCCAACGCCGTCGTCCTCAGCGCGTATGGGCTGATCTGGAGCGGCGTCCGCGCGTTCGAGCGCCGCCGCGCCCATGTCGGATTGGCATTGGTCGGCGCGCTCGTCTGGTGCGTCCTGTGCCTCGTCCCGGCCTTTTACGGATCGGTGACGCTGCGCGTCATCTATGCCTCCGCGGTGGCCACGATCTACTGTGGCGGCGCGACGGTGGAAATCTGGCGTGGCCGTGCCGAGCGGCTGGCGTCTCGCGTCACCGCCGCCGCCGTGCTGTGGCTGCACGGGGCGTTCTACTTCGTGCGCATCCCCGCGACGCTGCTGGCGCCACCGGTCCTCAACCCGAACCCGTTGATCTCGCCCTGGGTGGCGATCCTGTGTTTCGTGACCATCCTGTTCTCGATCGCGGCGGCCTTCACCCTGATGGCGCTGGTGAAGGAGCGGGCCGAGCGGCAGCAGCGCATCGCCGCCTCCACGGATGCGCTCACCGGCGTGTGCAACCGCCGCGCCTTCAGCGAAGCCGCCCGGACCGCGCTCGGCACCCATGCGGTCGGGGCCCTGCTGCTGTTCGATCTCGACCGGTTCAAGGCCGTCAACGACCGGCATGGCCATGCGGTCGGTGACGCGGTGCTGGTGGGCTTCTGCACCATGGCGACGTCCCTGCTGCCGTCCGACGCGCTGGTGGGGCGCCTCGGCGGAGAGGAATTCGTCTGCTACCTGCCCGGTGCCTCCCCCGCGGAGGCCCTGGCCCGGGCCGAGGAGCTGCGCCGGACGTTTGCGCAGCTCCGGGTGCCCGAACTCCCGGAGCTACGGGTCAGCGTGAGCGTCGGCATCGCCCAGGCCGGGGCGGGAAGCGGCTTCGACGCCCTGATGCGGCGCGCGGATGCCGCGCTCTACGATGCCAAGAACGGCGGCCGCGACCGGGTGGCCGTGGCCGAGAGCGCGGCTGCGCGGGCTGCCTGAGGCTGCCCGGTGGCTTCGTCCGCTCAGGCCAGCGCGCGCGCCGCCTCCGAGACCTTGCGCACCGACTCGTCCACCCGGGCCGCCGAGGCCGCGATGTCCGCCATCGCGGCGCGCGCCGTGTCGACGCTGTAGGCGGCCGATTGCATGTTCTCCGTCAGGTCGCGGGTCACCGCCGCCTGCTCGGTCACGGCGGACGAGACGCTCAGCGTGATCGCGCTCAGCTGCTCGATGGTCGTGCCGATCCCGTCGATCGCGGAGACGGCCTTGGCGGTCTCGGCCTGGACGGCCGCGATCTGGCTGCCGATCTCGCCGGTCGCCCGGGCGGTCTGCTCGGCGAGCGCCTTCACTTCGGCGGCCACGACCGCGAACCCCTTGCCGGCAGCGCCCGCGCGCGCGGCCTCGATCGTGGCGTTGAGCGCCAGCAGGTTCGTCTGATCGGCGATCGAGCGGATCAGGTTCACGGCGGCGCCGATCCGATCGGCCGCGCCGGTCAATCCGACGACGATCGCGCCGGCCTCCTCGGCCCGGATCACCACTTGGTCCACCGAGGTCTTCGCCCCCAGGGCGTGGCGGCTCAACTCCTCGATGGAGGCGGAGAATTCCTCCGAGCCGGCCGCGACCGCCTGGACGTTGCGGGCCGTCTGATTCGAGGCTTCCGCGGTCTCGTCGGCCTGCTGGACGACGCGGCTCATCGCATCCCGGATCGCCGCGATGTCCCCGTCGATGGCGCGCTGGCCCTCGGCCCGTCGCTGCCGATCCTCGACCTGGCGGGTCACGTCGGTGGCGAACTTGACGACCGCGCAGGGCTTGCCCTCCGCATCCAGGATCGGGTTGTAGGCGCCGAAGATCCAGACGGTCCGACCGTCCTTGCCGACCCGGCGGAACTCGCCCGCCTGATACTGCCCCGCCTTGAGGTCTGCCCAGAATGCGGCGTATTCCGCGCCCGCCGCGTCGGCGGGCGACATGAACATGCGGTGATGACGCCCACGGACCTCCTCCAGGGTGTAGCCCAGGGTGGAGAGGAAGTTGGCGTTGGCGTCCGTGATGGTCCCGTCGAGGTCGAAGCAGATCACCGCCTGCGAGCGGTTGAGGGCGGCGATCTGGCCCGCGTACAGCGCGTTGCGCGCCCGCTCCTCGGTGACGTCGGTGGCGATCTTCACGACCTTGGTGGCTTTGCCGTTGCGGTCGAGGATCGGGTTGTAGGAGCCCTTGATCCAGACGATCCGGCCGTCCTTGGTCTGGCGCGCGAACTCGCGCACCTCGGGCTGCCCGGCGCGCAGCCGGTCCCAGAACGCGCCGTATTCGGGGCTCGCGCGCTCGGCCTCCGGCACGAACAGGCTGTGATGGCGCCCGCGCACCTCCGCGAGGGAGTAGCCGAGAAGGTCGAGGAAGATGGCGTTGGCGTCAGTGACCTGGCCCGCCAGATCGAATTCAGCCCGCCCCATGGTCCGGTCAAGCGCCGTCACTGGCACGTCCGAACCGAAACCAAACAGTGCCATCACCAGCCCCGACCCTGTTGAAATGTCAGCGCTTATCCTTTGTGGCAGGATGGTTTAAAATTTTATAATTGGGCCGGGCATAATGGCGAGCTCTCAATATTTATTTGCGTCTCCGTGCTGCAAGTCCAGATGATCCGGCACGAAGCAGATTGTGTCCGATAACGGGACTTGCTTGAATGCAGTAAAGACAACTGCTGATATTCGCTGAGCGATGCAGCAAACGGTGTGGTTGTGAGCGTTCGATGATCCGATCATCCGCGTCATCGGCGTTCTCGGATGGACGCGAACCAACGTGGTCCGGCAGGCATGCGCCCCGGGGAGGACGGTCCGCCCTCGGGCGCTGCGCGCTCCGAGATTCCGGTTAAAGGACGTTCCTCGAACTGATCCGCGCTTCAGACCGCGCCGCCTTCGGACGGGGCGCACGGGCGCGGAACCGCATGCTGCACGACGATCCGCAGACGCGGTCGGCGTGATGCCGAGCCAAGGGAGATGAGGAATGGACGACCCGAGCCGGATGGACCTCCTCGAGATGCGCATCACCGAGCAGGAGGCGACGATCGAGGATCTGAACCGCGCCGTCACCGAGCAATGGCGGGTGATCGACCGGCTGTCCCGCCAGGTCGAGGGGCTGCGCGAGCAGGTCGAGGAGGCGGCAGCCCGGGCTGCCCCGCGAGGCACCGAGCCGCCACCCCCGCATTACTGACCGGCCGGTCAGAAATTCGCCTGGGTGACGAACTTGGTGACGAGGTAGGCGTCGAGCGCCTCCGGCCCGCCCTCGCTGCCGTAGCCGGAATCCTTGACGCCGCCGAACGGCGTCTCCGGCAGGGCCAGCCCATGGTGGTTGATCGAGATCATGCCGCTTTCGACGCCGTTCGACACCCGCGCCGCCCGCTCGGCCGAGCGGGTATAGGCGTAGGCCGCGAGCCCGTAGGGCAGGCGGTTCGCCTCGGTGAGCGCTTCCTCATCCTCGGAGAACCGGTTGATGATCGCGAGGGGGCCGAACGGCTCCTCGTTCATGATCCGCGTGGAGAGCGGTACTTCGGTCAGGACCGTCGGCTCGAAGAAGTTGCCCCGGTTGCCGATCCGCTTGCCGCCGGTGCGAAGCGTCGCGCCGCCCGATTCGGCATCCGCCGTCAGTGCCTCGACCGCTTCGAGGCGCCGGCTGTGGATCAGCGGGCCCATCTTGGTGTCGGGATCGAGCCCGTCGCCGACCTTGAGGGTCTTGGCGAAATTCGAGAAGCCCTCCACGAACCGGTCGAACACGGAATCGTGCACCAGGAAGCGGGTCGGCGAGACGCAGACCTGCCCGGCATTCCGGAACTTGGACGGAGCGAGCACCGAGACCGCCTTCTCGACGTCGGCGTCGCCGAAGACGATCGCCGGGGCGTGGCCGCCGAGTTCCATGGTGGCCCGCTTCATGTGCTCGCCCGCCAGCGCCGCGAGCTTCTTGCCCACCACCGTGGAGCCGGTGAACGAGATCTTCCGGATCACGGGATGGGCGATCAGGTAGGACGAGATCGTGGCCGGATCGCCGTAGACCAGCGCGAGCGCATCCCCCGGGATGCCGGCATCCAGGAAGGCGCGGACTAGGGCGGCGCAACTCGCCGGCGTGTCCTCGGGGCCCTTGAGGATCACCGTGCAGCCGGTGCAGAGGGCCGCCGAGATCTTGCGGACCGCCTGGTTGATCGGGAAATTCCACGGCGTGAAGCAGGCGACCGGGCCGACCGGCTCGCGGATCACGGCCTGGAGCACCCCGTCGGCCCGGCCCGGGATGACGCGGCCGTAGGCGCGCTTCCCCTCCTCGGCGAACCAATCGATGATGTCGGCCGCCGCGAGTGTCTCGATCCGGGCTTCGGCCAGGGGCTTGCCCTGCTCCTGGGTCATGATCCGGGCGATGTCGTCGGCACGCTCCCGCATCAGATCGGCGGCCTTGCGCATCACCTTGGCGCGCTCGAACGGCGCCACCTTCCGCCAGGCCGGGAAGGCCCGGGCCGCCGCCTCAAGGGCCTCGTCGAGATCCGCCGTGCCGGCCACGGCGCATTGGCCGATGGTCTCGCCGGTGGCGGGGTTCAGGACCGGGAGCGTCCCCTTCTCGGCACCCCCGCGCCAGCGTCCGGCGATGTGAAGCTCGGTATCCGGATACATCGATCGATTCCCGCTCGGCCGCACCATCGGCCGCGGGTCGAATGTGACCATTCGGCCAGGACGGGCAATCCCCGTGGCGGCATGGCTGAGGCGGTTGTCACTCAGGCGGCGGCGCGGGTGCGCTCCGGAAGCTCCACCAGGGTCGCGGCCCCGTGGCGGGCCCGGAGGGTCGCGCCCTTCGGCACGACCTGCCAGCCCTCGCGGCAACCGTCGATCGGCTCGGACACGACGACGATGCCGCCCGGTCCCTCGCGGAAATACAGGCTCGGCGGGCGGCCGTCGCAGGCCCAGCGGTAGGCGGTCAGCGTCTCGCCGTCGGTGAGCAAAGCCGTGAAGCGGACGGGTTCGCAGATCGCGGCCTCGTCCATGAGCCCGCGGACCGTCTTCAGCGTGCGCGCCATCGCGCCCACGGGATCCTCGTCGAGCCCGTTGGCCAGCGCCAGAAGGAAGATCGCCTCGGAATCGGTGCTGCCGCGGCGGTGATCGTAGAGCGCGTCCGGAATCATCGCCTCGAGCCGGCGCTTGATCCGGTGATAGCCGCCGATCTGGCCGTTGTGCATGAACAGGTGCCGGCCGTGGACGAACGGATGGCAATTGGCCCGCGCGGTCGCGGTGCCGGTCGAGGCGCGGACATGGGCGAAGAAGGTCCGCGCCCGCACCTGCCCACAGAGATTGACGAGGTTCTCGTCCGACCAGGCCGGCGAGATGTCGCGGTACACGCCCGGCTCGGGCCGCTCCGCGTACCAGCCGATCCCAAACCCATCGCCGTTGGTTTCGGTTTTCCCCTCATCGGCGTGCAGCGACTGGTGCACCAGCGAATGGGTCGGCGCGCAGACGAGGTCGGAGAGGAAGACCGGCTCACCGCTATAGGCGAGGAAACGGCACATGGCGGACAGCGATCCTTCAGCTCTGACGCGACATGCACGAGCCCGATGGGGCTCCGCCGCGGTGTGGAGACGTTCCGTCGCAGGATGTTAACAGTCGGTCCACACGGGTGAACAGTTTCTTAACCACAGGACGGATGCGCCAAATTCGGGCTCATCGCACGAATTAGGCGCGGCCTGATTGCAACGCGGGCATGCTGTCCCGGATGGTGCCGACTCTTGTGAGCCGGCTGTTGACAGGTCAGCATGGCCGAATCGGGGAATCAGAAGCCCGTTTTGAAGGCCGTGACCCGACGTGGGGCGTCGTACCCAGCTCAGGAGACATCAATGGATCGCGCACAGCCCGAGTGTTCCAACCCGGTGGCCCTCGTCGTCGAGGACGACGCGGCGGTCCGTGACCTCGCCACTGCGGTTCTGGAAGAGACGGATCTCGGCGTGATCGCTTGCGAGAGCGCCGAGGCTGCGCTCTCGGTGCTGGAGCGCGCGGACGTCACCGTGGCGCTGCTGTTCGCCGATGTGCGCCTGCCGGGCGCCATGGACGGCGTCTCCCTGGCGCAGGCGGTGGGCCGCCGCTGGCCGGACGTCCGGGTGGTCGTGACCTCCGGGGCGAGCCGCGACGCGCGTCTGCCCGACCAGGCGGTCTACATGCAGAAGCCTTGGCGGGCGCTCGACGTGCTGGTCCAGGCCGAGCGTGCCACGTTGGCCGCCAAGGCGGCCTGAACCGGGCGGTCCTGCTCCCCCCCTGCGGGCTACGATATCCCCACATCTCCGGTGACGGCCGACGCCGATGCGGGAACGCAACGAGTTCCCTCTTCCGCACGGGAGAGGGGGACCTGCGGCTCAGCGTGCCGGCCAAGATGTGTGAATCTGCAAGCCTCTGCGGGGGGAGGGGAGGCGCGCCAGATTTGAGCCGCAAAAGCGAAGGTTCGAGCTGCGCCAAACGAAAAAGCCCGGCCGCTCGCGCGGGCCGGGCCTTTTTGATCGTGGTGTCCGTCGCTCAGGCGGCGGGGGCGGGGCTCACCGGCACCTGACCCGAGGCGTTGCCGCCCTGACCCTGAGCGGCCGTCGGCGACGGGAAGCCGGGGCGGCGGCTGCCGGCGGGGAAACGGGGCTTCGGCTTCGGCGCGGCGATCAGACCCTCGCGGATCGCGGTCTTCCGGGCCTGCTTGCGGGCGCGGCGGACGGCCTCGGCCTTCTCGCGGGCCTTGCGCACGGACGGCTTCTCATAAGCCTTGCGCTGCTTCATCTCGCGGAAGATGCCCTCGCGCTGCATCTTCTTCTTGAGGACGCGGAGCGCCTGATCGACGTTGTTGTCGCGAACGAGTACCTGCAACGGACTTGATCCCTGGACCTGTGTGTTGGGGCTCGCGCAGCTCGCCGCCGATCTGGAAACCGGCAACGTCCCTCGCCCGGGATGAACCCGGGAGGGACGGGAACGTCGGTTTCCGAATCGGCGTGGAGCCCACGCCTTGACGGAGCTATTACACCAAGCGCGCACCAGTTCCAACCTGTTCGCGCGGTCGATCTTCGGCGCCGGCGTGATAGGTTGCCGACATGAGACACGACGACTCACAGCAATTCGCCAGCGACAACTACTCCGGCATCTGTCCGGAGGCCTGGGCCGCCATGGAGGCGGCCAATCACGGTCACGCCCCGGCCTACGGCGAGGATGCATGGACGAAGCGCGCGGCGGACGCGTTCCGGACCCTGTTCGAGACCGATTGCGAAGTCTTCTTCGCGTTCAACGGCACCGCGGCCAACGCGCTCGCGCTCGCTGCCCTGTGCCAATCCTACCACAGCGTGATCTGCGCCGACTCGGCCCATGTCGAGACCGACGAGTGCGGCGCACCGGAGTTCTTCTCCAACGGCTCGAAGCTGCTGACCGTGCGCACCGAGGGTGGCAAGCTCACGCCGGACATGATCCGCGGGCTCGCGACGAACCGCAGCGACATCCACTTTCCGCGTCCCCGGGTGGTCACCATCACCCAGCCGACCGAGACGGGGCAGGTCTACACGATCGCAGAACTCCAGGCGCTGTCGGCGACCTGCTGGGAACTGGGGCTCGCCCTGCATATGGACGGTTCCCGCTTCGCCAATGCCTGCGCGAGCCTCGGCTGCAGCCCGGCCGACATGACGTGGCGCGCGGGCGTCGATGTCCTGTGCTTCGGCGGCACCAAGAACGGCATGCATGCCGGCGAGGCGGTGGTGTTCTTCGACCGCAAGCTCGCCGAGGATTTCGGCTACCGGTGCAAGCAGGCCGGCCAGCTGGCCTCCAAGATGCGCTTCCTCGCGGCACCCTGGGTCGGCATGCTGGAGAGCGGGGCGTGGCTGCGCAACGCGGCCCACGGCAATGCCTGCGCCCGGATGTTCGCCGATTCCGTCTCCGGGCTGCCGGGCGTGCGGACCCTGTTCCCCGTCGAGGCCAATGCCGTCTTCCTGACGATGCCGGCCGCCACCATGGACGGCCTGCGCACCCGGGGCTGGCGGTTCTACACGTTCATCGGCGGCGGCGCGCGCTTCATGTTCGCCTGGGACGCGAAGCTCGACCGGGTCAATCAGCTGATCGACGACCTGCGCGCGCTGTCGGCTGCGGCGGCCTGAGGTCGGGCCGCTACAGCAGCGCCAGATCGGCCGGGTCCGCGCTCGGAAAGATCCGGCGCAGGCTCGCCTGATCGAGGCCGTAGAGGCGCCGGAACAGGCCGCCGAGCAGGCCTCGATAATTGGTGAGGACCGTATAGTCCCGGTTCTGGAACAGGTTGGCCTCGTCGGCCCGTACCTGCGGCCCGGCGATCCGCCCACCCCGGACGCCGCCGCCGAGGATCCAGTAGACGCTGCCGTGGCCGTGGTCGGTGCCGCGGTTGCCGTTCTCGCGGAAGGTGCGGCCGAACTCCGACAGCACCACCACGACGGTGTCGGACCAGCCGGGACCGATCTCCTCCGCGAAGCCCGACAGGCCGCGCCCGAGCTCGCCCAGCCGATCGGCGAGGTAGCCGGCGCCCGCGCCCTGATTCACGTGCGTGTCCCAGCCGCCGACATCCACGAAGCCGAGATTGAACGAGTCGCGCATCAGGCGGCCGATCCGCCGGGCCGACAGCTCGAACCCCTTCGGCGAGACCGCGCCGCGATCGGCCTGCGCCGCGTGGTCGGAGATCGAGCGGTAGACCTCGTCGCGCACGCGGAAGCCCTCGGTCACGGACCCGGCGAGCTTGGTGCCGCTCCACATGGCGGCGATGAGCTTCGCCTGCCGGTCGTCGATCCCGGGCTTGCCGACGCCGTTGATGGCGATGTTGGGCACCGTCTCGCCGCCCCGGAAGATCAGCGGCATCTGGTCGGTGAAGGCGATCGGCCGGACCCGGGTCAGCTCTGCGGCGAGCCGCGCCATGAAGCCGGAATTGTAGTCGCGCACGGCCCCGATCGTCTGGCCCATCTCGATCGTGTCCTGGGTCTCGAAATGGCTGCGCGTCAGGTCGTCGGTGCCCGCGAAGGGCACGAAGGCCGCCTGCCCCCTGGCGTAGAGGGGCAGGATCGTCTCGCGCAGAGCCGGATGCAGGCTCCAGTCGGCGTCGAGCGCCAGGGCAGCCTTCGGGTCGGCAGCGTCGGGCTTGGCGACCGCGAGGTTCGGCCGCGACCGATAGTAAAAGTCGCTTCCGGTGGGGATCACCACGTTGGCGGCGTCGTAGGCGCCGCGCAGGAACACCACGAGGAGGCGCGCATCGGCCTTCGGGGCGGCCCAGACGCGACCCGCCACCGTGGACAGGCCGAGCGCCGCCGCGGCGCGGATCAGGTCGCGACGGTTCATCGCATGAACTCCGGCGAGGCGAGGTAGAGGGTGTTCCAGTCCTGGGGCGAGACCGCCTGGGCGAGTGCGGCCCGCGTCGCGGCCGAGAGCGTGCCCGACACGGCCGTGTAGTAGAGGCCGTTGGCCAGCACCGGGAAGGCCGGCTGCTCGGGCTGGTCGGGGGCCGGCGGCTTGAACAGGCCGGCCGAGAACAGGCCGGCCGAGCCGGAGCCGATCTGGCGGGCGATCTCGAACCGGGTCGCGAGCTGCCCCGGCCCGCTCCAGGCTGCGGACGCGAGCGGGTAGCCGTCCGGCGTCGAGCGGTTGAACAGGCCCTCGCCGAGCCGGTTCAGCCAGCCGAGCACCGGGCCGGGATTGAGGATCACGCGCTGGTCGTAGGCCATGCGCACGGCCGAGAAGACGTAGCGCACCGGATCCTTGAAGCCGCCGCCGCGTTCGGCCGCGAAGGCCGGCTCGCGCACCAGCGCCTCCACCACGGCCGCGATGTCACCGTCCGTGCGGGTGAAGACCGTGGCGAGCCGGGCCACCAGCGGGTCGTCCGGTGGCTGCCCGAGGATGTAGGTGGCAAGCGCCCGAGAGACGTTCGTGGCGGTGGCGGGATGGTGGACGATGAGGTCGACCGCCTCCTCGACCTCCGGCCAGCCGCGGCCCTGGATCGCTGTGCCGAGGAAGACCTTGTCGCCGTAATCGTGCCGGTTCGGGTTGAACTCGAATAGCCCGTCGCGGCGGAAGTCGGCGGCGTGCTCCGGCCGGAGTTTGGGATCCTCGGGCTTCAGGTCGATGCCGACCCCGGTCAGGATCCGCGCCAGCGCTTCCACGTCCGCCTGGCTGTAGCCGGAGCCGACACCCATCGTGTGCAGCTCCATGATCTCGCGGGCGTAGTTCTCGTTGATGCGGCCGGCGGCGTTGTCGGCGTTGTCGAGATAGCGCAGCATCGCCGGGTGGCGCAGGCTGGCCATCAGCAGGTCGCGGAAGCGCCCGAGGGCGTGCGGGCGGATCGCCGTGTCGACATAGTCGCCCACCGCGGCCCGGAGCGTCGCCTTGCCCTGATGCACGTTGAACCGGTTGAACCAGAACCACGTCAGCCGCTCGCGCAGCTGGTCCGGGCTGTAGAGGGCGCGCAGCACCCAGGCGGAGGCGGCGTTCCGCGCCGCCGTATTGAGCGCCATCTGGAAGGCGTGCTGACCGGCCTTCTTGGCCTCGGGGTCCTGGATGTCCTTGAAGGCCTTCGCCTGCGCGTCGAGCGCCTGGGCCCGGTCGAACAGGCTGCCCGGCGGGGTCAGGGCATCGATCGCGGCCTGCGCGTCCGGGGGCAGGCGCGCCCCGGCGGGCGGGTGGAGCTGCCCGTGCAGCCAGCGGGCACGCCCCTCGGTCTCGAGCTGCGCGAAGGCGGAGGGCGTGGCGCCCCAGGTCAGGGCGTCGAGGAAGGCGACATCGGCCGCCGGGGAGGATGCCGGCGAGCCGGCCGCCCGTGGCCCGGGTCCCGCCGAGGACACCAGCAGGGCGGCGATCAGGAGACAGCGTGGTGCGGCGCGCGACATGGCAGCCTCGCGGAGCGTGAATCGGCCGATGGAGCCTGTTGCCGGGCCCCTGTACGGTCCCTGAAGGGACGCCCCGATGAGCCCGGCGTCTTTGCCAATATCGGGGCATCCCGCTACACGATCCCGAGACCGCGCCCGACGCGCACCCTCACGTTCCGCCGATCCAGAGCGTTCGCTCCATGCTGATGCAGACCAAGACCGAGGCGAGGCCGGCCGATCCGGTGTCGCGGCGGCGTACCTTCGCGATCATCTCCCACCCGGATGCCGGCAAGACCACGCTGACCGAGAAGCTGCTGCTGTTCGGGGGCGCGATCCAGCTCGCGGGCGAGGTGAAGGCCAAGCGCAACCGGGTCTCGACCCGCTCCGACTGGATGGGGATCGAGAAGGAGCGCGGCATCTCGGTGGTCACCTCGGTGATGACCTTCGAGTACGGCGACTGCGTCTTCAACCTGCTCGACACGCCCGGCCACGAGGACTTCTCGGAAGATACCTACCGGACGCTGACCGCGGTCGATTCGGCCGTGATGGTGATCGACGCCGCCAAGGGCATCGAGGCGCGCACGCGCAAGCTGTTCGAGGTCTGCCGCCTGCGCGACATCCCGATCGTCACCTTCGTCAACAAGCTCGACCGCGAGGCCCGCGACCCGTTCGAGCTGCTCGACGAGATCGAGAAGACGCTGGCGCTGGACGTCGCCCCGGTGACGTGGCCGATCGGCACCGGCCGCAACTTCTCCGGGACCTACGAGCTCGGCGGCAAGCGCGTGCGCCGGCTCGACGCCGCCGAGGACGCCGGGATGGTCACGGTGTCGGGTCCCGACGATCCGCTGTTCGACGAACTCCTCACCGAGAACGGCGCGGCCGATGCGTGGCGCGAGGAAGTCGAACTCGCCGAGGGCGGCCTGAAGCCGTTCGACCTCGACGCGTTCCGCGAGGGTCACCTGACGCCGGTGTTCTTCGGCTCGGCCCTGCGCAACTTCGGCGTGCGCGACCTGATCGACGGCCTCGCCCAGGTGGCGCCGCCGCCCCGGGGCCAGGATGCCGACAAGCGCCTCGTGGAGCCGACCGAGCCGCGCATGACCGGCTTCGTGTTCAAGATCCAGGCGAACATGGACCCGAACCACCGGGACCGGATCGCGTTCATGCGGGTCTGCTCGGGCAAGCTCAACCGCGGGATGAAGGCGCGCCTCGTGCGCACCGGCAAGCCGATCTCGCTCTCGGCGCCGCAATTCTTCTTCGCCCAGGATCGCGCCATCGCGGACGAGGCCTATGCCGGCGACGTGGTCGGCATCCCGAACCACGGGACGCTCCGGATCGGCGACACGCTCACCGAGGGCGAGGACATCGTGTTCCGCGGGGTGCCGAGCTTCGCCCCCGAGATCCTGCGCCGGATCAAGCTCACCGACGCCATGAAGGCCAAGAAGCTGCGCGAGGCGCTCCAGCAGATGGGCGAGGAGGGCGTCGTGCAGGTGTTCGTGCCGCAGGATGGCAGCCAGGCGATCGTCGGCGTGGTCGGTGCGCTCCAGCTCGACGTGCTGAAGGAGCGGCTCCAGGCCGAGTACGGCCTGCCGGTGGATTACGAGACCTCGCGCTTCTCGGTCTGCCGCTGGGTGTCGTCGGATTCGGAGGTCGAGCTCGACAAGTTCATCGACTCGCACGGCTCGGCCATGGCCAAGGACCTCGACGGGGCGCCGGTTTTCATGGCGACGACGGCGTTCTCGCTCCGCTATGAGGAGGAGCGCTACCCGGCCGTACGCTTCACCGATGTGAAGGATTATCAGAAGCGGGCGGGGTGAGCGGTCCAAGACCACTGATCCAGTCCACGCCCTCATCCTGAGGTGACCGCGTCAGCGGGCCTCGAAGGAGGGTTCCAGCCAGCCGCGCGATCCCTGGAGGGCTCCTTCGAGGCCTCCGCTCCGCTGCGGCACCTCAGGATGAGGGTGGTGGGTGGGAGGTCTTGCCGTTCAGCCGCCCCTCAGAACTTCCCGAGCATCGGGAACTCCACGCTCAAGCTCGACTCCGCCGCCATCGGCGCCTCGCGCTTGCGCGGCTTGCGGTTGAGCACCTGCTTGAGCTTGGCCTTCAGCACCGCCATGTCGAACGGCTTGAGGATGAACGCATCCGCGCCCGCCTGGTGGGCGAGGTTGATGTCCTCGAAGTCGAAGGACGACTCCGTCAGCATGAAGGGCGTGTTCATCAGCGCGTCGTCGGCGCGGATCTCGCGGAGCAGGCTGAGCCCGTCCATCGGCTCCATGTCGAGGTCGGAGATCACCAGGGCGTAGCGGCGCTGCCGCATGCGCTCCAGGGCCTCGGTCGCGCTGGTGACGCCCTCGACATCCGGAAAGCCGATGCGCGTCATCAGCATCACGATCAGCCGGAGAAGCTTCTCCTGATCGTCGACGATGAGGATCGGATTCGATTCACTCTCGGACATCGCGCGACTCAGACGAAGAGGTGGTCGATGCCCTGGCGGGACATCGCGTCGGATTGCAAGGAGAGACACAGCCCGTGGATCGCCGAGGCCTTCGGCGTGCCGCGCTGGAGCATCGGCAGCAAGTTCGCCTTGGCGAACAGCGTCTCGTTTCCGGGCGTGCGCTGGGCGCTCTTGAAGGAATGCACGAACTCGCGCTTGGCGATCTCCCGCCACTCGCTGATCTGCACGTCCCGGTGGCGGCTGTCGGCGCCCACCCGGTCGAAGGTCTCGTGAACCGACGAGCGCTCGCCCTCGATCACCTGGCAGGCGAAGTTGCCCTCGATGACGAGGAAGCTCGTGATGACCGCGAACTCGTTCTTCTTCTGGGCGATGCGGCCGATCTCGGCGATCTGCTCGGACCGCTTCGCCGGGTCCGACGATAGGTTCAGGCGCGAGAAGTAGATGATGTGGACGAGGCTCGTCCGTTTCGCCCGCATGACCCCGAGACCTGAAATCCCCACCGGTGCGGCGCGTCCGGGCCGGATGCGTCGCTCCCAAGTTCAGCCCAGCCGGGATCCTCGCATGAGTCGGGATAACGCGTCGTAAACGCCCGCCGGCCGGGGGCCCCGGCCCGACGCCGCCCGACCCGGCAGGTTTTGCCGAGCCCGGCCGCCTGGGCTGCCAAGGCTGCCGGGTCGGGTCGCGGCGCGCTCAGCGTTTTCAAGGACTTGGCGGTGGCACAGCGGTTGCGGTCGGTCGGGACTGCGGGCCGTGCCGGCGCGCATCGGGATCGCTCGCCATGGATCTTTTCTCAGCCCTGCAGACGTCGGTCTCCGGATTGCAGGCGCAATCCTACGCCATCAGCAACATCTCCGGGAACATCGCCAACTCGCAGACGACCGGCTTCAAGCGCGTCGACACCAGCTTCGTCGACCTGATGAACGAATCGACGCCGAAGCGCGAGACCTCCGGCTCGGTCCTCGCCCAGTCGCAATTGACCAACACGCTGGCCGGCAACGTCGTCGCGACCAGCGTGCCGACCAACATGGCGATCAGCGGCACCGGCTTCTTTACGGTCGTGCAGAAGACCGGAGACGCCAACGGGGCTTCGACGCTCGGCGGCACGGCGATGTACACCCGCCGGGGCGACTTCACGCAGGACAAGGACGGCTATCTGGTCAACGGAGCCGGCGGATACCTGACCGGCACGAATCTCGATCCGAAAACCGGCCAGGTGAAGAATACAGGCCCAATCCAGCTCAACGACGTGTCGCTTCCGGCCCAGGTCACGACGACGATCAACTACGGGGCCAATCTCCCCGCGACACCCGCCACCGCCAATTACACGGCCACGAAGGACGACACCTTCGGCGGGGCGGTGGGGGCATCGGTTGCCTCGGCCGACGCTCCGGACTTCGTCAGCAAGAGCATCGCCGGTCCGTCGGTCACCGTCTACACGTCGACCGGCGCGCCGCTGACGTTGAGCACGCGATGGGCGAAGATGAACGACGCGACGTCGACGACGCCGGCGACGTGGAACCTCTTCTACGCGTCCGATCCGACGGTTTCGGCCACCGCGACCGATTGGACGAATGTCGGGACGGACTTCACGTTCGACTCGACGGGCAAGATGACGGCACCCGCCACGAGTCCGACCACGATCAGCAACGTCAAGATCGGCGACTACACGTTTCCGAGCATCAACCTGAACATCGGGGCCGGTGACCTGACCCAGTATTCCGACTCCACGGGGGCCGTCACCACGAACAAGCTGACCCAGGATGGCAACACGGCGGGATCCCTGACGAGCGTCTCCGTCGGCAGCGACGGTAAGATCAACGGCACGTTCTCCAACGGGTCGGTTGCGGCGATCGCCACGGTCGGCATCGCCCAGTTCGCCAATCCGGACGGCCTGAAGGGCGATACGAGCGGCAACTACGTCCAGACGGTCGATTCCGGCCCCCCGCTCACCGGGCTCAACGGCAGCACGCTTTCGGGCGCCAGCATCGAGCAATCCAACACCGACATTGCGACCGAATTCTCTAAGATGATCGTAACCCAGCAGGCCTATTCTGCGAACACGCGCGTCATGTCGACGGCTCAGACGATGATGTCTGATCTGCTCAACGTGATCCGCTAACGTGTCGGGCGCCGGACCGCGGAGGGCGTGAGATGTCGCTGAATGCGCTTTCGACCGCCACCGCGGGACTGGCCGCCACACAGGCGGCGATCAACGTCGTCTCGCAGAACGTCGCCAACGCGGGAACCGCGGGCTACGTCAAGCGGACGCTCTCGACCATCTCGACCGGCCCCAACAATTCCGGGGTCGCGGCGGGGCAGATCACCCGCAGCTTCGATGCGGCGGCGCTCAACCAGCTGCGGCTGGAGACCTCCGGCGCCGCCTACACCAGCACAAAGGCCGGGATCACGACGCAGCTCGATGCCCTCTACGGCACGCCGGGCACCGCGACGGCGCTCGACGGCACGCTCAACACCTTCACCGAATCGCTGCAGGAACTGGCCGCGAACCCCACCTCGGCGCCCGCCCGCACGACGGTCCTCGGCAACGCCTCGGCGCTGGCCACCCAGATCAACGGCGCCGCCGCCACGGTGCAGACCCTGCGCAGCGGGATCGAGTCTCAGCTCGGCACCGACACGACCGCCGCGGGCGCGCTCCTGAAGAGCATCGCGACCCTGAACACCAAGATCCAGAACACCACCGACGACGCCTCGCTCGCCGATCTGCAGGACCAGCGTGACCAAGCGGTCACCAGCCTGTCGAGCTACATGGACATCAAGACGACGCAGCAGCGCGACGGGACGATCTCGGTCCTGACCCAGTCAGGCGTGACGCTGGTCGACCGCGGCTCCGCGGCGTCGCTGAGCTTCGACGGGCGCGGCACCCTGAACGCCAACTCGACCTATTCGACCGATCCGACACAGCGCTCGGTCGGCACCATCACCGCGACGCTGCCGGGCGGCGGCATCATCGATCTCGGCGCACCGAACGTCCTGCGCTCCGGCAGCCTCGCCGCGGAATTCGAGCTGCGCGACCAGACGCTGCCGCAGGCGCAGCGCCAGCTCGACGACCTCGCCGCCGGGCTCGCCACCGCGCTGACCAACAAGCAGGTCACCGCGACGCAAGGGGCGGGCAATTCCGCCACCATCGACCTGACCGGCCTCCAGGCCGGCAACACCCTGACGATCCCCGCCAGCGCGAACGGCACCGGCCGGAACATCATCCTGGTCGCGTCCGCCGACGGATCATCGATCAGCGCGAGCCAGACCGCGGACTCCAACGCCCTCGTGGCGAAGATCCAGCTCCCGGTCAGTGCGGCGCAGATCAACGCGGCCCTCAGCGCCCTCGATCCGACCCTGTCGGCGGCGGCTGGGTCTGGCGGGAACATCGCGATCACGAGCACGGCCGCCTCACCGCAGGTCGCCGCGACGGCGAGCATCACCGTGCCGACCTCGACGGATCCGGCATCGGGCTATCCGCAGATCGCGCTGTTCGTCGACGGCACCGGCAACACCCTGTTCACGGGCTCCCTCGACGGCGGCTCGAAGCTCGCGGGCCTCGCCCAGCGCCTGACCATCAACAGCAACGTCTCCGCCAACACGGCCTTCCTGACGGCGACGAGCGCCACCGACACCACCGCGACCGGCAAGCGCGCGCAGCTCCTGTTCGCGGCCCTGACCGCCACGCCGATGACCTTCTCGTCGGCGAGCGGGATCGGCGGCGTCTCGGCGCCCTATACCGCCACCGTGGCGGGGTTCGCGCAGGACGTCATCGCGACGCAGGGCGCGGCGTCCGCGAACGCGAACGCGATCGACGCGACGCAGCAGACCGCGCTCTCCACCGCGCAGGCCCGGTTTTCCTCGGCGGCCGGGGTCAACATCGACCAGGAGATGTCGAACCTGATCGCCCTGCAGACCGCCTACGGCGCCAATGCCCGCGTGCTCTCCGCGGCGCGCGACATGCTCAACCAGCTGCTGCAGATCTGATCATGACGACGATCACGCCCTTCGCGGCCGGCTCCTACCTCACGGCCCGCAACGCCTCGAACCTCTCGGCGCTGAAGAACCAGCTGAACGACCTGTCCAACCAGGTCTCCAGCGGGAAGGTGGCGACGACCTATGGCGGTCTCGGATCGGGACGCTCGACGGCACTCGCCGCCCAGGCGACGCTGAGCGCACTCACCGGCTACGCGGCCGGCATCGGCGTCGCCCAGACCCGGACCAATCTCGCGGTCACCAGCCTGACGCAGGTCGCGACGATCGGGACGAGCGCCCGGGACACCCTCAACAACGGCCTCCAGAGCGCCGCGGCCAGCACCGTCGCGGGCCGCGCCACCGCCCTGGCGGACCTGCAGACGGCCCTCGACACGCTCAACCAGTCGGCGGCGGGCAATTACCTGTTCGGCGGCGGCGACGCGACCACCCAGCCGGTGGCCGACATCAGCACGATCCTGAACGGGACGACCAACAGCGACGGGAGCAAGCAGCTCGGCCTCCAGGGCTACATCGCCGACCAAGTGACGGCGGATCTCGGATCGGGGATGGGCCGCCTCGCGGTCTCCGCCACCGGCAGCAACCCCGTGACCGTGTCGGAGCCGAACGATGCGAGCCGCGGGACGTTCGGCTTCACGCTGGGGGGCGCCACGTCGTCGGTCCCCTCCGTGCCCGCGGCGATCACCGCGACAACCGTCGCCGGCACGACCAGCACGCCGGGCACGGTGAGCTTCGACGTGACCGGTCAGCCGGCCGTCGGCGACAGTGTCACGGTGACCCTGAAGATGCACGACGGCACCTCGACGACGCTGACGCTCACCGCGATCTCCGGCTCGTCCGACCCCTCCGCGACGGGCACGGGGGCGACCTTCCTAATCGGCGCGAACACGGCCGCGACCGCCGACAACCTCAACACGGCGCTGCAGGGGGCCCTGAAGGCAGCTGCCGGCACCACGCTGTCGGCCAGCTCGACGGCGACCGCCGCGAAGAACTTCTTCACGGGCTCGGCGAGCGCGCCAATCTATCCCCCGCACATCAACAACCCGAGTGGCACACCCACCTACGTCGCCGGAACGAAGGACAACACCGTCCTCTGGTACCAGGGCGAGGATTCCGGCACGGCGGCGATCGACACCCAATCGGTCCAGATCAGCGCGAGTGCCAGCATCGGCACCGGCGCGCGCGCCAACGATCCGTCGGTCCGGAACGTCCTCGCCGGCCTCGCCACGATGGCCTACGCCCTGCCGGCGACGACGAGCGGCGACGTCAACACCGGCTATCAGGCGGTGGTCGACCGGGCGGGCCAGTTCCTCAACTCCGCCACGACGAGCCCGAGCATCCAGGACAACGTCACCCAGCTTTCCCTGGCGGCCGCGCGCCTCACCAACGCCGCCAGCACGAACGCCGCCACCCAGAACACCGTGCAGAACACCCTCGACGGGATCGAGCAGGCCCCCACCGAGGAAGTGGTGGCCAAGCTTCTCGACGTTCAGAACCGGCTTCAGGCGAGCTACCAGATCACGGCGTCGCTCTCGAAGCTCTCGCTGGTCAATTACATAAGCTGACGAAAACTTGTCTGACGCCGGGGACGCCAAATGCCGGCGCGCATGGTCGATGAACCGGTTCCCGATCGAGGGGCGCGATCATAGTCCTGCCGCTTTCCCGCAGTGAACTGTGGGTTGCGGATGGGCCGTCGTGTCGCCGTCGATGTGAGAAGAGGTTCGCATGTCGCTGTCCGAACCTGTCGAGCTGGTCCGTCGTCTCGGCACCGCGCCGCCGGTCGGCGCCATCGTGCTCGCCGAGCAGGCGGTCGATCTCTACAGCGCGGGCTATACACGCCTGGATGATCGCAGCATCGCCCTCGACATCCTGCTGCGCGACCTCGCGCGGCTGCGCGTCCTTCAGCCGGATCTCGATGGCTTCATCGCGGACGTCGAGGGCTACATCGACCTGCTGCACCGGCAGTTGACGCGTCAGGCCGCCTGAGATGCCGGGTCGGACGCTGCCGGCCGTGCTCCTGGCAGCCCTTTTCCTGACGAGCCCCTCTCGCGCCGCCGAATGGCAGAAGGCGCCGGTGGCGCCTGGGCCGGTGCCGTGCCCGTCGAAGGGGCAGGGCTTCGTGCGCCTGCCCGGCAGTGAGAGCTGCGTGCGCGTGTCCGGACGCGTCACCGCGGGGATGGACCTGCGCGCGGGGCACGCCCCGGTGGCGACGCCGCTCGTGGCGGGCAGCCTCGCGATCGACAACCGCGCCGATACCGATCTCGGCGAGGTGCGGACCTATGTGCGGATCGGCAACGGACGCCGCTGAAATCCGCACCTCAGGCCTTCACGGATAGCCCTCGAGAGGCGTTGCGCTGGACCCGCAGCATCTGTCGAGCCGGTCCGCCCGACCCTTTACCCGGGCGCATGCGGCGTCCGCGGAATGCGATCCGGGACCGAGCGCAGCAGCTCGCGAGGCGTCGATCTCATCTAACCCGTGCCGCTGAAGCGGCGCTTTCCGTGCCCGATTCCGAATCAGGTTCCGCTTCGCTCCCCCCTGTCCGGGAAAGGGGCTGGCGCTACAGATTTTTAGACAGCACCAGCGGTCCGCTGCGGACGCCGCGTCCGTAGGGGGAGGGGGCCGGCGCCTGTCGGCCATAGGTCGCGGGCAGTTGCGCACGGCCGATCTCCTCGGCGAGGGACTTGATCAGGCCCTCCGACACCGTCCTGGCGCTGTCGAGCACGGTCTGGTTCGCCTCCACGGCTGCGGTGAAGCGCTTGTGCGCCGTCCGCAAACGCTCGACGCCCTCGGGATGGAAGCGCTTCAGCGCCACCGCATTGGCCTTCGCGACCTCCAGCCCCTGCATGTAGGCGGCCGCCAGTGCCGCCTTCTGCTCGGAGGCCGCGATGCCCTCCCGCAGTCGCCCAGCGCGGATATGGGCCGCCTCGTCGGCCAGCACGGCCTCCAGCGCGGCCATGTTGCCGAGCACGCCTGCGACCAACGCCTCGGCGGTCACGCGGTCCGCGACGCGCAGCGGTTCAGCCCTTTGCATGGGTCGCTCCATCGCTCGATGCTCCCTGCAGCTTCATGATCTCACGGAAGATCGAATCGGCAATGCCGACCCCGCCGCTCTTCACGATCTGCCCCGCGTATTCCTTAGTCAGCATCGAGCGGTAGACGCCGCCGCCCGTGCCGTTCTCGCCGAGCGGGCCGTCGGTGCCCTCGGACTGGGTGAGGCGATCGAGGCTCGATTCGAGGAACATCGACTCGAAGTCCGTGGCGGTCTTCCAGGCCTTGGCCTTGCCGGCGGTCTTGATGATCCCGTCGACCGCGCTCCCGGCGACCGTGGTCCCGACGCTGGCGGCGGCATTGGCCGCGAGACTGGCGAGTGGCAGCATGGTTTGACCCTCCTCTGACGGATCCGTCACATCAGCTCGATTTCGGCCTGCAGGGCGCCGGCCGCCTTGATGGCCTGCAGGATCGAGATCAGATCGCGGGGGCCGACGCCGAGGGCGTTGAGGCCGTCCACGAGTTCGCGCAGGCTCACGCCCTCCTTGACGAGGGCCAGCTTGTTGCCCTCGCCGGTATCGACCTTCACGCCGGTGCGCGGCACCACGACGGTCCGGCCGTTGGAGAGCGGGGCCGGTTGGCTCACCTGCGGCTGCTCGGTGATCGTGATGGTCAGGTTGCCCTGGGCGATCGCCACCGTGGAGACGTGGACGTCGCGGCCCATCACGATGATGCCGGAGCGCTCGTCGACGATCACCCGGGCGGTCTGGTCGGGCTCGACCTTGAGCTGCTCCACCTCGGTGATCAGCCGGATCATGTTGCCGTTGTAGCGGGCCGGGATCTGGATCGTGACGGTGGCCGGGTCGGTGGGCTCGGCCGTGTCGGCGCCCATGAAGTCGTTGATCGCCGCCGCGATCCGCTTCGAGGTGGTGAAGTCCGGGTTGCGCAGGGACAGGCGCAGGGACTTGGCGTCGTTCAGCTTGAACGCGATCTCGCGCTCGATGTTGGCGCCGTTGGAGATGCGTCCGTTGGTCGGCACGCCCCGGGTGATCTTGGCGGCGGCGCCCTCGGCGGCGAAGCCCGCGATCGCCACCGAGCCCTGCGCCAGGGCGTAGACCTCCCCGTCGGCGCCCAGCAGCGGCGTCACCAGTAGGGTCCCGCCCTGGAGCGACTTCGCGTCGCCGAGGGAGGAGACCGTCACGTCGATTCGGGTGCCCTGCGCCGCAAACGGCGGAAGGCTCGCCGTCACCATCACGGCGGCGAGGTTCTGCGTGCGCATCGTCGCGCCGCGGGTGTTCACGCCGAGCCGTTCCAGCATCGCCTGCAGGGACTGCTTGGTGAACGGGATGTTGTTCAGGGTGTCGCCGGTGCCGTTGAGGCCGACCACGATGCCGTAGCCGACGAGCTGATTCTGGCGCACCCCCTCGATGGAGGCGAGATCCTTGACCCGCGACAGGGCAAGCGCCGGGCCGGAGAGGGCCGCGAGCAGCAGCGCGCCGGCGCAGAGGCCGAAAAGGACTTGCAGCAGACTGTACGCGGGGCGCGAGCGCATGCGGAGGGTTTCACGGGTGAACGGACCTGCCGATACCCTGCCAGGGCCGTGCCATCCGGCTGCGGCCGCCAAGCGCCTCGGATCATTGCTGTTTCGCGCGTTCGGGCGAACCGGATGGCGGCGCGGCGCCGGCACCGGAGCTGCCTACCCGGCAGCTTCTGCCGCCCTGTTTACTGACGCTTAACCCCGTCGGCCGACGTTCCGGTGTGGCGCAGGGGCGCCTGGAGCAACGCGAACCGGATCATGCGCGTCGAGAACCGCCAGCCGATCCAGAGCGCGGGCGGCGTCGCCGCCCCCCGGCGGCCCGAAGGCGGGCCTGGCTTCAGCCTCGATGCGGCTGCGACCCCGGCATCCGGCGCCAACGCGCCCGCGGCGGCTGCGTCGCTCGCCGGGCTCGACGCGGTGCTGCTCCTTCAGGCCGAGACCGAGACCCCGCAGGAGCGGCGTCGCCGCTCGGCCAAGCGCGGCCAGGATCTCCTTGACGGCCTCGATCGGTTGAAGGCCGCTCTGCTCGGCGGCCGGGTGGCACCGCAGGAGTTGCGTGCCATCGCGGGCCGGTTGGCTGAGCGTTCCGGCCCGTCGGGCGATCCGCGGCTCGACGGCTTGATGGCCGAGATCGAGCTGCGGGCTGCGGTGGAACTTGCCAAGCTGGAAACGCGCCGGCGCGCCTGACTACCCGGCCCGCCGCTTCGGCCCGGTGGGCAGCATCTGCGGCTCGCCCGGCCCGGTCTCGACGCCGAGATCCGGCACTGCGATGATCGGCGCGCCCCGGAGGTCCTTGCGGGTCACGATCGCGCCGCGCTCCTCCAGATAGGCCAGCATCCGGCGCGCCCGGCCGCCCGAACTGGTGCCGTAGGCCTCGGCCAGCATCGTGTCGGTGGGGCAGGGCGCCCCTTCGATCGCCGCCCGGGCTACCACGAGGAACAGCCCTGCGAGGTCGTCCGGCAGGCCGGCCGCGATCTCCTGCGCCCGCGTCCAGCCCGAATCGTCGGCGACCGCGCCGCCGGCCTCGGCCCGGGCGACGGCCAGCCGCCGCTTGAATTCGGGCAGGCCCATCGTGTCGCCGCGCAGCCGTCGGATCCGGCACCGGACGGTGAAATCTTGGTAGAGCGTCGCAGGCGTGCAGGCGGCGGCATCGGCATCCGCCAGGACCGAGGCCAGGACTTCGGACAGCGCCGCCTCCCGCGCCTCCGGGTCCATCGGCTCCTCGTCGGGCTCCTCCGCGGGCGCGGGCGGCCGGTAGTTCGCGAGCTGGACGAGCACGTCCGGGGCCGGGGTGGGACGCGGCTTCGGGCGGGGCGCGAGCGGCACGGCGATCTCCTCCGGGCTCGCCGTGAGGATCAGCGAACGGGCATCCTCCGTCGCCTCCGGCAGGGGGACGAGCACCGGCGAGGAACTCCGGCTCACCGTGACGGTCGGCCCGACCGCGATCGTCAGCGGACGCCGCGACAGAGCCGGCCCCAGGGCCACGAAATGTCCCCGCGGCAGATCGCGAAACGTCTCGGCCTGGCGGCGTTCGAGGCCGAGGAGATCGGCGGCGCGGGCCATGTCGATGTCGAGGAAGGTCCGGCCCATCAGGAAGTTCGAGGCTTCCGCCGCGACGTTCTTGGCGAGCTTGGCCAGCCGCTGCGTGGCGATGATGCCGGCGAGCCCGCGCTTGCGCCCTCGGCACATCAGGTTGGTCATGGCGCCGAGCGACAGGCGCCGCGCTTCGTCCGAGACCTCGCCGGCCGCCGCGGGCGCGAACAGCTGCGCCTCGTCGACTGCGACCAGCATCGGGTACCAATGGTCGCGGTCGGCGTCGAACAGCCCGCCGAGGAACGCGGCTGCGGCGCGCATCTGCCCGTCCGCGTCGAGATTCTCCAGCGACAGCACCACCGAGACCCGGTGGGTGCGCACCCGGGCGGCGATCCGCTGCAGGGCGACGTCGTCGCCGTCCGCCCCCACCACTACGTGGCCGTAGGTTTCGCTGAGGCTCGCGAAATCGCCCTCCGGGTCGATGATCGCCTGCTGTACGAGGCCGGCGCTCTGTTCCAGCAACCGACGCAGCAGGTGCGACTTGCCCGAGCCCGAATTGCCCTGGACCAGGAGCCGCGTGGCGAGCAGTTCGGTGAGGTCGAGGAGCGCGGGGCGCTCGCCGGTCAGGCCGAGATCGATGTCGGAACGCATGGTTCCCCATAGCACGCCGATGGCGGCTGCGGACGGTCCGCCGGGGCGCTGTCCACGCTTCCCGCGATACCAGCCCCGCTGTTTCCGGCCTGGACCGCGGCGCTCCGGCCCTGTACGGCCACGCCCCTCCCGGACAGAACCTGGATCTGCGACACGATGGCGGCCTGCGGCCTCGATTTCGGTACGTCGAACACCACCCTGGGGCATCTCGGTCCCGAGGGACCGACCCTGTTGCCGCTGGAGGGATCGCACCGGACGATTCCGAGCGCGATCTTCTTCGAACTCGGCCAGGATCCGGTGATCGGCCGGGCGGCGACGGCGGCCTATGTCGAGGGTCGATCCGGGCGGCTGATGCGCGGCCTGAAATCCGTGCTCGGCACGCCGCTGATGGACGAGGCGACGCCGGTCGGCCGCCAGCGCCTGCGCCTGCGCGACATCATCGCCCGCTATCTCGCGGAGGTGAAGGCGCGGGCCGAGGCGGCCAGCGGCCAAGCCCTCGACAGCGTGGTCCACGGCCGGCCGGTCCATTTCGTCGACGGTGACGCGCAGGCCGACCGCCGCGCCGAGGATACGCTGCGCGAGATCGCCCGCGATGTCGGCTTCCGCGAGGTGTCGTTCCAATACGAGCCGATCGCCGCTGCGCTCGACTACGAGCGTCAGGTCCGGTCGGAAGAGATCGCCCTGGTGGCCGATATCGGCGGCGGCACATCGGACTTCTCGATCGTGCGCCTGTCGCCGGAGCGGCGGGGGAGGCCCGACCGGGCCGGCGACATCCTGGCCAATGACGGCGTGCGCATCGGCGGCACCGATTTCGACCGGCAGCTCAGCCTCGGCACGGTGATGCCGCTGCTGGGCCTCGGCAGCCCGATGCGCCGGGGCGACCTCGCGGTGCCGAACGCCTATTTCCACGACCTCGCCACGTGGTCGGCGATCAACCGCCTCTACAACCCGAAAACCCTGCGCGAGATCGACGAGGTGATCCGCGACTGCGCCCGGCCCGAACTGGTCCAGCGGCTCCACGCGGCCGTGGAGGGCGAGCGCGGTCACGCCCTGGCGGGGGCCGTGGAGGGCGCCAAGATCGCCGCCTCCGAGCGGGGCGACACGGAGCTCGATCTCGGTCTGATCGAGCGCGGGCTCGCCGCCCGGCTCGATCGCGGGACGCTGGCCGGCCAGACGGGCGATCTCGCCCGGGCGGTGGCGGCCCGGATCGGACGCTGCCTCGCCCAGGCCGAGCTTGCGGCGGAGCGGATCGACGCCCTGTTCCTGACCGGTGGCTCCACCGGCCTGCCGCATCTGCGCGCTGCGCTGACCGCGGCGCTGCCGTCCGCCCGGGTGGTGGAGGGCGACATCTTCGGCTCGGTCGGGCTGGGGCTGACGATCGAGGCGGCACGGCGGGGGCTTTGAATTGCCGCGTCATTGACGGGCCGCCCCCGATCCCCGACAAGGCGGCCCGTTACCGATCGGAAACATTGGCGGCCAATCCGGTTCGCCGCCTCGCCCGATGCTGTTCAACTCCTTCGTCTTCCTCCTCGTCTTCCTGCCGGCCGCCCTGATCCTGCACGCCCTGGTGGCGCGGGCCGCGCCGGGCTGGCGGCTGCCGCTCCTCGTCGGCCTGTCCTTCGTGTTCTACGGCTGGTGGGACATCCGCTTCGTGCCCCTGCTCGCCGGCTCGATCCTGGCGAACTGGTGCGTCGCGCGCCTCTATCGCCGCTGGCCCGGCCGCTGGCTGATCCCGGCGGCCATCGCCGCCAACCTCGTGCTCCTCGGGGTGTTCAAGTACCTCGATTTCGCGGCCGACCTCGCCAACCTGATCCCAGGCCTGGAAGCGCCGCGGCTCGGGCTCGCCTTGCCGCTCGGCATCTCGTTCTTCACCTTCCACCACATCATGTATCTGGCCGACCTGCGGGCCGGCCGGGCGCCGGGCTTCGGGCTCGTGAAATACGCCCTCTACATCGCGTTCTTCCCGCAGGTTCTCGCCGGCCCGCTCGTGCGCTGGAGCGAGATCATGCACCAGTTCGACGCGGAGCCCTACGCGCGCCCCGACGCCGCGGAGCGCTTCAGCCGCGGCCTGATGCTGCTGGCGGTCGGCCTCGCCAAGAAGGTCTTCCTGGGCGATCCGCTCGCCGCCTACGTCAACCCGGTGTTCCAGGCGGCCGCCGCCGGCAAGGCCGTCACCGTGGTCGAGGCGTGGCAGGCGACGCTCGGCTTCACCTTCCAGATCTATTTCGACTTCTCCGGCTACACCGACATGGCGCTCGGCATCGCGCTGCTGTTCGGCCTCGTGCTGCCGCAGAACTTCGACGCGCCCTACCGCGCCACTTCGCTGCGCGACTTCTGGCGGCGCTGGCACATGACCCTGTCGCGCTTCCTGCGCGACTACCTCTACATCCCGATGGGCGGGAACCGGCACGGGCTGCCCCGGCAGGTCGGGGCGCTCGCCGCCACGATGACGCTGGGCGGCCTCTGGCACGGGGCGGGCCTGACCTTCCTGGCCTGGGGGGCCCTGCACGGTGTCGGCCTCGGGGCCGGCGTGCTGGCGCGCCGGGCGCGGGTCGCGATCCCGGCGCCGATCGGCTGGCTGTTGACCAGCCTGTTCGTGGTGCTGACCTGGGTGCTGTTCCGCGCGACGAGCTTCGAGGCCGCGCTCATCGTGTTCAAGGGCCTGTTCGGGTTCGCCCCGAAGGGCTCGGGCTTCAAGTGGCGCACCATCGCGATCGCCGCCCTCGTGGCCACGATCGGGCCGACCGCCTGGGAGGCGGTCCATCGGCTGCCGCCGCGGCGCTGGCTCGCCTTCGGCTTCGCGCTCCTGTTCGTCCTCGTCCTGCTGAAGATCGGCGACGATGCGAACTACGAGTTCATCTACTTCCAGTTTTAAGGATGGCAGCGACTCCAACCAGCACAAACCCGGACTGGCGCGGCTTCGCCCGCGTCCTGCTGCTGTCCGTGGTGGGCATCTTCGCGGCCTATCTGGCGCTCGCGGTGCTGGTCGATCCCTACGACACCGGCCGCTCGATGGTGCTGTCGCGTGGGGCCGTCCGGCCGCAGGGCCCGCGCACCGCCTCGGCCGTGCGCGGGCGCGACCCGGCCTACACGGGGGCGGTGATCGGCAATTCGCACATCCAGCTCATCGAGCCGGCGGCGCTGAGCCGGCTCACCGGCATCCCGTTCGTCCAGCTCTCGGTGCCGGCGACCGGCCCGATGGAGCAATTCGCGGTGCTCGATTGGTATCTCCAGCACCACGCCCGGCCCGCCGCCCTCGTGCTGTCGGCCGATGCCTTCTGGTGCGCGGACGATCCCGCCTTCCCGAGCGAGCACGGCTTTCCCTACTGGCTGCTCGGAGACTGGCCCGACTATCTCAAGGGCCTCATCCGCTACCCGGCCGCGCAGGAGACGATCAACCGCCTCGGCTGGCTGCTGAACCCGCGCCACAAGGTGGCCGCGCCCGACGGCTGGTGGGATTACGAGCGCAACTATCTGAGCCAGGGCTTCGGCATCGACCCCGCCAAGAAGGCGGCTCTGGAGAAACCGGTCGGCCCGGCGCCGGAACCGCACCATGGCGGCCCGTTCCCGATCGCCGAGCGGTTGCGGGCCGAGTTGGCCCGCATCCCCGGGCAGACACCTGTGGTGGTCGTGTTTCCTCCGGTCTACGCGCGGGCCGAGCCGCCGGCCGGCAGCCCCCGGGCGAATGCCGAAGCGGCCTGCCGATCGCAGGTCCGCACCGTGCTGACGACACACCCGCTGAGCACGGTGGTGGACTGGCGCGACGGGCGCCCGCAAGCCTCGGATCCCGACCAGTTCTTCGACCAGACCCATTACAGGCTGCCGCTCGCCCGGATTCTGACATCGGAGATCGCCGATGCGGTCATTCGCCTGCGAACACAGATGACAGAATAAAAGGTCTGTACCGTGACCCGATTGCCGCACGCGACGGTATAGGGACGGCCCTTGAAAGCCGTTGGTCCAGTCCGCGTTGTGGCGATAGAGCACCTCGACTATACGGCACCTCACGTTATCGCCGCACACCGGCCATCCCCTGGTGGGCGGCTCGATTCCAGCGAGGGTGACGCATGGCGAAGGTGACGCTGGAGGACGGCTACGTCCCGTCCGACGACGAGCCTTTCATGAACGACCGGCAGCGCGAATATTTCCGGCGCAAGCTGCTGAGCTGGAAGAACGACATCCTGCGCGAGGCGCAGGATACCCTGGTCGCGCTCCAGAGCGAGAACGAGAACCATCCCGATCTCGCCGATCGCGCCTCGTCGGAGACCGACCGGGCGATCGAGCTGCGGGCGCGGGACCGGCAGCGCAAGCTCACCGGCAAGATCGACGCTGCGCTCGCCCGGCTGGAGGATGGCTCCTACGGCTTCTGCGAGGAGACCGGCGAGCCGATCTCCCTGCGCCGCCTCGATGCAAGGCCGATCGCCACCCTGTCGCTGGAAGCGCAGGAGCGGCACGAACGGCGGGAGCGGGTCTACCGGGACGATTGACCGGGCGCTCGTCGGCGCCGCACCCAGCTGCCGCGAGGCCCGGCGGCCTTACTGCGTCAGCCGCAGCGCGCCGATGCTCGACTGGATCTTCTGGAAAGCCGCGATCAGATCGTCCGAGGTGTTGGCGATAAAGAACTGGCTTGCCGAGGAGGCGCACTTCTTCAGGAGCGCCTGGCCGGTTGAATCGATCGGGTCGGACGGGATGCTGAACCCGATCGTGTAGATCGAGATGTTGACCGCCTTGGCGTTGTCGCAGGCCGTCGCGGTGAGGGCGTCGAGGGCGTTCCGGGCGCTGTTGGTGTCAGAGACGTTCTGGTACTGCCCCGGCGGCATCCGGGGATTGGCGCTCGAGGTGTCGGCGTTCTGGAAGAATCCGGCGGCGAAATACAGCGACCCGGTCGGCGCGTTCGGGTTGGCGGTCCAGCTGTTCGTCCCGTCGGTCATCAGAATGATGATCTTGTTGATCGCCGAGGCGTTCGACGAGCTGGACGTCGTCGTATAGGCGGCCGGCGCGCTCGTGGCCGGGTTCGCAGAGGAGTAGGCGGTCGAGAACACGCTCTTCGGCGAGAGCGTCCGCCACCCCCACATCAGGCCCTCGAAGATGTTGGTCGAGCCCAGCGGCGCCATCTTGCCGATCAGCGTCTTGAGCGCGGTTTGGTCGGTGGTGAGCGGCAGGAGCGGTTGCGTCGTGCAGCCGAAGTTCGGGCCGTTCGGGATGCCGACGTAAGTGCTGGTCGTGGTATTCCGTGGGATCACGTACTTGCACGCCCGGCCCAAGGAGGCGTTGTAGGTGAGGTTCTTATTGATCGAGCAGCTGCCGTAGGTGAGGCTGCTGTCGTCGTCGATGTAGCTGTTATACGAATAGTATGTGCCACTGGAGTCGCTGAAGTAGCGGCCCGTGCTGCTGGCGTCGCCGGGATCATCCGGCGCGAAGAGCGGGACGAAGTAAGAATCCTTGTTGCCCGACGTCGGGGCGCTGTCCTGAGTGTTCAGCGGGTAGGGCAGCATCTCCAGGCACCCACCCCAGCCCCAGCTGCTCTGGCCGCTGTAAGCCTGAAGCTTCGCGAAGATGTCGAACCGGCTCGTGAAATTCGATCCGCCGGGCGAGAGGACGTTGCTCCAGTGCAGGCTCGATTGCCCGTACTGGTCGATCCAGCTGGCGGTCCGGTAGGTCGCGGGATTCACCGCCACGGCCCCGGCGAAGGGCACGATCGCGATGCGGGTCGCGCTGCTGAAGGACGTGTTGGTGTAGACGTAATTCACGAAGTTCGTGGCGGCCTGCTGCACCGCCTGCAACTTCGATTGGCCGCCGCTCGACGCCGCCATCGAGCCGGTATTGTCGAGCACCAGGGCGATCTCGAAGGTCTTGGGGATTGGCGTGGCGCATTGCGAAGTCGCGCCCGGGTTGATCCGCGAGGTGCCGGTCAGCTTGCTGAAGAAGGTGGTCGACAGCTTGTGCGCCGTGAGGGTGATCTGGCGCGGATCGTTGGTGACGATCAGCGGATCGACCACGAGATTGGCCGTGCCCATGGCGCCGGTCATCGTCGTCTTGGCCAGGGCGTTCAGGTCCGCGGTGCTCGTCGTCATGGGGGTCTGGCAGAGGAGCAGCGCGGTGGCGTCCGTTGCGGCTTGGAGCTTCGTCTCAAGGCGGGTCGCGAAGCCGTAGTCGATGGCCGCACCGCCCATCATCAGCATCGGTATGCTGAGAAAGGCGAACAGCAGCGCCACGTTGCCGCGACGGTCCCGCGCGAGGCGGCTGATAGGCTTACGGAGTCGAGCCATCACACGCCGCCGCGTTCGAGCCGGGCAACACCACCTCGGTGTAGATGTTGTTGCCGTAGGTCTTCCCGCCCCGCGTCGGCCACGGGACGACGCTGGAGAAAGTGATGGTGCTGCTGACGCCGTTGGCGAGCTTCACCAGGGCGCCGCCGATCATCGGCGCATAGGTGATGCTGACCTCGGCCAGGATGTAGCGCATGCCCGGCGTCTGATAGCCGGCCGGTACGGTGAGGTTGCTCGCCAGACCGGTCGCGCGGGCCGTGGCGTTGCCGCTGGCATAGCTGGAGCAGACGGTCGGGGTCAGGGTCGCGCTCGTCAGGCCGACGCCCATCGCGCTGACCACGATCTTGGCATTCGCGGTGTTGAATGGGCGTATGACCGCGGTCGAGGAGGCGAGGATGTCGCTCATCAGCGTCGTGCTGATCGGGTTCTTCGTATCCCCCTGGGCGGTCAGGTCGGCTACGGTGCGAGCGAACAGGGTCAGCTTGCGCCACTCGTCGATGGCGTGCGCCAGCTCCGTCATGCCGGCCCAGATCGCCAGCAGGACCGGCAGGACGACGGCGAACTCGACGGCCGCCGCCGCACGGCGGTCGCGCCGCAGCCGTCCGACGGTGCGGACAAAGCGCCTCAACACGGGCTCGTCCCGTTCGTCTGGTACGGCTCCGTGCGGAAGACCGCGGTCGAGACCAGCAGGCTCGACCCGGCGCCGCTCCCGGTCGTGAACTGGCGGGTGTTGAGGCCCATCAGGTTAAAGAAGGTCGGGAACTGCACGGCGGCGGTGACGATCACGATCGTGCCGGGCGCCGCGCAGGCATAGTTCGTCCCGAAGCTGGTGTTCCAGGTGCCGGTCGCGGCATTGACCGGCGTCGAGGGCGACGCGCCCGAAAAGGTGCTGGCCGTCGCGACGTCGATCTTGACGGCCTGGCAGTTGAAGATGTTGACCACGGTGGCGTTGGCCGGGCCGCACATCGTCGTCTTCAAGGCGGCCAGGAGCTTGGTGGCGTCGGTCTGCCCGGCATTCGCCTGCTGAAACTGTCCGGTGAAGATCGTGCGCACGGCATTCTGCAGGGTGCGATCGAAGTTCTGCGTCGCCCAGATCTGGAACGCGACCTGGAAGATCGCGCCGCACAGCGCGAGGAAGGGCAGGCTCACGAGGGCGAACTCTACCGCCGCGGCCCCACCGGCATCGCCTTTGAGGCGCGCCAGTTGCCAACCGAACGTTCTGACTCTGCCGAGAAACGTTGGTTCTTGGTCTGCCATGCGCCGGGATTTACGACAGGAAAGCCCCGTTGTTTTAGTAGGATCTAGCTTTTACCAAAGACTTAATCCGAATCCGGAACTGATCCGTCTGGCACCCATCCTGACGTTGCCTCGTTCATCGCAGGTCTTGGCACCACGCCGCGCGATTGACGCTCCGGAGGTTCGCTCCACTTTTAAGCGAAGGCTTGGCCGGAGATCCCGATGAAACGCCCACTGACCGCGATCTTGGCCATCACGATCGTGGCGCTCGCGCTGGCGGGTTGCGACAGGGCGAAACCGGGTCCCGCCGGCCCGCCTGGGCCGAAGGGCGAACAGGGCCCGGCCGGGCCGCAGGGGCCGGCCGGGCTCAACGGGGCGACGGGCGAACGCGGTTCCACCGGTGAACGGGGGCCCGCCGGGCCCGCGGGGCCGCCCGGTCCGGCCGTCAGCAGCCAGATCCGGCTGGACGTGGCCTGCCGCCGTGACGAAGAATTGATTGGCGCCTATTGCCGGGGCATGGCGGTGCTGCCGTCCGTGACCATCACGGACGGGGTCGCCACGGTCGGCTGCCTCGACATGACCGCCAAGGCCGCCAAGGATGCCGAGCCCGTCGCCGTCTGCATGAAGAAGCCGTGATGCGAGCCCTTATCCCCGCGCTTTTCAGCGCCCTGGTCTCCACAGTGGCCTGCGCGCAATCGCCCGTGCCGAGCGAGCGCGCCGCCATCGACCTCGTGCGCGACCGCCGCACCGACGGGTTCGCGACCGTGGCCCAGACGCTCGCCTATGCCGAGCGCGTGACCGGCGGCGCCTTCCGGCTGGGTGGGTACCGCGTGGATTATCGCCCGGAGGCCCCCTTCGCCCGGGTGCGGATCTGTTATCGGCTCGGCGTCGATGCGCCGACCTGCGGGCTCGCGTACCGGGTCGCGGTGAACCCGGCCCATGTCGAGCCGTCCGACCGCTATGACGGCCTCACCCGCGACTTGGAGCACGGACCCCGGGCCTTCCTGCGCGCCCTCGCGCGCGATGTGGACCTCCAGCGCCAGCCCGCGATCCTGCGGAAGATCCAGGCGGCGCTCGACCCGTACAATCCCTACGATTGGCGGTAAGCCTCAGATCAGGCGCGGCCAGCGCAGCAGCCGCTCCGGCGCGAACGCCGCCACCGGCACCGCCGGTATCCGGCCGGTGGCGAGGTCGGCCACGATCTCCCCGGTGATCGGACCGGTGGAGAGGCCGATATGGCCGTGACCGAAGGCGAAGAGCAGCCCGCCATGCCGGGGCGCACGGCCGATCACCGGCATGCCGTCCGGCGTCGAGGGGCGGGAGCCGAGCCACGGCACGTTGTCGAGGGGGCCGCCCAGCCGCAGGGTCCCGGCCGCTTCGCGGGACGCCGCCTCGATCTGGGTGTGATCGGGGGCGGCTTCGCGGGCGTTGAGCTCCACGCCCGACAGCACCCGCACCCGGTGCTCGCCCATCGGCGACAGGATCGAGCCGGCGCCCGTGTCGAGCACCGGCCGGGTCAGCGGCGGGCTCTCCGGATGCAGCGCGTAATGCCGGTGGTAGCCACGCTCGGCCGCCACCGCGAACCGGTAGCCGAGCGTCCGCGCGATCGCCCCCGAGGCCGCACCCGCCGCAAGCACCACCTGCCGCGCCCGAACCGCGCCGGCGTCCAGATCGACACGCCAGCCGTCGGATTCCGGCGCGAGCCGCACGACGCTGCCGCGCAGGCGGCGCCCGCCGAGCCCGGAGAACAAGGCCTCACAGGCCTCGATCAGCCGGCCAGGCTCACGCACCGAGCCGGTTTCGGTCAGCAGCATCGCCCGGGCGTAGGGTCGGACCAGGGCCGGCTCCAGGGCGCGCAGGGCGGCTGTGTCGAGGATCTCGAAGGCGACGCCATGCTGGGCCAGGATCTCGCGCTCCAGGGCGGCACCCGCGAAGGCAGCTTCGGTGCGGTAGGCCTTCAGCCAGCCGGTCCGCTGCAGTCGGTCGCCCGTCCCGGCCCGGGCGGCGAGGCGTTCATGGGCGGGATAGGCAGCGCTCGTCAGCGGCAAAAGCGCCTCGGCGGCCCGGCGCCAGCGCGCGGCGCGGGCGCTCGCCAAGAAGTGCGCGGTATAGGGCAGGATCCGCGGCAGGTGCGCGTAGTTCAGGCGCAGGCCCCGGTCGGCGTTGCGCAGATAGGCCGGTAGCTTGCCCCACAGGGCCGGGCTCGACATCGGCAGAATTGAGCCGCGGCTGACCACGCCGGCATTGCCGTAGGAGGTCCGGGCGCGTGCCTCGCCGGGATCGCACAGGACCACGTCGAGGCCGCGATCCCTCAGCGCGATCGCGCTGGCCAAGCCGACCATGCCGCCGCCGATCACTGCGATGTCGGCCGTCTCGTCCGTCGCCATTGCGCCCCGTCCCCCACCAAGCCGTGCCTTCTGACGGGTTTCCGCCACCCTGGGTAGCGCCCCGATCGCAGGCCGCCATGAATCGGGCGTGGGGCCGAGCCCGCGAAGTCCTGCATCATGCGGGCCGAAGATCGGCTATGGAGCGGATCATGACTCTCGTCCGCTTCGCCCCGTCGCCGACCGGCTACCTCCATATCGGCAATGCCCGTCCGGCTCTTCTGAACGCGCTGTTCGCCCGCAGGACCGGTGGACGCTTCCTGCTGCGCCTCGACGATACCGATGCGGAGCGCTCGACCGAGGCGTTCGCCCAGGCGATCCGGGAGGATCTGGCGTGGCTCGGCATCGAGCCCGACCTGTTCGCCCGGCAGAGCGACCGGACGGCGCAGCACGATGCCGCCGCCGATCGCCTGCGCGCCGCCGGCCGGCTCTATCCCTGCTACGAGACGCAAGACGAACTGGAGCGCCGCCGCCGGCGCCAGCTCGGCCGCGGCCAGCCGCCGATCTACGACCGGGCGGCCCTCAAGCTCACCGCCGAGGAGCGCGCCGCCCTGGAGGCCGAGGGCCGCCGGCCGCACTGGCGCTTCCTGCTCGAGGCCCGCACCGTGACCTGGGACGACCTCGTCCGCGGGCCGGCCCATGTCGATTGCGCGTCCCTGTCCGATCCGGTGCTGATCCGCGCCGACGGCAGCTACCTCTACACGCTGCCCTCCGTGGTGGACGATTCCGATCTCGGCATCACCCACGTGATCCGCGGCGAGGACCACGTCACCAACACCGGCGTGCAGGTGCAGATCTTCGAGTCCTTGGGCGCCGCCGTGCCGGTGTTCGGCCACCACAACCTCCTCACGACGGCGGACGGGGAGGGGCTGTCGAAGCGGCTCGGCCACCTGTCGTTGCGCGGCCTGCGCGAGGCCGGCTACGAGCCCGCCGCGGTGCGCTCCCTCGCCGTGCTCACGGGCTCGGCCGAAGCGGTGCGGGCCGTGCCCGATCTCGACACGCTGGCCGGCCTGATCGACCTGGCCGAGATCTCCCGGGCCCCGGCCCGGTTCGATACGGCGGAGCTCGACGGTCTCAACGCGCGCCTCGTCCACGCCATGCCGTATGCCGAGGTGGCCGACCGGCTGGCACAGCTCGGCATCCCGGCGGATCGCGCGGAGGCGTTCTGGCTGGCGGTGCGGGCCAACCTCACCCGGGTCCCGGAGGCGGCCGAATGGTGGCGCGTCGTCGCCGGCCCGGTGGAGCCGGTGCTCACCGAACCGGCCGTGATCGCGGCCGCGCAGGACAGCCTGCCGCCGGAGCCCTTCGGACCCGAGACCTGGAAGGCCTGGACGACCGAGATCCGCGCCCGCACCGGCGCCAAGGGTCGCGGCCTGTTCATGCCGCTCCGGCTCGCCCTCACCGGGCTTGAGCACGGGCCCGACCTCGCCGGTCTGCTGCCGCTGATCGGTCGGGACCGGGCGGCGCGGCGGCTCGCGGGCGAGGCGGCGTGATGGCGAACCATTCCATATCGGTTGCCAAGCTGTCGACCGACGTGCCGGCCAAGGCCGCCAGCCTGTCTGAGCGAACCGACCGGGATAGAAGCGCGATCATCGCGCAGATCGAGGAGGGCCTAGCGGCCTCGCGCGCCGGCCGCGTCGTCGGTCATGATACGGTGATGCGGAAGGCTCGCAACCTCATCGAGGGCGGTCGACTCTAAACCGACTCAGCCTCTTCCAATCGCGTCGCCAACAACTTGTCGACGCGGCGTCCGTCGAGATCCACCACCTCGAATCGCCAGCCGGCGATCTCACACGTCTCGCCGGTTTCCGGCAGGCGCTGGAGCGTGGCGATGACGAGGCCGGCCGCGGTGGCGTAGTCGCGCGACGGCGGGAGCCTCAAACCCAGCTGGTCGGCCAATTCGTCGGCCGGCATCGAGCCCGCGATCAGCCAGGAACCGTCCGGGCGGCGCACCGCATCCGGCTCGGTCTGTTCCGAGGGAAACGCGCCCGCGATGGCGTCGAGGATGTCGGCCGGCGTGACGAGCCCGTCGAAATGGCCGTATTCGTCGTGGACCAGCGCCATCGGCACCGGGGCATTGCGCAGGACGTTCAGAGCATCGAGCGCGTCGAGCGTGTCGGGCAGAACCGGCGCCTTGCGCAGGTGCGCGCGCAGGTCGAGGGGCTCGCCCCGCGACAGCGGGCCGATCAGGTCGCGCACCTGCAGGACGCCGATCATCGCATCGGGGCCGCCATCGGCGACCGGCAGCCGGGCGTGGGGGCTCGCGAGGACCCGCGCCCGAATCGCCGCCGGATCGTCGGCGAGATCGATCCAGGCCACGTCGGTGCGCGGGGTCATGACGCCGCGGACCAGCCGGTCGCCGAGCCGCAGTACGCCGGAGATCATCGCCCGCTCGTCGCCTTCGATCACGCCGGCGGTCTCCGCCTCGGCCACGAGGCTGCGGATCTCCTCCTCGGTGACCGCGCTGGCGCTCTCCGTCTCCTGGCCGATGAGGCGGAACACGGCCCGGGTCGAGGCGTCGAGCAGCCAGACGGCAGGCAGCGCCACCTTCGAGACCACGCGCATGCCGGGGGCCACCGCGCAGGCGATCCGCTCCGGATTGCGCAGGGCGAGGTGCTTGGGAACCAACTCGCCGATGATGACCGACAGGTAGGTGATCACGCCGATCACGAGGCTGTAGCCCAGCGTGTCGGCCCAGCCCCGCGGTAGGCCAAGATCGATCAAGATGATGGCGAGCCGGTCGCCGAGCGCGGCACCCGAGACCACGCCCGATAGGATGCCGATCAGCGTGATGCCGATCTGCACCGTGGACAGGAAGCGCCCCGGCTCTTCGGCAAGAACCAGCGCGGCTTTCGCGCCCGCCCGGCGCTCGTCGGCCAGCGCGCGCAGCCGGCTCTTGCGCGCCGACACGAGGGCCAGCTCCGAGAGGGAGAACACGCCGTTCAGCACGATCAGCAGGACGACGGTGACGAGCTCGATCAGGCCGGGTCATCGAGCCGGTCCCCGCAGGGCGGGGTCGGCTTCCTCTGGTTGCGCGGATACGCAAGATGGGACCGCCGTGCCCCGTGCGCAACGGCCAAGCCTCGGATCAGTACGGGTGCGCCTCGATCAGCATCGAATCGAGCAGGAAACTGCCGTCCGGCTCGATCCCGAAATGCGCCGTGACCTCGGCGGCGGCGGCGGCCTGGAGCGCGCGGATCGCCGCGACATGGGTCGGCGGCGTGCGCATGCGGGCGATCCAGCTCGCGAATTCCATGCGCGGGCGGCTCGCCAGCACGGCGCCGTGCGCGAAGCCCGCCGCCTCCAGCATGGCGCGCCATTCGGAGAGCCGGTAATCGCGCACATGGGAGGGATCGCGCAGCAGTTCGATCGCCTGGAGATGCGTGTCGAGCAGCGGATCCTCGGGGGCCACCGCGTCGCAGGCGACGAGCAGCCCATCGGGCTTCAGCACCCGCCGGGCCTCCGCGAGGGCGACCGGTACGTCACGCCAATGGTGGGCGCTGAACCGGGTCAGCACCGCGTCGAAGCTCGCATCCGCGAAGGGCAGCGACTCGGCTGCGCCCTGGCGGGTCTCGATCCGGTCCAGACCGCGCCGGGCCGCCTCGGCGGTGACGGCTGCCAGCATCTCGGCCGACAGATCGTACGCGGTGACCGCCGCGCCGGCCGCCGCGGCCGCGAAGGCGACATGGCCGCCGCCGCAGCCGAGATCGAGGGTCCGCGGCGCCGGAAGCGCGCGGATCAGGGTGCCGATCCGGTCGAGATCGGCGCCGCCGGCATGGACCGCACTCGAAACGTAGGCGGCGGCCTGCGCGCCGAACTGGTCGACGACGTGGCTGGCGTGGTCGCGCCCGGTCATGGGCTTGTCTCTCGTTTCAGACGGCTTGCCTGGGGAATGTCGCCGGGACGATGCCGCGCGCCAGCGCGTTCCGCAATCGCCAAAGCTCGGCAAACCATGCAGGTCTGATCCTCACGCGAGCACCCGTTCCCAATCCTGCCGCCCATGCAGGACGCGAACGATGAGGATGCCTGCCGCTTGTTCGACATAGACGACGATGTGGGCTCGGTAGGGATGGAGCCGGACCGGTGGGCTGAAGGTATGCCGCTCGCGCGCCATCCGCGGATTGGCGGCCAGCATCCGGAACGTATCGAACAGTTCGTCCTGATACCGCTCGGCCTGAGCCTCCCCGAATCGCAGCGCGCCCGAAGCATAGGCGTCGGCGATGTCCGCATCGGCCTGCGGGGTCGTCCGGAAGATCATTTGGTCCGGAGGGCCGCCAATCGCTCCCGCCCGAGGCGTCGGATGTCCTCTTCCGAGCGGTCGCTGACGCCGCTCGCCAATCCTTCATCAATCAATCGTTGCAGGTCATCGATTCCGGCGTGGCGTTCCTGGTCCCGCCGGATCAGGTCGCGCACGTAATCGCTGGCATTCGCGTAGCGCCCCGTGCCGGCTTGCGCCTCGACCCAGGCCTTCAGGGGACCGGGCAACGAGATGTTCATGGTCGCCATACCGACACCTCCGCGTCGGACGATGCCAGAGATTGGCAAGGTTTGCCAAGGTCGAGGTCAGCCGCCGTCGCTGGGCCGGTTCAAGACGTCAGCGGCGCCAAGCGTGACAGCCGCAGCGCCACGACGAGCGCCAGCCCGTAGAGCCCGCCCACGAACACAACCACGCCGGTCCAGCCGGAATGGGCGAAGAACCAGCCGCCCGCCGTTCCGAGCACCGAGGAGCCCAGATAATACAAGCACAGGTAGATCGAGGAGGCCTGCGCCCGGTCGCGAAGCGCCCGCCGGCCGACCCAGCTGCTCGCCACGGAATGCGCGCCGAAGAAGCCGATCGTCGTGACCACGACCCCGAGGATGATCAGCAGGATCTGTTCCGAGAGCGTCAGCAGAATGCCGGTGAGCGCCAGCCCCGTGGCGAGCCACAGCACCCGCCGCCGGCCGAAGCGGCTGGCGAGCTCGCCGGCGACGGGGCTGCTCACCATCCCGGCGAGATAGACCGAGAAGATCAGGCCGATCACCGTCTGGCTCAGCGAGAAGGGCGGATCGAGCAGGCGGAAACCGATGTAGTTGTAGATGCAGACGAAGCCGCCCATCAGCAGGAACGCCTCGACGAACAGCCACGGCAGCCCGGCATCGCGGAAATGGTGGCTGAAGCTGCCGGGCACCTCGCGCCACGCCATGCGGTGGGCCACGAAGCTCCGGGAGGGCGGCAGCCAGCGCCAGAAGGCGACCGCCGCGGCCAGCGCCAGGACCCCGATGGTGGCGAGCCCGATCCGCCAGCCGACATGATCGGCCATGACGCCGCTGATCAGCCGCCCCGACATGCCGCCCAGCGCGTTGCCGCCGACGAGCAGGCCCATCGACAGGCCGATGGCCTTCGTATCCATCTCCTCCGCGAGATAGGCCATGGCGACGGCGGGCAGCCCGCTCGCCGTCAGGCCGGTGAGCGCGCGGAGAGCCAGGAATCCGTGCCAGCTCGGCACCAGGGCGGCCACGATGGTGAGCAGCGCCGAGGCCAGCAACGAGGCCAGCATCACGGGCTTGCGGCCCCATACCTCCGAAAGGGGGCTGACGACGAGGAGAGCCACGGCCAGCAGGCCGCAGGGCAGCGACAGGGCGAGGCTGCTCTCGGCCGGCGAGACCGCGAAATCATCGGCGTAGATCGGCAGGAGGGGCTGGACCGCGTACAGCACCGCGAAGGTCGAGAACCCGGCGGCTGCCAGCGCCAGCGCCGTGCGGCGGAAGACCGGTGTGCCCGACCGGATCAACCGCCCGTCCGCTTCGCTGTCCATGCCCGTCCCATACCGCTGTTGACGACCGGTGGTGGGACGTCACCGCTCGACCGTCAACTGCCGCGCAGGGTTTGCCTGCGCGGCGGCTGGCTTAGCGCGGCGGCGGCGGCGGCGCTGCCTGGCCGCCCTGCGCCTGCCCCTGCTGCAGCAGCGGCGTGATCCGCTGGACCACGACGCGGCGGTTCTCCCGCGACGGGCCCTGCGTGTTCACCTTCAGGTACTGCTCGCCGTAGCCCTGGGTCGTCAGGTTTTCCGGCGGAACGTGGAACTGCTCGGTCAGCACGGTCGCCACCGCCTGGGCACGTCTGTCCGAGAGGGACAGGTTGTCGATCGCGGAGCCGACCGCATCGGTGAAGCCTTCGATCAGGAAGACCTCGCGCGGGTTGGCCTGGATCGCGCGGTTCATCGCGGCGGCGATCACCGAGAGCTTCGCCGCCTGATCGGGCGTCACGGTGAACGACCCGGTGTCGAAGGTGACCGTGTTGATGTCGACCGCGCGCATCCGGGCGCGCAGATCCGGACTGTAGCGGATCTGGTCGAGGGTATAGCGGCGCTCGACCGGCACCACCGGCGGCGCCGTCAGCGCCTCGTAGACCTCGCCCTCATCGGCCTGCGCGTAATCCACGATGTAGCGGTCCCGCGGGATCCGGATGTCCGGGGGCGGCAGAACCACCACGTCCTCGTAGACCGGGCGGATCGGACCCGCATAGGTGTTGTCGATCAGCACGAGTTCGCGCCCGTCCCGGTAACGGAGGTAGCGGCGCAGCAGCCGTCCGTCATCGGCCGTCACGGTGACGACCTGCTCGCCGCCGGGCCGGTCGAGGTAGCTGTAGAAGTCGGCGCCCTGGCGCTCGAAGCGGTAGCCGCGCGGGTCGAGGTAGCGGAAGCGCTCGTTCTCGTCGTGGCGGATCAGGTACGTGTCGCGGTCGCGCACGATGATGCGCCCGGGCTCGCGATAGTAGGTCCGGCCGTCCTCATTGTACTCGCGCCGGTCGCGCACGACCTGCTCGAAACTCCGGACGTTGTCGTCCTGGCGGAAGCCGCCCGGGACATAGCCGGGCTGACCCGGCGCGTTGAATGCGCCGTTGCCGGGAGCCCCGCCGGGGCCGCCGGCCGGACCGGGCGGCTGGAACGGCCGGCCGGGAATGCCGGGGGCCATATTGGGCGGCACGGGCCGGCCCGGCTCCGAGCCGGGGCCGGCATTCGGCTGCGGCCGGCCGTCGGGCTGGGCGTCCTGGCGCTGGAACGGCCGTCCGGGCACGCCGGGAGCCATGTTCGGCGCAGCCGGACGGTTCTGCTCTGCGCCGGGCGCGCCGTTGGGCGGAGGCCTGTCACCGGGCTGCACATCCTGACGCTGAGGATCCTGGCGCCGCAGATCCTGGCGTTGGGCCGGCTGACCGGGGGCTCCGGGGGCCGCATTGGGCGGCGCGGGACGGCCGGGCTCTGCGCCCGCCGGGCCGGCGCCCGGCTGCGTGCGGTTCTCGCGGGGGGTGTCGCGCTGGCTGTCGGGCCGCGCATCGGGCCGTCCCGGTCCGCCCTGGGGCGGGTTCGGGCGATCCGCATCGGGTGCGCGCCGGTCACGGTCGGGGCCCTGTTGCGGCGATGGCGGTGCCGGTGGCCGCTCGTTGCCCGGCTGGGGCCGAGCGCCGGGGCCGCCGTTCCGATCCGGACCGGGCCGATCCGGCTGACGATCCTCACGGTCGGGCTGACGCTCCTGACGCTCCTGACGGTTCGGCCGGGCGTCCGGCGGGCGCTGCTCCTGGCGCTGTTCCTGCCGCTGCTGCTGGCGTTGCTCCTGTCTCTGTTCTTGTCTCTGCTCTTGTCTCTGCTCTTGGCGATCCGGCCGTGCCTCCGGCCTCTCCTGGGCCGGCGGGCGCGGGGCCTGCGGTTCCGGCCGGCGCTCGGGTGCCCGTTCCCGCTGCGGCGGTTCCGCCTGACGCGGGGCCGGGGGCTCGGGACGCTCGCGCGGCGGCGGGGCGGCCCGCTCCGGCCGCGGCTCCGGCCGCTCGCGTCCGGCCGGTGGGCCGGGGGGCGGGCCGGGGCGTTCCTGCGGCGGGCGTTCCGGGCGCGGGCCGCCATGCGGAGGCTCGCCGCCCCGGGGGCCACGCTCCTCGGGTCCGCCCTGCGCCAGCAAGATCCGGCCCGGCGACGCGTCGGCCGGCTGGAGGAAGGTCAGCGACGGCAGAACGGTGCCGGTCAGGAGGAGCAAACGCAGGAGCCGCATCAAGGCCTCGTGTCGGTTCAAGCCGAGCCGAACACGGGACGCCGCGATTGGTTCCCTGCCTCAGGGCGCTAGGGCGTCAGACGTTGGGGAACCGCGATCACGTTCGGGGCAATGATGCGCACGGCGACGTGATCCGGCTTGGCGGGCTCCGACGCCTTGGCCTCGGGGTCGACCCAGCCCTTGTCGATATCCGCCGCCCCGCCGTCGCCCTTCGCCCCGACGCCGGCGCGTCCGGCGGCATCCGCGGCCAGTTCCGCCGCGGTCCGGTCGGCGCGGCCGACCAGGGTCAGCCGCACCTTCGGGCGCGAGAGCGCTTCGGCCTGCATCGGTGTCACGAAGATGTCGCCCTTGTGCCGGACCAGCATGCTCTCGGCCTTGACCAGCGACTGCGCCCAGGTCTTGCCCTCGGGCTTGCAGGAACAGTTCGGGACGAATTCCTTGCGGAACTTGAACGCGTTCGCGAGGCTCGTGTAGGCGCGGCTGCCCTTTACCGTCGCGGCGTGCTTCAGGGCATCGTCGCCGTAGGGCATGGAATAGGCCTGCGCCTCCGTGCCGGGGCAGAGGGCCTGGCACATCTCGTCGGCGCCGCCGCGGCCCTCGGGCAGGTTGCGCATCGGGAAGAAGCCGCCATCGCAGGTCCGGACACAGACCATCTGCGGGCCGCCGCGGGCATAGGCTTCGCCGCTCGCCGCGTAGGTTTCCCGCGCCGGGCAGGTGGAGGCCACCAAGCTCTGGAGCTCGCGCCGCCGCGTCCCATCGTCGTCGAGCACCGCCCCGCCATACGTGGCCTTCAGGGCGCGGATCCGCTGCTCGACGGCGCCGCATTGTGGCGGGCGGGTATCGAAGAACAGGAATTTCTCGCTGCAGTTGAGGCCGCGATAGTAGGCCTCCAGCCGCCCGATCTCGTCGTCGAGCGCCCGCGTAGTGCTGGCGCCGCTCTGGATCGAGGCGAGCTCGGCCCGATAGCGTCGGCACTGAGGGGAGGGCATCTGCGGCGCGGGCCGCGCCTCGGCGGCGGGCGGGGCCGCCTGGGCCTCCTGCGCGGCAGCCGGCGCCAGGATGGGTCTGGCCAGTCCGAGCACGAGAGCTGCGCTCAGGACGGCGCGGCCGAGCGAACGGACGATCGGACGGTGAAGCAAAGGATGCATCGCGTGGACCGGGTACGCTACGTTCCGAAGAGGCCAGGCGGCGCGCATCCGCGCTTCGGGGCCGAAGCATCCGGATCCTACGCCCCCTCGCCGGACGGCGACACCCCTCCTACATCTCATCGACAAGCTTGAGGGGGAATTGGCCGGCGATGTGGTTTCGGAGTCTCACCTATGTTGGCGTCCTGGCCCTCGGGCTGGCCGCGGCCGGATCCGTGGCGGCTCAGGAGCCGGACCGGATCTTCGACAAGTCCACGGTCTGGCGTCCGCTAACGCCGAACGACAAGCTCGTGGTCTACGGCATCGATGATCCGGCGGTGGCGGGCGTCGCCTGCTGGTACACGCAGCCCGAGAAGGGCGGGATCAAAGGCACGCTGGGTCTCGCCGAGGATGTCTCGGACATCTCGCTGGCCTGCCGCCAGACCGGGCCGGTCGCCTTCAAGGGCAAGCTCAGCCAGGGCGAGGTGGTGTTCAGCGAGCGCCGCTCGCTGATCTTCAAGTCGATGCAGATCGTGCGCGGCTGCGATACGCGGCGCAACACGCTGATCTACATGGTCTATTCCGACAAGGTGATCCAGGGCTCGCCGAAGAACTCGACCTCGGCGGTGCCGCTCGCCCCCTGGGGAACGGAGCCGGCTCCGAAATGTGCCGACGCCATGAAGTAGGGCCGGCGCTGCTGATCAGTCCTGGCAGGTGATGCGGATCGGCCGCTCCACTGGCGCCGGAACCGGCTGGCTGATCGCGCCGGTATACTCGTCGGCGGCGGCGATGCCGTAGGAATTGGCGGCTGCGTAGCCCTGGGCCTCGCACCACGCGTTGGCGACGACCTGTCCGCAGCTGCTACCGGGCGTCGTCAGGCAATCGCCGACGCCGTAGCCGTCGCTCGACGGGATGAGGAAGGTCTTCTCTACGTGGCTCGGCGCCTTCGCGGGCGTTTCGCCGTCGCTGCCGGCCAGGGCGGCATGCGCGAGGCCGGCGGTGGCGAACGCGATGGCAAGGGCGAGGATACCGGCGGACGAGCGTCGCATCGAGGGTCCTTGAGCACAGGAACTGCGGCGTGAGGTTCGTGGCCCGGACGGTCCGACGGCGCGGTTAAGGAAGCCTTACCCGCATCGCCCGAGGGCCTTCTCGAATTCCTCACGCTTTTGCGTTAGCCCCATCGCGCGGGCCGCGCCGTCGCGGCGATGCAACAGGATGCGGGGGCGGCACGCGCCGCCGCGCCACGTTTCGGCCGTTCTTGGCCGCGGGCGCCGCGTAGGCCCTTGAGCACAGGCTCGTTTTGCCGGCGGCGGTGCCGGGAGGAGGGTGGGTTTCATGGCGCCGATGTTGCGGCTCTACAACACGCTGACCGGCGCCAAGGAGACCTTCGCGCCGATCGATCCGGAGCATGTCCGCGTCTACGCCTGCGGCCCGACCGTCTACGACGCCGCCCATATCGGCAACGCCCGGCCGATCATCGTCTTCGACCTGCTGTTCCGGCTGCTGCGCCACCTCTACGGGCCGGCGCACGTCACCTACGCGCGCAACGTCACGGACGTGGACGACAAGATCAACGCCCGCGCCGCCGAGCGCGGCATCACCATTCGCGAACTCACCGACGGCACGCTGGCGCAGTTCCACCGGGACGTGCGCGACCTCGGCGTGCTGATGCCCGACGACGTGAACGTGGCCGGCGAACGGCCTCGCTTCGTCGAGCCCCGCGCGACCGATCACATCGCCGAGATGGTCGCGATGATCGAGGCGCTGGTCCGCTTCGGTCACGCCTACGTGGCGGAGGGCCACGTCCTGTTCGACGTCCCGTCGATGCCGGAATACGGCGGCCTCTCGAAGCGCCCCCTCGACGAGATGGAGGCCGGCGCCCGGGTCGAGGTCGCGCCCTACAAGCGCTCGCCCCTCGACTTCGTGTTGTGGAAGCCCTCGAAGCCCGGCGAGCCCGCCTGGCCGTCGCCCGCGGGGATCGCCGAGCCCGGACGTCCCGGCTGGCACATCGAATGCTCGGCCATGTCGGCCAAGCATCTGGGCCGGACCTTCGACATCCACGCGGGCGGCATCGACCTGATCTTCCCGCACCACGAGAACGAGGTCGCGCAGTCCCGCTGCTGCTTCGACACGCCCGTGATGGCGAACGTCTGGATGCACAACGGCTTCCTCCAGGTAGAGGGGGAGAAGATGTCGAAATCGCTCGGCAACTTCGTCACCATCCGCGATGTCCTGAAGGACTGGCCGGGGGAGGTGGTGCGGCTCACGATGCTGAAGACGCATTATCGGCAGCCGATCGACTGGACGCTGCGCGGCCTCGAGGAGTCGAGCCGCGTGCTCGACCGTTGGTACAATGCCGCCGGGGACGAGCCGGCGGCGCGCGACGTTCCCGCGGCGGTCATCGAAGCCCTGTGCGACGACCTGAACACGCCCGCGGCGATCAACGAGCTGCACAGGCTCGGCGGCGCGGATGCGCAGCCCGCATCCCTCCGGGCCGGCGCGAATCTCCTCGGCCTGCTTACGCGCACCCGCAGCGAACGGGAGGATGCGCAGGTCGCCGCGTCCGGGGTCGATGTCGCGGCGGTGGAGGCGCTGATCGCCGAACGTCGTGCCGCCCGGGCCGCCAAGGATTGGGCCGCCTCCGACCGGGCGCGCGACGCGCTCGCCGCGATGGGCATCGCGGTCAAGGACAACAAGGACGGCACGACGACGTGGACGGTGGCCCGGTGACGTCCCGGCCGCGTCCTCTCGCCCGCTTGCGCGGGAGGGTGCGGGCGGCATCTGTCAGGCAGGACAGGTCGCCGGGAAAGAATCCGCACGTGAGCACCTTCGAAATCTTCGGCGGGTACCTCGCCCGCGCCGGATCGGCGTTCGCCCTCGGGCTTGGCCTCTCCGGCCCAGCCGCGGCGATCCAGGGCGGCGCGCCGGCAGGGCGAGATGCCTTGGCGCAGGCCACCGTCGCCATCGGCACGATCACCCAGCCCGAGGAGGCGCTGAAGCTCACCCGCTGCACCGGCGTCCTCATCGCACCCGACCTCGTGCTCACCGCCGCGCATTGCGTGAACGGCGATCCCCTCGGCGCGCTGGTGGTGTTCTTCCGCGGCTCCGAGCCGGCCCGGCCGGTCTACGGCGCCCGGGTCGCCGCCCGCTACAGTCCCGATCCGGGGGAGATGCTGCCGAACGCGGCGCCCGACGTGAGCCTCACCGATCTCTCCCTCGACCTCGCGGTGCTGCGCCTCACCGAGCCGGTGCGCGACCGGCGGCCGATCGCGCTGGCGGCCGAGGCCGGGCGCGTTCCGAAGAGCCTGCGGATCGCCGGGGCCGGCCTGTCGGGGAACACCGTGGGGCGGCTGCGCACGGCGACGCTGACGCCGCTCGCGGCCAGCAGCACCGGTCTGACCATCGCGCAGGCAAGGGGCGCCCGGGTCTGCTTCGGCGATTCCGGCGGCCCGGTCGTCGCGCAGGACCGGCGCGGTCTCTACGTCTGGGGTGTGGCCAGCGCGGTGATCAGCCGGGTCGCGCCCTGCGGGAACTACGTGGTGATCGCGCCGGCCGCGCAGGTTTTCTCCGGAAAACGCTGAGGCGGCCGCACCGACCGGCTCGAAAGGGCGCGGGTCCCCTCTCCCGTTCGGGAAAGGGATAGGGTGAGGGGCGAGAGTTTTCAGAAAGAGGCGCGCCCTGTTGGTACATCGACTGCGTGCTCATCCTGAGCCGTCTGACCCCTCACCCCAACCCTCTCCCGCACGGGAAAGGGGGCGCGTCGCGACCTTTCACAAGCCGCGTGGAAATCTGAGGCCCTAGCCGGAAGGGGCGGGAGAGTGCAGGGAAGGGCGCGCGGGAGAAGCGCGCGTCGCGACCGCCCATAACGCGAAAACCCCGCGCGGCCGAACCGCACGGGGTTTTTCGGGGATCCGATGCGCGGCGGATCAGACCGCCATGCGCTCCTCGCCGTCCATCGGCTCGCGCAGCACGTAGCCGCGGCCCCAGACGGTCTCGATGTAGTTCTTGCCCTGGCTGGCGTTCGCGAGCTTCTTGCGCAGCTTGCAGATGAACACGTCGATGATCTTCAGCTCCGGCTCGTCCATGCCGCCGTAGAGATGGTTGAGGAACATCTCCTTGGTGAGCGTCGTGCCCTTCCGGAGCGAGAGGAGTTCCAGCATCTGGTACTCCTTGCCGGTCAGATGGACCCGGGCGCCGCCGACCTCGACGGTCTTCTGGTCGAGGTTCACGATCAGGTCGCCGGTGGTGATGACCGACTGGGCGTGGCCCTTCGAGCGCCGCACGATGGCGTGGATGCGCGCCACCAGCTCGTCCTTGTGGAACGGCTTGGTGAGGTAGTCGTCGGCGCCGAAGCCGAGGCCCTTCACCTTGTCCTCGATGCCGGCCATGCCGGACAGGATCAGGATCGGCGTCTTCACCTTCGCCACGCGCAGGTTGCGCAGCACCTCGTAGCCCGACATGTCGGGAAGGTTCAGATCGAGGAGGATGATGTCGTAATCGTACAGCTTGCCGAGATCGATACCCTCTTCACCGAGGTCGGTGGTGTAGGTGTTGAAGTTCTCGGACTTGAGCATCAACTCGATGCTCTGCGCGGTCGCGCTGTCGTCCTCGATCAAAAGTACCCGCATCGTCGGTCCCCAGCCCCGCCGGCCGCATCAGCGCGCAGACACGTCCCATCGTTCGCCCGCCACCGGCCTGTGGACGGGCGCCTCGTCACTCTTGACGTAGGACGCTATGGATTAATCGTTAACAAAACCTGATTCCCAACCGCAAGCGCCTCGTTCGCGGATCTGCGAGCTTGACGGGAGGAAATTGGCTCCTCCGGCCTCGTTCGTGTCCGTGAGTCCGCGCCGCCCGCGGCCAGGGCCTCGGCCCTGGCAGTCTAAGTACTTCCCACGCAACGCTTCGGTCTGGCCTGTGGTCCACCGGACACAGAGCCCGATCTTATCGAGCTTGGCCGTCACCCAACGCCGGACCGGGCCGCTACGTGCCCGTGGATCGCAGTGTTAAGGAGGCCGGTAAACGAAGCGTTGAGAGCGCGGCTCATGACACAGGATTCGGCAAGACCCGTTTCCTCCCTCGCGGCGGCACAGGCGGCTCTGGAACGCATCGAGGTCCTGGAGACCTTCGGCCGGGTGGTGGCGATCCGCGGCCTGCTGGTCGAGGTGGCCGGGCCGGTGGCGGCCATGCGGCTCGGCGGCCGGATCGATGTCGAGGGTGCGAACGGCCACGGGCTGGTCCCCTGCGAGATCATCGGCTTCCAGGGCGACCGGGCTCTCGCGATGCCGTTCGGATCCCTGGAGGGGGTCCGCCGCGGCTGCCCGGCCTTCGTGCGCGACGAGGCCGCGGGGGCGATCCGCCCGACGGGGGCTTGGCTCGGCCGGGTGATCGACGCCCTGGGCCGGCCGGTCGACGGGCTCGGGCCCCTGCAACAGGGACCCGACATCTATAGCCTGCGGGCCGATCCGCCTCCGGCCCATGCCCGGACCCGGGTCGGCGGCCCGCTGGATCTCGGCGTCCGCTGCATCAATACGTTTCTCACCATGTGCGCCGGCCAGCGGATGGGCATCTTCGCCGGCTCGGGCGTCGGCAAGTCGGTGCTGCTCTCGATGCTGGCCCGCTACACCGCGGCCGACGTGGCGGTGATCGGGCTCGTCGGCGAGCGCGGGCGCGAGGTTCAGGAGTTCCTGCAGGACGATCTCGGTGCCGCCGGCCTCGCCCGCTCGGTCGTGGTGGTGGCGACATCGGACGAGCCGGCCCTGATGCGCCGCAACGCCGCCTACGTAACCCTCTCGGTGGCCGAGTACTTTCGCGATCAGGGCGCCAAGGTGCTGTGCATGATCGACTCGATCACGCGCTTCGCCATGGCCCAGCGCGACATCGGCCTCGCCGCCGGCGAGCCGCCCACCGCCAAGGGCTACACGCCGACGGTCTTCTCGGAGTTGCCGCGCCTGCTGGAACGGGCCGGGCCGGGGGTGGGGCAGGGGACGATCTCGGCCCTCTTCACGGTGCTGGTCGAGGGTGACGACCACAACGAGCCGGTGGCCGATGCGGTGCGCGGCATCCTCGACGGGCATATCGTCATGGAGCGCGCCATCGCCGAGCGGGGGCGCTATCCGGCGATCAACGTGCTGCGCTCGGTCTCGCGGACCATGCCGCGCTCCTGCGATCCGGCCTATCTGCCGGTGGTCCGGCGGGCGCGCCGGGTGCTCTCCACCTATGCCGACATGGAGGAGTTGATCCGGCTCGGCGCCTATCGCGCCGGCTCGTCCCAGGAGGTCGACGAGGCCGTGGCGCTCATGCCGCATCTTGAGGCTTTTCTTGGGCAGGGTAAGGAAGAAGCAACGTCCATCGGCGATGGTTACGCACGGCTCGGTCAGATTGTCGGCGGGGCCTAGGGGCGGGGATCCGGCGTCAACCTGGGCCCGCCTTGAGCGTTGCGTGGAGTGAGCGTCCTGATGAAATCGCGAGACACGCTGATCCGCCTGCGCCGCTTCCAGGTCGACGAGAAGCGCCGGCGCGTGACCCAGATCGAGATGATGATGGCCGACTTCCAGCGCATGGCGGTGGAACTCGACCGCGAGGTCGCCGTCGAGGAGGCGCGCGCCGGCATCACCGATGTTGGTCACTTCGCCTACCCGACCTACGCCCGGGCGGCGGCGACCCGCCGGGACAACATGCGCCAGTCCGCCCAGGCGCTCGAGGGCCAGCTCGCGGAGGCCAAGGCCGAGCTCGGCGAGGCCTTCGAGGAACTCAAGAAGGTCGAGATCCTGAACGATCGCGAGCGCACCGCCGAGCGGGCCGCCGAATCGGTCCGCGATCAGGCCGCGATGGACGGGATCGGCCTGAACCGCGCCCGCGGCTAAGGCGTTCGGTGCGGCGTCCGGCTCGGTCGGGCGCGGCACGAAACCGTCATGATCACCTGACAAGGGGGCCCAAGGTGGCGTCACGCCGCTTGCAGGGCGCCGCGTGACGGCGCATCAGGGGCTCTCCCCGGGGCGTCGGTGTTCATGAAGAAGATCAGCGAGTTCATCTGGCCACTCATCGGCCTCGCCGCCGTCGTCGTTTCGGGCTATTTTCTATACCAAGAATTGAAGACGACCTCGCTGTCGGCGATCTGGGCCGCGGTGCTGGCGATCCCGCCGCACCGGATCCTGCTGGCGGCGCTCTCGACCCTGGTCGCCTACGCGGCGCTCGCCTGGTACGACCGAATCGCGCTTCTGCACCTGGGCGTTCGCCACATCTCGTGGCTGTTCGTCTCGCTCTGCTCGTTCACGACCTACGCGCTCTCGCACAATATCGGCGCCTCGGTCTTCTCCGGCGCCCTGGTGCGCTACCGGGCCTACACCGCCAAGGGCCTGACCGCCGCTCAGGTCGCCGTGCTGGTGGCCCTGTGCTCGTTCACATTCTTCCTCGGCACGGTCCTGCTCGGCGGCTTCACGCTGGTGGTCGACCCGAACCTGCTGTCGCGGCTCGAAGGCAAGCTGCCGGGCTTCCTGACCAATCCGAAGACCGCGCTGATCGTCGGCATCGGCATGCTGGGCTTCGTCGGCCTCTACGTGATCGGCTCGATCCTGCACCTGCGCCCGCTGCACATCCGGTCCTTCAAGCTCGAATATCCGCGGCCCGGCATCATGGGCCGCCAGCTCCTGGCGGCACCGCTGGAGCTGCTGGGGGCCGCGGGCATCATCTATTTCGCGCTTCCGGACGCGATGAATCCGGGCTTCATCCCGGTGCTGGCGATCTTCCTGGCGTCCTTCTCGGTGGCTTTGGCCTCGCATGCCCCGGGCGGCCTGGGCGTGTTCGAGATCGTGTTCATCACCGCGATGCACATCACCGACGAGGCCCAGAAGGACGCGATCATCGCGGCGGTGATCATCTTCCGGATCTTCTACTTCTGGATCCCGGCCCTGATCTCGGTGATCGTGGTGATCGCGTTCGAGCGGTCCAGGCTCGCGGCGGCGATCGGCTCGGCGGCGCAGGGCCCGAAGGCGGCCGTCGTGCCGGATCCGCCGGTCGTCGCGCCGGGCCTCGATCCGCATGAGCTGGAGCGGGAGCTCAAGCAGAAGGCGGTGTGAGTCGGAGTGCCGGCGGCTTTCTACCCCCTATAGCGGCTTACGGACCCGCACGGCGTGGGGGGGCTCAGCGGTCGCAAGACGCGGCGCAGGTCCCCTCTCCCGTGCGGGAGGGGGACAGGGTGAGAGTCAAGAACGTTCAGATTAAGGCTCACCCTGACGGTCGTCACTGGCGTGCTCCATCCTGAGAGTTCTCTTCCCTCACCCCAAACCTCTCCCGCCCGGGAGAGGGGGACCGTCGCGCTCGGTCATCGGCGGCGGCGTTCCAGTCGGGTCGGCAATTGCGCAGTCCGCCAGGGGCGGGGGCGGGATGGGCCGAAAACGCCCTGTCGTCGGTCCCCTTAGATCGAGCTCACCGTCCGCAGCCGCGCCCGCGGGTGAATCTCCGCCTGGCTCATCACCGGCGTCTCCCGCCGAAACCGCTCGATGATCGAGCGTACGAACGGCCGGGTCTGCCCTGAGGTCACCAGCACCGGCATTTCGCCCTGCCGCGCCGCCGTCTCGAACCGATCGCGCACTGCGGTGACGAATTCGCTGAGCTTGGACGGCTGCATCGCGAGATAGCGCTCCTCCCGCTCGCCGACGATCGATTCGAGGAAGGCCTGCTCCCAGGCCGGCGACAGGGTGATGATCGGCAGGCTGCCGTTCTGGTCCTGATACTGGGCGCAGATCTGCCGGCCCAGCCGGGCGCGGACGTGCTCGACCACGTCGCGCGGGTTCTTCACGCTGCCCGACACCTCGGCGATCGACTCGACGATCGCGCCCAGATCGCGGATCGAGACGCGCTCGGCCAGCAGGAATTGAAGCACCCGCTGGATCCCGGTGGTGGAGATCTGCGACGGCACGATCTCCTTGAGCAGGTCGGTATGCTCCTTCGAGAGCTCCCGCAGCAGCTTCGAGACCTCGACGTGATTCAGGAGCTCGGAGACATGCGCCTTGATCACCTCGGTGAGGTGCGTCGAGACCACCGTGGCGGCATCCACCACGGTGTAGCCTTTGACCTGGGCTTGGTCGCGCAGCGCCGCGTCGATCCAGGTGGCCGGCAGCCCGAAGGTCGGCTCCAGCATGTGCTGGCCCGGCAGCTGGACCTGCCCGCCCATCGGATCCATCGCCATGAACTGGCCCGGGAAGATCCGGCCGGTGCCGGCCTCGATCTCCTTCACGCGGACCACGTAGGTGTTGGCGTCGAGCTGGACGTTGTCGAGGATCCGCACCGAGGGCATCACGAAGCCCAGATCCGCCGCCAACTGCCGGCGCAGGGCCTTGATCTGATCCGTGAGCCGGTCCTGGCCCTCGCCGTTGACGAGGGCGAGCAGCGCGTAGCCCATTTCCAGCTTCAGGTCGTCGAGCCGGAGCAGATCGGTGACGGTCTCCTCCTTGGCGACTGCGACGCCCTTCGCGTCGACCGGAACGCCCTCGGCATCGAGGGGAGGAGCCTCCTTGGCGGTCTTGTTGATCCGCCACGCGGCGTAGCCCGCACCGCCGCCGAGCAACAGGAACGGCAGCATCGGCATGCCGGGCAGGAGCGCGATCAGCAGCATCACGGCCGCCGACATGCCGAGCGCCTTCGGATAATGCGCGAGCTGCTTGCCGAGCGCCTTGTCGGCGGCGCCCTTCACGCCGGCCTTGGAGACCAGCAGGCCCGCCGCCGTCGAGACGATCAGCGCCGGCACTTGGCTCGCGAGGCCGTCGCCGATGGTGAGCAGCGTGTAGCTCTTGGCGGCGTCGCCGAAGCTCAGGCCCTGCTGCGCCACCCCGATGATGATGCCGCCGACCACGTTGATGAAGGTGATCAGCAGCGCCGCCACCGCGTCGCCGCGGACGAATTTCGAGGCGCCGTCCATGGCGCCGAAGAACGAGGATTCCTCCTCCAGCGCCGAGCGCCGGGCCTTGGCGACCTTCTCGTCGATCAGGCCGGCCGAGAGGTCGGCGTCGATCGCCATCTGCTTGCCCGGCATGGCATCGAGGGTGAAGCGGGCCGCGACTTCGGCGATGCGACCCGAACCCTTGGTGATCACCACGAAGTTCACGATGATCAGGATCGCGAACACGATGATCCCGATCACGAAGTTGCCGCCCATCACGAAGTGGCCGAACGCCTCGATCACGTGGCCGGCCGCCGCGGTGCCCTCGTGGCCGTGCCCGAGGATCAGGCGGGTCGAGGCGAGGTTCAGGGCGAGCCGCAGCATCGTGGCGATGAGCAGCAGCGTGGGGAAGACGGTGAATTCCAGCGGGTTGTCGATCGACAGGCCCGTCATCATGATCAGCACCGAAGTGATGATCGAGACCGCCAGCAGCAGATCGAGCAGCATGGCGGGCAGCGGGAAGATCAGGACCGCGAGGATCCCCAGCACGCCGGTGGCGAACAGGAGATCCGAACGCTTCGAGAAGGCCTCGACGTCGCCGCGGCTGGGCAACGCGAATTGCCCCAGGATCGCCGCCGGGCCCATCCTTGTCGGCGCGCTCGCCGTCTCCGCCATCGATCCCACCCGCCACCGCACGTCCGGGACGCATTCCCAGCGGCGGACCCGGCAAGATCTGCCGGGCGGATGGTTAGCGCCTCGTTAAGAGAGCCGTTGCGGGTGACGGGAACCCGGTGCGGCTCTGCCGCTTGACGGGTCGGTGAACGCACCGCCCGGCAACGGTCCCGCCGTGTCCGGCCGGCGGCGACGCCGCCGATCCGGGCCTTCGGGCCGCCGACCCGGGAGAATCCGATGACCGCACGCGCGCTGACCGCCCTGTACGATGACTACGAGGTCGCCGCCCGGGCGGTGGATCAACTCGAGGCCGCCGGGATTCCCCACGGTGAAATCAGCATCATCTCGAACCGGACCGACCCCGAGGCCGCCGCGCTGCCGCCGATCGACAAGGCGCACGAGCCCGACGAGACGGTCGATTCCGCCGGCACCGGCGCGACGGTCGGCACGGTGCTGGGCGGCGGTGCAGGCCTGCTCGCCGGCCTGGGCCTGCTGGCCATTCCCGGTCTCGGGCCGGTCGTCGCGGCGGGCTGGCTCGTCGCCACCGTGACGGCTGCGGGCGTCGGCGCCGCCGCGGGGGGCTTAATCGGGGGCCTGACCGGGGCGGGACTGAGCGAAGGCGAGGCCGAGACCTACGCCGAGGGCGTCCGCCGTGGCGGGACGCTGGTCACGGTCCGTGCCGACGAGAGCCGGGCCGACCAAGTGCTCGGCATCCTCGCGCAATCGGGCTCGATCGACCTCGACGAACGCGCCGAAGGCTGGCGTGCCCAGGGCTGGACCGGCGGCACCGTCGGACCGGCGGCGAGCCGGTCCGGCCTGCCGAGCGGTCCCGCCCGCTGAGCGCCAGACCCCGGTCTGAGGCCCGGTCTCAGGCCATCATCTTGCGCGCGAACATCGCCGCCGCGAACAGCACGGCCGAACCCGCGGTGATGAGGCTGATCATCAGCAGGCGCCGCGGCTCCGTCGAGGACTCGGCGCGCACTGGCTCTACAATCGGGCTGAAGAACTCGATCTGGCGCGCCGCGATCATGCGGGCGCGCTCGTGGGCCGCCAGCACCGATTCGTAGTACTTCTGGGCGTTCTTGCGGTCGTTCTCCAGCGCCTCGAACCGGGTCAGCGCGTCCGACAAGAGGCGCTTCTGCTCCGGATCCTGGCTGGCGGATTGCCGCTCGATCCGCGCGATGTTCTCGTCGAGATCCTTGATCTGCTGCTTGATGTCGATGATCCGGCGCGACTCGGGGCCGAGATCCCGCGATCCGATGGCGAGCTGAACCGCGAGGTTGATCCGCGAGGCGCGCAGCTCCGCAATCATCTTCAGGTTGACTTCGTTCGACTTCTGCGCGTCGAGCACGCCTTCACGGTTGCGCAGATCCCGCAGCGCGAGGCTGATCTTGGTCATCCGCTCCCCGGCGAGCTTCAACTCGCGGGTGCTCTCGGCCAACGAATCCTCACGCGCCTTCACGCTGAGGTCGTTCACCATCCGCTCGGCCTCCTTCATGACGGCCTTGGCGATCGCCAGGGATTGGTCCGGGTCGAACGCCTCGACGCTGACCGCCATGATCCCGGAGGTGGGCTCGATATCGATGTCGACGCGCCGCTTCCAGTAGCGGAGGAACTTCTCGATCGGCTTGCTCGGGTCGAAGCGCGAGATGTAGTCGATGTTGTCGTTGCCGAACCACTCGCGCAGCGGCAACTGCGCCTCGAGGATCTCCAGCATCGGCCGGCTCACGATGTATTCTTTCGTGATCAGCGTGTCCTGCGCCACCATCTGGGCCGGAACGCCCGCGCTGGTACCGATCGCGTCCGGGGCCGCCTTGTCGGCCGTCCCGATGGCGGGCCGGATCGCGAATCGCGCTTCGGTGACGTAGCGGTCCGAGGCGATCAGCCCGAAGTAGCACGCGCCGGCGAGCGTCGGCAGCACGAAGCAGATCGCGAACAGGATCGGGATCCACGGGTCGTTCTTGACGTGGCTCTGGTAGGACCGGATGCCCTTCTTGCGATCGGCGAAGCGCGACATCCGCGCGATCTGCCGCAGCGACTCGGTGATCGCCTGCTGGCGCTCCGCGGTCGTGACCGGCTGCCCTTCGGCTTTCCGGATCTCCATGTTCATGGCTTGTTTCCCGGCCTCCCGGCCCTGAAGGTCGATCCGTCTGGAAGCACCCGGCCGCGGAGCGGCGCACGCCGACCGGTCGTGTCCCATGCGGACACGGCAAAAGCATGTCCGCCTGCGCGGGAACCCCGTCGCCTCACGCGTTGAGGCGCCGGTAGACCTCGATGGCGTCGTTGACGTCCTCGTAGATGATCGCGCGGCCGTTCAGCAGCACCAGACCTTGCGAGCACCAGTTGCGGATGGTCTCCATGGAGTGGGAGACCATGATGATGTCGGCGTTCTTCCGGCGCTGGGAGAAGACCTCGTCGCAGCGCTTCGAGAAGCGCGCGTCGCCCACCGAGGTGATCTCGTCGATCAGGTAGCAGTCGAACGGAATCGCCATGCTCATGCCGAAGGCGAGGCGCGCGCCCATGCCGGACGAATAGGTGTAGATCGGCACGTCGAGGTAGCTGCCGAGTTCGGAGAAATCCTCGACGAAATCCAGCACCTTGCGCGGGTCCTCGCCGTAAATGCGGGCGACGAAGATCACGTTGTCGCGGCCGGTCATCTTGGGGTGGAAGCCGCCCGCGAAGCCCAGCGGCCACGAGACCCGCAGGCCGCGCGAGATCTTGCCCCGGGTCGCATCTTCCGTCCCGGCGATCAGCCGCATCGTGGTCGACTTGCCGGCGCCGTTGATGCCGAGGATCCCGTAGGAAATGCCCGGCTTCAGGGTGAACGAGGCCTGTTCGAGGATGGTCCGTTTGTGACCGTCCGTACGGTAGACCTTGCTGACTTTGTCGAAGCGGATCACCGGATGAACTCCAGGGCGGGATGCCGAACCGCCGGTCCGAGCTGTCGGCTGCCGCGCTCCTGCGCGCCGAAAGCGGCAAATCTGAGAACACGATAGGCCGCGCGGTCCGGGCCTCCGACGACGTCGGAGGACGCCGTCGGGATACAGATCGGGCCGGAATGAAAGTGCAGCTCTCAGGCCCGGCGTTGACGCCATTCCCCATATGGCATACCAAATACCAACGACGCGGGGCGGTAAAACGCCGATGCCGCGCCGGCGAGCCGGAACTTTAGCTCCAACTCCGGAGAGAAAGGCCGTCCATGACGCATCCCATCACGCATGGGGAGACAGGCGCGAGCGCCGGACCCGGATCCGACCTCGCGCATCTCGTTGGAGCGATCGGGGACGCGGTCGTCGTCGCCGATCCGGAGGGTGCCATCACCGTCTGGAACCCCGCCGCCGAGCGGATCTTCGGCTTCACCGCCGCGGAAGCCCTCGGTCAGACCCTCGACCTGATCACCCCCGAGCGACACCGCCGTCGCCACTGGGACGGCTACGCCAATTCCATGCGGACCGGCACCACCCGCTACGGGGCGCAGACCCTGAGGGTTCCGGCGATCCGCAAGGACGGAAGCCAGCTCTCCATCGCCTTCACGGTGGGGATGGTCCGGGATGCCGCCGACCGGGTGACCGGGGTCGTGGCGGTGATCCGCGACGAGACCGAACGCTGGACGGACGAGAAGCGGCTGCGCCAGCGCGTGGCTGAGCTCGAAGCCGCCGTGCCGGCCTGACAGGCCCGCCGAGCATCGCCTTCACCGAAACGCCAACCATTCCAAGGGAGGACGCCCCATGAGCAAGCCGCTGGAAGGCATCAAGATCATCGATTTCACGCACGTCCAGGCCGGCCCGGCCTGCACGCAGCTGCTGGCGTGGTTCGGCGCCGACGTGATCAAGGTCGAGCGCCCCGGCGCCGGCGACGTGACCCGCACGCAGCTGCGCCACATCGAGGACGCCGACGCGCTCTACTTCACGATGCTGAACTCCAACAAGCGCTCGCTCACGCTGGACACCAAGACCCAGGCCGGCAAGGAAGTCCTCGAGAAGCTAATCCGCGATTCCGACGTGATGGTCGAGAATTTCGGCCCCGGCGCGCTGGACCGGATGGGCTTCTCCTGGGCGCGCATCCAGGAACTGAACCCGGGCATGATCCTCGCTTCGGTGAAGGGCTTCTCGGACGGTCACCACTACGAGGACCTGAAGGTCTACGAGAACGTCGCCCAGTGCGCGGGCGGTGCCGCCTCGACCACGGGCTTCTGGGACGGCCCGCCCACCGTCAGCGCCGCGGCGCTCGGCGACTCCAACACCGGCATGCACCTCGCGATCGGCATCCTCACGGCGCTCCACCAGAAGAACAAGACCGGCAAGGGCCAGAAGGTCGCCGTGTCGATGCAGGACTCGGTGATCAACCTCTGCCGCGTGAAGCTGCGCGACCAGCAGCGCCTCGACGCCCTCGGCTACCTCGAGGAGTACCCGCAGTACCCCCACGGCGAGTTCTCCGACGTGGTGCCGCGCGGCGGCAATGCGGGCGGCGGCGGCCAGCCGGGCTGGGTGCTGAAGTGCAAGGGCTGGGAGACCGACCCGAACGCCTACATCTACTTCACCATCCAGGGCCATGCCTGGGCGCCGATCTGCAAGGCGCTCGGCAGGGAGGAGTGGATCACCGATCCGGGCTACAACACCCCGCGCGCCCGTCAGGACAAGATCTTCGACATCTTCAAGACGATCGAGGAGTGGCTCGCCGACAAGACCAAGTTCGAGGCGGTCGACATCCTGCGGACCTACGACATCCCCTGCGCGCCGGTGCTGTCGATGAAGGAGATCGCCGAGGACAAGTCCCTGCGCGAGAGCGGCACCGTGGTCGAGGTGGCGCACCCGAAGCTCGGCAAGTACCTGACCGTCGGAAGCCCGATCAAGTTCTCCGACATGCAGGTCGAGGTGAAGGCCTCGCCGCTCCTCGGCGAGCACACCGACGAGGTGCTGACGGATCTCGGCTACTCCCAGGAGCAGATCCGGGCCATGCACGAGGCTCGCGCGGTCTGATACGGACCGGACGCCCTCTGCGATCCTGAGACAGGACGGCGTCGCCGCGGCGCCGTCCTTTTCATGTGCGAGCCCCGGACCCGATGCGTGCGTTCCTGAGCCGTTTCCTGCCGGAGCTGACCCCGGTCAGCAAACGCGAGCGCCTGCGCTCCGCCGCGGGTGCCCTGGTGGGGATCCTGGCGACGGGCCTCGTCTGCCGGGCCTCCGTCCCGACCGAGGCGCTGCCGATCCTGATCGCGCCGATGGGCGCCTCGGCGGTGCTACTCTTCGCCGTGCCGGCGAGTCCCCTGGCGCAGCCCTGGTCGATCCTCGGCGGCAATGTCGTCGCCGCTCTGGTCGGCGTCACGGCGGGGGCGTGGATCGCCGACCCGTTCGTGGCGGCCGCCTGCGCCATTGGGGTGGCGATCGCCCTGATGATGCTCCTGCGCTGCCTGCACCCGCCGAGCGGCGCCGTCGCCCTCACGGCGGTTCTGGGCGGCCCGGCGATCCGGGCGCTGGGCTACGGCTTCGTGCTCTGGCCGGTCGCGGCCAACTCGCTGATCCTGCTCGCCACCGCCCTCCTGTTCAACAACCTGACCGGGCGGACTTACCCGCATCACCGCGCGGCCGGACCGCGGACGGCCGACCCACCCTCGGGCGCCCGGGTCGGGTTCCAGTCCGCCGATCTCGATGCGGCGCTCGAGGAGTTCGACCAGCTCCTCGATGTCGATCGCGGCGACCTGGAGCAGATCCTGCGGCGGGTGCAGATGCGCGTCTACGGCCGCAACTCGGGGCCGATCACCTGCGCGGCGATCATGTCCCGCGACGTGATCGCGGTCGCGCCCGACGCGCCGCTCGCCGAGGCCATGCGGCTGCTGCGTCACCACCGGATCAAGGCGCTGCCGGTCACCGACGAGGGCGCCCGGGTGCTCGGGATCGTCACGCAGACCGATCTCCTCGACAAGGCCGCCTGGGATCGGTTCGGACCGCGCCTCGGCCTCGGTCGCCGGCTCCTGCTCACGGCCGAGCGGGGCAGGGCGCCCCATGGCTGCGCCGCCGACATCATGACCGCGGTCGAGCCGGTCGGGCCGGACATGCCCGTGGCGGCGCTCGTGCCGCGTCTGTCGGATGCGGGGCTGCACCATCTGCCGGTGGTCGGTGCCGATGGCCGGCTCATCGGGATCGTCTCGCAGACGGACCTGATCCCGGCGCTCCTGGCCGAAGCCAATGCACCCGAGGCGCCGACCCGCGTTCGCGCAGCGGCTCAGCCAGCCCTGGCCTGATCCGGGGACCGATCGTTCAGGAAGAAGTCCACGGCCTGGGCCACGACGGCCGGCTGGTGGGCATGCGGCCCGTCATACTCGACATAGGTCACCGGATAGCCGGCCTCGCGCAGGGCCGGCACGTGGACCCGGGCGCTCCGGTTGATCGGGATCTGCTCGTCCTGCGTCCCGTGCGACAGAAAGATCTTCGGCGCACCGACCTGAAGATGCACCGACAGGAAGCCCGCCGACGAGACGATCAGGTGGCTCGCCACGTCGCCGTTCGCCAATCCGAGGGAGAGCGTGTAGCTGCCGCCGTCCGAGTGGCCGGCGAAGCAGAGACGCTTCGGATCGAGCAGGAACCGGTCGGCCACGTGCGCCAGTGCCGCCGCGACCCGCTCCCGGTCCGGCCCGTGGCCCGCGATGACGATGTCCCAGGTCGGGAACAGCGATTGCGGCACGAGGAGCAGGAATCTTTCGGCGTGGGCGTGCCGCGCCAGCATCGGCAGGATGCGCTCGGCGCTGCCGCCGCCGCCGTGGAACAGCACGACGAGCGGGGAAGGGCGGCGGGTATCGAGGCCGTCGGGGACCACCAGCACCGCATCCCGCTCGGCGAAGAGGCCGAGGTCGTGCCGGCCCGGGGGGAGGGGGGCCTGAGTGGGCAGGCGATGGCGGAAGTCCAGGCGGCCGGCGAGGGCGGGATCGATCATGGCGGGATCTCGCTGGGTCGTTGAAGTCTCGCGATGCCAGGGCTTGGCGCGAAAGGATCCGCGCCGTCCGTCCCCCCGCTGAGGCTTGCGGATTGACGCGTAGGGTTCGGACGCATCGGTTCAGAATCGAACGCGGGCCCCTCTCCCGCACGGGAGAGGGGGCCGGTCGCGATCCGGCACGGACGTCGATGCTCAACCCCGATGTGTGACTATCGTAGCCCGCGGAGGGGGAGGAGAGGATGCGCGGATTTGATGATCCTCACTGAAGACGGCCGGATCACTGCGCGATCCGGCCGTCCTGACGTCATCGCTGGTGTGGGCTCAAGCTGCCCACCACCTTCACTTCTTCTTCCTGATCCCGCTCTGCGGGTTGAGGCTGCCGATGTTGCCGCTCTCGCTGCCGGCGGCCGGGTCGATGACGGCGTTGACCAAGCACGGACGGCCCGAATTCATCGCCTCGTTGACCGCGCGGGTCAGCTCGTCCGGCGTGGTGACGTGGTAGCCGACGCCGCCGAAGGCCTCCATCATCTTGTCGTAGCGGGAATCCGGCACGAACACCGTCGTGGCCGGATCGCGGCCGGTCGGGTCGGTGTCGGTGCCGCGGTAGATGCCGTTGTTGTTGAACACCACGATGCAGACCGGCAGGCCGTACCGGCAGATCGTCTCCACCTCCATGCCGGAGAAGCCGAAGGCGCTGTCGCCCTCCACGCAGAGCACCGGCTTGCCGGTCTCCACCGCCGCCGCGACGGCGAAGCCCATGCCGATGCCCATGATGCCCCAGGTGCCGACATCCAGGCGCTTGCGCGGCTGGTACATGTCGATGATGCCCCGGGCGAGGTCGAGGGTGTTGGCGCCCTCGTTGACCAGGATCGCGTCGGGCCGCTCCTTGACGATGGTGCGCAGCGCGCCGAGCGCGGCGTGGAAGGTCATGGGCGAGGCGTTGCTCATGAGCTTCGGCGCCATCTTGGCGATGTTCGCCTCGCGCTTGGTCTTGAGCGTCTCGATCCAGTCGGACGGGGGCTGCTGCCAGCCCTTGCCCATGCCGTCGAGCAGCGCTTGGACGCAGGAGGCGATGTCGCCGACGACGGGGGCGACGATCTCGACGTTCGAGTCCATCTCGCGGGGCTCGATGTCGATCTGGATGAACTTGGTCGAGCCCGGCTCGCCCCAGCTCTTGCCCTTGCCGTGCGACAGCAGCCAGTTCAGCCGGGCTCCGATCAGCAGCACCACGTCCGAGTCCTTCAGCGCCGTGGAGCGCGCCGCGCCGGCCGAGAGCGGGTGGGTGTCGGGCAGGAGGCCCTTGGCCATGCTCATCGGCACGTAGGGGATGCCGCTGGTCTCGACCAGCGAACGGATCGCCGCGTCGGCTTGGGCGTAGGCCGCGCCCTTGCCGAGCACGATCAGCGGCCGCTTGGCGGACTTCAGGACCTCGAGCGCCCGGGCGATCGCCTCGGGGGCAGGGCGCTGGGCCGGGGCCGGGTCGATCACCTTGACCAGCGACTTCTGGCCGGCCTCGGCATCCATCACCTGGGCGAACAGCTTGGCGGGCAGGTCGAGGTAGACGCCGCCCGGACGGCCGGAGCAGGCGGCGCGGATCGCGCGGGCCACGCCGATGCCGATATCGGCCGCGTGCAGGACGCGGAAGGCCGCCTTGCACAGGGGCTTGGCGATGGCGAGCTGGTCCATCTCCTCGTAGTCGCCCTGCTGCAGGTCGACGATCTCACGCTCGGAGGAGCCCGAGATCAGGATCATCGGGAAGCAGTTGGTGGTGGCGTTGGCGAGCGCCGTGAGGCCGTTGAGGAAGCCCGGGGCCGAGACGGTGAGGCAGATGCCGGGCTTCTGGGTCAGGAAACCCGCGATCGCCGCAGCGTTGCCGGCATGCTGCTCGTGGCGGAACGAGATCACCCGCATCCCCTCGGCCTGGGCCATGCGGCCGAGGTCGGTGATCGGGATGCCCGGGACGCCGTAGATCGTCTCGATCCCGTTGAGCTTGAGGGCGTCGATGACGAGGTGGAAGCCGTCGGTCAGCTCGGGCTCCGCCTCCACCTCGGGGGTGGTGTGGACGATCTTGGCGAGTGCGGTCATTTCGGTCTCTCCAGAGGATGAATGCTACGGCGTTCTGTGCCGGTATGCCGGAAACATCCCATCCTCCCCCTCATCCTGAGGTGCTGCGCAGCAGCCTCGAGGGAGGGCTCCCGAAGTCTCGGCGATCCCTGGAGACCTCCTTCGAGGCCTCCGCTTCGCTTCGTCAGCTCAGGATGAGGGGGAGGATGGGAGATCCGTCAGCGTTGCGTTTCCTTCGCAGGATTGTCGGTTGGGACGCTCAGGCCGCCCGGATCGGCTGGGCGGCGAGCGCCGCGGGGGCGTCGTCCGTGGCGAGGTAGCGGGCGCGCATCGGGCGAAGCAGGAACATGGCCAAAGCCGCCGCCGTGACGTTGAGCACGATGATCAGCGTGAACACCGCCGACCAGCCGTAGGCTGCCGAAAGCAGGCTCGCGAAGGGCACGAGGAAGGCGGCGGTCCCCTTGGCGGTGTAGAGCAGGCCGGCATTGCTGGCAGCGTACTTCGAGCCGAACGTGTCGCCGCAGGTCGCCGGGAACAGCGAGTAGATTTCGCCGAACACCCCGAAATACACGGCCGTGGCCAGCACGAACACCATCGGGTTGTGGCCGTAAGTCAGGAGCACGATCACCGCCGCCGCCGCCGTCGAGAAGGCGATGAACATCGTGTTCTCGCGGCCGATATGGTCGGAGACGAAGCCGAAGAACGGCCGGCCGAACCCGTCGAAGATCCGGTCGAGGGAGATCGCCAGCGTCAGCGCGGCCATCTGGAGGCCGAACAGGCTCACCGGAACGCCGGCCACCTGGAAGTCGTGGGCGATCGGGGCGATCTGCGCCGCCGCCATCAGGCCCCCGGAGGCGACCATCACGAACATCGCGTACATCACCCAGAAGACCGGGGTGCGCACCGCCTCACGGGGGCTGCGATCGACCTTCGTCTGGGGCAGGCGCAGGCTCTTGCGCTGGACCGGCGTGATCGTCGACGGCTTGCGCAGCAGGAAGGCGAGCACGAAGACCACGATGCCCTGGCCGATCCCGAAATACAGGAACGCGTCTTGATAGCCGCTGTTGGCGATCATCCGGGCGATCGGCACCACCGTGATGGCGGCACCGGCGCCGAAGCCGGCCGCCGTGGCACCGGCCGCGAGGCCGCGGCGATGCGGGAACCATTTGAGCGCGTTGCCCACGCAGGTACCGTAGACCGAGCCGGCGCCGATGCCGGCGATCACCGCCCCGAGATACAGCATGAACAGGCTGTCGGCGTAGGCGTCGATCGTCCAGGCCAGGGCGATCATCACGCCGCCGAAGGCCACGACGATCTTCGGGCCGTAGCGGTCGACGAACCACGCCTCGACCGGGACGAGCCAGGTCTCGGTGGCGACGAATAGCGTAAAGGCGAGCTGGATCGCCGCCCGGCCCCAATGATAACGCTGGTCGATCGGATCGACGAACAATGTCCAGCCGTATTGGAGGTTGGCGATCATGGCCATGCAGATCACGCCGAAGGCGAGCTGCCACCACTTCGCCGAAGGCGAGTCCTGGCGTTCCATCCCTGAGCCTCTCTTGGGCGGCGCGGCCTTCCACGGCGGCGTCTCGTGCGCCTCTGATCATGCACATCCGTTCCAGGCATGCAATATACCAGGGTGAAACGGACCGGCTGAACTGTCAGGCGGCGATATTATGCCGTTTGCGCGGCCCGAGGAACCGGCCCCCAGGCGCCGAGGGTCGGCTCGTTCCCCGGGCTGAGCGTCTCGTCGAGATCAGGGATCCCGGCGGCGTCGTCCGGGATGCCGATCAGCGCGCGGGCGGCCGCCCAGTCCGGCTGATCGTGAAGCGCCGCGACGGCGTCGCGGTCGAGCCCGGTGATCTTCCCGCGGTCGAGGCGCAGGATCGCGCGGCCGGTCTCGGCCTCCACGAAGCGGATCGCCGCCATCCGGCGTAGGCACTCGCGCAGGAAGCCGGTGTTGGCGGCTGACGACAGGTCGGCACCCTTGAACACCGCGTCGGGCGTGCGGGCAAAGATGTCGACCTTGCGGAAGCGGTCGATGTCGATCAGCCCCTTCACATCGAGAATGTTGAGGATCCCATCGGCCCAGAACGCGATGGTGCGCGGGCGCTCGCCGAGCGGTACGCTGTTGTCGAGGAACTCGCAGACCACCTGCTTGTCCCGCGCCAGGGCCCAATTGAAGAACAGGCGCGGCATGCCGGTATAGGCCTCGACGTTGTGGGCCAGCAGATCCTCCACCGCCTTGTAGCGGCCGAACATCTCGCCGCGCTGCCACGCACGCTCTACCGTGTCGGCCGGCGGCGTGACCATGAACTGCATGTAGACCCGGTCGCCGAACCGCGTGAGCAGCTGGCCGCCCCCGTCCGATCCGGCCTCGGCCTGGAAGCTGTCGAACCGGAACCGGTCGATCAGCAGGTTCGAGATCCGCCGCTCGGCCGCCTTGCGGGTGACGTAGCGGTCGAGCTTCATGTCGATGATCTCGACCTCGTACCCCGTCAGCGTCCCGGCATAACGGGCGGCGTCCCCGAGGCTGTCGTAGTCGAGGAGGTACTTGCGCCAGACATCGGGGGTGATCACCGCGAAGTCCGACCACGCCATGCCGAGGCGCCGGGCGAGGCCGAGCTGATAGGGCCGGATCGTGCTCTTGCCGGAGGCCGAGGCGCCCTTGACGTTCATGACGACCGGATAGTCCTGGGCGGCGAGCCGGCGGTAGCCACGGGTCTCGACGACATCGGCGATCCAGGGCTCGATCAGCTCGCCGATGCGGCGGCTGCCGTAGCCGTTGCCGACCAGCGTCCCGGCGAGGCTCCGCAGCAGGGCGGCGTCGCGGATCAGCGTATTCTGCCGAGCGATGAGACCCGACACGACCGTGCGCAGCGCCTCGCAGGCGGCGATCTCAAGACCGTCGCCCGAGTCCGATGCGCGTCGCTGCCAGGATTCGATATGGAGCAAGGCCCGGGTCGCCCGGTCCACGCGCGGCGCTTCGACCGCGGGCGGGCGCCGGCCGAGCAGCCGGTCGAACCAGCCCGGCTCCGACGGGGGCGGGGCCGGCGGATCGTCCAGAATGGCAGCGATCTCGCGGGTGAGCACCGCATCGGCCTCGGCCCGGATACGCGTGAGGGCGGCCTCGACCTCGCCGAGGCGCGGCTCGACGCCCTCGCGTAGGATCGTGGCGACGATCGCCCGGAAGTTGACGCCGAGATCGGCGTAGACCGCGCCCACCGGCACCGACAGGTCCGACATGACCCGGATCAGAACCTCGTGGACGACGAGGCGACTCGCCCGGAAGCGCGTGAGCTGCCGGGCCGGCAGGCCGCACAGGTCGCTGAGATCGAGGGCGTCGCGCAGTGGCGTCTCGACGTGCTCCGGGCGATAGACCGTGACGAGTGGCAGGAAGGCGGCGGGCAGGTCGGAGCGGACGCCCGGATTCCAGGGGCCGATAGGTAGATCTGGTGCGGTGGTGGCTGCCCGATCGATCATCCGCGCGTCTCCCTCCCCCCTCTGCGGGGGAGGGTGGGCCGGCCATCAGGTCGGATCGGGAGAGGAGAGCACGAATTCCGAAAAAAGCGAGACCGGCGTGAAGGGCGGAGCCGGGTCATGCACCGTCGTTCCCGCCTCGCGGGACTTCGTCCCGACCCGACCGCCTTCGGGGGCCACCCTCCGTCGCAAAGGGGGGAGGGTGGGCGCGTGGCAGATGCGGTGAGCTGGCTGGGCAAACCCAACCCGCTCGCCGCTGATGCGGTTGGCTGAAAAGTCTCAAAAAACCTTCTGGAACCAGCCATGGGCATCATTCGTGTTGCCCCGCTGGATATCGACCAGCAGGTTCCGCAGCCGCTGGGCCACCGGTCCCGCCTTGCCGTTCCCGATGGTGAAGCTTTCCTCGCGGCCCTTCACGGTGCCGATCGGCGTGATCACCGCGGCGGTGCCGCAGGCGAAGGCTTCGGTCAGGCGGCCCTCCCGGACGTCGGCGCGCCACGCGTCGATCGCGTAGGGCTCCTCCTTCACGGTGAGGCCGGCCTCCTTGGCCAGGGTGAGCACCGAGTCGCGGGTGATGCCGTGCAGGATGCTGTCCGAGAGCGGCGGCGTCACCAGCGTGCCGTCCTCGAACACGAAGAACACGTTCATGCCGCCGAGTTCCTCGATGTAGCGGCGCTCGACCGCGTCGAGGAAGACCACCTGCTCGCACCCCTGCGCCGCCGCCTCCGACTGCGCCGCGAGGCTCGCCGCGTAGTTGCCGCCGCACTTGGCCGCGCCGGTACCGCCGGGGGCGGCCCGCGTGTAGTGCTCCGACACCCAGACCGTGACGGTGCTGTTCGGATCCTTGAAGTACGAGCCCACCGCCGACGCGATGGTGAGGAACAGGTACTCGGAGGCCGGCTTGACCCCCAGGAACGCCTCGGTGGCGATCATGAACGGGCGCAGATAGAGGCTGCCGTCGGCCGTGTCGGGGATCCAGGCGCGGTCGAGCTTGACGAGTTCGTGCATCGCCTCGACGAAGGCATCCTCCGGGAAGGGCGGGATCGCCAGGCGCTCGGCCGAATGGCGGAAGCGGCGCGCGTTCGCGTCCGGCCGGAACAGGGCGGCGCCGCCGTCGGCGGTCCGGTAGGCCTTCAGCCCCTCGAAGATCTCCTGCGCGTAGTGCAGAACCGCGGCGGCCGGATCGAGGGGAATCGCCTCGCGAGCCTTGATCTGGGCGTCGTGCCAGCCGCGTCCGGCGGAGTAGCGCGCCACCACCATGTGGTCGGTGAACACCTTGCCGAAGCCGGGATTCGCCATCACGGCGGCCCGCTCCTCGGCGCTCCGCGGATGGGGGTGGCTTTTGATCTCGAACGTCAGGTCGCTCACGGTGGGGTCCTCATCGACTGAGGCTCTTATGGCGCGCTCCGGCGCGCGAATCTACGGAGCCGGCGCATGATGGTTCTGCCGAACACGCGAGTCACTCCGCCGCCGCAGGCTCCGAGAGCTGGAGCCGGTGCAGGCGTGCATAGGCGCCGCCGGTCGCGATCAGGTCCTGGTGCCGCCCGATCTCGATGACGCGGCCGGCCTCCATCACGGCGATCTGATCGGCCTCGCGCACGGTCGAGAGGCGGTGGGCGATCACCAGGGTGGTCCGGCCGCGCATCAGCCGGGTCAGCGCGTCCTGGACGAGGCGTTCCGATTCGGAATCGAGGGCCGAGGTCGCCTCGTCGAGGAGCAGGATCGGCGCGTCCTTCAGGAAGGCGCGGGCCAGGGCGATCCGTTGCCGCTCGCCCCCCGACAGCCGGCCGCCGCCCGGGCCGACCCGGAAGTCGTAGCCCTCGGCCAGGGCCGAGACGAACCCGTGCGCCGCCGCGGCCTGGGCCGCCGCCTCGATCTCCGCCTGGGAGGCACCGGGACGGCCGAAGCCGATATTGGCGGCGATCGTGTCGTCGAACAGCACCACCTCCTGCGAGACCACCGCCACCGCGGCGCGCAGCGAAGCGAGCGTGACGGCGCGGACGTCCTGGCCGTCGATGGCCACGCGGCCGGCGTTCACGTCGTAGAGCCGGGGCACGAGGTTGAGCAGGGAGGATTTTCCGGAGCCGGAGCGCCCGACGAGCGCCGTCACCGACCCGGCCGGCACATGGAGATCGATGCCTTCCAGCGCCGGCGCATCCGGCCGGTAGCGGAACTGGACGCCCTCGAAGCGGATCGAACCGGCGGTCACGGTCAGCGGCCGGGCTTCGGGAGCCTCGCGGATGGCGGGGGCCTCGTCCATCACGTCAAAGTAGCGTCGCAGCGCCGCCGCCGCCTCCTGCAGGATCGCGTTGAGATTGCCGAGCGCCCGCGCCGGCTGAGCCGCGAGCAGCAGGGCCGCCACGTAGCCGGTGAAGTCGCCGACCGTCTTCTCCCCCGCCAACACCCGCTGCCCGACCAGCACCAGCACCCCCGCCACCGCGATGCCGCCGCCGATCTCCAGCAGCGGGTCGAGGCGGCCCCGGGCGTTGGCGGCCTTCATCTTGAGGCGGCGCACCTCGTCGAGGGCCTGCGCGGCGCGGCCTTTGAGGTAGGCCTCCATGGCGTAGGTCTTGGCGACGCGGGCGCCCTGCAGGCTCTCGGAGATCAGGCTGGCGGTGGCGCCCATCTGCTCCTGGGTCGAGGTCGAGACCCGCCGCAGCTTCTTGCCGATCCGCCCGATCGGCCCGGCCACGAACGGCACGGCGACGCCGGCCACCAGGGTCAGCACCGGATCCATCCAGAGCAGCGCCGCCACGAGGCCGATCAGCATGGCGATATCGCGCAGCAGCACGGTCGAGATGCGGGTCAGCGCCTCCTTGATGAAGGCGAAGTCGGTGGTGAAGCGCTGCGTCAGCGCCGCCGGGCTCTCGCGGCCGAGCTGGGCGAGGTCGGAGTCGATCAGATGGCCGTAGAGCGCGGCCTGCATGTCGGCCTCGACTCGGGTGACCACGCGGTTGGTCAGCACCGTCTGACCGTAGAGCGCGAAGCCGCGGGTGGCCGTGACCACGATCACCACCAGCGGCCCGTAGGCGATCGCCCCCGCATCCTTCCGGTCGAAGGCGTCGAAGGCCGCCTTGATCAGCGCCGGGTAGAGGCCGGTCGAGGCGCCGACCAGCGCGATCAGCACCAGCACGACCGCGAGGGTGGCGCGGTGCGGGTACAGCCACGTGCGCCAGAGCCGGGCGAGGAGGGGGACCGTGTCGCCGGGAAGGCGCGCCATGAAACCTACCGGTTTGGGACAGCGCCGCCCTCGTCCAGGAGGCACGGCGGCAGCGGGTTTGCCGCCGCAGCCGCCGCGGATCAAGTTGTTGGGTCAGTGGTCGTCGCCGCGCGGCCCGTGATCGTCATCGTCGTGATCGTGACGCCGCCCGCCTCGCATCCCGTGGCCGCCCATTCCGCCCATCGGCCGGGCGAGGATCATGGCGCGCCGCTTCTGGTCCGGGTCCAGGCTGGTGTAGAGCGGCTGCGCGGCATCGGCGAGCTTGCGCAGGGCCTCGCCGCGGGCGGTCGCGGCGTCTGCCATGGCGCGCAGGGCGGCAGGGGCATCGTCGCTGAAGCGCGGCCGGTCACGCATCGCCTCCCGGCGCTGCTGGCGCAGCTTGGCCATGTCGCGGATCGCGGTTTCGACCGGTGGCCACAGCTTCTCCTGGTCCGCGTTGAGCTTCAGGCCGGCATGGAGGGCCGCGATCCTGGCATCGGTGAAGGCCGCCCGATCCTCGGGGCTCAGCGCGCTCCACCGGCCATGGCCGCGGAACCCGTCGCGCCCGTGATCGTGCGCCGCTGCGGCGCCCGCCAGCCCAAGGCCGAGGATACCGGTGACCAGGAGGGCGGCTCTCAATCGTCGGGACATGGAAATCTCCGTCTCACGCTCGGGACGCCGGGGGGACTCGTCGCAACGACGCCCGATCCTCCGACCGAACAACCAGCATGTATCCCGCTTGTATATGTAACATTGTTACATTAGTGGGCGACGGCGGGTGGGCGCGGGAGGTGCTGCGGTGCGTGGAGTGGGGATGTGGAGCGTGGTTCGCGCGATGGTCGGTGTCGCGGTCCTCACCCTGTCGATCGGCGTCACGGGGTCGGCCGGTGCGGCGCCGGACGGCCGGCCGGTGCGGGCCGTCGCGAGCTTCTCGATCCTGGGGGATCTGGTCCGTGAAGTCGGCGGCGCGCGGGTCTCCGTGTCCACCCTGGTCGGCCCGGATTCCGACGCGCACGGCTTCAGCCCGACGCCGGCCGACGCGCGCAAGCTCGCCGAGGCCGATATCGTGTTCGTCAACGGGCTCGGCTTGGAGGGCTGGCTCGACCGGCTGATCCGGGCCTCCGGCACACGGGCGCCGGTGGTTGTCGCCTCTTCCGGGGTGACGCCGATCCCTGCCGCGGACGAGCACGCCCATGGCGGCGGTGGGCACGACCACGGCGACCACGCCCTCGATCCGCATGCGTGGCAGAACATCGCCAACGTCAAGATCTATATCGCCAATATCCGCGACGGGCTCGCGACGGTGGATCCCGCCCACGCCGACGCCTATCGCGACGCGGCGGCGGCCTATATCGCCAAGCTCGATGCCCTGCAGCAGGAGGTCCGCGCCACGATCGACGGCATCCCGCCGGACCGGCGCCGGATCATCACCACCCACGATGCCTTCGGGTATTTCGCGGCGGCCTACGGCCTGCGCTTCGTGGCGCCGCAGGGCGTCTCGACCGACAGCGAGGCGAGCCCGCGCGACGTCGCGGCCATCATCCGGCAGATCCGCCAGGATCGTATCCCGGCCGTGTTCCTCGAGAACATCAGCGACCCGCGTCAGATGGAGCAGATCGCCCGGGAGAGCGGCGCCAAGATCGGCGGAAAGGTCTATTCTGATGCCCTCTCCGGCCCGGCCGGCCCGGCGCCGACCTACCTCGACATGATGCGCTCGAACCTTCGCGCCTTTGCGGCCGCCCTCAGCCCCAGTTGAGGGATCGCCCGCGGAGCGACGGGCATGACATAGCGTAAACCGGCGGTTAAGAGGCCCCCTCTAGCCTTACGTAACGGGTGCCACCCGATCCTCGTCCGCGGGGGCTCAGGGCCTTGGGGCCTTGTCGGAACGCGCAGCCTGGAGATCGCGTGGCTTGGGGGCCTGACCGCTGGCGCTTCTATCGGCTCGTCGCGCGCGAGGCCGCGCGCGCGCTCCGCGCGGCCGGCGCCAGCCTGACCGCCTCGCCCGACATCCTCGCCCGGATGCGGGTGACCGGCCTGGTCATCGCTCCACACGACCTGCGCACGTCGGACGCGACCTTCGCGGACGACATCTACGCGGGGCTGTTCGTCTTTGCCGGACGCTCCCTCGCGGCGAGTGGCGGCTCGCCCTTCGACTACGCCGCGCCCTCGCCGGAATGGGCGGATGAGCTCTACGGCTTCGGCTGGCTGCGCCACCTGCGCGCCGCCGACACGGCCCTCGCCCGGGCCAATGCCCGCGCCTTCGTGGCCGACTTCATCGCCGGGCGGGGGGATCCGGTGCTGGCCCGCCAGACCCCGGTGGCGGCACGGCGGCTCATCTCGTTCCTGTGCCAATCGCCCCTCGTGCTGGAGGGCGCCGACCACGCCTTCTACCAGAGCTTCCTCAAGGCGATCGCCCGCAACGCCCAGCAGCTGGAGCGTGACCTGCGTAGGGGCGTGCCGCCGCAATGGCGCCTGAGCGCCGCCGTGGCGCTCTGCTATGCCGGCCTGTGCTGCGACGGCATCCAGCCGATCCTCCGCCGGGCGACCCGGGTCCTGTCGCGCGAACTCGATCGCCAGATCCTGACCGATGGCGGCCACCGCTCGCGGGATCCGCGCTTCGCCATGGAGCTTCTCCTCGATCTGCTGCCGCTCCGCCAGAGCTATCTCAGCCGCAGCGTCGAGCCGCCGATGGCGCTGCTGCGCGCGATCGACCGGATGCTGCCGCTCCTGCGGCTCCTGCGCCATCCGGACGCCTCGCTCAGTCATTTCAACGGCATGGGCGCCACCGACGCGGATCACCTAGCGACTCTGCTGGTCTATGACGGCGCGCTCGCCCAGCCGCTGATGCACGCGCCGAATTCCGGCTACGAGCGCCTGGAGGGCGGCCGGATCGTGCTCGTGGCCGATGTCGGCGCGAGTCCGCCGCTGCCCTACTCGGTCAATGCCGGGGCGGGCTGCCTCGCCTTCGAGATGTCGAGCGGGCCGCAACGCATCGTGGTCAATTGCGGTCTGCCGGCGAGCGGGCCGGACCTGCGCCTGCTGGCCCGCTCGACGCCCGCGCATTCCACGGCCAGCGTGGCCCACGCGTCCTCGTGCCGGTTCTTGACGCGCACCGGCTGGTGGGGCGAACGCCAGCTCGCCGATTGGCTGATCCGGCGGCGGGGCCCCGTGGTCCTCAGCGGCCCGTCCACGGTTGCGGCCGAGCGGGCCGAGGATGCCGACCGCGTCGTCCTGGCCGCCCGGCACGATGGCTTTGGCCCGGAGTTCGGGATCGTTCACGAGCGGCGCTGGGAGCTGTTCGCTACGGCTGCCCGCGTCGACGGCCGCGATGCCTTCCTGCGCCAGGGCAAGGCCGGGCGAACGGCGCGGCGGCGCGCCCAGGATGTGGCGATCCGCTTCCACCTCCACCCCGGCATCGCCGTGCGCGGCGTGCCGGAGGGGCTCGAACTCGCCTCGGCGCTCGGCGAGATCTGGCGGTTCCAGGCCGAAAATGCGGAGATCGCCCTGGAGGAGAGCGTCTATTTCTCGGGCCTGACCGGACCGCGGCGCACCGACCAGATCGCGCTCCACCTCACCGTCTCCGAGGATGTCGAGGTGCGCTGGAGCTTCACCCGCCTCGCCTCGGCGCCGCTGCGCGGCGTTGCGCCCGTCTGACGGGCGGCTGGCCCGGCTTCCCGTTTCCGTGCTACCGCGCGAAAAAATCTCGAACCTCGGCACGATACCATGGCGCACGATCAGGTGCGGGTCTCCCGCGCGCTCCTCTCGGTCTCCGACAAGACCGGCCTCGTCGACTTCGCCCGGGCGCTGCAGGCCCGCGGGATCGCCCTGGTCTCCACCGGGGGGACCCACCGGGCGTTGCAGGAGGCGGGGCTCGCGGTGACGGAGGTCGCCGACCTGACGGGCTTTCCCGAGATGATGGACGGGCGGGTCAAGACGCTCCATCCGGCCGTGCATGGCGGCCTGCTGGCGATTCGCGACAACCCGGAGCATCAGGCGGCGCTCGCCGCCCACGGGATCGGCGCGATCGACCTGCTCGTGGTCAACCTCTACCCGTTCGAGGCGACGATCGCGGCCGACAGGTCGGACGCCGACTGCATCGAGAACATCGATGTCGGCGGTCCGGCGATGATCCGTGCGGCGGCCAAGAACCATGCCGACGTGGCGGTCGTCACCGACGTGTCCGATTATGCCGCCGTGCTCGCCGCCCTCGAAGACGGCGACGGCGCCATCGGGGCCGAGATGCGTCGCCGCCTGGCGCAGAAGGCCTTCGCCCGCACCGCGGCCTACGACGCGGCCATCGCCAACTGGATGGCGGGCCGCTTCGGCGCCGACGCGCCGGCCCCGTTCCGCGCCTTCGGGGGCAGCCTCGCGCAGGGCCTCCGCTACGGCGAGAATCCGCACCAGACGGCCGCCTTCTATCGCGCCCCTGGCAAGCCCCGCGCGGGCGTGGCGACCGCCCGCCAGCTCCAGGGCAAGGAACTGTCCTACAACAACTTCAACGACACGGACGCCGCCTACGAATGCGTCGCGGAGTTCGATCCGGCCCGCTCGGCCGCGGTGGCGATCATCAAGCACGCCAATCCCTGTGGGGTCGCCGAGGGGGCGAGCCTGATCGAAGCCTATGAGCGGGCGCTGAGCTGCGACCCGACCTCGGCGTTCGGCGGCATCGTGGCGCTCAACCGGACACTCGATGCCGAGGCGGCGGAGAAGATCGTCGAGATCTTCACCGAGGTGATCATCGCGCCGGACGCCACGCCCGAGGCCGCCGCGATCGTGGCGGGCAAGAAGAACCTGCGGCTGCTGCTGGCCGGCGGTCTGCCCGACCCGCGCGCGCCGGGCGAAGTCGTGCGATCGCTGGCCGGTGGACTGCTGGTCCAGGGCCGCGACGCAGTGGTGGTCGACGACATGCCGCTTCAGGTCGTTACCAAACGCGCGCCGAGCGAGGCGGAACTCGCCGATCTCCGCTTCGCCTACCGGGTCGCCAAGCATGTGAAGTCCAATGCCATCGTGTACGCCAAGGGCGGCGCCACGGTCGGGATCGGCGCCGGGCAGATGTCGCGGGTCGACTCCTCGCGGATCGCCGCCTGGAAGGCCGCGGAGGGTGCGAAGCGGCTCGGTCTGGCCGAGAGCCTCGCCGTTGGCTCGGTGGTGGCGTCGGACGCGTTCTTCCCGTTCGCGGATGGCCTGATGGCCGCCGCCGAGGCGGGCGCGACGGCGGTGATCCAGCCCGGTGGCTCCATGCGCGACGCGGATGTGATTGCCGCGGCCGACGCGGCCGGCCTCGCCATGGTGCTCACCGGCCATCGCCACTTCCGGCACTGACGGATCGGCCGGACGCAATCCCTACGCTTGTTCCGAATCGACGCTGACGCGGTCGCGGGTCCGTGCGCGAACGCCCGCGTTAACGATGGTCTCAGATTGACCGGCGTGCCGTCATGCGGGCGCCGCACACGGTCGGCGCGCACGATTGCTTTTGGACAAATGGCAGTCGTTGATTGTAAGCGACGATCAATGTCCGACGCTCATTTCGTATTGATGCGACTATTCATGCTCGGGCTGGATAAAATTTGCTCCGCTTCTGGTTGATCGTACGCAGGGTTGAAGTCGAAGCTCCATCGCGTCATCATCGTACTGGCTGAAGCGGGATGATTGCGAGCAACATCTCTTCGAACGGATCCGGTCTGGGTGACGAGATGCTGGTCGCGGTAATGCTGTTCGTTGTCGGTTGGCTCGTCGGCCGAACCTATACGGTCCTCGTTCTGGCCATGACGTCCACCGTCATTCTGTTCACATCGTCGGCCATCTTCGTGACGACCTACGGCCTCGATCTGCTCCACACGCTCATCACGTTGGGTTATCTTGGCGCCCATCAATCCGGCTACCTGCTCGGCGCCTACATGAGTGGGTATCAGCAGGACAACTGATGGTGCATCCTCCGCTCACCAGAACCAGACCGGTCGACCGGCATAGGCGTTGATAAACAACCACAAAGAGATTGTCGCTGAGGGCCACAGGGCTACAAGTAGAAGTGGCGGTCTGGTGCCGGGATTGCGGCGGCGCAGCGTCGAGGTATGGGTCATATTCGAGACCTGGGAGTCTGACAGTTTAGAATGCAATCTACGGCCAGAGGCCGTACAGGGTTCCCGGTAATAATTTTTCGGGATGCGCGGAAACCGTCAACGCGAATGATTACCGGTACGGGATTCTGAGGTCGGTTACTTCAGCGAGGCGCTTAAGTTTTCCCGTTATATCGGCGAATTATACTATAAGTGGAAATTCTGAACCCTGTTTGACTTTTATGGATACAAGTTTTCGGCCTTGGTGCGCGAGCGACTCGTGTATGTCCCGGTGCGGCAGTGGCAGCAAGGCCATCGGGCGTGCTGACGGAGCGACGGTACAGGTCACGCGAAGCTGAGGGATGTTCGCACGGGAACGCCCGCGTCGCGTGAGCGACCCGGGCGTCCCTGGCTGGAGCGTGGTCCGCGACGGCGGGTCTGGCCGCCTCAGGTGTCGGCGAAGATGTCGCGATCCCTGGTCTCCGGAACGAAGAGCACGCCGATGATCACCGTCGCGACCGCGATGACGATCGGATACCAGAGACCGAAATAGATATCGCCGGTCTGGGCCACCATGGCGAAGGCGGTGGCCGGCAGCAGGCCGCCGAACCAGCCATTGCCGATGTGGTAGGGCAGCGACATCGAGGTGTAGCGGATCCGCGTCGGGAACAGCTCCACCAGCATGGCGGCGATCGGGCCGTAGACCATCGTGACGAACAGCACGAGGATGAACAGCAGGCCGATCACCTGGATGACCTGCGGCCGGAAGATGTCAAACGGGTTCGACATCTTCACGATCTCCGGATCGCCGGCCTTCGGGTAGCCGGCCGCCTGGAGCGCCGCGGTGGTGGCCTTGTTGGCCTCCGCGTTGCCGCCCTGCGGGTAGGGGATCTCCGTGTCGTTGACCCGGATCGTGGTGGGCTGGCCGGCCGCGCCGGCGGCGGTCGTGTAGCGCACCGAGGACTTCGACAGGAAGTCGCGGGCGAGGTCGCACGGCGCCGAGAACACGCGGGTTCCCACCGGGTTGAACAGCGTCCCGCAGGCGGCGGGATCGGCCGTCACCGTAACCTTGACGGACTCGATGGCAGCTTCAAGCTTCGGATTTGCGGTCGAGGTGATCCCCTTGAAGACCGGGAAGAAGCTCGCCGCCGCGATGGCGCAGCCCGCCAGGATGATCACCTTGCGGCCGATCTTGTCGGACAGCCAGCCGAACACCACGAAGAAGCCGGTGCCGAGCAGCAGCGACCACGCGATCAGTAGGTTCGCCGTGTAGCCATCGACCTTCAGGATCGATTGCAGGAAGAACAGCGCGTAGAACTGGCCCGTGTACCAGACCACGCCTTGACCGGCGACGAGGCCGAACAGGGCGATGATCGCGAACTTGGCGTTGCGCCACTCGCCGAAGGCCTCGGTCAGCGGTGCCTTCGAGGTCTTGCCCTCCTCCTTCATCTTCTTGAAGGCAGGCGATTCCGAGAGCTGCAGACGGATCCACACGGAGATGCCGAGCAGCAGCACCGAGACCAGGAACGGGATGCGCCAGCCCCACTCGGCGAAGGCCGCCTCACCCGTGAAGGTGCGGGTCGCCAGGATCACCAGTAGCGACAGGAACAGGCCGAGCGTCGCAGTCGTCTGGATCCAGCTCGTGTAGAAGCCGCGCCGGCCGTTGGGCGCGTGCTCGGCCACGTAGGTCGCGGCCCCGCCATACTCGCCGCCGAGCGCCAGCCCTTGCGCGAGCCGCAGGACGATCAGGATGATCGGCGCCGCGATGCCGATCGTGGCGGCGTTGGGCAGCACGCCGACGATGAAGGTCGACAGGCCCATGATCAGGATCGTGACCAGGAAGGTGTACTTGCGCCCGACGAGGTCGCCGATGCGGCCGAACACCAGGGCGCCGAACGGACGGACGATGAAGCCGGCCGCGAAGGCCAGCAACGCGAAGATGTCGCGCGTCGCCGGCGGATAGGCCGAAAAGAACTGTGCGCCGATGATCGCGGCGAGCGAGCCGTAGAGATAGAAGTCGTACCACTCGAACACGGTGCCGAGCGAGGACGCGAAGATTACGCGTTTCTCGGCCGAACTCATCGGCCGCGCCGCCTCACCTGCCCGCGGGATCGCGGATCCTACCGCCATGATCAACCCTCCCCAACACCATCGGCCTGCCGGAGATCGACCGGAGGCGCCGGATGCGCTGCCTGTCCTCGCCTTGCGCGAGTTGCAGGTCACCTATGCGTTATAGGAAGTCTGGCCGGGGTCAATTGGTAAAGCGATTGTGAACGGGTCCATCAACACTGCCGGCCGCGGATCGTCATGCACGGGCGCTCCAACGAGGAAGGGCGCGGCTTTCGCCGCGCCCTTCACATCCCGTCCTGTGACCTGATCGGATCAGTGCGCGTGCGCGCCGGACGCTCCGATGCCGGTCTCGGAGCGGACGTACTGCGCCTCGAAAGCCGCCCGCTCGCGCTGGGCCCGCCGGGACTTGTCCATCAACGACACGACCCAAATCGTCGCGAAGGCCAGCGGCATCGAGAACAGGGCCGGGTTGTCGTAGGGAAAAAGCGCGGCGGGGTGACCGAACGTCGTCACCCAAACGGCCTTCGACAGCACCACCATCGTGACCGCCGAGAGCAGACCGACGAGGCCGCCGGCGAGCGCCCCCCAGGTGGTGGTGCCCCGCCACAGGATCGACATGGCGAGCACCGGGAAGTTGCAGCTCGCCGCCACCGCGAAGGCCAGCCCGACCATGAAGGCGACGTTCTGGTTCTCGAACACGTAGCCGAGGTAGATCGCGACGATGCCGATCACCACGGCCGAGATCTTCGACAGGTTGACCTCGTGCTTCTCGGTGGTGCGCCCGCGGGCGATCACCTGGGCGTAGAGATCGTGGCTGATCGCCGAGGCGCCCGCCAGCGTCAGGCCGGCGACGACCGCCAGGATGGTCGCGAAGGCCACCGCCGAGATGAACCCCAGGAAGTACGGACCGCCCACGGCGTTGGCGAGGTTCACCGCCACCATGTTGGTACCGCCGATCATGTCCTTGAGCTTGTCGAAGGTCCCCGCCGCACCGAGCTTGAAGTAGCTCGGATCCGACATCAGCAATGCGATGCCGCCGAAGCCGATGATGAAGGTCAGGATGTAGAAGTAGCCGATCAGACCGGTGGCGTAGAACACCGACTTGCGGGCGGCCTGGGCATCCGACACTGTGAAGAACCGCATCAGGATGTGCGGCAGGCCGGCGGTGCCGAACATCAGGCCGACACCCAGGGAGAGGGCCTCGACCGGGTTCGACACGAGGCCGCCCGGCGCCATGATGGCGTCGCCCTTCGGATGAACCTGCACGGCGTTGGCGAACAGCATCTCCGGGTTGAAGCCGTACTTGAACAGCACGGCGATGGCCATGAAGGTCGCGCCGCCCAGGAGCAGGCAGGCCTTGATCACCTGCACCCAGGTCGTCGCCTTCATGCCGCCGAACGCCACGTAGACGATCATTAGCACGCCGACGATGATCACCGCGTAGAGGTAGGGCAGCCCGAACAAGAGCTGGATCAGCTTCCCCGCACCGACCATCTGGGCGATCAGGTAGAAGGCCACGACCACCAGGGTGCCCACCGCCGAGATGATGCGGATCGCGGTCTGATCGAGCCGGAAGCTCGCCACGTCGGCGAAGGTGAATTTGCCGAGGTTGCGCAGCCGCTCCGCGATCAGGAACAGCACGATCGGCCAGCCGACCAGGAAGCCCGTTGAGTAGATCAGCCCGTCGAAGCCCGAGGTGTAGACGAGGCCCGAGATGCCGAGGAACGAGGCGGCCGACATGTAGTCGCCGGCGATCGCTAGGGAGTTCGTCCCGGCCGAGATGCCGCCGCCCGCGGCGTAGAAGTCGGCAGCCGACTTGGTGCCCTTGGCGGCCTTGTAGGTGATGCCGAGCGTCAGCACCACGAAGAACAGGAACATCAAGATGGCCGGCCAGTTCGTGGCCGATTGCTGCACGGCGCCGAGATCCGGCCCGGCGGCGTAGGCGGCGCTCGCCGCGACGGCGGCCAGCGTCAGGCCGAGGAGGATGCGGTTCATCGGACGACGCTCCGCTTCAGGGCGTCGCTCAGGGCGTCGAACCGGGTGTTGGCGCGGGCGACGTAGATGCCGGTGAGCAGGAAGGCGAACAGGATCACGAACACGCCGACGAACAGCCCGAGGGAGGCCGTACCGCCGACCTTCACGGCGAGCAGCGACTTGTCGAAGGCGATCAGGCCGATGAAGCCGAAATAGACCACCAGCATGAGGATCGTCAGGATCCAGGCGAAGCGGGTGCGCTCACTGACGAGTTGCTGGAACTCCGGAGTCCTGGCGATCCGCGCAACTTGCGGATCGAGATCCGTCCCGAGGGTCCCTGTTCCCGCGGGCGCTGGGCGCCCCCGCAGGTTGACTGATGTGCCGCTGCTCATCGATTTTCCTCCCGCGAGGGCTCTCTGACCCTCGGGTTCATCGCGATTGTGATTCGTGGTTCTTGTTGGAAGCGGGCGCCGCACCGGCATCCGCCTCGACGGAGTTCCGCGCCGCCGTCGTGGGGGCGCGGACACGATCAGGCCCGGTTCTGCCGGTTCTCGATCAGGTCATCGACGACCGCCGGCTCCGCGAGCGTCGAGGTGTCGCCGAGCGAGCCGAAATCGTCCTCCGCGATCTTGCGCAGGATGCGGCGCATGATCTTGCCCGAGCGGGTCTTGGGCAGGCCCGGCGCGAACTGGATCAGATCCGGCGAGGCGATCGGCCCGATATCCTTGCGGACCCAGGTCACGAGCTCCTTGCGCAGCGCGTCGTCACCCTCCTCGCCGTCGTTCAGGGTCACGTAAGCGTAGATCCCCTGGCCCTTCACGTTGTGCGGGTAGCCGACGACCGCGGCTTCGGCGACCTTCGGATGCGCGACGAGCGACGACTCGACCTCGGCGGTGCCCATCCGGTGGCCCGAGACGTTGATCACGTCATCGACTCGGCCGGTGATCCAGTAGTAGCCGTCGGCATCCCGCCGCGCTCCGTCGCCGGTGAAGTATTTCCCGGGATACGTCGAGAAATAGGTCTGCTCGAACCGCTCGTGGTCGCCGTAGACCGTGCGCATCTGGCCCGGCCAGGAATCGGCGATGCAGAGGTTGCCCTCGCAGGGGCCGGCCAGGACCTTGCCTTCGGCATCGACCATCTCAGGTCTGACGCCGAAGAACGGCCGCGTCGCCGAGCCGGGCTTGAGGGCGGTGGCGCCGGGCAGCGGCGTGATCAGGATGCCGCCGGTCTCGGTCTGCCACCACGTATCGACGATCGAGCAGCGCTTGTCGCCGACCACGTTGTAGTACCACTCCCAGGCCTCCGGGTTGATCGGCTCGCCGACCGAGCCCAGCACCCGCAGCGACGCCCGCGAGGTCTTCTTCACCGGCCCCTCGCCGCCGCCCATCAGCGACCGGATGGCGGTCGGCGCGGTGTAGAAGATGTTGACCTTGTGCTTGTCGATCACCTCCCAGAACCGGGAGGTCGACGGGTAGGTCGGGATGCCCTCGAACATCAGCGTCGTCGCGCCGTTGGCGAGGGGACCGTACACGATGTAGCTGTGGCCCGTGACCCAGCCGACATCGGCCGTGCACCAGTACACGTCGTGCTCACGGTAATCGAAAACGTACGCGTGGGTCATCGACGCGTAGACGAGATAGCCGCCGGTGGTGTGCACCACGCCCTTCGGCTGGCCCGTGGAGCCCGAGGTGTAGAGGATGAACAGCGGGTGCTCGGCCTCGACCGCCGTGGCGGGGCACTCGTCGGTCACCTGCTCGGCGGCCTCGTCGTAATAGACGTCCCGGCCTGCCTCCATGGCGACGTCACCGCCGGTGCGGCGCACCACGATGACGTGGTCGACCAGATCGCTGCCGAGGCGCTTGATCGCCTCGTCGACATTGGCCTTGAGCGGCACCTTCCGGCCGCCGCGCAGGCCCTCGTCGGCGGTGATCACCAGTTTGGAGCCGCAGCCCTGGATGCGGGAGGCGAGGGAGTCGGGCGAGAAGCCGCCGAACACGATGGCGTGGATCGCCCCGAGCCGCGCGCAGGCGAGCATCGCGTAGGCCGCCTCCGGGATCATCGGCAGGTAGAGCGTGACGCGGTCGCCCTTGCCGACACCGCGGTTGCGCAGGACGTTGGCCATCCGGCAGACCTGCGCGTGGAGTTCGCGGTAGGTGATGTGCTTGGATTCGTCCGGATTGTCGCCTTCCCAGATGATCGCGGTCTGGTCGCCGCGGGTCTCCAGGTGCCGATCAATGCAGTTGTGGGCGACGTTGGTGGTGCCGTCCTCGAACCACTTGATCGAGATCTTGCCCGGCTCGAAGCTGGTGTCCTTGACCTTGGAGAACGGCGTCATCCAATCGATGCGCTTGCCGTGCTCACCCCAGAAGGCGTCCGGGTCGGAAATCGACGCCTTGTACATGTCCTGATACTTGGCATCATCGACGTTAGCGCCCTCGCGCCACGCCGACTGCACTTCGATGACCTTGCCTTCCATGGCTTTCCATCCCTGCTTGGCGCCCGATCGTATCGCGGTCTATGCCGCGCAGCCAGGACTTCCAAAGTAACGTAGCCTACACTCTACGCTGGCGATATCATCGTCGTTTCATTCGGGTTGCGCCCGTATCCGATGAATGAATTGGGCGCAATGTAACGCCGTGAGTGAAGCGTCGGCTTGGGACTGTCAAGGCGACCGCTCGAAGAGTTCCGAAAACGCTGTGTTGTCTGTCCGGACATGGGACGGCCTCACCCGCCCGCCGCCCGCCGCGCCGGCATGATGATCTCAACCAGCGTACCGTCGTCGGCCGGCGTCGAGAGCTGAAGGCGCCCGCCGTTGGCCTCCACCAGGGCGCGGGGCAGCGCCAAGCCCTCCTCGACATCGCCGCCGCTTTCGTTGGCGGCGCCGGTATCCCGAACCCGCAGGGCGACCGCAGCCCGCTCGGCCGCCCCGGTCGACACGATGATCTGGCCGCCGGCCGCCGAGCGCCGGAGGGCGTTCTCGATGATCAGGGCGGCGGCGCGACTCACGGAGCGCTCGTCGGCCTCCAGCTCCGCCAGATCGGAGGAGAAACTCGTGCGCACCACGATGCGGCCGCGGGCCGCCTCGGCCTGGAGGCGTGCCACGCATCCGGCCGCGACATCGTTGAGATCGAGGGCGCGCGGTTCGAGGTGCAGCGCGCCGGCTTCGACGGCCGCGAGGTCGAGGAGCTTGCCGACGCGTTCGCGCATCGCATCGCCCGAGGCTTTGATTTCGGCGAGACAGGCGCGGTAACGCGGGTCGCCAAGGGGACCGAACGGCTCCTTGAGCATCGCATCGGCGAGGTCGATCATCCCGGTCAGCGGTTCGCGGAAGGCGCGGTCCAGGCGCGCCACGGCCGTGCCGGCGCCGTTGGCGGCATCCCGGTCCGAAGGCTCCGCCGGCGGATGATTGCGGAGGCGGTTCGACCAATCCAGCAGGGCGACCAGACGGCCGTCCCCCTCGGCGCTCTTCACGGTGAGGGTCACGGGCGCGCCCGCCAGGGTCACGCGGCGCGGTCCCCGCACCGTACCGCGCAGGACGTCCGCGACGGTCAGCACGCAATCCCGGTCGAATTGCGCGACGAAGCTTCCGCCGACGATTTCGCGGGGTTCGCAGCCGAACAGCGCGGCGGCGGCGCGATTCAGCGTCACGATCCGCCCGGTCTGATCGAGCGTGACGATCCCGATATCCAGCGCGTCCAGCGCGGTTTCGGCGCCGACGGCCCGCTCGGCCTGCGCGGCGCGGGCAAGACGCTCGGCCGCGAGCGCCGTGGCGGCATCGGCCTCCTCGACCGGACGCAGGATCAGGCAGGTGGCGGCTTCCCCTGCCCAGGTGCAGGCGCCGCCCAGGACTTCGACCGGCCGGGTCTGCCCGGAGGCGCCCGTGATGGCGGTCAAGCGTGGCGCCGGGTCCGGATCCTCCGCCCGGGGGGTGCCCGGAAGCAGGACGTTGAGCCCCCGCCCGACCAGGGCTGCGAAATCGGCGTCTCCGGTCAGAGTCAGCAGCCGACGGTTCGCTGCGAGAATCACGCCATCCCGATGCACCAGGGCCGGAGCCGGAAGCCCGGCCAGAACCGCGCCGAATGCGGCCGCGCCCCCGGCGGCATCACGCGGTTCCGCGGATCCCGCGTTCGGTCCGGGAAACGGCATGATCGCGCCGCCCTCCGGCCGCGAAACGGTCCCTTCGGGGGGCGCTTCGTCGCCGGCATAGCGTGCCCCGAGGGCCCGGGCGATCTCCCGGAACGCGGCATGCTCGTCCGTCGATAGGGCCACCGACACCGGTTCGGCCTCGTCGGTCGGCGAAGGTTCCGGTTCCACCGCGACCGGTGCCGCAGCGGGCGGTTCGGACGGTTCGGGCGGCGCGCCTGTGACCGGTTGCACCCGCGATGAGGCTGCCGGCTCCGTCATCGGCAGGGAGCGGATCAGACCGAAGCCCGCGAAGCCCAGGAAATTGGCTTCGCCCCGTCCGACCGGGGCGCCCGAGAGTTCCACCCGACACGGGCCGATGCCGGTCTCCAGCACCGCCGTCTCGCCGCGGAAGGTCCGTCGCTCGCGCAAGGCCGCGAGGACGCCGTCGGCGCCCGACAGGCGGCCGGATGTCGCCAGATCCTGCCACCGTTGGCCGACGAGGCCTTCCAAGGGGGCCGGACCGGTGAACTGGGTCACCACGCCCGCAGCGTCCAGCCGCCACAGGAATCGGTCGTCGCGGACGACGACCGGCGCGGCCTCGCGCATCTGTCGTGACGCATCGTCCTGCGCGGGCGCGATCTGCGCCCCGCCAGAAAGAGCGTCCGGCGTCGGTGCGGGCTCTCTCGGGCGCGATCGCGCCGCGACCGGAGCGGTGGGGATCAGCAGGATGGCGGTTCGTCCGTCGTCGCTGGACCCGCGGGCCAGCCAGCAGAGCACGGGGGGCGCGATTCGGCGGGGATCGAGGCGCAGCCGCGCGAGGCGCGGGGTCGCGTCGCCCGGAGCCGCAGCGGCGATCTGACGGGACAGGTTCGCGATACCGGGGCCGCGGAGCGCCTCGGCCAGGGCGTGCGCCGCCGGGGAAGCGAGCAGGATCCGGCCTTCCTCCGCATCGACCACGAGATGGACCGGATCCGACACGGCCAGGGCCGCCGACAGACTCGGCAGCCGTCGCCAGGCCGCGAACGCAACGGCGAGGCCGTGGTCACGCTCCGGTTCGGCCGGTGTCAGTGTCGTCTCCAAAGCCCGCGACCTCGAACTCAAACGCATTTCGACGTTTCCCGGGGGAGAAACGACGACGACCAGCGCCCTTTTGTAAACGCTCTCTCGGGCAGGCGCTGAAACTTCGCAACGACCGTCACATGTTTACGTTATGTCAACCTTAACGCCGATGGTGCGGCTGGCAAATCGCCGCGAATCGGTTATTGTGCAGTGCACAACGAGCCATCCACAGGCTGACACGAGAGGAGACGACACATGGCTAATCCCCCGAACTACGAAGTCCCGGCCGAGATGCGCGACATGGCCGAGAAGAGCGTCGAGCAGGCCCGCAAGGCGTTCGACAGCTTCATCGGCGCCGCCCGCCGCACGGCCGATACGGTACAGGGCTCTGCGGAGCTCGCGCGCACCAACGCCCGTGACGTCTCCACCCGCGGCTTCGAATACGCCGAGCAGAACGTCAACGCCGCCTTCGACCTCGCCCAGAAGCTCGTCCGCTCCCGCGACATGCAGGAGGCCATGCAGCATCAGGCCGAGTTCGTGCGCAGCCAGTTCGCCGCCATCCAGGCCCAGGCCAAGGAGTTCAGCGGCATCGCCCAGAGCGCGATGCAGCAGGGCGCCGAGCGGGCCAAGTCGGCGATGCAGCAGGGCGCCGACGAGGCGCGCAAGGCGATGGAGCAGGGCCAGGACGCCACGAAGCAGACCGCGCAGAATGCGCAGGACGCTGCCGAGCGCGCCTCGCACTAAGACACACGTCCTGTGACGTGTCGCGGCCCGTCACCGGTCTCCGGTGGCGGGCCGTCTCGTTTTCGCCCGTATTGCCGTCGAGAGCCGCCCGGCGGACAGGATGAGGTCCGCATCGAGCGAAGGATTTCTGGATGCGCCTCGCTGACTTCGGCCCTACGCGCCCGCGTAATGCTCTCCGCCTGACGATCGCCGCCCTGGCGCTCGCCGCGGCGCTGCCCGGCACGGCGGCGCGGGCGCAGTATGTCGACAGCCCCGGCTACGATGACCCCGGCTACGAGCGCGGCTACCGCCCCGCGCCGCGCCGGAGGGAGCGCGAGCCCGTCGGCTTCAATTGCGATGCCGTGCAGCAGGGCATTACCGGGCCCAAGCCGTTCTCCTGCCCGCTTCCGGGGCCGCGGCCGCTCGGCGTACGCTGCTTCTGCGATCTGCCGATCGCCTCGTTCAGCCCGGCGCAGACCGCCGTCGGCCGGGTCGTCCCGTAAGACGAGAGCGACCGCGTCGCCCGGGATGGACGACGCGGCCGATCGATAGACCCGGAGGTCGGTCTGCTCAGTTCAGGACGACGACCTTGGCGCCGACCTTGACGCGCTCGTACAGGTCTGTGACGTCCTCGTTGGTCATCCGGATGCAACCCGACGACACCGCCTGACCGATCGTATCCGGCTCGTTGGAGCCGTGGATGCGGTACTCGGTGTGGCCGATATACATGGCGCGGGCGCCGAGCGGGTTCTCGATGCCGCCCGCCATGTACCGCGGCAGGTCGGGGCGGCGGGCGATCATCGCCTTCGGGGGCGTCCACGACGGCCACTCGCGCTTGGCCGTGATGGTGTTGGTGCCGCTCCAGCTGAAGCCCGGGCGGCCCACGCCGACGCCGTAGCGAAGCGCCTGGCCGTTGCCCATCACGTAGTAGAGGCGGCGCTCGGCGGTCGACACCACGATCGTGCCCGGGGCGTAGGGGGCGTTGAACGCTACGACCTCACGGGGGATCGGCTGGACCTGCGCCTGCGGCGCGGCCTGCACGCCCTGGCCGTAACCCGGAGCATAGGTGCCCTGGTAACCGTACGGGCCCTGATCCTGGTAGTAGGTGTCGGCTTCGTCGCTGCCGAAGGGATCGTAGGACGAAGCGGCGAGGGCGGGCGTCGCGACAAGAACAGTCGTGCTCAGCAGAGCGGCGAGTGCGGTGACCGAGGTCTTCATGGGTGGCCTGCCTGTGCAATAACCTTTGCTATTACAAGCGTGAGCATAGCCGGACAGTTCCACACAACCGCCACGATTTTGGTGCGCGGCGGAATACGCAGGCCCTTTCGCCCGTGCTGGTTAATCAGATGACGTCGTCGGTGTGCACGTCGAACCGCGCGAGATGGGCGTAGCCGAAATTGGTCGAGATCGCGCAATCGGTGGCATCGCGTCCGCGGGCCATGACGATGCGGCCGATCCGCGGGCGGTTGTGCCGGGCGTCGAACGTGTACCAGCGCGGGCCGGACGGGCCGTCGAGGTAGACCTCGAACCACGCGGAGAAGTCCATCGGCGCCGGGTCCTTCGGCACGCCGATGTCGCCGAGGTAGCCGGTGGCGTAGCGGGCCGGGATGTTCATGCACCGGCAGAACGCGATGGCCAGATGGGCGAAGTCGCGGCAGACGCCCTCGCGCTGCATGAAGCCGTCATGGGCGGTGCGGGTGGCGTCGGCGCGCTGGTAGTCGAAGCGCAGGCGCTCGTGGGTGTAGTCGACGATGGCCTGGACGCGGGCCCAGCCCTCGGGGGTTGAGCCGAACAGCGACCACGCGGTCTGCGAGAGCTTGTCGGTGTCGCAGTAGCGCGAGCCGAGCAGGAACATCAGCACGTCGTCGGGCAGGTCCTGCACCGGGATCTGGCGCGCCGTGGGCTCGATCACGTCCGGCTCGCCGGAATCCGCCACCGTGAAATCCGCCGTGACCGTCAGCTGGCCCGGCGGCGCGACGATGCGGTGGCAGATGTTGTCGAACGGGTCCCGGTACTCGTGCGCCTGGAGCGGCGGATCGAAGGTGACGACGTGCGGCGTCAGCACGTCGGGCATCCGCGACGGGTGGACGCTCAGCATCAGGATCATCGGCGTCGGCTGGGTCATCGTGAAGGCGATATCGAAACCCGTCCTGATCTTCATCGCGGCCACCTTGCTGTGTCGTCATCCGCGCGGGGTCGCCACGCTCGTTCCGGCTCCGGGATCAACGCGCCGCCACGGGGGCGGAGCCCTGGCCCCCGATCGGGGCTGTCTCAGCCCCGGACAGTTCGACGACGTCGACCTCGACGCGCATGCCGAGATCGTCGCTGGCCAGACCGAAGAAGGAGCCGTGCAGCGGCACGGCCTGCGCGGGATCGCGGGCCACAGCCACGCGAATCAGGTCGCGGTTCCCCACGATGCCGTTGGTCGGATCGAACTCGACCCAGCCGGCGCCGGGCAGGTAGACCTGCAGCCACGCATGGGTCGAGCCGCCGCCGACATGGCGCGCCCGGTCGTTGCGGGGATTGTAGAGGTAGCCGGACACGAAGCGCGCCGCCATGCCGAGGGCCCGCACCGCCTCCATCATCAGCACCGCGAAGTCCCGGCAGGAGCCGCGCTTGCCGCGAAGCGTCGTCAGCGGGTCCTGCACGCCCTTCTCATTGCGGGCGAGATAGGTGAAGTTCGCCCGCACGCTGCGGGTCATGGCGGCCAACAGCTCCTGCGTGGGAATGCGCCCGTCGGCCGGCAGGAAGCTGCGCGCCCAGGCATCGACTTCGTGGCGCGGGTCCGGCCATCGCCGCTCGATGGAGCGGGCGAGATCCGGCATATCCTCCGCGCCGTAGCCGAACGGATAGTGGGTCGCGTGCGGGGCGAGGGGAAAGACCGGCGCGTGCTCGGGCGTGTGTTCGAGGGTGATACGGCTGGCGAAAGTGAGTGTTTCCGATCGGGTGTCGAACGTCGCCACCGCCACGCAGTTGCCGAAGACATCGAACATCCAGCGCAGGGCGGCCGGGTCCGGCGTGATGTCGAGGGCCGCCTCGATCAGCCGCTGGTCGTAGCTGTCGCGTGGCCGGAACATGATCCGATGCTCGCCGAACGAGACCGGGCGCCGGTACTGGTAGACCGTTCGGTGATGGACGGACAGGATCGGCAAATCGGCTTTCTCCGGCGCGTGCCGCCGCACGTTCCATCAACGCGCGATGGCACGATGCAAGGGCCGGGCCCGGTCAGTCGGGAAACCGGCGCGCCAACCGCGGCGCCACCGGGGGATGATCGCTCACAGGATCGGCGGGGCCGGCTCGGCCGCGGCGCGCTCCGCCTCGACCAGCACGTCGAGCGGGCGCCAGGGCTTGGCGATGAATACGGCTTCGCGCGGCAGCTCGGGACGGGGCAGGGTGTGCCCCGAGGTCACGACCAGCCGGGCCCGGGGCCAGAGGGTCGCGACCGCCCGGGCGAGTTGCAGCCCGTCCATCGCGCCGGCGAGGCGGATATCGGCGAAAACCAGCGCAACTTCGCCGCCCCGCGCCTGCAGGACCGATAGGGCCGCCTCGGCGCTGTCGCAGCCGATCACGTCGAGCTCGGTCTCTTCGAGCAAGGTCTCGGCCAGGGCGCGGATTTCCGGATCGTCCTCGACCACGAGCGCGACCCGCGGATGCGCGGCACCGGTCGCGGCGGCGGCGGCCTCAACCTGCGCGGGCTCCGAGGTCTCGGTCTGGCGCACGCGGCGCACGAGGGCGGCGAGATGCTCGGGCACGCCCTCGGAGACCAGATTGTCGTAGAACGACGCCAGTGTCCGGCCGATCTGATCGAGCGGAACACCGGGCGTGAGCGTATCGGTGAGCGACAGGGGTGCGCTCGTCTGGTTCTTCCTCACGGACTCCCCCCGAAGTCTTCCTGCGCATTGGATGAAATCGAGGCGCATGAAGAGGAAAGTCGGCAATCCGCCGGTGGTTGCGACCCGGAGCCCGAATCGCGGCCCCGCTCTCCCAGCCGTTACTGGGTGGCGGTGTCGGCGTCGGCATACGCCATGATGCCGGAGACCGCGCGCACGTTCTGGTAGCGCGAGCCGCGGGTGCTCATCATCGCCTCGAACTTCTCGTGGACCTGGGCCACCGAGAGGCTCTGGGGCTTGCGGTGGCGGCCCCGGCCGACGAACCGGCCGGCCGCGAAGAAGATCGAGCGGTTGGCCCGGGCCGGGCCGGGCAGCAGCGCGGCGGCCGCCGTGGCGGGCTTGTTCACGACGTTGGCGAGGAACTCCTCGGCGTCGTCCGGGCCGAGGAAGTGCGCGAGGTAGATTTCGCCGAGCGTGAGCTCGCGGCCGATGCGCAGCGCGATGCGGGCGGCGTCGCGCTTGAGCATCTCGCCGGCCATCAAGGCCGAGAGATAGGGATCGCGGCGCAGTTCGAGCACCCGGGCGCGTTCGGCCGGATCGGTGATCACCGGCCGGTCGTTGGCATCGGCCGTGATCAGCGCGGCCTCCTTCTCAAGCCCGTACTTGGCGCCGAAGTCGCGCACCACACCGAGCCAGGTGCGCTCGATGAATTGATACAAGCCGGTGGCCGAGGAGGTCTTGGCCTGGACCGCGGTGATGAAGCTCGACTCCTTGTCGGCCACCGCCATCAGCAGGACCGGATCGGTCTGGACCGCCTGGGCGGCGCGCACGATCGTCTGGACGATGTGGCGCCGGATCTTCATCGGGCCGAATTCCAGGATGTCGTTCGGGTCGCCGGCCGCGCTCTCGGAGAGCAGGAAGTCGTAGGACACGCGATCGACCGTGTTGGAGCCGATCTCGGTGTCGAGGTCGTGCACCGCGGCGAAGCTGGACGAGGCGCGAAGCGGCGTGCGCTCCAGCTCATCCTCCAGGGCGACGGTATGGATCCGCGGCCGTGGCATCGGGATCTCGGTGGCGGCCTCCGCGACCGAGACGGCCGGCGACAGACCGACCTTGCCGAGATCGACGCCTGAGCCGATCAGCGCCGCGCTGAGGCCACCGGCGATCAGCGACACGGTCATCAGCGACCGGACCAGGGCCGGACCGCTGCCGTGGGCGCGGCCGATCATCGGCTGCGCAGCGATCACATCGGCCCGGACGGCACCGAAATGCCCGGTCCCCGGCTTGCCCGTGATGGTCTTCGACGTTCCGACCGTGCGGCCCTGCATCGTTGATCCGATTCCTCGCGCCGTTGACGGCGCCACGGGTTCAACATCGCTTGACAGATGTGGCGACAACACGGCCGCGCTCGTGGCGGTCCTGGGGCCAATCGCGGTGTTTTCGCGACCGATGCCTGTAAGCCACAGGAAATGACGTTATTCAGCCCCGTGTTGCTGGTAACGTACGGTGTTCGTCGCACTGAACCGGGCTGCAAGGGCGAATCGCCGGGGCGCGCGAAGCAGCAAGGCCCTGGAACCGGCCCCGCTCAGGAAGGACGGGCCAGCGGAGTGTGTGCCCGGTGACGATGAGAGCGACGCAGCGTGCCTCTGTCACGCAGCCGGTCGACGCTTCGCAGATGTCCCTTTGAGCCGCTCGAAGTGGGGTGCGCCGGGCAGGACGGCGACGTGGAACGGCCCTCGGTGATCGAAAAAGGCGGTCTCGCGGCCAGAGGGTATCGCCGTGCGTCGAGACCGGGCGTAGCATTCCCGACGGCTCTCCTCCCTTGGCGCCTGTCCGGTTGCAACCGCGAATTACGCCTGCCCGCCGACTGCGGAGTGACGACCGGTGCGGGTCGCGCTGCTCATCGCACCCGCTTCAGCCACGCGTTGGGCGCGTAGGTCACGTTCGGACCGTAGAAGTCGCAGAGTTCGACATCGATCTCGTAGCGATCACCCGTCGCAGCGAGGAATTCTTTGACCGCCCGGTTCGGGCCATCGTCGCGTTGGCGATACACCTCGTCGTCAAGATCTGCGACGGTGCCATCCTCGACGACGATCGCGTCGCCGGGTTCGAGCAGGCGATCGAAATAGTTCAGCGTCGCTGACGTGCTCGGATAGGTATGAGCGCTGTCTTCGCTCACGAGCCAAGGATGCGGTGCGGCGCGGATCGCTTCCGTCGGGAAACTGCCCTCCGGATCGTTCGCGTCGCCCCGGTGGAAGGCGATGCCCGACAGGTTCAGGTCGGGCGGAGCGATGTCGATGGTGATCACCCGCGCGCCGGACAATCCGAGCGCCCGGCACTGATCCATCAACCATGCGGCGCTACCGCCTTCGGACGTGCCGATCTCGATGATCGTGGCCGGTCTCAGCCGCTCCAGCAACCGCAGGTAGAGAGCCAGATCGAACGGGGTCTTGGCGAGCCGCAAGCCCCTGTAGCGGGTACGGAGGGTCCCAGCCTGGATCCGCTCCAGTTGCACGCCCTCAATGCCGCATCGAAAATGCCGCCCGCGCACCGCGTGAACATGCCGAAGCCGATCGAGGGGCCGTGCGGTGCCCGCCTGAAAGCTCGCCGGGGTGAGGCTGCCGACGAACTGGGGACGATATGCCGGTATGGCGAAGGGGCGGTCGCGGATGGCGACGTATTCCGCGTGCATGGCCTCAAGCGCCTGCGCTTCGCCGTTGGTGGCGACGCCGCCATGCACCGGATGGAACGTGCCCTCGCCGAGGACCATCCAGGGCCGATGGCTGGACGCCGCCACCGCGCGCTCCCACAGGTCGAGATTGGCAAATCCCCCGCCGGGCGCCTCGAACCGCTCGTCGAGCCCTCCGAGGGCGTTCCAGAGGGCACGATCGATGAAAAGACCGTTGGTCTCGTTGATACAGCCGAACCACCCGGCCGCGGACGAACCCGCGAGGGCGGCGATCTCGAACAACCTGTAGCCGTCCTGCTGCCACGGCACCGAGGCGAGGAGCGCATCCTCCCGGGCGGCATCGTAGCCCTCGAACACCGTCCGCATCTGCACGTCGGGGCCCAGGTGAAAGGCGAGCGTCCCGATGACCCGCGTCGAATCGGCCGACCAGGCTTCCACCGCCCGCGCGAGGATGCCCGGCGAGGCGAGGCGAGCGCCATCGATCCAGAGCCCCAGCAGGTTGCCGCGCAACGCCCGCATCGCGGCGTTGATCGCGCGGATGGGGGATGGCTGCGGCTCGTCGGGGCGGATCACCCGGAGGTTGGGGGTGATGGTTCTCAGCGCGGCCTCGTCGATCGGAGGGGTGGAGCCGTTGTCGAGAACCACGATCTCCCAATCCAGGCCGTCCACGCCGCGCTGATAATCCCGAGACAGGGTCTGGAGCGTGCGGGGCAGTTCCCGCGCCATATCGTAAGCGCAGACCAGCAGGCTCACGGTCGGCGGGTTCCCGGAGGTCATCGGCCGATCGCCGCCTCGATCGCCTCGATCGTCGGCTCGACCGCCCTGCGACGTTCGAGGATCTCGATCGGTGGGACGTCGCCCTGCCGGTCCGCGAGCGATCGGGCGAGCGAATTGTAATCGTCCCAGAGCCGACGATCGTGCGGGTTGAGCCCCGAGATCAGCAGCAGACCGGTCGGCTCGGTATTCAGCCACGTGAGATGCAGATCTGGCCGGACGCTCGCCAGCAATGCGACGGCGCGCCAGACGTCCCCGGTCCAGACTTGGGATTGGCGTTCCCGTCGGGCCTGCACAGGATGGTTGGGCAGGACATCGTCGACGACGATGACGCCGTCGGGCGCCATCACACGTTCGACGTTCATAATGTCGCGCAGAACATATTCCGCCCAGTGCATCCCGTCGATGAAGGCGAGCTGGACCGGGGAGCGGAACGCCGTAGCGCCGTGAAAGTAGAAACCGTCGTCGCTGGAACATCGAAAGAACCGGACATCGTCCCTTTTCACGACGAAGTCTTCGTGGGGATCCGGATCTATGGCGATGGCGCAGCCGGCGGCGAGGTCTAGGCTGTGGCCCCGCCTCACGCCGATCTCGAGATACAGGTCCGGCTGGATCAACGCATGCAGATCACGCAGCACCGCGCGGTAGGGGCGCGCGCCTTGCCGGCGCTCGACCGCGGGATCGGCATGGGGTGTGATCCGCGCGTTCGCCGCGATCCTCATCGGGCGAGGACCCGTCACGGCTTGCAGGTCGCCGCCCTTCTGGAAGACGCCGACGATGTCCCGCCACGGGCCGCGTTCGTCGGTCCAGCTGTGGACGAGGCGCAGCCGTGCCCAGTCCGCGATGGCTTGGTAGGAATCGGGATAGAAGCGATAGCAGTCGACGGGGTAGCGATGGACCGGTCCGGCGGACGGCGCGATCATGAAAGCAAGTCCGCCGGGCCGAAGTATCCTCTCGACTTCCTGAAAGATGCGCCAGAACTGGCCGCAATGCTCAAGCATCTGTCCCGACATCACAAGGTCGATGGAATTGTCGTCGAAGGGGAAAGAATAGGCATCCTCCAGCACGACATCGACGCCCGGTCCCGGGGCAAGATCGACGCCGGTGTATCGGACGCCCTCGGGAAGAAGATCGCGGTAGGAACCGTTGACATTCATCGCACTAAGATCGACCACATCTGCATGTATTGAATCGATGTACCAATCTATGCAGCGGAGCATATTCTCCATTGATGAGGAATGCACGTGATCGATCCCATCGTATGGTGGTGGTGACACGATGTTGGTGCCGCTCGGGCTTCTGTCTACTTGATGTCTGCGATCGATCAAGGCTGCCGAGGACGATCTCACCTCGGATCGACCGGCGGTTTGACACGACGCGCGAGCCTTTCGGGACGAGCTGACGTGATGCTGTAGCAATCCGGACTGATAGCCCGGACGACATGGCCATCGAACCAGGGGCGAGGCGAGGCGGTGATGACCGTGCGCCTTCACAGACAGCGCGTGTCCCACGCTGAAGCGATTGCCCCGGCGCGGGTCTCCGCACCGATTGCAACCCGGTCCGGAACGGCTCTAAGAGGGCGCCATGCGGGTGGCGCTCGAAGGTGAGCGACACCCGGCCCCGTATTCCTGCCAGAGTCAGCCCCGATGAGCGGCGTCAACGAGATCCGGTCGACCTTCCTCGACTACTTCGCGAAGGCGGGGCACGAGGTCGTGCCCTCTTCGAGCCTCGTGCCGAAGAACGATCCGACGCTGATGTTCACCAACGCCGGCATGGTGCAGTTCAAGAACGTCTTCACCGGCGTCGAGAAGCGCGCCTACGACCGGGCGACCACGGCGCAGAAATGCGTGCGGGCGGGCGGCAAGCACAACGACCTCGACAATGTCGGCTATACCGCGCGTCACCACACGTTCTTCGAGATGCTCGGTAACTTCTCGTTCGGAGACTATTTCAAGGATCGCGCGATCGAGCTGGCCTGGACGCTGATCACGAAGGAGTTCGGCCTGAAGCCGGACAAGCTTCTGGTCACCGTCTACGCGGATGACGACGAGGCCGCCGGTCTCTGGAAGAGGATCGCGGGCCTGCCGGACGAAAAGATCATCCGTATCGGGACCTCCGACAATTTCTGGCAGATGGGCGATACCGGTCCCTGCGGTCCGTGCTCTGAGATCTTCATCGATCAGGGGCCGGCGTTGCAGGGTGGCCCGCCCGGCTCGCCGGACGAGGACGGCGATCGGTTCCTCGAATTCTGGAACCTCGTGTTCATGCAGTACGAGCAGCTGGAGCCGGGCGTCCGGAACCCGCTGCCGCGGCCGTCGATCGACACCGGCATGGGCCTGGAGCGCATGGCGGCGATCCTCCAGGGCGTCCATTCGAATTACGACACGGACCTGTTCCGGGCGCTGATCGACGCCGTGGCCCACGCGGTCTCGCGGGCGCCGGATCCGGCGACCCTCGCCTCCTACCGGGTGATCGCCGACCATCTGCGCGCCGCGTCCTTCCTGGTGGCCGACGGCGTGCTGCCGGGCAACGAGGGCCGGGGCTACGTGCTGCGCCGGATCATGCGCCGCGCCATGCGTCACGCCGAGATCCTGGGCGCACGCGAGCCCACGATGTTCCGCCTCGTCCCGACGCTCGTGCGCGAGATGGGCCAGGCCTATCCCGAGCTGATGCGGGCCGAGAGCCTGATCGCCGAGACCTTGAAGCTGGAGGAGACCCGGTTCCGGCGCACCCTGGAGCGCGGCCTGTCGATCCTCGACGCCGAGAGCCGGGAACTGAGGGAAGGCGACAAGCTCTCCGGCGAGACCGCCTTCACCCTTTATGACACCTATGGATTCCCCCTCGACCTGACCCAGGACGCGCTGAAGGCCCGCGGCATCGGCGTCGACACGGAGGCGTTCACCGCCGCGATGCAGCGCCAGAAGCAGGCGGCGCGCGAGGCCTGGAAAGGCTCGGGCGAGGCTGCGACCGAGACAGTGTGGTTCGGGCTGCGCGAGCGCGTCGGCGCAACCGAGTTCCTGGGCTACGAGACCGAGACCGCTGAGGGCATCGTCACCGCGCTGCTCCGTGACGGCGCCGAGGTTCAGACGCTGGAGGCGGGCCAGACCGGCCTCGTCGTCGTCAACCAGACGCCATTCTACGGCGAGTCGGGCGGGCAGGTCGGCGATACCGGGCTGATCGTGGCCCCGGGCGTCCGCGCGCGGGTTACCGACACCCAGAAGAAGCTCGGCGATGTCTTCGTCCACCACGTCACCGTGGAGGAAGGGACGGTGAGCCTGGACCAGCCGGTCGAGCTGAAGGTCGATCACGCCCGCCGGAAGGCGATCCGGGCCAACCACTCGGCGACCCACCTGCTGCACGAGGCGCTCCGACAGGTCCTGGGCGACCACGTCGCGCAGAAGGGCTCCCTGGTCAGCCCCGAGCGGCTGCGCTTCGACATCAGCCACCCGAAGCCGATCGAAGCCGATGAACTCGCCCGGGTCGAGGATATCGCCAACGCGGTGCTGCTCCAGAATGCGCCAGTCGTGACCAAGCTCATGGCGGTGGACGACGCGATCGCGTCGGGCGCCCGGGCGCTGTTCGGCGAGAAATACGGCGAGGAGGTACGGGTCGTCTCGATGGGGTTGCCGGTCGATGCGGCGGCCGAACAGGGACGACCGAAGAACTTCTCCATCGAACTCTGCGGCGGCACCCATGCGGGGCGCACCGGCGATATCGGGGCCATCACCATCGTGGGCGAGAGCGCGGTCGGTGCGGGCGTCCGAAGGATCGAGGCGCTGACGGCAGACGCGGCCCGGCATCACCGCGCCGCGGAGGCCCGGACGCTGGCGGCGCTGGCGGGCATCCTCAAGGCGCCGGTCACCGAGGCGCCGGACCGGTTGACGGCCCTCATGGAGGAGCGGCGACGTCTGGAACGCGAGCTGGCCGAGACCCGGCGTAAGCTCGCGATGGGCGGCGAGGGCGGCCCGGGGACGGGCGCGCAGCAGACCGAGATCGGCGGCGTGGCGTTCCGCCGTTCGGTGGTCGAGGGCCTCGACATGCGCGACCTCAAGCCGATCGTCGACGAGGAGAAGAAGCGCCTCGGCTCCGGGATCGTGGCGGTGGTCGGCGTCGGCCCAGACGGGAAGGCCGGTCTGGTGGTCGGCGTCACCGACGACCTGACGGAGCGCTACGATGCGGTCGGGCTGGTCCGGGCCGGTGCCGGCGCGCTCGGCGGCAAGGGCGGTGGCGGCCGCCGCGACATGGCACAGGCTGGCGGCCCGAACGGGGCCGGTGCGGTCGCCGCCCTCGATGCCGTCGAGCAGGCCCTCACCGAGGCGGCCTGAATGAAGAAGGCCGCACCGTCTCCGGTGCGGCCGCGTCGATCCTGCGTGTCGGGAGACTGAGGCTGGTTACTTGCCGCCGCCGCCCGCACCGCCCTGCGGCGCAACCCGCGACGGCTGATTCGCATTGCCGCCCGCCGCCGAATCCGACGTGATGGTGTCGGCAGGCCGGCCGGTCGGGGAATAGGTGACCGACGGGACGCTTCCGGTGGTGTCGGACTGCGTGCTGACGACGCCCGGTGCGCCGGGCGGGACGGGGGCACCGGTCGGGGTCTCGACGATCTGCGCGGCGGCCGGTCCCACGATGGCGACGGCAAGAACGGTGGCGAGGAGGGTCCGGGTCATGGCGGTTCCTGTTGCTGTCAGACCCTGGCAACTTAGGTAGCGCACAATCGATCCTGCGATGTTGCGCCGCAGCACAGGGCTATCAGCACAACGGACGCGGCTCGGACGTAGACCGTTCCGCGCTCAGTGTACCCGCGTCCAGCTCTGCCGCTTGCAGAAGACGCTCATCACGCAGCCCGAAACCTCAAGGGTGTTGGCACCCGTCAGGCGCAGCGAGCCCGAGTAGGTCTTGCCGTCATTCGGGTTGTACAGCGAACCCGAGAAGCCTGATCCATCCGGGTTCCGGGCGTCGAGGATCTGCACGCCGACGACGCTGCGGTTGCGCAGGGCCGGATCGGGGTTCTTCACATCCAGTCCCTTGCCGGGGGCGCTGACGATCGTTCCGCAATAGCCGCCACCGCAGGGCGCGATGCGGATGCGCGAACTGCCGGTCTCCGTGAGCCAGAGACCGGCCGGATCGGCTGCCCGGGCGGGGCCGGCAGCTGCACCCAGCGCCAGCGCCATCAGCGCGGTACGGCCTAGCCACCAATGCATCGTTTGCCTCCTGATGATCCTTGCCGCGCGGATGAGGCGGCCGGAAAGCTCCGTTACCGTCTGCGGTGGGACGACGCGAGCGCGCGTCCCGGCCGGCGCGTGGACGCCGTCGGCGTCTTGTCAGCGGGATGCAGATGGTAGAGCGGTGCCGAGATAGGTCTCGACGACCTCGCAGAAGGGCTGACCGGCCCCCGTCGTGAGCACCGCATCGACCTCGAACAGGGGATCATCCGAATGCGGCGTCGCATGCGGGGCGGATGCGCGAACCTCCACGGTTCGGCGCACCGGGGCGAGCGGGCGCACGACCCGGCCGAACGGGGTGCGGGTCCCATCCAGCACCGCGTTCATCTCGGGCGTCAGCCGGGCCGGCACGTACCAATTGTCCGCTTCCGACATGACGTGATCGCCGCAGACGAGGCGTACCCGCCGATAGCGTACCGGCTCGTCGGGGCCGATGGCCAACCGGGCGCGCTGTGCGGCGGTGAGCGGTTTGTCCGGACCCGGAAGGCGCTGGGCCACGAGGTGCGGATCGGCAGCCAGGCCGTGCTCGGCGCACCAGCTCTCCAAGGCGAGCGTCGCGCTGTCGGAGGCGAGGATGCGCGCGCGCAACGCCGAGACGAGCGCCTGCGAATCGGAGACCCCGCCGATGGCGGCCGGGGCCTCCGCGTTGGCCGGGCCCGGATGGCTCACCGGCAGCGTGAACAACGCGGCGAGGAGGAGGCCGACAGGCTGCCGGGACGATCGCCCGTCGAACACCGACCTTGCCACACGTCGACTCCTGAGGAACGCCCCGTCTGCTGCGAGCGGTTAACGCCCGAGACGATCCCGAGTCCACCCCGGCGGGCGCATCGGCGGAGGCGCTAGCGATGCGCCACCGGCGGCAGGTCCGTGCATAGGCCCAGGGCGGCTTCCGCGGCGAGACCCACAGTCTCGCCAAGCGTCGGATGCGGATGGATCGTCCGGCCGATATCGACGGCGTCCGCCCCCATCTCGATGGCGAGCACGACCTCGCCGATCAGGTCGCCCGCGCTCGGGCCTACGATGGCGCCGCCGACCACGCGCTTGGTCCCGGGCTCGAACAGCAGCTTGGTCAGGCCGTAATCCGCGCCGTTGGCGATGGCCCGGCCCGAGGCGGCCCAGGGGAAGCGCGCCACCTCGACGGCCCGCCCCGCCGCCTTCGCGGCAGTCTCTGTGAGGCCGGCCCAGGCAATCTCCGGGTCGGTATAGGCCACGGACGGGATCACCGCGGCGTCGAACCCCGCCCGGTGGCCGGCGGCGACTTCGGCTGCCACATGGCCCTGGTGAACCGCCTTGTGGGCGAGCATCGGCTGCCCCACGAGGTCGCCGATGGCGAGGATGTGCGGCATGGTCGTCCGCATTTGGGCGTCGACCGGCACGAACCCACCCTCCACCGTCACGCCCGCCGCCTCAAGACCCAGGGCCGCGCCGTTCGGCCGGCGGCCGGCCGCCTGGAGCACGAGGTCGTAGGTCGTGGCCTGCGTCTCGCCCGCCAGGGTGACGGCGATGCCCTCGGCGCCGGCCGTGGCGGAGACCACCTCGGCGCCGGTCAGCAGTCGGTCGAAGCGGTGGGCGTTGCGCTTGGTCCAGATCGCCACGAGGTCGCGATCCACGCCCTCCAGCAGGTTCGGCAGCCGCTCGACGACGTCGACCCGGGCGCCGAGCGCGCTGTAGACGGTGGCCATCTCCAAGCCGATGATGCCGCCTCCGATCACCAGCAGTCGGCGCGGCACCGAGGGCAGCTCCAGCGCGCCGGTGGAGTTCACGATCCGCGGATCCTCCGGCAGCATCGGCAGGGCGACCGGCGACGAACCGGCCGCCACGATGGCGCTCCGGAAGTTGACGCCCTGCTCGCCGCCCGCGTGCAGGGCAACCGTGACGGCATTTGCCCCGCTGAAGCGCGCTGTCCCGCGGATCACCGTGACCTTCCGCTGCCGCGCCATCTGGGTGAGCCCGTCGGTGAGGCGGCGGACGGTGCCGGCCTTGAAGCGCCGCAGCTTGTCGAGATCGATCGCGGGTGCGCCGAAGCTGATGCCGTGGGCGGCGAGGCGCTGGGCCTCCTCGGTGACGGACGCCACGTGCAGCAGCGCCTTGGACGGGATGCAGCCGACGTTCAGGCACACGCCGCCCAGCGTCGCGTCGCGCTCCACCAGGATTACCCGCTGCCCGAGATCGGCGGCCCGGAAGGCGGCCGAATAGCCGCCGGGGCCGCCACCGATCACCAGCACGTCGCAATCCGCGTCCGTGTGTTCGATGTGCGCGGGCACGACGGGTGCCGGCGCGGGCTGCGCCGCATCGGCGCTCGCGGCGAGGCGGGCGACCAGCGTCCCGGCCGAGACCGTGTCGCCGAGGCCGACCAGCATCTCCACGAGCCGTCCGGTCACCGGGGATGGGATGTCCAGGGTCGCCTTGTCGGATTCGACGATCAGCAGCGTCTGGTCGCGGGCGATCGTCTCGCCGGGTTTCACCGGAATCTCGATCACCGGCACGTCGGCGTAATCCCCCAGGTCGGGGACGCGGATCTCGTGGATCTCGGGCATGGCGAGGTCCGTCACAGGAGGGCGCGGCGCAGGTCCGACAGGACCGCGGCCACGTGTCCGAGAAAGCGGGCGGCGGCGACGCCGTCGACCACGCGGTGGTCCCAGGACAGGCTCAAGGGCAGGATCAGGCGCGGCTGGAAAGCCTGGCCGTCCCAGACCGCCTCCATGTGCGAGCGAGCCGCGCCGAGGATCGCCACCTCGGGGGCGTTGATGATCGGCGTGAAGCCGTCGCCGCCGATGCCACCGAGCGACGAGACCGAGAAGCAGCCGCCCTGCATGTCGCCCCCCGGTAGGGTGCCGGCCCGGGCCTTCTCGGCCAGGGCGGCCATCTCGGTGGCGATCGCGATGATCCCCTTGCGGTCGCAGTCGCGCACCACCGGCACCATCAGGCCCTTCGGCGTATCGACCGCGAAGCCGACATGGACGTAGTCCTTCAGGACGAGGTCGCTGCCTTCAAGCGAGGCGTTGAAGCGCGGATAGGCCCGCAGCGCCGAGGCCGCGGCCTTGATCAGGAACGCCACCATGGTGACCTTGGCGGGCGGCGTGCGTGTGTCCGTGTTGAGGCCCGTGCGGAACGACTCGATCTCCGTGACGTCGGCCCGGTCGAAATTCGTGACGTGGGGGATCGTCAGCCAGTTGCGGCTGAGATTGGCGCCCGACAGCGTCTGGATCCGCGACAGGGGCTCGCGCCGGACCGGGCCGTATTTGGCGAAATCCACCACGGGCCAGGGCGGCAGGCCGGCGCCGATGCCGGACGCGGGGGCGTTCGGCGGTGCGGCCTGGGCGGTGAGCGCGGCCTTGACGAAGGCGTGGATGTCGTCCCGCAGGATCCGGCCCTTGGGCCCGGTCGCCGGCACGCGGTCGAGGGCCACGCCGAGTTCCCGGGCGAGCTGACGCACGGACGGGCTGGCGTGTACGTCGCCGGTCGATGCCGGGAGCGGCGGAACCGGGTGCGCACCATTCCCTCCCCCCTCTGCGGGGGAGGGTGGCCCGCGAAGCGGGTCGGGAGAGGGGAGCCCGGCTTCCGAAGGGGGCGTAGTCTTCATGGAGGCCGAAGATTCGTCCTGAATCGTCGTTCCCCTCTCCCGACCCTCGCTGACGCGAGGGCCACCCTCCCCCGCAGAGGGGGGAGGGGAGGCTGGTGCCGGCTCCGCGCCACCTTCCGCGGGTTCCACCATCAGGATCGGCGTCCCCTCCGAGACCTTCGAGCCCACCGAGACCAACAGCTCGCGCACCGTACCGGCGACCGGGGAGGGGACCTCCATGGTCGCCTTGTCGGATTCGATGCTGAGGATCAGGTCGTCCACCGCGAGGCGGTCGCCCGGCTTCACCAGAAGCTCGATGACCGGCACGTCCCGGTAGTCGCCGATATCCGGGAGGGCGATCTGCAGCGCGGCGCTCATGCGGGTGGGGTTCCGATTTGGGAAGGCAGTGGCTTGGGCCGTCCGCGTGCAAGCAGCGGACTGGCGACTCTCCGGACATCCCATCCACGACCTCATCCTGAGGTGCTGGAGCGGAGGCCTCGAAGGAGGGCTCCAGGGATCGCAGCGGCCACGGGAGGGCTCCTTCGAGGCCCGCTGACGCGGGCACCTCAGGATGAGGCCGAGGATGGGATGTGCGTGTTCCTCACTTCAGACGGTCCAGGGGGCCGGCGCGTCCGCCGTGATGCCATACCGGCGGAGCGCCTCTGCAACCGTGGCGCGGGGCACGGTGCCGGCTTCGGCGAGCGCATGGAGGGCGGCGATCGTCACGTGCTGGCGGTCCACCTCGAAGAAGCGGCGCAGCGCGCTGCGGGTATCGCTGCGGCCGAACCCGTCGGTGCCGAGCGCGACGAAGCGCGCGCCGACATAGGAGGCGATCAATTGCGGGTAGGCGCGGATGTAGTCGCTCGCCGCCACGACAGGTGCCGTGCCCGGCAGCAGCGCCGCCACGTGGCTGACCGGCGCCTCGGCCTCCGGATCCAGCATCGCCCGGCGTTCGGCCTCACGGGCATCGCGCGCCAGCTCGCTGAAGCTCGTGACGCTGAACACCTCGGCACTGAGGCCCCAATCCTGGGCCAGCAGCTCCGCCGCCGCGATCACCTCCGGCAGGATGGCGCCCGAGCCGAGCAGGCGCACCGCGCCCGCGCCAGTCTCCGGACCCGACAGGCGGTACATCCCCTTGAGAATACCCGCCTCGGCGCCCTCCGGCATGGAGGGCTGGGCGTAGTTCTCGTTCATGGCGGTGAGGTAGTAGAAGACGTCCTCGCCCTCCTCCATCATCCCCCGGGCGCCCCGGTCGACGATCACCGCCATCTCGTAAGCAAACGCCGGATCGTAGGCCCGGCAATTCGGGATCGCGGCCGCCGCGAGGTGGCTCGACCCGTCCTGGTGCTGCAGACCCTCGCCGCCGAGCGTCGTCCGGCCCGCCGTGGCACCGATCAGGAAGCCGCGCGCCCGCTGATCCGCCGCCGCCCAGATCAGGTCGCCGACCCGCTGGAAGCCGAACATCGAGTAGTAGATGTAGAACGGCAGCATCGACAGGCCGTGGACGCTGTAGGCCGTCGCCGCCGCGGTCCAGGACGAGATCGCCCCGGCCTCCGTGATGCCCTCTTCCAGAAGCTGCCCGTCCCGGGCCTCGCGGTAGTAGAGCATCGAGCCGGCATCCTCCGGCTCGTAGAGCTGCCCGTCCGGCGCGTAGATCCCGACCTGCCGGAACAGGTTGGCCATGCCGAAGGTCCGCGCCTCGTCGGCGACGATCGGCACGACGCGCGGGCCCAGATCCTTGTGCTTCAGCAGGTTGCCGAACAGGCGCACCACCGCGGTGGTGGTCGACATTTCCTTGCCGCCCGCCTCCAACGCGAAGCCCGCATAGGTCGAGAGCGGCGGGACCGTGACGGTCGGAGCCGTGCGGCGGCGGGCCGGCAGCATGCCGCCCAGGCTCTCCCGGCGCTCGCGCAAGTAGCGCATCTCGGCGCCGTCCTCGGCCGGCTTGTAGAAGGCGAGCCCCTCCACCTGCGCATCGGTGAGCGGCAGGGCGAAGCGGTCGCGGAAGGCGCGCAGCGCGTCCACGTCGAGCTTCTTGGCCTGGTGGGCGGTCATGCGCGACTCACCCGCGCCGCCCATGCCGTAGCCCTTCTTGGTCTTGGCCAGGATCACGGTCGGCCGCCCCTTGGTGGCCTTGGCGGCCGCGAAGGCGGCGTGCAGCTTCCGGAAATCGTGGCCGCCGCGCTTCAGGCGATCGACGTCGGCATCCGACATGTGGGCGACGAGCTCGCGCACCTCCGGATCCTCGCCGAAGAAGTGCGCGAGGTTGTAGGCGCCGTCCTTGGCGCCGAGCGTCTGGTATTTGCCGTCCACCGTCTCGGCGAAGCGACGCAGCAGGGCATGGTTGGTGTCGCGGGCGAAGATCCCGTCCCACTCCGAGCCCCACAGCACCTTGATGACGTTCCAGCCCGCGCCCCGGAACAGGCTCTCCAGCTCCTGGATGATCTGGCCGTTGCCGCGCACCGGCCCGTCGAGCCGCTGCAGGTTGCAGTTGATGACGAAGGTCAGGTTGTCGAGCTTCTCGCGTGCGGCGAGCGCGAGGCCGCCGATCGATTCCGGCTCGTCCATCTCGCCGTCGCCGAACACGCCCCAGACGTGCCGCCCTGCGGTGTCGGCGAGCCCGCGATGGCCGAGGTAGCGCATGAACCGCGCCTGATAGACCGCGTGGATCGGGCCGATGCCCATCGACCCGGTGGGGACCTGCCAGAAATCCGGCATCAGCCAGGGATGCGGATAGGAGCACAGGCCGTCGCCCGCGATCTCCTGGCGGTAATGCTTGAGCTGCTCCTCCGAAAGGCGCCCGTCGAGGAACGCCCTGGCGTAGACGCCCGGCGCCGAGTGCGGCTGGAAGTAGACGAGATCCCCGTCGACGCCGCCCTTAAAGAAGTGGTTGAAGCCGACCTCGAACAGCTCGGCCGCCGAGGCGTAGCTCGCCACGTGGCCACCCAGTTCGCCGTACGCCATGTTGGCGCGCACCACCATGGCGAGCGCGTTCCAGCGCATGATCGAGGTGAGCCGCTCCTCAATGTCGAGGTCGCCGGGATAGCGCGGCTGCTTCTCCAGGGGGATCGTGTTGCGATAGGGCGAGTACGGCAGGGCCTCGTCGAGGATGCCGATCTCCTTCGAGCGGCGCTCCAGCCTGTCGAGGATGAACCGGGCGCGGGCCGCGCCCTCGGTGCGGTACAGCGAGTCCAGCGCGGCCAGCCAGTCCTGGGTCTCGGCCGGGTCGTGATCGACCTCGGCGGACCGCGCGATGGTGGCTTTCGGCGGTATGGCGTTCATCGGCGCGGCCTCCCTGTTTGCCCCGATCATATCCGGGCGGGGGCGGCTGAAAATGCCGAAGATTTGCCGTCTCAGCGATGTTGTCGGCTGATTTGCCCTAGAACGTCCCCAAAACAGGTCGATTCGACCGTTGCCATTTCAGTTTCGAGGGAAGAGAACGCTGCGCGCCACCGCTCGAAGCGGGCCCGATCGGCCGGCGCCGAACACGAGAGCGTAAGCATGGCTCCCCGTCCCGTCCCCCTGGATGCCGCCTCCCTGCGCATCCTCGAACGCCTTCAGCAGGACAGCGAGATCAGCATCGCGGATCTCGCCGAGCAGGTCGGCCTCTCGACATCCCCGTGCTGGCGGCGCGTCAACGAGCTGAAGGCGGCGGGTGTGATCCGCGGCTGTGTGGCGGTGGTCGATCCGCTGAGCCTGGGGCTCGCGGTCAACGTCTTCGTGCACGTCTCGCTGGAGAAGCAGACCCAGGCTGCGCTCCAGGCCTTCGACGAGGCGGTGCGCAGCCGCCCGGAAGTGATGGAGTGCTACCTGATGAGCGGTGAGGCCGACTACATGCTGCGGGTGGTGGTAGAGGATCTGGTCCAGTACCAGAAGCTCGTGCTCGACCACCTCACCCGCATTCCCGGGGTGGCCAACATCCGCTCGAGCTTCGCCCTGGGTCAGGTGAAGTACACGACGGCGCTGCCGCTCGGGCACCTGACCCGGTGATCCATCCCGCACCATCGCGACACAACGATACCGCGCGGTGCAAGGTCTGATCGAATGCGTTCGGGAGTCGTCAGCCTCAAGCGCGGGCGATCGGTCGCGTCGCGCGAGGGAGAATGGTGGAGCCTAACGGGATCGAACCGATGACCTCTTCCATGCCATGGAAGCGCTCTCCCAGCTGAGCTAAGGCCCCAATTTTTAGCGCGGTCTACGTCCAGGACGGAGCCGCATCACGCGAGAGTAGGATGGTGGAGCCTAACGGGATCGAACCGATGACCTCTTCCATGCCATGGAAGCGCTCTCCCAGCTGAGCTAAGGCCCCACTTTAGCATCGACCGCGGTTTGGGTGCCGCGGGTCCTCGCCGTCCGGCTTGCGTCCGGCGAGGCCGGTTCTATAGGCGGCTCGCACCGCGGACTCAACCCCTTTTTTCACGCTCGTCAGGGGCCCTGGAAGGTTGAGGCGAAGACCGCCTCAGCTCTCCTCGTCGTTCTCGATATCGCCATCGATCAGGTCGGAGACATCGTCGTCGCCGGCATCCTCCTCCTCGAGGAAGGTATCGTCCTCGGTCGAATCCCCGTCCTCGACGGTCTCGTCGTCGGGTGTGGGATCCGCCTCGTCCTCGGCGGCCTCGACCTCGTCGAGGGAGACCAGCTCCGGCCCCTTCTCGTCCGTGTCGTCCTCATCGTCGTTGGTGGTCGCCGCCCGCGACAGCGCCGGAGGCGCCGCGCGGCTCGATGTGGCGACCGCCTGATAGACCGCCCCGCATTTCGGGCAGACGGCCGGGTCGCGGGCGAGGTCGTAGAACTTCGCGCCGCAGCTCATGCACTGGCGCTTCAAGCCAAGTTCCGGTCGGGCCACGGGGGGACACCTCGTCGTCTACTACTGTCTCGGGGGAGCGGCCCCGTTAGTCGTGGGCGCCGGCTCTGTCAATCGAACCCGGCACACCGCGTCCCGGGCACAACGCCCCCGGGGATCCGATGGGCACCTGCGTTCGGGAATGCCACGGATGACGTCCGTCGGTGCGCGTGTTAACCGCACCGCGATTTCACGGTCCGATTGCAGCGGCGCGGCGAGGCTGCGCGACGCGCCGGATCCCGGCCCACCTTCGAGCCCGACGGACGTCCCGTGTCGCACGATTCGCCTCCCGAACCCCTCACCGCAACGCCGGGCACCCCGCTGCGGGGGCGTCTGCGCCCGCCCGGCGACAAGTCGATCTCCCATCGGGCGATGATCCTCGGCCTCCTCAGCGAGGGCGAGACCCAAGTCGAAGGCCTCCTCGAGGGTGATGATGTGTTGCGCACCGCCGCGGCCGCCAAGGCCCTGGGGGCTCATGTCGAGCGCCTCGATGCAGGGCGCTGGCGGGTGCGGGGCGTCGGCATCGGCGGCCTCGGCGATCCCGCGGAGATCCTCGATTTCGGCAATGCCGGAACCGGCTCCCGGCTGATGATGGGTGTCGTCGGCGGCCAGCCCGTGACCGCCACCTTCGACGGCGACGCCTCCCTGCGCTCCCGTCCGATGCGCCGCATTCTCGATCCGCTCACCCGCATGGGCACGCAGGTCCTGTCGGAGGCCGAGGGCGGGCGCGTGCCTTTGACCCTGCGGGGCCCGAGGGAGGCGATCCCGATCACCTACGAGACACCGGCCGCCTCGGCGCAGATCAAGTCGGCGGTGCTGCTCGCCGGCCTCAATGCGCCCGGGACCACGACGGTGATCGAGGCCGCCGCGACCCGCGACCATACCGAGCGGATGCTGCGCCTGTTCGGCGCCGCGGTCGAGGTTGTGCCGCACGGACCCGGAGGCCACGGCCGCCGCGTCGCGCTCACCGGCCAGCCCACCCTGCGTGGGACCGACGTCGTGGTGCCGGCCGATCCGTCCTCGGCGGCGTTCCCGCTTGTGGCGGCGCTGATCGTGCCGGGCTCCGACGTGGTGATCGAGAGCGTGATGATGAACCCGCTCCGCACCGGCCTCATCACCACCCTGCTGGAAATGGGCGCGCAGATCGAGCGCATCGCCGAGCGCGACGAGGGCGGCGAGACCGTGGCGGATCTCCGGGTGCGCGCGAGCCGCCTCACGGGCGTCGACGTCCCGGCCGAGCGGGCGCCCGCGATGATCGACGAATACCCCGTGCTGGCGGTGGCGGCGAGCTTCGCCGAGGGACAGACGCGGATGAACGGCTTGCACGAGCTGCGCGTGAAGGAATCCGACCGCCTCGCCGCCGTGGCGGCGGGTCTCGCGGCCAACGGCGTCCGCCACAGGGTCGAGGGCGACGACTTGGTGGTTGAGGGCGACGGGACGGCCGCCCGCGGAGGCGGCACGGTGGCGACCCATCTCGACCATCGCATCGCCATGGCGTTCCTCGTGATGGGCCTCGCCACGCGCGAGCCCGTGACGGTGGATGACGGGGCGATGATCGCCACGAGCTTCCCGACGTTCCTGCCGACCATGCGGGCCCTCGGCGGCCGAATTGGAGGGTGACGCCGATGCCGCTCGTCATCGCGATCGACGGCCCGGCCGCCTCGGGCAAGGGCACGCTCGCCAAGCGCCTGGCCGATCATTACGGCCTGCCGCATCTCGACACCGGGCTGCTCTATCGCGCCGTCGCCCTGGCGTTGATCGATGCCGGGCTGTCGCTCGACGATCGCGGGGCCGCGGCCAAGGCCGCGCAGGCGCTCGATCCGGTCAAGCTCGACGATCCGCGGCTGCGCGACCGCGCCATGGGCGAGGCGGCCTCGCGGATCTCCGCCGTGCCGGAGGTCCGCGCTGGCCTGCTCCTGTGGCAACGGCGCTTTGCCGCCGCCCCGCAGGGCGCAGTCCTCGACGGGCGCGACATCGGCACGGTGGTCTGTCCGGAGGCCGAGGTGAAGCTGTTCATCACGGCGTCTTCGGAGGAGCGGGCGCGCCGCCGGCATCGGGAGCTGGCCGGTCGCGGCGAAGATGCGAGTTTCGCGACCATCCTGGCGGACATCGAGGCCCGCGACGCCCGCGACTCTTCCCGGGCTGCCGCGCCCCTGCGCATGGCCGACGATGCGGTCCGGCTCGACACGACGGACCTCAACGCCGATGCTGCGTTCGACGAGGCGCGGGAGATCGTCGAGCGGGCGCGTGCCGGCAACGGCTGAGCGTTGTTCACTGCCCGCGTGTTGACCCCCCGGTTCGCCTCACCTATTGCGGACGCGCCGTCCCCGGCGACCCGCCTCAGGTGCTCCCGGGACGCGAGCGCGTAGCTCAGCTGGTAGAGCAACGGACTTTTAATCTGTAGGTCCTGGGTTCGAGTCCCAGCGCGCTCACCAATTACTTTAACGACTTACCAGCATAGACGAAGCACCAACCGGCGCTTTAGCTACCACATAGCTACCACGGCTTGCGCGGACGTAATGGGACAAAGTGGCGTCTCGCGCGCGCGAGGGTGAAACTCGATGCGCGTTATCATCGCTAAGGCCGACATCGGCGAGTGGCACGCTGATAGCTCAGCCGGGGTGAGGACCCATTCGGCGACGGTCATGCTCGATGGCGAACACATGACTGTAGAGGTTGGCAACCCAGCTCCGCCCCTCAACCGTTAGGTCGAGAAAGCGAACCGCGTCCCCGATGACCGGTTCGATCTTGCCCCAGAAGAATGCCGGGTACCGCTCTGCGAGGTCGGCTGGGCCGGCATAGCCAAGCTGGCGGTCGAAGCCGACTTCGGCGAACTCGTGGAACAGCGCGTTCAGTTTGCGGGGGTAGAGCGGATCGCCGAGTTGCCCGATCAGGTCGGCCGCGCGCATCAGGCCAGCTTCGGTGCCGGTTTCCCGGTGCTCATCGTCCGCGGGTACGGGGAAACGGGTCAACTCGATGGCGCGCATCACCCGCTGTGCATCGACGAGGTCATTCGTGCCGAAGCGCTCCTGCACCGCCAGCTTCGAACGTTCAATGTGGTAGGACGCCAGCGCCGCGTCAGAAGCGCCTCGTAGCAAACTGATGGTAGTGCCCTGCGCGTCGATGACGAAGGCGTTCGCCCTGTCGCCCGAGCAGACACCGCGCACGTAGCCGATGTCGTGATACAGGGCGGCCAGGATCATGTGCAGCCAATCTTCCGGCGTGATGCCCTTGTCGAGGAACCGGCCGCGCAGGATGTCCTGAGCCACGAGGGTGACGAGGGCGGTGTGGTCGCCGTCGTGGTAGAGCGCGTCGCTGCCGACGATGCGCTCGATGGTCAGACGCGCGGACGCCTCAATCACCTCGGCAAACCTTGGCTCGCGACTGCCGAAGGTGCGCTGGTAGGTAAGCGCGAGATGTTCGCCGAGCGCGTCAGCCAGCATCTTCGTGACATCGAACATGACCGGTATCCCGCAGACTGAATGCTCGCCGACACTGCCTGCTGTGTCGATCAGCACCATGACATCAAGTGAGCGGCGGCCCATATTGCGGAAACGCCTCGTACATCGATCTCCGAGGCAGGCCCGTAGGATCTTATAGCCGCCGTGGCTGCGCGCCCATTCCCCGGCTCGGCCGGTCCAGAGATCGAGGCGCTGGCCGGTACCATCGAGCGCGTCACCTTCCACAGCCCGGAGACCGGCTTCTGCGTGCTCAAGGTGCAGGCGCGGGGGAAGCGCGACCTCGTGCCGGTGATCGGCCACGCCCCCGCCATTGCGGCCGGCGAGTGGATCACCGCCACCGGCATCTGGCACACGGATCGCCAGCACGGCGTGCAGTTCAAGGCCGATACCCTCAAGGTCACGCCACCCACCGGGGTCGAGGGCATCGAGAAGTACCTCGCGTCGGGCCATATGCGCGGCATCGGCCCCGCCATGGCCAAGCGCATCGTCGCGGCCTTCGGGGAAGGCACCTTCGAGATCATCGAGGCTGAGCCGCAGCGACTGCCCGAGGTCGCCGGCATCGGCCCGAAGCGCGCCGCCCGCATCATCGCCGGCTGGGCCGAGCAGAAGGCCGTGCGCGAGATCATGCTGTTCCTATACGCCCACGGTGTCGGAACGGCGCGGGCGGTGCGGATCTTCAAGACCTACGGTCACGAGGCCATCGCGGTCATGACCGAGGATCCGTATCGGCTGGCCAAGGATATCCGCGGCATCGGCTTCAAGACTGCCGACGCCATCGCGATGAAGCTCGGGCTGACTGCAGAGGCGCCGCAGCGGCTGCGCGCGGGCATCTCGTTTGCCCTTCAGACGGCGACCGACGGCGGCCACTGTGCGCTACCTGTGGCGGAGCTGATCAAGCTCGCGGGCGAGTTGCTCGGCGTCGAGGCGACGCTGATCCGCTCGGCGCTGCTCGACGTGCTGGAGACCGGCGAGGTCGTGCAGGACATCCTCGGCGATAAGGCGTGCATTTTCCTGGCCGGGCTGCACGCCGCCGAGCGGGTGATCGCCGAGCGGCTCCTCCGGCGAACGAAGGGCATGCCGCCCTGGCCCGAGATTGACCTCGCCCGCGCAATGCCCTGGGTCCAAGAGAAGACCGGGAAGACGCTCTCGCCCTCGCAAGGGGAGGCCGTGCGCCGCGTGCTCGGCGCCAAGCTCGCGGTGATCACTGGTGGTCCAGGCGTGGGTAAAACATCGACGCTCGACACGATCCTGCGCATCCTGCGTGCGAAGGGCGTGCAGGTGCTGCTAGCCGCCCCAACCGGCCGGGCGGCCAAGCGCATGAACGAGCAGACGGGGTTAGAGGCCAAGACGATCCACCGCCTGCTGGAGATCGACCCGAAGCACGGCGGCTTCTCGCGCAACGAGGACAACCCGCTCGCCTGCGACCTGCTGGTGATCGATGAGACCTCGATGGTCGATGTGCCGCTGATGAACGCCCTGACCAAGGCGATCCCGGAGCACGCTGGGCTACTCCTCGTCGGGGACGTTGACCAGCTGCCCTCCGTTGGGCCTGGGCAGGTCTTGGCGGACGTCATCGCTTCGGGGGCGATACCGGTGGCGCGCCTCACAGAGGTGTTTCGGCAGGCGGCCGAGAGCCGGATCGTGGTGAACGCGCACCGGATTAATGCCGGCAAAATGCCCGAACCGGCCGCACGGGGCGCGGACAGTGACTTCCACCTGATCGAGATCGACGAGCCCGAGCCCGCGGTGGCGACGCTGATCGAGGTGGTGACCAAGCGCATCCCGGCCCGGTTCGGCCTCGATCCGGTGCGCGAGGTGCAGGTGCTCACCCCGATGCAGCGCGGGGTGCTCGGCGCGCGCAACCTCAACCACGCCCTCCAGGCGGTGCTGAACCCGGACCCGGCGATCTCGGTGGAGCGGTTCGGCTGGCGCTTCTCGCCTGGAGATCGGGTGATGGAGAGCCAAAACGACTACGACCGCGAGGTGTTCAACGGTGATCTCGGCACGGTGGCTCGCATTGATGAGGACGAGGGGGCGGTGATCGTCGATTTTGAGGGGCGGGAGGTAATCTACCCCTACGGCGAGTTGGACACGCTGGTACCGGCCTACGCCACGACCATCCACAAATCACAGGGCTCGGAGTACCCGGCGGTGGTGATCCCGCTCGCCATACAGCATTGGACCATGCTGGCGAGGAACCTCCTGTACACGGGGTTGACCCGCGGCAAGCGACTCGTCGTGCTGCTCGCACAACGCAAGGCGCTCGGGATCGCAGTCCGCGGCGGCAACATGCGGCCGCGCTGGACCAAGCTGCGTGAATGGCTCAGTGAGACGGCACAACCTCAGTGATGGCCATCACGAACGGACATGCAATCGAATGTTTGGTGCATGGCCGTGACCGTGCCCTGCTGATGCGATGCGTCGCGGCCTTCGCCGCCTATAACTGCCGAAAGCCGCGCTCTGGTATTTTGGAGATGGTAGCGCCGAAACCGGCGGGAAGGCGAGATCAACCCTGGATTTTGTTCCTGTTTTGTTCTAAATGGCCTCACGGATCGAGCCCCTGTTCAACCCCTCGGTTGCTCCGAGCTACCCCGTGTCATGGCCGATACCGAAATCCCGCCCCTCAGCCCCGACGACGCCAAGCTGATCCGCAATGAGCGGGCGAAGCTGACGGCGATGTGGGTCAACGGGGTCGCAGTCGCCTCCGTGGCTGTCGGCGGCATCTCCCCGTCGGTCGCGATCTTCTCGGGCACCGCCAGCGCGCTTACAGCCAGCGCTCTTCTGGTTGGTTGGAGTCTGCTGGCAGGTATACTACATCTGGTGGCCAGACGCCTGCTCGGAGCCCTGCGCGCGTGAGCCTGACGCTCGCACAGATGCTTGTTCTCTTTCTCGGCCCGCTCGTCCTGGCGACGATGGTCGGCATCGTCCTTTGGCTGACGCACGAGAAGGAGATTGACCGTCTCAAGCGCGCTGAAGTTGATCGTGCGTTGTGGCTCAAACATAAAAACGAGCAGAAAGTTCCTGGAGAGTAGTGACTCTTCAGTATGTAAATCTTGTATCCTAGAAGATTGAATCTGTTCTAAGCTTAGGAACACGGGTAGATTGGCCCGCGCTCTGGTAGTCCTGCTTGGGCGTGCGATAGCCGCAACGCACGCATGGTTTAGCAGTGGCTCGGCCGCACCGCGCTACGGAACAGCGGCCGTTCGCCCTTGCCACTCCGGCGGCTGCTGATCCTGGCTGACGCGCAGGCGGCGCCATTCCAGTCCGGAGAACGCGGCTTCATACGAGGAGTCTGCCGCAACCGGCAGCGCGGCCCGCGCTTCGGCCCAAAACCGGTCGGTCAGCGCCGCGTCGGCGTCCCCGACCGCATGCCACCACGTCAGGATCGGCTCGCGCGCCCGAGCCAGCGCCGCTGCCGATGGGAGCCGGTCGCGTTTCTCGTGCTGATTGACCCGTCGCGAGGCGGGGAACAGGTTCCATAGGTCGCCGCATGGCCACGCCGACCATGGCAGCCCGTGGTCGATGTCGAGCGTGTCTAGACGCAGCGGCATATTGGACCAGACGCAGATCGGCGGCGTGCCTGCCTCCGCGAGCCTTGCCGCGACGAGGCGCGCCAGAGCGGTATCGCGCGCCGGCTCCTGCCAGACGAGTTGCGCCTCGATCTCTCCCGGCGAACAAGCCCGGCCCATGCGCACGGCGTAGCCCCGAATCAGCCGCGCCCACTCTGCGACGAGCACGGGTTCGACCCAAGCGCCGAGCCGCAGCAGAGTGCGCCACAGCGGTCCTGGTACCGACAGGTAGCCCCAGGCCGACAGGACATCCGGCGTGGTGAGCGTCACGGGAGCAGGTACCCGCACTAGCCGGCCCACGCCCTCGAAGACAGGCACACCTGCGTTCGGATAGGTCGTGTAGCGGGCCGGCATAGTGAGAATGGTCCGTCGCGCCTCACCGAGCGCGGCAACGAGTGCGTCCGCCCGCCGCCCTGCAAACCGCATCCCGATGCGTAGGTCACCCGCTGTTACACCGAGAGACAGCAACGCTGGGCCTTTGTGGGAGACCTGCGGCAACAAGCGGTAGATAAGCACGCAGCCAGTTGAGGGCGACAGCACCCATGGGAACAAGGGCTCGGTCAGTTCCGTCCGGCTCCAGCGCCGCGACTCAGGAGGCGGAGTCGGCGATCTTGGCGACCGCGCACAGCAGTCCGAGGCCGCCATCGTCGGGTAAGCGGAGCACCACAGTGGTCCAGCCTACGGTGGTCATACCGAAACCGTGTGTTCGCGATACAGCCTTGAACAGGCCCGACCTCGTTCTGCCCGCGCAGCGCAGGAAAGTGGCCGCGCGGAAAGTAAAAGTTCACACGACGCACCCACATCGCATATGGTCGCTCACCATGGGCCGAATCCGGTCAGCCGCTGATGCAGATTGCCTTCCTTCGAATGTCCGACTTAAGCACGGCCCTGAGCGTTCGAACCCAAACCAGTAACGCCGGTCGATGTCTGGTAGGATCCGAAAGCAGCAAGCATGTGCAAGCCTGAGCCGTATTCCACCGCGCAGTCCCTCTGCAATTTAGCGGAGCTGGCACATTCTAAATGGCCCAGACAAGAGATCGTATAACGAGATGCTCACCGAGTCCCATATCGTTCAAAAGCTTTGGGGACTATGCCACTTCCTGCGAGATGAAGGAATCACATATCATGAGTATGTTAACGAGCTAACTTTACTGCTTTTTCTAAAGATGGTCTCAGAGCGCCGCGCTCACGGCGCTATTGAGCCACTTCGTGAAGGCAAGCTTAAGCTTCCAAAAGGTTGTTCGTGGGAGGATCTCCGTCGGAAAACCGAGACCGATATAATAGGTGCATACACCACAATACTCGAGAAACTCGGACGGTCAGAATCTGTCTACATCCGAGCTGTCTTCAGCGGTACAACGACATCCATTCGCAGCGGGAAAGCACTGATCGCGATTATGGACGGGTTCGACGACGCTGATTGGTACCATGCTGACGTCGACCAGTTTGGAGCCGCTTATGAGGGGCTGCTGCAAAGGAGCGCCGAAGAGTCTAAAGCAGGTGCTGGCCAGTATTTCACACCCAGGCCTCTCATTGACTGTATCATTCAGGTGGTTCAACCAAAGCACACTGAACTGGTACAAGATCCCGCCGCTGGCAGCGCCGGCTTCCTTGTCGCCGCTGATGCTTTTATAAAGAATCAGACTGAATTTCATCGAAGGCTATCTCCACCTGAGCGGCAGTTTCAGGAGGAGCGCGCATTCTGTGGGCTGGAGCTCGTGCCAGACACTTGCCGTCTTGGCAGGATGAACATGTTATTACACGGTATTGGGGGAGCCCTATCTGTAGGTGACGCGTTGAAAGCTGATGGTCAAGATCTTGATCGAGCCGACGTAATCATAACAAATCCGCCTTTTGGGACACGACGAAGTGGACTGCCTAATCGCACAGACCTGCCGGTAAGGACCAACAACAAGCAACTAAATTTCCTTCAGCATGCCATCGTGAGTCTTTCTGACCGGGGGCGAGCCGCGATTGTTCTTCCGGACAACGTACTCTTTGAGAACGGTGCTGGTACGCAGATCCGGCGGCTTCTAATGCACCATTGCAGGCTACACACCATCCTCCGGCTGCCGACAGGCATATTTTATGCTCCTGACGTCAAAACGCATGTCCTGTTTTTTTGCCGCGACCCCGACGCGCATACAGATTCAGATGCAACTAGCGAGGTCTGGCTCTACGATCTGCGCTCGGGAATAGGACGCTTCAGCAAGCGGTCTCCCCTCGACCGTTCGCTTTTCGAAGGCTTTTTGCGTGCATTTGGAACAGATCCTTACGGACGCAGCAAACGTCTAGACGGCGATGCCGGTGGCCGGTTTCAGCGGTTTACAAGGCAGGAGATTGCCGACATGGGAGATACCCTCAACCTGCCTATACGTCAGATTGGACCCGCCGACGAGCTGGAAGCCGCAAACTCGCTTCAACTTGTAGAGGGTATCGCGGAGCAGCTTGAGGACGCGCTGGCCCGAATCCGAGCAATTCAGGACCTGATCCGGATTTCAGGATCACGGCATGCCCAATAAAATCATAACTAGTTCTCGTCGCCTTCTTTCATTGGCACAGGTAGTGGACCTTTCTGCCACGAGGGTCGATCCCAAGTCTCTGCCGGCAAGTCCCTTCATCGGTTTGGAGCATATTGAACCTCGTAAGATGCGACTTAAAAGCATTGGCAGCAGTGAAGCGGTAACGGGCAGCGTCTATCGCTTCCAACCCGGCGACGTGCTGTACGGACGTATGCGACCCAACTTGGCTAAAGTATTCCAACCAGACTTCGAAGGCGTATGCTCGACAGAGATATTCGTTCTTAGAAGTAAACCAAGCATGGATCAAGACTTACTTCCTTTCATTTTGATGACCAGATCTTTCACGACCTTCGCCACCGCTGCAGCTACTGGAGATCGTCCAAGAGTTCGATTCCAAGATCTGGTCAGATTCGAGGTCACATTGCCCGAATTGGATGAGCAGCGCCGAATGATAGCTACGCTGCGCCAAGGCTGGACTGACTTGCTCGCGGCTCAGGATCTGCTTGACGACCTCCCAAAGGCGGTGGCGGCCTATCGGGCCGAGGTCCTCGCATCGGCATTTCGGGGCCAACTGACCGCGGGGTGGCGGGAGAGCCATCCTAGCCCAGAAAGCGCCGACCTTTGGACGGCCCGTATCGCTGCCATGCGCTCGAACGGAGGAAATGATGAAGCACCGACCTCCGCACGCCGTCCGCCGTACCGATCTGATGGGGCCGGCGCATCATCTGACGTAAATCTGCCTCGCCATTGGTGCAAGCGGCCGCTTGGATATCTATTTGATATCCAAGTAGGCTCGACCCCCAGTCGGCGCGATCAATCGTACTGGAACGGTAACATTCCGTGGGTGAGCAGCGGTGAGATTAAGTTCAACCGAATTCAAGAGACCCGGGAGAGGATCACTGAGTCCGGCTTGGCCGGTAGTTCAACGAAGCTTCATCCGCCGGGAACAGTCCTAGTTGCGATGATCGGGGAGGGAAGAACCAGAGGTCAGGCGGCCATTCTGGACATAGCTGCAGCGAACAGCCAAAATTCAGCCGCAATCCTAATTCCCGCAGCCGAGATCCTTCCCGAGTATGTATTCTATTTCTTAGAGAGTAATTACGAAGAAACCCGCAAGCTTGGGGCGGGAAATAGTCAGCGTGCGCTCAATAAGGCTCGCGTTGCTGGCATTTTTATACCAATGGCACCAACACCGGAAGCTAGTGAAATTGTTAACGAAATCGAGAAGCGATTAGATCTCTTAGCCGGTGTACTGCAACGAGTTGCGCTGGCCGCGGACGAAGCCAGTGAATTAGGTGCCGCTTTTCTGGAAAATGCACTGTCCGGCAATATCGAAGTTATCTCTCCCTTGCTGGCAGATCTTACCTCAAATGTTGCCCCTGAACTGCCCGCAGTTCCGCGTGAGCCGCGGAAAAATAATGAAAGTTCATCGATGGCAGATGGTAGGAAACCGAACGAATTCCGATCAAAAAAGTCTCCTAGCAGTCAGAGTGGCAGCAGCAGAAATCTAGGAGATTTGCTTCTGGACGCCGGAGGCGAGTTGACGCCCGAAAAACTATTTGAATTATCCGACTTTGGTGTGGAAGAAGTGGAAAATTTTTACCTTGCATTGCGTAGAGAGATAAGAGCCGGCGCCATCGAGGAAACGAGATTGGACGCTTCGCGGGTCGTTCTAAGACACGGCTACAGCCAATGAGGCTCCGCTACTTACACCTCGCGCAATACAGAAATCTGAAGGACTTCCGCGTCAGGTTCGACGTTGAATCACCGATAACTGCACTCGTTGGAAAGAACGGATTGGGTAAATCGAATTTGATGGAGGCAATCGTAGAGATATTCCGCGATTTGGATTTCGGCGAGCCATCTAATTTTAAGTATTACCTTCGGTATGAGTGCAACGGAAGCGAGATCGAAGCAGAATGCGATCCTGAACGGAAGTCGGGTCGGCTTTCCGTGAGACGGCTCACAACCGACGGAAAGCGGGTCCGAATCAGCGCAGCCGAACTGCGCCAGGAAAGGTCGCCATATCTGCCTAGGACCGTCTTCGGATACTACTCTGGGATGTCTACACGGTTAGAAGAACATTTTAGAAGGCATCAAAAGCGTTTCTACGATGCACTCCTCCGCGGTCGTGAAGACGCACACCGATATCTGTTCTACGGTCGTCTCGTACATAGTCAGTTCGCTCTGCTGGCCTTTTTCGGCTATCACGATGAGAGTACAAAGTCTTTGCTTAGGGACAAACTAGGAATCGAAGGTTTAGAATCCGTCCTATTCGTTATGAGGCAGCCAAGTTGGAAGAGCCTCCATGGTGACCCTCGGTTTTGGTTGTCGCGTGGGGTCGTAGCGGACTTCTTATCCAAGCTCTATGATCTAGCCATCGCTCCCCTGCGGCTTGAGCGAGCCGTAGAGTTAGATTTTCGTCGCCGCGAGACAAAAAGTGAGCTGTATCTGTTCCTACCGGAAGAGGAATCTCTAGCGGCTCTTCTGAGTCACTACACGTCGCCTGCGGAACTGTTTGCGAGGTTGGAGAGCACCTACATCAACGAACTCCTCGCAGAAGTCAGGGTACGAGTTCGCGCGGCGCATGTCGATGGGGGCTTGACATTCCGAGAACTGAGCGAAGGAGAGCAGCAACTCCTAATGGTTCTTGGGCTTCTTCGCTTCACCAGTGAGGAGGAGTCTCTTTTTCTTCTTGATGAACCGGACACGCATCTAAATCCTCGGTGGGGCACCGAGTACATCGAGCTTGTCACGAGTTTCATCGGGGCCAACCGTCGAAGCCACATTCTGATGAGTTCCCATGATCCACTCGTATTGAGTGACCTTAGGAAAGAACAGGTTCTAATAACGGAGAGAGACGCAACGACGCGAGTTGTGTTCGCGCATCAGCCAGATTCGGATCCGCGGGGGATGGGAGTGGCCACTATCCTCCGAAGCGAATTGTTTGACTTGCCAACTACGCTTGACCGAGGAACTCAGCGCCTTCTTGACGCCAAGACTGCGCTGATGTCGAAGGACACCCTTACCGCTTCAGACAGAAGAAAACTTCGTCGCTTGAACTGCTTATTGGACAGTCGCGACTTCTACGATGAATCGGTTGATGACCCTGAGTATGCAGATTTTCTCAACGCCAAAGCTCGCCGCGGTGCTCTGTATCCTCGATCAAGACCGCTTACATCTCAGGAGCGCGAAAACGAGGTCAACGTGACCCGAGATATTCTCAACGAGCTCGACCAAGACCGGACGGACGACTGATGCGCTTCATAGACCTTGATGAGCTCTGGGACGGTAACGTTGAAGCGTTCGAGAACGAGTCGGATGGGCTGTTGGCAGAGCTTCGAAACAAGCCAGCAAACGAGCGCGGCGGCTTTATAACAGACAAAGGGAATTGGTCAGATATAAAAGACGCTCTAGCCGAATTGTCGAACGGGAAATGTTGGTACAGTGAGTGCACGTCCTTAGGTGGGGATCGCGACGTAGATCATTTTCGCCCGAAAGGCAAGATCCGACGCTATCCGAGTTGGCCTGAGACTGCACAAGACCCAGGTCACGAAGGCTATTGGTGGCTCGCTTTTAATTGGAAGAATTTTCGATTTAGTTGCCGGTTTTGCAACTCTCGGCGTACAAATCCTGATACCGACTTGTCCGGAGGAAAGTGGGACTTTTTTCCCGTTCGAGATGAGGTTGGCCGTGTTCACTCAGAATGCGATATAGATGAATTAGAAGATGAGGAACCACTGCTCCTCGATCCCACGGACGCTTATGATGTCGATCTTCTAACATTCGATCAACTTGGCGTTTCCCGACCTCGTGTGCTAAATAAATCGTCTTGGGATTACAAGAGAGCTCACTTCAGTATTGACCTACTGAACCTGAATCATAGCGACTTTGTCAAAGCTCGCGCAAAGCTGGGCCGAAAAATAAAGCGGTTGGTAAGGCAGGGGGTATCGGCCCATCGGGAGTATCGCGAGGGAGACGTTCGGGCAAAAAAGCGTCTTCGCGAGATAAAGGCTGAGCTTCGGAGAATGATCGACCGGGACTCGGACTTTTCTAGATTTAGCGAGCTCGTGCTTCGCGGGTACCGCGATCATGATTGGGTCAACGAGATTGTTTGATGGGCCTTTCCGGTGTCGACGTATCTCCAGGATTCATTCGTTAGCGGCGGGTCCATTGTTGCGGACGGTAGGTCACGGCAGGGCATACCCCGACGTGACGTAACATCAGCGATACCGCGCATCGTAACATCTGAGTTGACGGCGACTATTTGTGACGCGGTAGCCTCGGGCCTACAGCCTGAGGTGACACATGGCCCGCATCGGTTACGCCCGCGTCAGCACTATCGACCAGGATCTCGACGGCCAAGTCGCCCGCCTCACGGCCGAAGGCTGCGGCGTTATTCGGGCCGAGAAAGCCTCGGGCGCCTCGCGTGAGGGTCGGGGCGAACTCGCTATCATCCTCGCCTTCTTACGCCCCGGCGACGAGATCGTCGTTACCCGCCTTGACCGCCTGGGGCGTGATACCCGCGACGTGCTCAACTTGATCCACGAAGCCGAGCAACGGGGCGCCAGCGTCACCGTTCTCGACCCCCATGTCTCGACGCGTGGTGAGATGGGCCACGTCGTGCTGACCGTGCTCGGCATGGTCGCCCAGATGGAGCGGCGGTTTATTAAGGAGCGGCAGCGCGAAGGCATTACGCGGGCGCGGGCGGCAGGCGTTTACCTCGGCGGCAAAGCTCGGCTCGATCATGCTGGCATCCGGCGCATGGCCGGCGAGGGGCATGGACCGACCGTGATCGCAAAGGCGCTCAATTGCTCGCGCATGCAGGTTTACCGGGTGCTGCGCGAGCGCGAATGATGGCCGACACCTTAGGTAAGCCGCGACGTCGCCGTTGCGTGAGCAGTGGTCGAGTGGCAGGCTGTACGGATGCCTCCATACGCGATTCAACATTTGGTCGAGGCCGTCGCTTCTCAGCGAGCACAGGCCAGCGATGCGCGCAAAAGTTTCAACTCGGCAACCCTGCTGTTGGTGGACGAGATAGATCTCTCGCGTGTGATCGGCTGGATGCTGGATCCCGCAGGCACGCATGGTCAAGGCGACCGCTATCTCCGTAGCTTTCTAGGTCTCTGCGGGATCGCTGCACCAGACGATTGTCAGTCAGCAAAGGTTCGCCGAGAGGTGCCCCGCTACGCTTTAGGACGATTGATGGGGCGCATCGACATCGAGGTCGTTCACCCCACCTTTCTGCTCCTCATCGAAAACAAGCCGACCGCTCGCTTCGGCGACCAACAGTTGGAGCGTTACGCCCGTACACTGCCGCGTGATCTTGGAAGGCAGGCGCGCGTCATCACCCTTCTCGGGGCTGGATGGGATGCCGCGGTTATCGGGGCCATCGAGCAGGCCGGGACGCGTGCGCTGAAACTCGGTACTCACGTGCGCGACTGGGTAGCAGCGTGCCGGTTAGCTACGACCGAAGCGAAAGTCGCCGCGTTTCTTCTCGACCTCGAAGAATCTTTGGACATGCGCTTCGCGGGAAAGGACGCTCACGCTGTGCAGCAGATCATCGACCTTCTCACCGCAACCCCCGAAACCGTCGCTGCTTCCATCGACATCATGGATGCACGCGAGGCGCTGGCCGCGACAATCAACGACCGCTTCGTTGACGCCGTTCAGACGCGTGCCCGCGCGGCAGGGCTCGGCGCGATCCGTCCGGTCGCGGACGAGGCAGCTCTCTTCTCGCCCCAGCGTAATGGCATGCTGCGGCTCGACATCGGCGACCCGCGCTTTGATTTTGCACTTTCAGCCGAAGCGACTTTCTTCCGAAACGTTGCGCTCGGTGTCTGCTTGCGGAAGGAGCGGCGCGCAATGGCCGGTGTATACGCCGAAGAGATCGCTCGTTTAAGCACCACCCTGGGGCCCGGACAAGGCATTGTCGATGGGTGGTGGCTTTGGTGGGACCACTTGCAGGCTCTCGACGCGAGCGGCAGTCGCGGCATCAGTCCTACAGATTTTTGGGCCTGGGCAGCCGACGACGGTGATGACAGTTTAGCCGCAGCCTTCGTGAGCCGTGCGCTTGAGGCGAAGGTGGCGCTGTATGCTGCTGGAGGCGACCCACAGTTCTAAGAACTTCTCCCTAAATTAGTCACGCAAATTCTGCCCATGATAGGTGAGTTTCGGAATTTTACCGTGGCCTGCAAGCGGACGTTCCGCTGGCGACCCAACCCGGTCGCCGGAAGCGTTGTCGGCGTTCCCACGAAGCGGACGTTCATCAACCGCTCGGCAACTTCACCTCGGGGTAGGTAGCGAACTTTCAATAATAGTCCGCAGTGGGCATACCGTCGCCATGGATACTCCCTGTTGCGAACGGATGGCCGCCGACCTGCAACACAGGTGCGATGTGCACCCGAACCGACCCGACTGCCCAGACGCGTTTATCGCGAAGACGCGAAGTGGGTATGGCCTCATGGTGCACGACGGCGGAAGCAGCGTCGTGGAGATCGCCTTCTGTCCCTGGTGTGGGGCGAAGCTCCCGCAAAGCGATGAACCGGGTCACTCACTCATTGAAGACGAGGACGGCTACTAAATCTGCTGAGGGTGGAAAGCTTACGTTCATCGGCGTTGCGCCAGAGGTTCTGACTACGACTTTGCCATTATTTTCTGGAGAACGGACCAGACATCATCTGGGATAGTGCTCTGCCACATCGACCCCAGCGCCGTTATGAGATTTTCGTTCGACGTGGCTTCTTGAGAAACGACATCGATAACGTTCGGATTTTCAGAGATAATATCCTCTAGCGGCCCAGCACCGAGCGCCCCAAGTACCTTCGGATCGTTGGATAATCGAGCTACGGCAAAGCATATTTCCAGCGCCCGAAACGGGTTATCCTCTGATAGACCCATAATCGCATCGACCGCCCACCAAGATCGGTCTTCGCCCATTCTCTCCGGCGACACGTGAAGACGACCTTGGAAATCTATCCACGTCGCGGCTATCTCCTCGTTGCTGCGGCGCGACCAGTTCTCCGCCCACTCCTGATCATGATCGTGGTCCATACGCCTTCGATAGCCAATCAGAGCTAAAGGTCAGCTAAGGGTCGAGAGCGGTCCCCAAGGCTATGTCCGTTTCGCTGCATCCGTCGTCCAGAAGCGGCCGGGCAGGAAACCACCCTTCTCGGACATCGCGCATCGGCCGAATCGTCGCTGGCTCGCGCGTAGGTCAGGCCGCCAAAGGTGGCAATTGCCTTGACGAGTTGCGTTCAGCAGTCGTCACATCTTTCAACTTAGAGTTTTTGTATCAGCATAAAGGCTGCTCGTTGGTGGCCTCGCAAACGGAAAGTCGCGCTGCCTGACGCGAAACGAATGCAGACTGTACCAATCAATCGTCTGCATAACCGGTACATCTGCATCATACCGGTCAACCGCCGTGCTCCCCATTATAGCGAAAACGGGGGAGCTGCGTCCATGAATCGCCATGTCCTGTCCGGCCAGCTTGAGGGCTCAGCGTCCCTTCAAGACATACCGGAGACGAATTCCCGGGCGACTACGACCGCGACAATGGAGAGGATAGCGGTGGCGCTCGACCTCCCGCCAAGCGCCTTTGTACGACCGAATGAGCCACTCTGCGACAAGGCTCGCACTCTTGTTGAGAACGCAGAGGCCGCAGAAATCTTCGCCAGCATCACGGACCGTGATGCTCGGCAACGCGGCCTTGCCTATCTGCGATGGATCGCGGAGCAGGGAAGTCTTTGATGGATGATTCGTCATCCGCCGATGCACCGACGACACACAGCGCGAAGGCGCAGACAGCCTTAATTACACATGACAAAATTCGCGCACGAGCCTACGACCTCTGGGAGCGGCATCACCGCCCGGAAGGCTACGAAATGCAGTTCTGGTTCATGGCCAAGCGTGAGTTGATGGCTGAGCAAGAACAGAGATCTCTCGCGCCCTGGCCTGAAGGAAAGTTGTGGGCGGCTGAAGGAGACTGAGCGTTTTTCTGGGATGCGGTTCAAGGTTGATTATGCAAGATCGATTGCGTCGGCTTTGCCGATGACGCCCGCGCCAGCGCGCATAACCCCCGATCCGCTGGCGTGGGCGTCTACCGTTGAGGCGGCGATCATCCGGGTCGCGCCTGCATTGGACTGGTCGTTCGAGTGACAGGTTCACCCACCAGTATCGATGAGCCTGCCCCGGGGGCCCGGATGTACCGTGTGTTCAGCCTCAGCGCAGATGGGAGGGTGGGGGAGAGCCACACGATCCAGGCGCACAGTGACGATGAAGCGAAAGCCCTCGCCTCGACGCTGCCGAATGGCCATGGCATCGATCTATGGGAGCGCGCCCGTTACTTGGCCAGCTACCCCCCTCGAAGCGCGGCCTACCCTGAGCGATAGTCGCCGAGACCCAAGGCCTGGAGCTGTGTCCAAAGTCCGCCCGGCATCATCAAAGCGCGCCGAGCGATGTCAGCTTCAACGCCTTTTCTGCTCGGAAGCGGACTGTCCTGAAACCACCCTTAGCAATCTTCAGCTTTCAGCCCAGCGTCGTCGCTCACAGCCGTCGCAAAAAAAATTCAACGCATTCAGCTATGCGAACTCAGCTACGTTCAGACGTGGGCTCACGTGCGAGAGCCCAGGGTGTTTAATCGCTAAAGAGGCCCCGGAGAATTACCCACCCGGTCACGTAGGCTCAGTGCGCTTTTGCGAGGCCATCAGCAGCGGAGGTAACTGGTCGGCCATGCGATGACTTACATCATCGACATCTGGGCCCTGAAGGCCGCCTAAGCGAAGCAGCGGGTACACTGACAACGCCAGCGCCAGGGCCCAACCGACGACGCTCGCGCTGATCGCCAGGATCAGCCAGCGGTTCGGATCGCGTTGCCTGAAAGCGATAACCGACGGCAGGGCGAATCCCGCCAGCACGATTAGCCAGACGCAGGCGACGAACAGGACGAGGTAGTCTTCAAGGTTCATACGCCGCCTCGCGCCAACGCAGTGCTCTCATCAACGTGGCAGGCAGGCAGCGATACGTGCGTCCGCCTCATTGCTTTGGGCGGTTCGGCGTCGGCACGGTCACGACCACGTCGCCCTTCTCTGTCGCTTCGGCATAGAAAGTGATCGCGGTGTCTTCCTGCTGCTTGGAACCGGCGAAGGTGACGCTGATGCGGGTCATCGCCTTGCAGACCGACCTACGCGGGGTTTGCTCGACCGCGACGAGGTCGCGAATTTCCCATTCCACGTCGGCAACTTGTCGGAACTCGGCATAAAGTTGGTCGAGCGACCGGTGGAGCGCGTCGATGACGACCTTGTCGCTGCACCGGATGTCGCGTGAGCAGCCCCCGAACATCGCTGCAGGAGCGAGCGAGCCTAACACCAGCGCCCGAAACGCGGGACGTCTACGGTGGTGATCGGCCACGTCAGTACTCCTCGGCCAACATGATAGTCAGGACGCGCGTCGTCACCGCAGGGTCAGCCGGATCGGGTGAATGCCCGCGCAGTTCGCAGTCGTAAGCGTCGATCTTCCAAAAGCAGCGCCGCCCGCCGACCTGGACCGCGCCGAAGTCGTGCTCGCCGTGGGGATCGTTGTCGCCGTCGAAGCCGTCGAAGCGGCGCACAGCCAATAGGACGGCGATGCGCTCGGCCTTTGGCAGCGTGAGCACACCGGCCGTCTCGACCACACGACCGCCGACGAAGCTCCGACGGAACGCATCATTGAACTGCGCGATGGGCGCGGTACTGGCGGTCTCCCCGAGCCGCGAGCGGTGCCCGGGATAAGATCGCGTATTCTTGTTCATGTTTTGTTCTGACGCTGGCTGGACGTTCGTCATCGTCTGCTTCACTCCGCTGATGCGCGATGGGCAGCCAAACGGTTGGCCGCTGCAAAGGCGCGCCGCGAGAGTTCGGCGAAACGATGCGCCTCGGCCTCGAAGGCGGCACCCAGCGCCTGCCGCACGCCGGGCCGCTGCGCCTCGGCGGCGCGCAGCACCTCCTCCAGGTCATCACCTTCCAAGCTAGCGACGGCTTCGAGGGCTGCTGTTAAGACGGCGTCGGCAGCCGCACAGGGGCGAACTCGCTGCGGTGCCTTAGCGGTAGGCAGCAAGGCCGGTAGGCTCGCGGCGGGCGGAATCTGATCGGCACGGTTGGTCATTTCGTTCTCCTTCGATGCAGCGATGCGGGACGCGGGTGCTCAGCCCTGCGGGTCGGTAGCGGGGTGCAGCAGGGCGAGCTCGTCGCGGCGGCGGGTGAACTCGGGCAGCTCGGGCCAGTCGCGCCACCGTAGGAGGAAGCGGTCGTCGGCGCGGGTGGCAACGACGAGCGTCTCAAACCAGCCCTCGGCATGCCCTTCGGTGGCGAGCACGAGCGAGCCCGGCTTGATCGCGTCCCAGCTGCCGGGCACACGGGCATCGCCGGCCGGCGGCTTGGATGGTCCTGAAGCGGCCTGAGCGAGCGCGGCGGCTGTACTGCCCGTCGGGGTCACCGGAGCCGTAGGCTTGGGCGCGGGTGACGCAGCTGAGGTTGCGCTAGCGAGGGGCTGCGAGCCGCCCCCGGGTTCGCCGAGAAGTCTAACGGTTTTGGACGGTTGACTCCGAGCACCGTTGGTGTTGATCGGCTTAGGCTGCTGATTGGACATGTTGGAGCTCCAGAAACGACGAAGGCGGCCCGGAGGCCGCCTTGCGAGGGGAAGATGCTTTGCGCTGAGGCCGCGCTGATCGCGGTGGTGGGGCGCGCCAAGCGGGCGGGCGGGGCAGGAACTGAAGCGGCGTCATCGCAGGTGCTTTCAGTCGCGCAGGGTGGGCGACGAAAGTATCAGTACCGGATAATTATCCTAATGTCAAGGCTGCGGTCGTCGTCTAGCTTGTCATCGCATTCGCCGTTCAAAAAGTGGCATGACAAAATCTGCGATCATATCTTAACTTGGACGACACGATTGGACATAATTGATGTGATGGCACCAAATACTCTGATCGCGTCCTGAGATTATGATCCAAGAGCGTATCAATTTTATAGTCACTGCAGCAGCCGAACGGGGCGCTGAAGGTTCCTCCAATCGCGCAACTTAGTTCGATGTTGAAAAGCAGACCTTCGGCTTCGCGCCCATCCCAGTCATTCAGATGGCTCTGACGACGTTCTATAAGCGGACTCTACTGGCTGCGGTCGGCCATTCGCTTGAGGGTACCCTACGGAACAGTATGCCGCGGTCGGGCTTGCGTTCAGCTGGGCGCCCTTCCCCAAAACGGTCATCCATGCCGTCCCGAAGGCGAGGTTCGCGATTGTGTTCGACCTTCGGGTACGGGCGCCGACGCGACCGCAACCTAGCGTGCTGGTTGAGGAAAGACAGCGACCGGGCCGGCGTCCTCCAAGGCTCATGGCCTTCGATGACCACGTGTCAGTCCGGTCGTACCAGACGAGTAAGCCGATTGTGGTGGGAGAACGACATCGACCCGATGGGATTAGCCGTCCGAGACATGCACCCACTGGGGTGCCCTAAAACTTCGATCAGGGAGGGATCATGAACGCTGAACCCG
>NZ_JBBXMX010000050.1:0-7033 GCF_038442355.1 Methylobacterium guangdongense
CTTCGGACGGCACGCCTCGACCAGCGGCTCCAGCTCAGACCATTGCGCGTCGCTCAGCATCATCCCTCCTGCCTCGAAGACAGGAAACGCAAGCCCCGCCAGTCCGTTCAGGCGACGACAGGCACTAGCCGCAACGCTTCGGCCATGGGGCCTTCGAACGTGCCGGCGCCGAAGCGCTCGCGCGCCATCGTCATCTTCTCGTGTTCGCTCAGATGAACATAGGCGCGGTTCGGTCTGATGCTGCGACGCCCGAAGTATTCCGCCAACGCGAAATGCCCGGATCCGTTTTTGATCGCCTCCGTCGAAACGAAGTGACGGAACTGATGGGATGTTATGCGGATCTCTGATCCATCCACCTCGGTAAGAGGCGAGCCGTCTGCGTTGTGAAGTGGGAATCGTTTGAAGATGCTGTGGACGGGATTGATATCGTCGGCACCCGTGAGGAACACCCGTATTTGATTTTCGTCGAGTATCTCGACGACATGCGGTTTGGGTTGTCGATCTTTGAAACATAAATGCAGCGGCATGATGAATAGTAATTCATGCAACTCGAGCGAGCATCCGGCGATGCCAGTAGCCTGTTGCGCGAGTAGGGCCTTCTCTATGTCCCGGAGCGATACGAAGCTCCCCCCTTCGAACTCCACCACGGGAACTTCGTGTGTTTCGGCCCAGCCGCGACCATGCTTCGAAATCAGCAGGTTTCGGGGGAGATCCGAAAGAGAAATCAGGCAGTCCCGGTCCAGTTCGCGCCACGCCGGAGGCAGCAGGACGCGACCTGGGTTGGCATCCATGAACCTTGCTGCTTCCCGAGATGGTGCCGAGATCCGTTCGATCTCGCGGTAGGCCTGCCACACGATTTCCGATGCGATACGGGGGATCGGTTTCTCGTGCCACCGCCGTTCCTTGGAGAGCCTGTACCGTATCCAGATCGTCGTGTCGGACACGTCGGCGTCCTGATCTATGGGTCTTCCACCCTGGGACAACGGCGCATCGAGAAAGGAGACCTCCGCCGCCAGCTTCAACAGTTCGTTGATACGCCAGCCGCCTACCGCCAGCAGCATGACGGCGGCCATCCGATATCGGTCGGCATCCTCCGTAATCAATCTGGATATCTGTCCCAGCGCTTCCCAGGCCCGGTCGCTGATGTGGCGGTCCGTTCCCTCCTTCGGTCGGCGGGATCGTCCCGAAGCATCTCCCCTCCCCGGGTCGATGACGGACGCATCGGGTGGCGGTGCCGAGTTCCGGTAGCCGATCACCGACCCGGCAAGCTCGTACCTGTCCAGAAAGGCGGCGATGGTCTCCAGCTCCTGTCCCCATACGTAGAGGGATCCCGAGCCTGCCCCGCTCTTCCTCATCTGCGCCGCAGCCGTTTCGAAGCTGCGTCGTTCGAGCGTGCATGGGTCGGCCCTGCCGTCCGCCCCCTGGCGAGGCATGGCGGCGTAGAGGTGCCGAAGTACGGTGAGCGTCTTGTGATGCTTGGAGAAGCCGGCCTCGGCAGTCTCGTTGCGGAGCCGAATCAGGGCCTTGGCAAAATCCAGGAACGGTTGGGCGAAATCCGGATTGATCTCGGCGCTCTTCGATCCGTTGCCCATCTCGGTGAACCACAGACTACGTGGGTTCTGGTTCGCCTTCCGTCGTTTGATCTCCGGCGACGAGGTGTCCAGTACCAGCCATCGCCTGTCGTCGAATCCGCGGGGATCTCCGAAAGTCTTCCGCTTGGTCCCACGACCGGCGGCGATGAATTCGACCAGCCGCTCCTCGGGGGTAGCTCCCCGAAGGTCGATCGCGAGAGCGGTCTTGGTGCGCTTCCGGTCGCCCAGCCCTGGTCCTGGAGCTCCGTTTCGACGGGTGACGATCACCGTGTCGCCTCCTCGACGTGCGGGTGGACGGACGCTTTATCGTCGGCCGGTCGGCGTCCGCTCGAATGCGGAGGGGCCTTCGTCGACCTGCGGAGCTGGAGATCCGACTCCCGGATCACGTTCTCGACGGCATCGATCGTCCTGTCGTGCATTCGGACCATCCGGTCGGCGAGGTCCATCGAGACGCGGCGGTCGCGATCGGTCCGCAGGGTCGCGAGCACGGCACGATGATCGGCCGACCGCCATGGTCGGAAGGCGACGCAGGTGTAGCAGGATAGCGGCGGCTGCAGATCGCACGCGGTCGACGCGGTGCACGATCCGATTGCCTTCGCCTGTTCCGACACTTCGTCGAAGACGTAGATCCGATCGGCATTCGGGGACGAGGCGAGGACCTCGCTCTCCGAAGCGACGACCCGCCCGCGGAACGCCCGGACCACCTTGCCCATGGCGGCATCGAGCGCACGATCTATCCGCTCGGCCAACGCCCGGCGGTTGTCCACGTAGACCATGACGGTGTTCAAGCTGCTGTGGTCGAGGGCTTCGGCGATGGCGGCCGGCGGCGCGCCGCGGATGGCCGCGTTTGTCCCGAAGGTGTGTCGCAGGCGACGAGGGAAGACCCTCAGCGGTTCGCCTGTCCGCGGCGACTCGATCCCGAGCTTCGCCACGGCCTCGCGCAGAAAAGCTGAGAACTCCCAGCTCTGCATGTGTAGTACATATTCCGAAATCGGAGAATCTGCAAGTTCGAGGTTCGGCTTATGGCGCAGGAAGAGCGGTATTCCCCAATCTCGGTCGATCCATTGCTCCCGGCGGGGATCGGCGATGCGCTCCTCGACGAGGGCCTGAACGATGCGGCCGATCTTGTGATTGAGGCGGCGGGTCCTGAAATGACTGCGGGCCGCGGCCGAATCCCGTTTCTTGATGCGGGGAACCTTGAGCTTGTAGAGTTCCTCGCCGTCGAGGGTCGGCACGACCTCGAAATCAGAGGCTCGGAGTAGCGAGGAGTGGGCGGCGTTGCCGCCGAGCGAGAGCGCAAGCCAGATCGCCGTCTTCTCCTGCAGCGTAAGGATCCGGTCGACGCCCAGTCCCGAAAGCGCGTCGATGAGATCATGCAGTTCGACATCGAGCAGAGGACCCTGGTGCGGATCGAGATCGAGAACGACTTCGGCCTGCTGGTTCGCGCCGATCGGGACCGTCTGCATCTCGCGTGATACGGCTTTGGAGAAATGGCGTGCGGGCTGTCCGTCCAGTTCGGCTTCGTCGCAGGCCCAATCGTAGAAGTAGCGCCATCTCTGAAGGCGGGTCCGGTCGATGCCGGATCCGATCATCTCGCGGAGTATGTCGCTGCCCAGAACGTGTGTCGGCGAAACCATGCACGCCTGATCCGCCTCCCGGAATGCACGCGTCCGGACGGCGACCTTCATCGCTTCGAAATCCCCGAAGACGGTCGGAGGCGCCTGCTTGGGGAGCCTGGCTTCGATGTAGTTCTTGAACGTCTCGAGGATCTCCGGTGTCCGGACGACGATGGAGCGCCAGTCGATCGACAGGGTGCCGTTCGGATCGTACAGCGTCCAGACGCTTCCCGACATGTCCACCGGATGGTCCGCCCTGGTGTGGACAATCCTATCGGTTGCGGTTCCTTCGTACGGGGGCGTGCGCATCGCTCGAGACCTTCAGGTCCTTCGTGATGTGGTCCTGCCATTCGAGGGTAAATTTTCCGCTCTGCTCCCGGATCGCGAGCTTGGCGTAGGAACGGGCCTGCTGGGAATGGGCCGTCCATCCCAGAACGTAGGCGACGAGCTCGTCGTAGAAGGGATCGTCCAGACCGTCCTGGAACCTCTTCGCCCAGGTCCGGGTCACCCAGGTGTGCCTGAATCGATGCGCTGTCACGTCCGGCCGGAAGCGCTCGTCGTGGGCTCGCAGGGTCCTGAAGATCTTGTCCGCGCCGGACCGGGACAGCTGGCGGGCCAGGACGTGCGGCGCGGCATCCACCGAGGCGATGAACACGTAGGGGCATTTCTCCGCGTCGCCGAAACGTTTCTCGTCCTCCCGGTGATTCTCGAGCCATTCCGCCAGTGCGGCCGCCACGACGTGGGGGAGATCGAGGGTCCGGCGCGCCGTCTTCGCGGGGGTCTTGCGCCGCTTCCTGTCGTCCCGATCGTCCGGGCGCCGCATCACGGTCAGCGTGGGCCTGTCCGGCCGCAGATCGAGGTCCTCGAGCTTCAGGCCGAGCACCTCGGATATGCGCAGTGCGAGGCTGCTCAGGAGCAGCATGACGACGAAGTTGCGGTACTGGACGGCGGGGATGAACGGGTTGGCGGGATTGGGGCGTTCCGGGGTCGCCGGCAGGACGGTCTCGAAGATCGCCCTGACCACCGGATTGGGCAGAGCCTCCCTCCCCTCCTGCGCGACGGACTTGATCGTCGCCTTCAGCGCCCGCCCGAGAATCCCGAACGGCGAAGCCCCCGGATCCTTTACGGCCCTGGGGGAGGACATGTGTTCGAGCATGTCTGACAGGAACACGAGGTAGACGCGGACGATCGTGGCGCGTTGGCTCGCAAGTTCGGGGCAGACGACGTCGGTGCGACGCGGCTGCGGAATTCTTCTGTCGAGCCCGAGCTTGTGGCGCAGCTTCCCGACCTCGTCGGCCTGCCGGCGTCGTGCGGCGGCGCCCAGCGACATCCTGCTCAGCCTGATGGCGAGGTTGGTGCCGTCCCGGCGGCCGAAGCCGGCTCCTTCGACATGTCTCGCGACGACGTCGATGCCGGCCTCCAACAGGAAGTCCTCGAACAGTGCGAGGGCGTAGGCGTAGGATTCGAGCGTCTGGCTCTGGGGCGCGCGGGTGGGACGGCGGCGCAGCTCGAGGAGCCAGAGGTTCGGGAACAGGGCGGGTAGGCCGTCGGGTGAGACGACCAGAGGGAGGTGTTCGCCCGACTCCAGGCGGACGATCTCGACGCGGTGACGGGGCATGTCGGGCATGGGGCGCTGCTCCTGGGCGCCACCATGATGATCGTCCGTCAAAATCTCGCAAACGCACGGAAACGGGCGGGGAAAACCCGCCCGAACCCGTTGAAATGTATGGACTTTCAGCCTACCACCTTACACATCGTGGAAGATGGCTGGGCGGCTCTACATCTTTACTGTCGCCTTTCCAAGTGTAAATCAGGCTACCAGATTCGTGCTATGTAACTGATTTGAAGTACGTTTTTGGTAATTCGATTTTTTTAGCCGGCAGCAATGTGTAAATTGACAAAATCTGAGGCCCCCCCTCCCCTTCTGAAGAGTGTTCCGGGTGACGTGACCGGCAGCGAATTTGCGCAGTCCGCCATTCGGCTTGCAACCAAATTGGGTATCCTAACTGCCTAAGGCCTTCTCAGGAGCAGGCGTCCAAGATCAGAGAAACTCCCTTTCACGACGGCGTGGGTCCACCTGGGATAGCGAGCGCATCCGCGAGAAAGGCGACGAAGGCCCTCACCTTTGGGCTCACCAATCGCCGTGAGGTGTAGAGCGCCCACAGTTCCGTCGGCGCGCCTTCGAGCCACCCCCAGCACGCCAAGCGGCCGGCTGCGACGTCATCGCCGACAAGCAGGCGAGGCAGGAGTGCTGCCCCGGCCCCGGCCACCACCGCGTCCCGCAGCGTCGGCAGCGAAGACAGGTGCAGGACCGGTACTGGCCGGTAACTCCTGCGGTCGCGACCATCATGCACGCACCATGTCCCTCCCGGCCGGGGCAACGATCTAACGACGCTCGGTAGGTCGACGACGTCGCGGTCGTCCAACGGTTCGGGGAGCACGGCCCCGGGCTCGGAGACGAGCCATTGCTCGTCCCGCAGGACGCACCGTCCGACGAGCCGCTCGTCCGGCTTCGGATTCACGCGGATGACGACGTCGAAATCCTCATCCACCGGATCGACGAAGCGGTCATCCGAGCGGATCTCCAGATCGACCTCGGGATACGCCCGGACGAAGGTCGCGGCGACGCGTCCGAGCTGAGTGTCCGAGAGAAGCAGGGGCGCACTCACCCGCAGCCGTCCGCGTGGCTGGTCGAGACCGCCGCCCACAGAGGCGCCGACCTCCGCGATCTCGCTCAGCAGCGGTGCTGTGCGGGCATGCAGCAACGCCCCCGCCACGGTCAGGCGAAGGCTGTGACCACCCCGTTCGATCAGCCGCGTCCCGAGGCTCGCCTCCAAGTCCGAGACTCGCCGCGACAGCGTCGCCTTCGGCCGGCCGCTGGCCCGCGCTGCCCGCCCGAAGCCGCCATGGCCGGCGACGAGATTGAAATCGGCCAGCGCCGAGAGGTCCATGGGTCGTTCCATTTTCGGGACACCCTGTCCCGATACTGCCATCTATGGCTCGCTGAGGGAACGGCGCATCTTCGGGTCATCGGCGGCCCCCACCGGACCGCCCATCTCGGAGATCGACCATGACCATACTCGTCACAGGCGCCACCGGCCGCATCGGCTCGGCGGTCGTCGATCACCTTGCCCAGGCTGGCGCACCGGTACGCGCCCTGACCTGCTCACCCGAGAAGGCGCGGTTCCCCACGGGCGTCGAGGCGGTCGCCGGAGACCCCGCCGACATCGACGCCATGCGGGCGGCGCTCACCGGCATCGACACCCTGTTTCTGCTGGTCGCCAACGTGCCGGACGAGCTGACCCATGTCAAAAGGCGTTGGAACGGGACCCCGGATCGGCTTCCAATCGGGGCTCTGACTCACTCTCGCTGATGTCGGCGGCGTTGAGGTTGCGGATATCCACGATGGAGCCGCAGCATGCGCCCTCGCTTCAGGCCGTCGAGCCTTGTACCTGCCGGATTCGTCGTCGATCACCTCGATGTCGGCACCGATCGGATCAGTCTGGTCGTGAGGTCCGGATCTACGACGGCGACGTGCCCAGACTGCCGAACCTCTTCACGTCACATTCAAAGCCGCTACCAGCGCCGTGCCGCCGACCTACCGCTCGGTGGTCGGCGCGTCGAACTCCAAGTCATGGTGAGACGCTTCTGGTGTGACGCAGCGGCCTGTGGGCGGAAGATCTTCGCCGAGCGCTTCCCCGAGGACGTCCTGCCTACCTTCGCGCGACGCACCTCGCGGCTGGAGCAGATCGTCCATCACCTCGGGCTCGCACTCGGTGGTCGGCCCGGTGCGGGCCTCGCTCAGCGCCTGATGCTGCCCGTCAG
>NZ_JBBXMX010000051.1:0-6147 GCF_038442355.1 Methylobacterium guangdongense
AGATTGTCGGCGGCAAAATCTGCGCCCGGAGAGACGGCAGCCGACATGGCAAACCCTCTTGGTTTGGCCCATCGAGTCATAGTCGCCGCGCTGCGAAAACCCCGTGAATCCTCAGCACCGTCGGTTGGTATAAGGCCAAGTCAATCGCCAGCCCACCAAATCCTCGCGACGTTGCGGACCGATGCATCCGACGATGCCGCATATGGTCCAGTCGTTCTCGTCAGCAACCGTCACGAACATGTCCCAACCGCCTGTTCCACGATAGACCCATATTCGTCGATCATAAAGTCGTAGCCGGGTAAGCTGTCGAACATGACCGGTGATCGCTCGGCGAAGCGGCAGCGGAGGTCGTCATCTTCGATCAACCGAGCCATGTGACGGCCGAGCTCGGCCACGGCACCCGGTTCGTAGAAGCGAGCGTTATAATCATGACGAACCTGTTCGCGAATACCCCAAACGGGGGTAGAGATGATTGGTAGCCCAGAAGCCATCGCTTCCAGTATGACCAAGGGGTAACTCTCAACGCGGCTTGAGCAGATGAACACATCACTGCTTTTTAGATAAGTCGGAACTTCAGCGGTTTCTGGAACGATGTGCATGCGCCGCGCCCGCTCCCTTGGGAGATTGTCCACGGCTCGGTGAAGCGTCTCACTATAAAGACCAGGGCGATCGCCTACGATCATGATCTCGGTACGGGCGGCCAGCCCGTCGGGAAGGGTTGAGTAAGCCTGGACGATGTCCAGCTGCCCTTTCCGTTCGCAGACCGTTCCGACAACGGTAAACACGATGGCGGCCGGATCGACATTCATCCGCGCCCGCGCCGCGTCGCGGTCGACCTTATCCAGTGCGGCGCGCAGCTTCGTCGCGTTAAGCCCGTTCCGAATCAGCGTGAAAGCACCGCGGGTGTCGAGCGGCGTCCATGCCTCGAACGTCGCACGAGCCACGAACACCACGCGATAGGCGGTCTCGAATCCGCGGTAGGCCATCGCCTCCAGATGATTCGGCAAGTGGGCGTAATAGGTGTTCCAGGGTTCGCTCTCGTGGATGATCCAGATGCAAGGGAGGCGGGCGAGCCGGGCTGCCTCGACCGCCCAAAAACTGTCGGCGGTGTTGGCCACCACCACCTCGATACCAGCGTCGAGAAAGGTCTCTCCCAACCTACGTAGGCGCGCCGTCGTTTCAGCCTCAGAAGGCCACGCGAGGAGCGGATGCTCAATGACCGTCGCCGAAATGTCCGCCCTCTCGTAGCGATGGCGCATGGGCCCATCGCTCGGCGAGATCACGACCGGAGCTGCGCGCCCCCGCGCCGAGAGCCCGCTGGCGATTTCAAAAAGGCTGTTCGGTGCACCTTCGAGGTTAAAGTTGTGGCTGACGAACAGCGTGCGGATCGGTCGATTGAAAGAACGCGCCACATGCGTCCGTGCGACCCCGAACTGTTCGTCACGCAAAGTCAGGTTCGGATTGTAGAAACGGTCCACCCGGCCAGAATATTTACGGCGCATCGCCCGTTCTTCGGCAGGATCGTCGCACTGGCCGCGGCTCTTGCCCTCATGATGATACAATTCAGCGGATCCGCATTGAATGCAGCTGAAACCGGCGTCGACGAGCCGGTAGCAATAATCCACATCGTTATAGGCGACCCGAAAATTATCTTCGTCCAGGCCGCCGATGTCCTGGAACAGCGCCTTGGGTGTGAGCAGACAGGCCGCAGTCACGCCCGCGACCTCCCGCGTCGCCCGGGCCAGCCCCATGTAACCGAGATCGTGGTCGGGGAGCAGCTTGAAGCTATGACCCGCTAGGCCTTCGAACAGCCCATGGGTGATGCCGGCGTGCTGGATGCGCTTGTCCCCATAAAGAAGGCGCGCGCCCACGGCGCCGACCTTCGCCATCTGTGCATAACCAACCATTTGCGAGAGCCACCGGGGCGTGATGACTTCGGTATCGTTGTTCAGGAGGAGAACGAAAACCCCGGCCGCCGCGGCGACGCCGGTATTGATGGTGTGGGCGAAGCTGAAACCCTCCTTGGGGCTCGTCACACGCAACACTTTGGCACCGCATTCCGCCATATAGCGCAACGCGTCGGGATCACTGCTCTCGTTGTCGACAATCAGAATGTCGAAATTCCGGTATGTCGTGCGCTTCAAACTCTCGATGCACGGACGCAGGAGTTCAGGCTTGTCCTTGGTCGGTATGACGATGGTGACGCTCGGGCCGTCATCCGGGAACTGCGGCTCGAAGACGCCAATCTTGGCCATCCGCGCGAATTCGGGATGAACCACCTGCGCCGTGATGCCTCGGCGGTCAAACGCTTCCTGCACAGCACGCCGCCCCCGATCAAAGGCCTCGGGCTTGGCATCACCTCGGGTCGCTGTTGATCCCGAAACGGCGCGCCAGTGATAGAGGATGCGTGGAATGTGGCCGACTTTATTCGTATGTTCACTCATCCGCAGCGCAAGCTCAAAATCCTGCGATCCTTCGAAGCCGATCCTGAAACCACCGACACGCTCGAAGATCGATCGCTTGAACGTCAATAGATGACTTATATACATGAATGACAGGAGGAGCACGGGACTCCAGTCCGGTTTGAATTGAGGCGCATACCTCCGCCCGGCCAAGTCGATCTTGTCGTCATCAGTATAGACGAAATCTACCTCCGGATTGAGGGCGTAATAAACTGCGATTTCCGCCAAGGCATGCGGGTGCAAGAGATCGTCATGATCAAGAAGGGTGAGGATTTCGCCGGTTGCGAGTGCAGCGGCACGATTCGACGCGCCGCTGATGTTCTCGTTTGTCGCGGAGCGAGTCCAGATGATCCGCGGATCCGCGGCTGCATAGGAGGCGATTAAATCGGCGACCTTTTCATTCGGGCTGGCGTCGTCGCATATGCAGAGCTGCCATCGTTGATAGATCTGCGAACGTACACTCTCGATTGCTGCGCTTAAGAATTCCAAATCGGATTGATATACCGGCATGAGAATCGAAATCAGGGACGTGCGATCCGCCAGAGCGGCAAGTTGCTCCTCGAGAAACAATCGATCCGCCTGCAAGCTCTGATTAACTTCGAGCCAAGAGGCGTAAGGATCGATTGGTGTCGGCGCAGAATGGGTCCGGTATCTTTTAGCCGCAGCCAATTCGATTTCATCAGGTATCGCAACCAAAACATCGGAATATACAGGGTGCGGCCGACAACCTAAGCTACGTCCGACACGAAGATAATGTGCAAATACGCCCCACTGAAACGCAACACTTTCTGGATAGGTGTTTCTGTACCAAGCAGTGCTGAACCGTGGATGAGGATCACGCCCCTCCCATTCGCCATATACGATAAAATGCACCAGGGGATTGATGTGTCGCCGCCCGATGTCAGCGTATACCTGAGCGTACCACGTTGTATCAAACAACGGGTTCGGCTTTCGCCCCTCCAGATAGCCTTCCGCTTCGAAATGCGTCAGTGGGTCGATATCTGCCTGGAGGACGTCGGGATTGGTGGCAAGGTACCAGTCCGTGTCGAATAAGGGATTCGGATCACGGCCCTCCCGCCAACCAATCCACATGTAGTGATCATAAGCGTCGTCCTGTGAGATATTAAGATCTGGCGAAGATGCGACGTACCACGCGGCATTGAATAGCATTAGCGACCGCATCAGCGGCTGGGATTCGCTGCCCCAGTCGTATCCACCGTAAAGCTTGAGGCATTCTGCCGCTGCGTCGATCTTTTGATCTGACAGGTGCGCATGATGCAACAGAAACAAAGCCCGGTTGAATCGATGGTGCGGTATACGGCCCTCACGCGCGCCGTGCGTGAGATAATGGACGAGCGGATTAATGCCCGCTTCCTTGACGTCCCCATATCGCGACAAATAGAATCCCGTGTCAAAATGCTTGCTCGGCATGAGACCAAGCTTCCATCCAACCGTCGCGTAGTGGAATGCCGGCGCGATTTCCGGCGCTGGATGAATTTGGGAAATATAGTATAAATGGTCGAAGAATAAGCTTTTATTTATCAAATCGGCTTGAAATCTATATTTATTTCTGTATATTCCAAGCGATTTAAAATTGATGACGCGTTGACGTAGTTGCACAACACTTAGCCTTCTTGCCATGGAGGCGCTGGAATGCGGTGGATCTTAGTCAAATTGCGGGATAAGGCAAATCCTATCTTTTGTCTTACCCTAGAACCTGACAAAAGCTTTAGGTTATCCGGTGCGAATGCTATCAGTCATCAGATAGAACGCACATTATTAATAGATTTTTAGCCAGAGAGACCGGTCAATACAGGGCGTAATTCAAAAAATGAGGAACATATATGAATGAAAGTATGTCTAGAAATTCGAATCACTTGTAAATTATGTCAAAATATCGTTGAACCGACACGATATTGGAACTGAACCGTAAATTTTTGCATCGGACGCTTTACGATCGATATCACCAAGCTTTGCTGAGATCTTGATCGGACCGATGCCGAAGTTGTGGGCCTTAGTCCTACCACTACTTTGGCAGATTGAAGGAACGCGGGCGGTTTTTGCAAATTCGCATACCGCGGCCATGAGCGTGGGTGCGCGCGGCGCCAAGTGCTGGCGGATGGCGTGAGGATCTGGATCGGTGGCTGCAGCCATTCCTGGCGGGCCTGTCGCATCCAGCACGCCGGGCGATGTGCCCGCTCTATGTCGCCGGGTTGATTGGCCTCGGTGATCGCAAGAGCGTCCAGCCGATGGCGGCCCGGGCCGAGGGGATCCCTTACGACCGGCTCCACTACTTCATCGCGGCCGGGATCTGGGATGAGGCGCCGCTGCAGCGGGCGCTGCTCGGCGAGGCCGATCGCCTCGTCGGCGGCCTGGATGCGGTCCAGGTCGTCGATGATCCTCCGACAAGCTCAGGATGAGGCCGCTTTGCCGAGGAAGGGTGACCGCTCGGCCGGGGTGGCGCCGCAATACGCTACGACGCTGGGCAAGACTGCCAACGGCCAGACGCTGGTGTCGCTCACGCTGGCGCGTGGCGAAGTGCCCGTAGTGGTCGGTCTGGCGCTGTTCCTGCCCGAGGGCTGAACGGGCGACCCGGATCGGATGGTATCGGCCGACGTACCCGAGGGCCTGCGCGCGGCCCGCACCAAGCTGTAGATCGCGGTCGCGGAGATCGAGCGGGTCCGGGAGGGTGGCCTGCGCTTCGGCTGCGGGCTCGCTTCTGCGCGCTGCGCGTCCGGATGGCCGATGGCCCGGCCCAGAGGATCGGCGCACTGGGCAACCTGCACCTGCCCGGCGACGAGGTCTGGCTGGTGCGCGAGGAGCGCGGCTCGGGCGAGCGCAAGTACTACCTCTCGAACCTGGCCGCCGACGCGACCCTCAAGCAGCTGGCCGCAACGATCAAGGCGCGCTGGATCTGCGAGCAGGCCCACCAGCAGATGAAGGAGGAACTCGGCCTCGACCACTTCGAGGGCCGATTCTGGACCGGGCTGCATCGGCACGCGCTGATGACGATGATGGCCTACGCCTTCCTCCAATCCCGGCGCCTGGCAGCAGCAGGGCGGAAAAAAAGAATCGGCTGCCCGCCGCCTCAGCCCTCGATGCCAGCGATCCGGCAAGCCATCCTGGATCACCTCGGTCGGCCGCCGTCGCGACGATGCCCGCACTGTGACGCCGATCTCAACCTGCCACCCTGAAACCAGTCTGCTAAAGTAGTGCCACCGTCCGGACCCATAACGGTGGCGCGAACCGCTTGGGTGTGACTCACGGCTTCCGTGGGAGGAGCCGATGGATCCGTTCTGGCTGACGGACGAGCAGTTTGCGTGAATCGCACCGCATCTGCCGAATGATACGCGGGGCAAGGAGCGCGTGGACGACCGGCGGGTGATCAGCGGCATCGTCCCTATGCTGAAGTCCGGCGGTCGCTGGACGGAGGCGCCGCGGGACGTCTACGGGCCGAAGAAGACGCTCTACAACCGCTTCGTGCGCTGGGCGGCCAAGGGCGTCTGGGCCGGTCTGTTCGAGCCGCTGGCGCAAGCCGGCGGCGCGCCCTCCCAGGTGCTGATCGACCTCACCGCCGCGAAAGCGCGCCGCTGCGCCGCCGGGGGTAAAGAGGGGGGAACAGAACCAAGCCATCGGCCGCTCGCGCGGCGGGCGCACGACCCAGATCCACGCCCTGACCGATCGC
>NZ_JBBXMX010000052.1:0-5728 GCF_038442355.1 Methylobacterium guangdongense
GAGGACCGCGTGCCTTGGGGTATGTCGTCGCCTCAAACCGTTCGAGGGCGCGCAGGCTCGCCCGGACGACCTCGCTGGCACTGCCGTAGCGCCCGGTAGCGAGGCGCTCCTTGATGAACGCCTTCAGTTCCGGGGTGATCGAGACGGCGATGGTTTCGCGCAGGGCCATATCGGACGGTACCACGCTCCCAAACTGTCTTACACTGACAAAGGTGGCATCTGGTCGAGCTTCTCCGGGTGGGAGCGCCGTCGGGCTCGGACGTCCGGCGCAACCGGATGTGGCACGTCAGCTTCGGGACGAAACATCAAAGTCTGATTGCCACCCCGAGCCGAAGTTGCTGGAGGGCTGACAAACGTCCGTTTACGGGTAGCCCCGACATTGCTCCTGGCGGCTGGGTTGGGTCGTGAGCCGGCGTGGATACCATGTCTGCTCCTATTTGATCGCCATTCCAGAAGCGGACCGGCGGAAATCCATCCAACCCAGCCATTTGGAGGGGCCAGCCTATGCGCCCGGAACTGGCCGGAAGCGGAACGGCGGCTTTGGAGACAGTCGGCCCGAAAAGCGGCCGGCCTGCTTCCGACTCAACCCAGCCGCCCGGATCTCCATGGCAGCTTCTCCGAAGCGGCCATGAGTTTGCCCTGCGACAGGCATTACTCGCACTGGGTCTGAAATGGACCGGGCGAGCACCAGCCTCTCTCACCGACGCCAGAAGTTACGACCAGATACAGAAAGCCTGCCGCGAACACGACGCCAGCGAGAACGGCAATCACCAGCGTTCGAAGAGCATCACGGATCATGACAGCCCCCTTCCTCATGCAGCCTTCGCGCGAACTGTACGGGCTTCTTCAATTGGTTGTGGCCGGTTCCCCTGATATTTCCGCTTCGATATATTTGTCGTCCGGAAGCGAACGGGCAGAAAGCCACCCCGAGCAGCCCTCCCGCTATCGACCCAAACGAGCCGAACAGAAGATTACTTACGCTTCTCCAAACCGGTCGTGTGAAGTGAAGATTTTGAAGTCGGGTGATGGTAACAAGCGGTGATACATATAGCGTATGGAGACGTGGTTTGCCTGGATCTTTGCTCTATCCCGCAACATATCGCGTTCCAAAACTGAAAGTTGTTACTTCGGTATTGTTTGTAATAATTTTAATGTTGTTGGCTCTTTCCGTTTGCGCTCATATAGATAGCATATCATCGATAGATGTTCGCATATTTGCAGGCATATGTTTGGTCTTCGTAGCCTTATCCCGCGTAAATGATAGCTCGAGTCGTATTACACTTTACGCCGATCGGGTTTAAAAAAGACATGGTTCAGCACAAAAACATGGCGTCGCGACGAGGTGGGGGGTCTGTGGTTCAATAAATCTGGTGATTTCCGGCTTGTTCGTAAATACAACAAGGGAAATTATGCTATCATACCTGCGGGAATTAAACGTGATGAGACGTGGAATGATTGGCTAAGAGATGTGCCCGATACTGAAATTAAGTCATTGAATTTTCAATTTTATCACTAAACCAATAGCTGGTTGGCAAAATTTCTGGGCAAATTCAAAGTGGAAGATTGTCGATAGCGGTGTCCGCTTTAGTGCTTTCACTACTCATAAGCAGAAATGCGCAAACCCACCCTCTGCTGACCTTACCTGGGCCTCTGCATACGACCTCACGCGCGTCTCCGCTCGAAAGGCGCTTTCACACCAGTCCGTATGCGCCGTATCAACTTGGTACGGCAGCGGCGTAGTAGCGTGCGGTTCAAGTAATCCACGCCGGCACGGCCAAACGAACTTACGGTACTAGTTTCAAACCGCCGTTGGGCCGTGTCGGACTGGTGCGCTTAGGCGACCGGCGGCTTCCCGTTCTTCGCGAGGACGTCGTTGATAGCCTCGGTCATCACGTCCTGGAGCGTGCGCTCACCGTCGAGGGCGATCAGCTTGAGCGCCTTCCAAGCCTCGGGCCGGGCGCGGACTAGGATCCCCTTCCGGCCGTCCGGCTGGCGGGCGGAACGACCCGCGACCGTCGCGGCCTCGGCGCGATGAGCTGCTTCCATCGTCTCAACGGCTGATGTCGCCTCGGACGGCGCGCCGGCAGGCTTGGAGGCGAGGCGAGCCCCGAGGTTGGCGAACGACGGCTTCTTGCTCAACGACGGCCCCCTTCCTTCATCCCGAGCGCGCGGCGCACCTCCGCCCACAGCTCTACCATCTCTCCAGCCGCGGCGCTGCCGGGCTCGAACTCGCCAAGCGCCTGCCCGCTCGCGAGCGCATGAGCGTAGGCGGCCCGAGTGGTGATCTGCCCGGCCTACGGCGTCGCATTCATCCCGAACAGCGCCTCGCGCCCCTCGGTCACAACGTGAGAGGGCTGGACCCCGCGCCGCGGGGGCGCCGAGTTGATCACCGGCAGGACCGGCTTGCCGAGCGCCCAAGCCATCTCAAGAGTCGCGGCGACGGCGGCGATATCGAAGAGCGCCGACCGGAACGGGATCACGGCCGGGTCGGCCACCCGCATGGCGGCGGCGATGTCGGCGGTGTTGTAGGGGGGGTCGATCATCAGCCACCGGACGCCATCGCTGCGGGCCGCCTCGACCGTCTCGGCGAGTTGATGCGCCTCGCACTTCACCAGCACCGAGGTCTCGGCCTGACGCAGCACGTGCTAGAGGGCGAGGGATCCCTGCGGGTCGCAGTCGACGAGGACGGCTGGCGCGCTGGGATCGTCCGCGAACACGGACAGGTGCGCGGCCAGCGTCGACTTGCCGGAACCGCTTTCCGGCTGGTGAAGGCGACGACTTTCACGACGGCCGCCGGATCGCGGGTTCGGCCGTGCTGCACGTGGTGCGCGGGTTCGGGGCGACCTCCGGGACGGTGTGCCTACAGAACTGCACCTCGCCGCTCCAGTGATCCAGGCGGAGGAACCAGGCGACAGTCTCGGTGTCGGCCGGGTTGGTCTCGACGGAGAGCGGCGCGATCGTCTACCTCCCGACGAAGGCGTGCGTCCCCGCGAGGATCGCGGACGCGGCGACGATACCCGGAGCGATGGCGCGCAACGGTCGTGCTCCGATGGCGCGACGGCGACGTGCCGGCGCAGGGGCGAACGGGCGTGGGGACGAAGCGCCGAAGAGTGCTATCAGCGTAGCGTCCTGCCTCGCTTCGAGGCTCGCAGACTCGTTAGAAATCGAATGTCTCACAAGTGCCCTTATCAGCAGGGCCGAGTGGTTGTGGAAACATCGCAGCCGGTCGCTCCGTCCAACTTGGACACCCGGCCGGACCTGTCAAAACCTGATGTTCGACGGTTTCACGCGACTTTCGGTGTCGGACCGGCTGGCCGTGCCGGAGGCAGCGCTGCAGGAGCCTTCCTGCGATGCGCTGATGGGGCTTCCGAAGGTGCTGGATCGGCTGCAACAGAGCCCACTTGGGCCGCCAGAACATACGCCAGTGCATCCTGCGGCGGTAACGGTCGGCTGAACAGAAATCCCTGCACCTGCGCACAGCCTTCCCGCCGGACAAGGTCAAGCTGCTCCGCGGTCTCGACGCCTTCCGCGACGATGCCCATGCCAAGCCGCTCGCCAATGCTCACCACCGCTCGAACGATCGCGGCTGCGTCCGGATCGGCGATGTCGCGGATGAAGGACCTATCGATCTTGATCTTGTCGAAGGGGAAGCGCCGCAGGTAGCCCAAGGACGAGTAACCGGTGCCGAAGTCGTCGAGCGCGATGACGACGCCGAGCGCACGCAACCGATGCAGGCACGCGATCACGGCGTCACCATCCTGCATCAAGACGCTCTCCGTCACCTCAAGCTTGAGACGGTGGGCGGGTAAGCCGGTTTCAGCGAGGGCGACGAGTACGGCCTCCTCAAGCCCACTGCGGAACTGTACGGCCGACACGTTGACGCCGACCCGCAGCACTTCGGGCCAACTCAGCGCCGCGCGGCATGCCTCTCGCAATGCCCAAGCACCCAGCGGTACGATCAGTCCGTTCTCTTCCGCCAGTGGGATGAACTCACCAGGGGAGATCTCGCCGCGAGCTGGATGGGACCAGCGCATCAGCGCCTCCAGGCTGACGACCTCGCCAGTCGTCGCGTCGACGACCGGCTGGTACACCAGGCGGAACTCACCGCGCCGGATCGCCTCCTTCATGTCGAGCCCAAGCTGCCCGCGCGTGGCGACGCGTGCTCCGACGTCCGGACAGAACTTACGGTACGTGTTGCGACCGCCGGCTTTGGCTTCGTAGAGGGCCATATCGGCACGCTTGAACAGCTCGTCCGCATCGCCGTCATGCTCTGAAGCGACCGTGAGGCCGACGCTTACGCCGACCTCGACGGACTGCCCTTCAAGGACGATCGGCTGACCCACCGCTGCGATCAGCCGCTCGGCGAGGGAAGTCGCCATACACGGCTCGTCGAGGTAGGCGAGAACGATCGCGAACTCGTCTCCGCCGAGGCGGGCAACAGTATCGTAAGGGCGCAGCACGGACTGCATTCGGTCGGCCACGACGCGCAAGAGAGCATCGCCAGCTGGATGTCCGAGACTATCGTTGATGGCCTTAAATCGGTCGAGGTCGCAGGCGAGCACGGCGAAGGGGCTATGCGTATGCGTAGCGTGCGTGATGGCTTGGTCGAGGCGGTCGCGGAACAGAGCTCGATTGGGCAGACCCGTGAGCGTATCGTGTAAAGCCATATGGCGGATCCGCTCTTCCGCTTCTCGGCGAGCTGTTACATCGCGTAGAATGGCGACGTATCCGGAAGATCGACCGTCTTGTTCCTCGAAAAGCAAACTTACGGACGTCTCAATCCAAACGTAATACCCCTCTCTGTGCCGATGGCGGACATAACTGATTGAGCGCTCATCGACGCCGGATAACAGACGAGACCAATGCTCAGAAAACATATGGACATCGTCGGAATGGATCATATCTATCGGCCGCGTTCCGATCATTTCTTCGGGATCGTAGCCGAGAACACGTCGTGCCGCGCCCGAGACATAGACGCGACGCATATTCAGGTCGCCTAGAATAAATACATCGCTGGCATTCTCAGCGAGAAGGCGAAAACGGCGCTCGCTTTCTTGAACAGCGATCTCAGTGGCGCGGCGTTCGGTGACATCGGTGAAGGTCCGCACGAGACCCCCGCCCGGCAGCGGCCGCGTACGGACCTGAAGCACCGTCCCATTCGGCCGTGTGCGTTCATAGTCCTGAACGCGAATTTGCGGATCGCCACGCTCCAGCCAGCGCTTCAAGCGATCTGGTAGGTGAGCGAACTCACCCTGATCGCGCTGATGGGTCCGAACGCGGTCGAACGGCGTCCCGTCCTGCAGCAGTTGCTCAGGTACGCCGAGCATCGCGGCGACGCGACGATTGCAGATGCGCACGCGATCGTCCGCATCGGTCATAATCAGACCCTGATCCATATACTCCAACGTCGTCCGCAGGAGTGCCTCCGAAGCATGTAGGCGATCCTCGGAGCGCATCAGGTCTGTCACGTCGAGGGTGATGGGACGCGCTATGGGCCAAGTTCTTCACGGCAGCGCCACAACGACGGAGGCAGTTCGTCGAGCGATCCAGCATAGTCAAGCGAGCCTGAGGGCACTCGCAAAGCGCTACGGGATCAACCAAAAGACGGTCGCCAAGTGGCGGCAGCGGACCTCGGTCGCCGACCAGCGCACCGGTCCGAAGGATCCCCGTTCGACGGTGTTGTCACCTGAGGACGAGGCGGTCGTCGTCGCCTTTCGCCGTCATACGC
>NZ_JBBXMX010000053.1:0-2500 GCF_038442355.1 Methylobacterium guangdongense
TCTTTGACAAGTTGGAATTGAGGAAGGGAGACGCGGGCGGCGTTTGTCCTTGCGGCCAGGCCTTAGGGTCTGGCGTGAGTAGACTTGTGCCGATCTTGTGTTCTTCTTTCTGAGCTCACCGACGGGTGTTTGGCGCTGTGAAGCGTTGGATGCTTGGTCGATGTGAGGCTCCGTCTGAGAATATAGTGATCGGCCGGATCTTTCTCTTCAACGTGAGAGTTTGATCCTGGCTCAGAGCGAACGCTGGCGGCAGGCTTAACACATGCAAGTCGAGCGGGCCCTTCGGGGTCAGCGGCGGACGGGTGAGTAACGCGTGGGAACGTGCCTTCCGGTTCGGAATAACCCTGGGAAACTAGGGCTAATACCGGATACGCCCTTATGGGGAAAGGTTTACTGCCGGAAGATCGGCCCGCGTCTGATTAGCTAGTTGGTGGGGTAACGGCCTACCAAGGCGACGATCAGTAGCTGGTCTGAGAGGATGATCAGCCACACTGGGACTGAGACACGGCCCAGACTCCTACGGGAGGCAGCAGTGGGGAATATTGGACAATGGGCGCAAGCCTGATCCAGCCATGCCGCGTGAGTGATGAAGGCCTTAGGGTTGTAAAGCTCTTTTATCCGGGACGATAATGACGGTACCGGAGGAATAAGCCCCGGCTAACTTCGTGCCAGCAGCCGCGGTAATACGAAGGGGGCTAGCGTTGCTCGGAATCACTGGGCGTAAAGGGCGCGTAGGCGGCGTTTTAAGTCGGGGGTGAAAGCCTGTGGCTCAACCACAGAATGGCCTTCGATACTGGGACGCTTGAGTATGGTAGAGGTTGGTGGAACTGCGAGTGTAGAGGTGAAATTCGTAGATATTCGCAAGAACACCGGTGGCGAAGGCGGCCAACTGGACCATTACTGACGCTGAGGCGCGAAAGCGTGGGGAGCAAACAGGATTAGATACCCTGGTAGTCCACGCCGTAAACGATGAATGCCAGCTGTTGGGGTGCTTGCACCGCAGTAGCGCAGCTAACGCTTTGAGCATTCCGCCTGGGGAGTACGGTCGCAAGATTAAAACTCAAAGGAATTGACGGGGGCCCGCACAAGCGGTGGAGCATGTGGTTTAATTCGAAGCAACGCGCAGAACCTTACCATCCTTTGACATGGCGTGTTATGGGGAGAGATTCCCAGTCCTCTTCGGAGGCGCGCACACAGGTGCTGCATGGCTGTCGTCAGCTCGTGTCGTGAGATGTTGGGTTAAGTCCCGCAACGAGCGCAACCCACGTCCTTAGTTGCCATCATTCAGTTGGGCACTCTAGGGAGACTGCCGGTGATAAGCCGCGAGGAAGGTGTGGATGACGTCAAGTCCTCATGGCCCTTACGGGATGGGCTACACACGTGCTACAATGGCGGTGACAGTGGGACGCGAAGGAGCGATCTGGAGCAAATCCCCAAAAGCCGTCTCAGTTCGGATTGCACTCTGCAACTCGAGTGCATGAAGGCGGAATCGCTAGTAATCGTGGATCAGCATGCCACGGTGAATACGTTCCCGGGCCTTGTACACACCGCCCGTCACACCATGGGAGTTGGTCTTACCCGACGGCGCTGCGCCAACCGCAAGGGGGCAGGCGACCACGGTAGGGTCAGCGACTGGGGTGAAGTCGTAACAAGGTAGCCGTAGGGGAACCTGCGGCTGGATCACCTCCTTTCTAAGGATGCTGACAGCAGGATGACCGGTCTTCCGGTCCGCTCCTCGGACGGCGTCATTAGGATATCAGGGCTCAGTCAGAGCCCATTGGCGGGACGAATGCCGCCCTCGTTTCTCTTCCTCACCAGATAGCGCGATCGCTCAAGCGATCCGACTGCGGCTGATGCTGCGGTCTGGTCTCGCGACAGCTCGATCGTACTGGGCCTGTAGCTCAGGTGGTTAGAGCGCACCCCTGATAAGGGTGAGGTCGGACGTTCGAGTCGTCCCAGGCCCACCATGGACGGGACGTTCACCTCTGACTTGACCCTTTGGGGCCATAGCTCAGCTGGGAGAGCGCGTGCTTTGCAAGCATGAGGTCGTCGGTTCGATCCCGTCTGGCTCCACCACTTTTTTGGGACTTGGCGTCGTGTGAACGGCAGCCGCCCGAGAGTGGATGCTGAGCCCGCTATCTGGAGAATGCGTTTGCCGCGGCAATGATCAGCGAGGACCGACAGGTTCGGTTGATGCTGCCGTGTGCGAAGACATCAGTGACATCGTGAAGAGGGAATGTGGCCGTTGGGGCAGCGAAAGCTGCCAACCCCGGCGGTCATGTTCGGCAAGCATACGGTGACGGAATCGGAAACGGTTCTGTCACTGGTCTTTTTGTGACCGTGTCGTGATCGCCAGCCTAGCGGCTGCCGATCAGCGGACATCGATCACGAGAGCGATCAAGTGCCTTAAGAGCATTCGGTGGATGCCTTGGCGCTGAGAGGCGATGAAGGACGTGGTACGCTGCGATAAGCCTTGGGGAGCTGCGAACGAGCTTTGATC
>NZ_JBBXMX010000054.1:0-4993 GCF_038442355.1 Methylobacterium guangdongense
CTCTCGTCGGCGATGGGGCCATGCAGATGAACAATATGGCCGAACTGATCACGGTCTCGAAGTACATGCATCGCTGGTCCAACAAAACCTGGATTTGCTGCGTGTTCAACAACGAGGACCTGAACCAGGTCACTTGGGAGCAGCGGGTGATGGAGGGCAACCCGAAGTTCGAGGCGAGCCAGACCATCCCGAACGTGCCCTACCACAAGTTCGCCGAGCTGATCGGCCTGAAGGGCATCTACGTGGACGATCCGGACCGCATGGGCGCGGCCTGGGACGAGGCGCTGGCGAGCTCAGTTCCGGTGGTGCTGGAGGTGAAGACCGACCCCGAGGTGCCGCCGCTGCCGCCGTTCTTCACCTTCCAGCAGGTGCAGAACTTCATGTCGATGCTCGGCAAGGGCGATCCAAAGGAGCGCCACCTCCTCGTCGACACCGCGCGTCAGGTGCTGAGTTCCGTCCTACCCGGCAGCAAGTAGGACGGCTCCCACGGCATGCGTGACGATCCGGAGATCGGAACGGTGCGGGCGCAAGCCTACACCGTTCCCACCGACGCGCCGGAGGCGGACGGTACCTTCGCTTGGGACAGGACGACCATCATCGTCGTCCATGTCGAGGCCGGTGGTGAGACCGGCCTCGGCTACAGCTACACCGACGCTAGTGTCGCGCGCTTGATTGTAGGCTTGCTCGCGTCGCGTCTTACTGGGTTGCCTGCCTTCGACATCCCGCGGGCCAATGCCGTGCTGTGGGGCGCCGTGCGGAACCTCGGGCGCTCCGGGCTTGCGGCCACGGCGATCTCGGCATTGGACACCGCCTTGTGGGACCTCAAGGCACGCCTCCTCGACATATCCCTGGCGAGCCTGTTCGGACAGGCGCGGGGGCACGCGGATATCTACGGAAGCGGCGGCTTCACGAGCTACGACGACCGGCAGTTGCGCGAGCAGCTTGCCGGGTGGGTCGAGCGAGACGGCTGCCGGGCGGTAAAGATGAAGCTCGGCAGCGCTCCTGAGCGGGATCCGGCCCGCATGGCGGTCGCGAAGGCGGCCATCGGGGATGCACGTCTGTTCATCGACGCCAACGGCGCCTTTACCCCGAAACGCGCCATCGGCGCCGCGCTGGTGGCGGAGCGGTTCGGCGTCACGTGGTTCGAGGAGCCCGTCTCCAGCGACGATCCCGCGGGTATGGCTTCCGTCCGTGCCTCGGCGCCTGCCGGCATGGAAGTCGCCGCGGGCGAGTACGTCTATACCTTGAACGATTTGCGTGGACTGCTCGACGTAGGGGCAGTCGATGTAGCCCAGGCGGACGTGACCCGCTGCGGCGGTTACAGCGGGTTCCAGAAAGTCGCGGCCCTGTGCGAAGCGGCGCATTTGGACCTGTCCGGCCACTGCGCACCCGCCCTGCACCTCCCGGCGGCCGTTGCCGCCCCCCGCTTCCGACACCTCGAATGGTTCCACGACCACGTCCGCATTGAGTGGATGCTGTTCGACGGGGCGCCCGTCCCGCGCGATGGCGTAATCACCCCCGACCTGACCCGGCCGGGACACGGCCTCACCCTCAAGACTCGGGACGCCGATGCCTATGCCGTATGACCGCGCCTCCCAATCGCCGGGACGACGCGCTGCCAGCGTCAAGCGTCGTGTCGCACCCGTACGTGTCGAGGCGGCCGTCCACCCGGTGGTGGTCCTCGCCGCGGCGGCAGCGGGGGCCGGTCTGCTAACCTGGTTCGCCGCGGGGCGCTCCAAGCCCCTAGGTCACGCCGCCGGCGGCCGCCGATACAGCCCGCGAGGGCGCGATGTCACCGCGAGCGCGGCACAGCGCCTGAACCACGCCTCGACGATGCTCGCCGCCTCAGTGCTGTTCGATTCCGGCCTGGAGCACTACCGCGGCCAGTTCTTCAACCGGGCGATGTACACGCCCATCGTCGTGTCCAGCGTCACCCTGGCGGCGTCCCTGCACGGGGCCGGCGACACCGATCCCAGCAGCTCCCGCGTCCGGCACGGGGTGCAGGCGCTCGCCGGCCTGACAGGGCTGATCGGCTTCGGCTTCCACGCCTACAACGTCGGCAAGCGCGAGGGCGGGTATTCCTTCCAGAACCTGTTCTATTCCGCCCCCATCGGCGCGCCGATGGCGTTGACGCTGGCCGGCGTCCTCGGGGTGGTCGCCGAGCGCGTGCGCGACGCCGACCCTGACGAGCCTCGCCTCGCCGGTCTGCCGGCCGGGCGTTCCCTAGCAGTCGCCACGGCGGGCATGCTCGCCGGCACGACCCTGGAGGCTGGGCTGCTCCACTTCCGGGGCGCCTTTCAAAACCCGGTGATGTTCGTTCCCGTCACCCTGCCGCCGCTCGCCGCCGCCCTTCTCATCCGCGCCGCGACCAAGCCGGAGGGAGCGAGTCAGGCCGGCGCCAAGTGGGGGATGTGGGCGGTGTCGGCGATGGGCGTCGGCGGCGTTGCATTCCACGCCTACGGCGTCGCCCGGATGATGGGCGGCTGGGCCAACTGGCGCCAGAATCTCATCGACGGGCCACCGCTGCCGGCCCCACCCTCCTTCTCTGGGGTGGCGCTCGGGGGGCTCGCGGCCCTCGAACTCATCGAGCGCAGCCGCTTCCGCTTTTGAGCCGAGAGATCATCATGCGTTCGAGACTGGACCTTTATCCGGGCTACGATGTGCTCGCGAAGCGCGACGGCCCATCCTGGAACGCCAAGACCCGCGAGGTCCTGGAGGAACGGCTCGCCATCGGACCCGAGTCGCGCCGCTTCTTCGACGATATCGAATGGTCGACGATGACAGCGCTGGCCGAGCGGATCGTCCCGCAACCCGCCGACCGGGGGGATCCGGTCCCAGTGGCCGCGCTCGTCGACCATAAGCTTGCGACCGATACCCGCGATGGCTACCGCAACGCCGAACTGCCCGAGGAGCGTGATGCGTGGCGCCTGGGACTACGGGCCCTCGATAGCGAGGCACAGTCACGGTTCGGGGCACGCTTCCACGAACTCGGCGCCTGGGCGCAGGACGAGTTACTGAAGCTTGCTGAGAAGGGCGACCTGACCGGCGCGGTTTGGGAGGGCATGCCCTCGAATCTGTTCTTCCACCAGCGCATCCTCACCGACGTGGTGAAGGCGTACTACGCCCACCCCACGGCCTGGAACGAGATCGGCTGGGGCGGCCCGGCAAGCCCGCGCGGCTACGTGCGCATGGATTTCGACCGCCGCGACCCCTGGGAGGCCGCCGAGGCCAAGCCCGGCCGCGAGGACGAGGCCTACCAAGAAAACCTCCAGGTTGGCCGATAAGGATCCCCACGTCGATGCGCATCCCCGGCCTCGGCAACGCCGCCGACAATCCGAAGCACGCCACGCCCGGCGACGACCCGGAGCACCATCCCCGCGCCCGCGACGGTCGCGCGCCCAACGTCATGCGGATTGGCGAGTGGGTGCCGATGCGTCAGCACCGGGACGAGGAGGAGGTCGACTTCGCCATCGTCGGCACCGGGGCGGGCGGCGGAACCCTGGCCTGTCGGCTCGCGGAGGGCGGCCTCTCGGTGGTGGCCTTCGATGCCGGCCCATATTTCCGGCCGCTGGAAGATTTCGCCTCGGACGAGAGCCATCAGTCCAAGCTCTATTGGACGGACGAACGCATCGTCGACGGCGAGAACCCGCTGCAGATGGGCTCGAACAATTCCGGCAAGGCGGTGGGCGGCTCGACCGTGCATTACGCCATGGTGGCCCTGCGCTTTCGACCGGAGTGGTTCAAGGCCCGCACCCTGATGGGCTACGGCGCCGATTGGCCGCTCGATTGGCGGGAGATGTGGCGCTACTATGATCAGGTCGAGGACGACCTAAAGATCTCCGGTCCGGTCAACTATCCCTGGGGGCCGCACCGGCGGCGCTACCACCGCCGCGCGCACGAGATCAACGCCGCCGCCAAGGTGCTGGCCCGGGGCGCCGAGGCGATGGGCATCGGCTGGACGCCGACGCCGCTCGCCACGGTCTCAGCCCCGCACGGCGACGCACCACCATGCGTCTACCGGGGCTTCTGCACGCTCGGCTGCTCGACCAACGCCAAACAGAGCGTGCTCGTGAGCTACCTGCCCCGTGCCCTGAAGGCGGGCGCCGAGATCCGCGACCTTGCCATGGTGGGACGGATCGAGACGAAAAACGGGCGCGCCACCGGCGTCCATTACTTTCGCGAGGGGCGCTGGCGCTTCCAGCGGGCCAAGAACGTCGTGGTGGCGGGCTACGCCATCGAGACGCCGCGGCTCCTCCTGAATTCGGCGAACCAGGAGTTCACGGACGGACTCGCCAACTCCTCGGGCCTCGTCGGCAAGAACCTGATGGTCCAGGGCAACCAAGCGGTCTGGGGCGTATTCGACGAGGAGATCCGAAGCTACAAGGGCCCACCCTCGCTCGCCATCAGCGAGCATTGGAACTACGACGACAAGGGTCACGGCCCCTTCACGAAGGACTTCTTCGGTGGCTATTCCTATATGAGCCAGGGGCCCCTGCCGCAGCTCTGGGCCAACACCCAGGCCTCCGCGCACGGCCTTTGGGGCGAGGCGCTGGTGGCCGAGATGCAGCGCTACAACCATGTCGCCGGGCTGAAGGTCGTCTCCGAGTACATGCCACAGGAGCGTAACCGGGTGACGCTCGCGGACGTGAAGGATCAGTACGGGCTGCCGGTGGCCCGCATCACCTATTCCTGGTGCGACAACGACAAGGCGCTGAACCGCCACGCCCTGAAGTTCATGCGCGAGGCCCTGTCAGCCGCGGGCGGCCGCGAGGTCTGGGACCAGGTCGACGATACCTGTCACCTGAACGGCACCGCCCGGATGGGCGACGACCCGCGGAGCTCCGTGGTCGATGCCGATTGCCGCTGCTGGGACATCCCGAACTTGTACGTCTGCGACGGTTCGGTCTTCCCGACGGTTGGGGGGGTCAATCCCTCGCTCACGATCCAAGCGGTCGCGTTACGTACGGCGGACCGGATACTCGCGAGGAGGCGG
>NZ_JBBXMX010000055.1:0-4672 GCF_038442355.1 Methylobacterium guangdongense
GATAGACGGATGCCACCTCCGGGGCGTTTCTTTCGGTCCATCCGGGGCTGGTCATGCGTTTCGTGCCGGTATGTTGCCCGCACTGCGGGTTGTCGTTCAGCGTCGTCGTGTCCGACCGACACCGCTCCGCGCGCGTCGACCGGGACGCTTGGCGTGGGGTCTGCCCGCGCGCTTGCGAGGCCGTAGAGCCGCGGTTGTGCAACGACTTCCGTGCCGTGGTCATGTCGGTGCTGGGCGAAGGTGAAACGCCAGTGCGTGTGGGCGAGAACCCTCCGAAGAAGCATAAGCGAAAGCCTGGGCCAGGTCGCGGCCACAAAGGGAAGATGATCGTCTAGCCACCGGGATCCGAGGGCAGTGGTCGGGTACATTCGCCGAGCCAACGCTTTCGAAGGGCACAGCGACTCGGGGTTCTTGTAGGAGGTCGTGATGGTCGGGCCCAACCTCGACCAGGCTGCACAGGTCATTGCCGAGAACGTCGTCTCAGCGGTCGTTCGCGATCCGGCGTCACCCCTTCGAGATACACCGATGGCCCGTGATGCCGCCATCACCGCTATCATGGCCGCATTGCTGCGGGTCATGCCGACCGACGACAGCGACCGGCTCGCGGAAGCCTGCAATCGGGGTCTCAATGATCTGGCGATCATGGGCGCGCTGGGGCCACTCGTCGAGGCCGTAGACCCCGACGACGGATCGGTGACGATGCGCGCGGAGTAGGGATGCGGGCCGGATCCCGTGATGACGTGGTTTGGCCTTGTGCCGTCCAGTATCCAAGCTGGAGCGTCAGGCGCTATGTAGCGCGTGGCGGCGGCGAGTTTTGAGGCAACCGTTCTATAGCTCGGATCCCGGGTAGCTAGTCTTTAACCGCTGTTCCATAATTCGTATATCAACATTGCAATATCAGGTTCTCTATATAGAGTTTTAATGGTTGCGTAGGACCGTAACAGCGCCAGTTCAGCAGTGTATCGCTATGCTAGAGCGCCGCGCCAAACTTCGTGTGACGTCAACGCTGGAGGGGCAGGCCTCCCTAGCTGGCACTCGCGTTCGCTCCCCCTGCGTAGTGCTCAACCACAGCCCCACCGGCGCTTGCGTCCTGTTCGCTTCGGGTACGAAGGTGCCGAATACGTTCGACCTCGCGATCGGTCAGGAGAGCGCCGCGTTGCCGGTTAAGGTCGTTTGGCGTCGCAATGCAACGGTGGGCGTCGCCTTCCTCGTCCCGCGGATCGTGCCCGACGTGATCCCCGGCTAAACACGAGAGCCACTTGCAGCGCTCGCTGATTGTCGGGGGCCGGATCCCGTGACTACGCGGTTCGGCCCGGTGCCGTTCGGCCGGAGCGACCAGCGCGAGGTAGCGCAAGGCCGCGAGTGTGCGAGTGTGGGGATTGCTGAGCAGGACCAACTCACTGCTGCCAATCGCCGCGACTGCCACACCTCAATTCTCGGGCGTGACACAGGTCCCCATGAACGCCTTCCGCTCCGGACCTGCCTTAAGCTTCTGAGCGTCTGCCCGCTGCCGGCATTGGTCGAGCATTGCCGGATCGACAGCTGATGCCGCTCCCTCACCGGCTGCTGCCGCGCCTAATGCAGGTTTCGCGGACGAATCCGGCGTGCGCTGTGCGTTGGCCACAGTGGGGAGGAACGCGAGGGCGATCGGAACGATGGGGATTGCGGGAGAGCGGCTCACGGCGATCAAGCCAAGCCGTCCTTGGCCGCCTTGTCCGGATCGTCCGGCTTCCTCTCGGCCTCTTTGACCGGGTTCTTGCTATCAGGCTGGCTGCCGGTCGCTGGGTCCGGCACGTTCACGTTCCGGATCGGCACCGTCGGCGGCACGACGCTCACACCCGGAGACTTGTCTGTCTCAGCCATGGCCATGCCGCTCCTCGTGTTGTTGAGCCGTCGGGCGGATCAAACGACCCGCTCGACGTCTTCTATGAGGGTCGCAGATCCTGCGCGATTAGCAATCGGGGCTGAAGGGCGATGATCGTCTCGACCTTCGTCAACGCCGTGATCGGCTCACTTACCGCCACCTCCACCCTGGGGCAGGGGGCGCTCCGGCTGACCGGCGTTTCCGCCAGCTGCGGAGTTGTTCGTCACAGTGTCAGCGGGTTGGCCAGTCGGGGTTCCCGACGCGGTGGCTGGGGCACCCGTCGAACCGGGCTGCGGCGCGGCGACGCCGGGCGTGCCAGCAGCAGTCGCCGGCGGAGCTGCTGCTGGTGCCTGTGCGAAGGCAGAACTTACAACGAACAGCATGAACGGGATGGCTGTGACGAGAATGCGCTGACGCATCGAGTCCTCCATGTCGAAGAACGCCAGTAACGCGTCTGTAAGCGAGATGGTTCAGCTCACTCCTACGGTGCCGGAGCGCCCTTCAGCATCGCGTCGTAGTCGAACGCGAGTTGATGCAGCGTCGCCTCTTACCGTCGGGCGGCTTCACCAAGCTCCCTAGGGGTCAGCCGGACGGGCGCTGCACCGATCTGCTCAGTGTTCGCATCGGAGGCGCCAGCTTCAGCTTGCGGCCCTTTCCGCTCCGCCAGGTCTGCGTGGCATTATCCCACCAGCGCCCGTCGCCGAGATGACAGACTAGCTGACCATGCGGCCGGCCGTAGCCTTCGCAGCAGCCCTTAGCCCGCTCGAAGCGAACCACCCGCGAGAGCTGCACTCAGTCAATAGGGTAGAAGAAGCGGTTTTCCGGGCGGATCGGCATCTAGCTTAGCTTTTCGCTGCCTGGCTGCGCGTTCGCGCCTGGGGGAAGTAGGTGTAGAAGGTCATTCGGCTGACCCCGAGGCGCTTAGCAATCTCGGCGATCGAGATGTTGCCGGCCGCGAGCAGGGCACGCCCCACCTCCAGATCCCCCTTCGGACAGCGCCTTGCGCCGGCCACCCTTGCGCCCGCGGGCGACGGCGGCCTTCAGGCCTTCCATCGTGCGCTCACGGTTAAGGTCGAGAAAATACTCGGCCATGGCGCCGTGCATCTGAGGGGGCGAAGCGGCCGTGGGCGGTCGCGCTGTCGAACTGCTCGGTCAGGCTTCGGAAATGGATCTCCTTCAGCCGCAGTCCGTCGATCGTTCGCATCATCTCGACGAGGGAGCGGCCAAGGCGATCGAGCTTCCAGACCACCAGCTGATCGGTCGGACGCAGGTAGGCGAGGGCGGCCTCGAATTCGGGCCGCTTGGTGCCGGCTTTGCCGCTCTTTTTCTCCTCGAAGACTTTTTCGCAGCCGGCCTTCAGAAGGGCATCGCGCTGCAGATCCAGGTTCTGGTCGAGGGTGGACACACGCGCGTAGCCGACAAGTGACCTGACCGGCTGGTTTTGGGCCGGGCTGATTGAGAGGATCAGTCAGGACCAAAGGAGTTGGACATGCGGCGAGGTCAGAAGACGGGTGCGGAGCAGGTCGTGTTGAAGCTGCGTCAGATTGAGGTGCAGACAGCCCAGGGCAAGAGTTTGGCCCTCGCCTGCAAGGAGGCCGAAATTTCCGAGCAAAGCGACTCACGCTGGCGCAAGGAATACGGCGGCCTGCAGATCGACCAAGCGCGCCGGATGAAGGAACTTGAGCGTGAGAACGCGCGATTGCGGCGGCTCGTGGCTGGTCTGTCCTTGGAGAAGCAAGTGCTGGCGGATGTCGCCTCGGGAAACTTGTAGCCCCCGAACGACGCAGGCGGGCGGTCGACGGCATCCGAGAAAAGTATGGTCTCTCGGAACGTCACGCCTGCCGGATCGTCGGCCAGCACCGCGGCACGCAGCGCTACGTGCCGACCGTGCCGGCCGATGAGGATGCGCTGACCCGCGCCATCATAACCTTGGCGTCCGAGTAGGGACGTTACGGCTACCGCCGCGTCACCGCGCTGCTGCAGGCAGCGGGGTGGCAGGTGGGCAAGGATCGGGTCCAGCGCATCTGGCGTCGCGAGGGGCTAAAAGTCCCCAGCCGACATAAGCCCCGCAGCCGCCTGTGGCTGAACGACGGCTCGGGCAAACGCCTGCGCCCGCTCCACCGCAACCACGTCTGGAGCTTCGACTTCGTGCAGGCCCAGACCCACGACGGCCGGAGCCTGCGCATCCTGACGCTGATCGACGAGCACAGCCGGACCTGCTTGGCGCTGAAGGTGGCGCGGCGCATCAACAGCCTCGGCGTGATCGAGGCTTTGGCCGATGCGATGTGCCTGCACGGCATCCCGGAGAACATCCGCTGCGACAATGGCCCAGAGATGATCTCGAAGGCGCTGCGCAAATGGGTCGCCAAAGCTGGCTCACAGATCCAGTATATCGCGCCAGGATCCCCGTGGGAGAACGGGTACTGCGAAAGCTTCAACGGCAAGCTTCGGGACGAGTGCCTGTGCCAGGAGATCTTCTACTCGCTGAAGGAGGCGCAGATCGTGATCGGTCTATGGCAAACCACGTACAATTGCGTCCGACCGCATTCGTCGCTGGGCTATCGGCCGCCCGCGCCCGTCCGCTACCCGGATCTGGCCTTCCGGCTACCCATGGCCGCGACCATGCAGTAGCCTCTCAATCGGCTCGGTCCAAAATACCGGTCAGGTCACAGAAGTCGCCAGGCACGAAGAAGGCCATGATCTGGCGCTGGCCGTCCGGCAGGACCTTGTAGCGGCAGGCGAAGCCGTCGAGGATGAGATGCACGTGGCTGGGGACGTCGCCTTCCTGGATCAGGTCCGTCCGCGCGC
>NZ_JBBXMX010000056.1:0-3882 GCF_038442355.1 Methylobacterium guangdongense
CGCCTCTGGGCGAGGCTCAAGGAATGGCGTGCCATCGCAACCCGCTACGAGAAAACCGCCACCAGCTTCATGGGCGTTCTGTCCCTCGCCGCAGCCCTCGACTGGCTCAAGCGATGACACGCCCTAGGGCTACGGTTACTGAGGCATTGCGAAATCAACGGAGGTTCGGAGCCAAACCGTCAGTCTAGAAACGAAAGAAGCGACCGACAGCCCCTCGGTCATCTCTTTCCGTATATAGATGGGGCCATCGTTCTTATAGTTTGCGCCAGGAGACCTGCGACTGTCTATCGCTTATGCGGGTGATCCGTTGCTCGCCTTTCCCAAAAGACACGCCTTCAATCGTCGGCGCGTACCGGAGGCGAAGACAGCTTGCGCCGCAACTCCTCCAACGCCTCATCCCCCTTCCCGAGGTCCAGGCCCATTCCCCTGAGGACCTCCCCCACTTTCGTGAACTGTACGTCCCGGTAGGCGACGATCTCCAGGTGGTTGCCCCAGGGATCGAGGAAGTTGAACGGGCGGTCCAAGACCGTCGCACCCGCACTTTCGGCGAGCTCCATCACGTTCGCGCGGTCGTCGACGACAAGCCCGAAATGCCGCTCCGTGTCAGCCGGCTGTTCCCGTCCGGCGGTCAGGGCGAGGAACTGGTCGCCCATGTCGAGGAAAGCCATGACCGTGCGGCCTGCCTCGTCTTCATGGGTGCCCCGGAGCTCGAACGAGAACACGGCCCGGTAGAACCGGAGCGCATCCTCGATGTCGCTGACCTCCAGCGCGACGTGATTCAAGCCGACGAGGCGAGGCTTCGAGGTGGTCATGGACTCATCTCCCGCATGGCTGCCGAGCGCGCGCCCGCGCGTCGTCGACGGCGCGTCGCCGAACGTAGGGCACCGTCGACCTGGGCGGCGGAATAGGGCTTCCTCACCAGATCGAAACCGTGGGCGTCGTCCTGCGCCAGCACATGGCTGTAGCCGGACGTCAGGACCACGGGCAGCCCCGGGTGGGTCGCCCGAAGACGCTTGGCGAGCTCCAGGCCGCCCATGCCCGGCATGACGACGTCCGAGAAGACCACGTCGAAGCGGGACGGAGCTGCCTCGATCTCCGCGAGCGCCGCCTCTGCGGACTGCGCCAGGATCGTGCCGTAGCCCAGGTCGTCCAGGATCTGCGTGCAGAAGCGCCCGATCTCCACGTTGTCCTCGACCACCAGGATGCACCGGTCCCCGTCGTCGGCCTGCGCGTCGTCGGGGACGGCGTCCTCGACGACGTCCATGACCGCCGTCTCGGCCTGCGGCAGGTACAGCGTGAACGTGGTCCCGCGGCCGACGACGCTCGCGACGTCGATGTCGCCGCCCGACTGCTTGGCGAAGCCGATCACCTGGGAGAGGCCGAGGCCCGTGCCCTTGCCGACTTCCTTCGTGGTGAAGAACGGCTCGAAAATGCGGGTGACGTTCTCCGCCGCGATTCCCGAGCCGGTATCGCCGACAACGAGCGTCACGAACGGCGTCGACAGGCCCGCGTGCCCGCGGATCGCCGGCTTCGTCCTGCCGCAGGACAGCGCCAGGGTCAGCGTGCCCTCGCCAGCCATCGCGTCGCGGGCGTTCACGGCGAGGTTGACGATGGCGGTGTCGAACTGGCTGGCGTCAGCGCGCACGAAGCAGGGGCACTCGGGCTAAGCTCGACTTTGGCCAATTTTGATGGGTGATCGAGGGTGTGAGGTGACGAAGCGGGTGTGATGGTTAGGCTGGTGATGTCCCCGCCAAGAGACACCGTCATGCTGCCTTTGCCCACCCGCTTCGCCGGGATCATCCTGGCGTTCGCGCCGCTGTTCGTCCACCGCTCGTGGCGCCATGCTCAGCTTCTGCTGATCGGCGCGATCCTGACGCCGGGCCGCCGCACGGTGACGAGCGTCCTGCGCATCCTGGGCCGCGCGCAGGAGCGACGGTTCGTGAACGTCCATCGCATCCTCAACCGGGCGGCGTGGTGCCCGCGCACCGGCAGCCGTATCCTGCTCGGGCTCCTCGTCGACGCGTTCGCGCAACGCGGTCCCGTGGTCCTGAGACTGGACGACACGATCGAGCGACGCCGCGGCAAGCGGATCGCCGCCAAGGGCATCTACCGCGACCCCGTGCGGTCCTCCGACAGCCACTTCGTTAAGGCGAGCGGGCTGCGCTGGATGAGCCTGATGCTGCTCGCCCCGATCCCCTGGGCGGGGCGCGTCTGGGCGCTGCCATTCCTGACCGCGCTGGTACCATCCGAGCGCGCCTGTCGCGAACGGGGCCGCCGCCACAAGCCGCTGCTCGACGTCGGACGCCAACTCGCTCTGCAGGCGCGGCGCTGGCTGCCGGGGCGCGACCTCATCCTGGTGGGCGATGGCGGCTTCTCGACCCTCCAGTTCCTCGATGCGATGCGGCGCGGCGGCATCACGGCAATCACCCGCCTGCGGCTCGACGCAGCCCTCTATGATCCCGCACCGCCGCGACCGCCCGGCACGATCGGGCGTCCGCGTACCAAAGGCGCTCGGCTGCCCACGCTCGCCGCGCGCCTCGCGGCCAAGGACACGCTCTGGCGCAAGGTCGTGGTGCCCGGCTGGTACGGGGCGGGCGCGCGCGCGATCGAGATCGCCTCGGACACCGCGGTGTGGCGGCACGGTGGCTTGCCCGTCGTACCGATCCGTTGGATCCTCATCCGCGATCCCGAGGCGCGCTTCCCGCCCCAGTCCCTGCTCTGCACGGATCCAACGCGCGAGCCCACGCAGATCGTCGGGTGGTTCGTGCGGCGCTGGACCGTCGAGGTCACCTTCCAGGAAGCGCGCGCCCATCTGGGCGTCGAGACGCAGCGGCAGTGGTCTGACACGGCGATCGCTCGCACTACACCCTGCCTGCTCGCCCTGTTCTCAATCGTCACGCTGCTGGCTGCACGGCTCCAGGCCCGCCAACGGCGACGCGTCGCGGCCGCCGCGTGGTACCCCAAACCGTGCCCGACCTTCGCCGATGCCCTGGCCGCCGTGCGCTGTGCGATCTGGCGCGAGCGGACTTTGGCAACATCACCGCGCCGATCCGCCCGAACAAAACCCCGATTCCGTTTGCCAGCCTCCTGGGTCTATGCCCTCTGCCACGCCGCATGAATGGCCAAAGTCGAGCTTAGTCGTCACGACGCGGATGCGGGCCCCTGTCAGGGTGTCCAACATCGTGGCCAAGCCGACCAGGCGGGAGCCGATGTCGAAGGTCTCGGGCCTCAGAGGCTGCCGCCGGGCGAAGGCGAGGAGCTGCCCGGTGAGCTTCGCCGCCCGGTCCACGGTGTCGGACACGGCGTCCATGTAGCGATCACGCCGTTCCTCCGGCAGGTTCGGCCGGCGGAGGAACTCGACCGACGACCGGATGATGGTCAGCAGGTTGTTGAAGTCGTGGGCCACGCCGCCGGTAAGCTGCCCGATGGCCTCCATCTTCTGGGCCTGGATCAAGGCGTCCTGCGCCTGCGCGAGGTCGTGGGTCCGCTCCTCAACCCGCCGCTCAAGCGCCTCGTTCATCTCCTGAAGGGCATCCCTGAGGCGCCGCTCGCCGACGATGCGCCGCTCGACGTCACGGGCGAGGCGGAGGGCGAGCGCGGCGAGGCAGATCGCGAGCACGGTGACGAGGAGCGCGGTTCCGGTCTCGGGCTCCAGTAGATTCGAGCGGACGGCGTAGATCTGCAGCGCCCCGAGGAGCAGCGGCACGATCACGACGGCCGGCAGCAGGAGCCGCGCAGCCTCACCGCCGCGGAGCACGGTCGCGACCCACGGCCCGTGCGGCCTGGAGAGCAGCACCCCGGCCGACAGCAGGCCCAGGGCCAGGGCGCTGAGCAGCGACATGCGCGAGAAGGGTCCGCTCTGATGGAGGGCGCCGACCCCGT
>NZ_JBBXMX010000057.1:0-3750 GCF_038442355.1 Methylobacterium guangdongense
ACAGCGGCTCAATCACCGCCCACTCCGCATCCGTCAGGTCATACCGCGCCATCCAGGTCCCTCCTGCTCAGAGGCCTAACGCCGCCGCACCTCAGCCGTGCCAGCTGTTATGGGTTCGCGACCTAGGGTCTAGCGCTCTACCGCCGTCGCCAGAAGCCGATAGCGAGAAGCCTAGTACGGATCAGATCCGCAAGTCGGTCCGCCCCGACGGGCTCGTCAGCTTCATCGACGGCAAAGCCTACAAGACGCTCAAGCGCCACCTGACCAGCCATGGGCTGGACCCGCGGGCCTACCGGGACCGTTACGGCCTGCCGGGCGATTACCCGATGGTCGCCCCCGCCTACGCCAAGCAGCGGTCCGCCCTGGCTAAGGCGATCGGCCTGGGACGACCCGGTGGCATGGCTCAGAAGGCACCGAAGAAGGGTCGCAAGGCGGCTTGATCCGATGTCGAATGTCGGCGGCCCCAAAACGGTACCGTGCAGGATTTATTAACGACCCTGCACCACCATCCCCTCAGCGATCGGCTCCGGCCGCGCGCCGGAAGAGCAGCACCGGGCCTGATGCCCCTCGGACCCGGTGCGGCCTCGCCGGCGCAGTCGCATCCTCAGTGCGTGTGGTGTGATACCCATCCCGCTACCGTGCTTCTTGCCGTAGAGCTGCCGTCAGCCACCGTCCCTTGCCGCTCACTGCCATGGCTTACCGTGAGTTTGCTGGGATATCGGTTCGCGCAGCCATTAAGGCCGCCTTCGGTCCGCCTCCTCCGCTACCACGGCCTCGACGGCGGCGATTACGTTCTCCAGCTCGGCCACCTGACGAAGGGCACTGCCAGCTGGCAGCCCGTCGTGCTCGGCCATAGCCAGGATGAGTGTGCGCTGGTGCGCCTTCAGGCGTTCGAGGAGAGCGTTCAGCTTGTCGGACATGCGCGGGCTGTAGCGGCGCTCAAAAAGCCGGGCAACCGAAGCGCAATTGACTCGCTCTACGCGCCCTGATCAATCATGGGGGTGCCAGCAGAAGCCTACCAAATCCACGCCCTACTCATGTCGCCGCCTGACGCTTCGGTCGTCGTCGGCCAGATGCCAGAGGAAGGCCGGGCACACCTCGGCGCGAGGCTGCACAACGTCTACCTGTCGCGGGAGTCACTCATAAAGATCCGGCAACGGCATCCCGAGATTACGTATATCGATCTGACATGGACGCCGGAGATCCTGGCTCACGGTACTCTGGTCGCCGAAGAACCGCCCTCTCGGTCGATAGGAGCCATCTACACGTTCGCGCGGACGAACCGGACCTTCAGAGCCGTCGTGAAACTATCGGGGTCACGCTGTGACATGTGGCTGACGGCATTCTACCGGATCGATGCGAAGCCGATGCTGCGCTACCTCAACAGTCCATTGGTCTTGCGGAGAGCGGATCGTCGGCTGTGACGGGCGGCCCGTAAGCCGCCCGCCAAGCCCAGCGCGGTGGGGCCTGCCAGGTAACCCCACATTGCGAACCGATGGGGCGGTAAAGCATCCATCGTCCTACGGCCGGCAGATCTCAGCTCTTGCGAGCTTTCACCGTGTCGCGCGCTGTCTCGAACTATCACACGTAAAGGTTGCCTCGGGGTGGTCAAGGCTGGTTAATAATGGGTTGCTGACAAGCCAGCTGCGATGCATCTCGACACCGGCCCCGCCACCCGCCGTACTTATACCAATCGGCGGTGATCATAACCTGTAGGCCCATGTGCGCAGGCCAAGGGACATGATCTTCCACGGTTGATCGACGAGCCTGTTCCAGGCGTGGCAGCACTGGTCGACGATGTCGTCGTAGGAGGCGAAGATCCGGTCGCCGAGCCAGTTGTCGCGGATGAACTGCCAGACGTTCTCTACCGGGTCGAGTTCAGGCGCGCAGGGCGGCAGCGTCAGCAGGGTGGTGTTGGCCGGCACGATGACGTCGTGAGCGCCGTGCCAGCCTGCACCGTCGAGCATCAGCACGGCATGCGCGCGGGGCGCGACGGAGCGGCTGATCTCGGCCAGATGCAAGGTCATCGCCTCGCTGTCGCCGCGGGGGAGGACGAGACCGGCGCCCTTGCCCTTCTCCGGGCAGATCGCCCCGTCCTTCGACAAGCTCAGGATGAGGGATGTAGGCGTAGGCCGTGCGCTGGTCCTTGGGTGCCGAGGGTCGTGTCCCACGGCGTGCCCATCGTCGCGGTAGGCTGTTCTTCTGGCCGACGCGCGCTTCGTCTTGCCACCAGACCTCGATGGCCGTTCCGGCTGGTAGCCCCGCGCGGATCGCCATCACGGTGGCGGGGAGGTTTTTTTGAATGCGGTGAGCGCAGCCGGATCCTGCTCGTGGTGGCGCGGGCGCACCGACAGCTCGCGGACGCCGAGGCGATTGATCAGCCGTCCGAGTGTGCTCTCGTCCAGACTGACGCCGAAGCTCGCGTAGACCCAGGCTGCCAGATCCTTCAGCCGCCAACGCACCATGCCGTGCCGGTCCGGGTCCGGCCCGCTCTCGACGATCTGCATCAGGGCTTGGCGCTGTGCCGCGTCCAGCTTCGGCTTCTGGCCCGGCGCCTTGCGGTCGATCAGCCCCGCCGGACCATCCGCGTTGAAGGCCAGCACCCAGTCGCGCACCGTCTGCAGGCCCACCGCCCCGATCCGCGCCGCATCGGTCCGGCTGCCGCCGTCGTAGATCTCAGCCAGAGCCAGAAGACGACGGGACTGGCCCGCATCCCGGCTGACCTTGGCGTGCCGCCGCAGATCGTCGGCCGTGAAGTCCTCACGCAGCCGCACCGCAGATGACATGGCAAACCCTCCGGTTCACCTCATCGAATCAGATCCAGAACCGCAACGATACCCCGTGAGTCAGCCTCACCGTCGATTGGTATTAGTCGGACCTCACGTCCTTCATCTCAAATAGCAGCGCCCCAACCGCGTGATCGCCCGTGGCATCCCCTGCCTTCACAACGAGCGGCCAATTGGACATGTCGCTGGATACGCTCTCAAGTCGGCGGGTGTTCTTAGCCCACGCCATTGCTTCCTGAACGGCTTGATCGAGGTCAGGCGCCTCAACTCTCGGCCGCTGGAATGATGACTGGCCGCCAAGGTGGCCGAGCGTGAAATCGTAGAGCGGCATGCAGGCACCCGGCCATTGAGTCGCCGCCGAGCTTAGCTCTGTTGATGCATTTGCTCCATGCGGCCACCCATCCCAGCATAAGGCAGCCCAACGTCCCGTCTCGACAGTCACCCCCGCCGCCCGCCATCTTGAGCGCATGCCCGCGCAGCACGGCCAGACTTACGATCCAGAAAGCTGGCGGCATTCCTTACGAGCGGCCTCCATCCGCTGATTGAGATAGACCGCAAGATCAATCAAGCCGACACCCTTGGCGCACTTCGCACTGGCCTCAATCCGCACGAGGGGTAGGGCGATTTCACCGGCCGATACCTTTCTGATCAGCGCCTCCGGCGTCAGGTGGCGGAAGTAGTCGGCACATACCGTCTCGATCGGGATCAGCGGCATGCCTCGGTAGCGGGCCATCAGGAGCCACGTCGTGTCGGACATGCCGGACAGGCTGGGCGTTGCGGCGGCAGATCTAGTCCGCGAAATCCGGGTCTTCATAGCGTCCTCCGCAACGCATGGCTCTTAGAGCGTCTAACAAAACCGGGTTTGGCGCGTTGAGTAGAGATGGCAAGACCGCTCCTCCCCGAAGGCCTGTGGGCCGAGATCGCACCGCTGCTGCCGCCTGAACGCGCTAAGCCGAAGGGCGGT
>NZ_JBBXMX010000058.1:0-2888 GCF_038442355.1 Methylobacterium guangdongense
CCGACAAGGCCTACGACCACCGCCGCTGCCGTCAGGCGCTGACCCGCCGCCGCATCCAGCCCCGCATCGCCCGGCGCGGGATCGAGAGCAGCCAGCGGCTGGGACGTCGTAGGTGGGTCGTCGAGCGGACCCTGGCTTGGTTCGCCCAATTCCGTCGCCTCGCCATTCGCTACGAGCGACGAGCCGACATCCATCTCGCCTTCTCGACGCTGGCTGCCGCCCTCATCGTCTGGCGCTTCATCGAACGATGGTTTTGTTAGGAGCTCTAAGGTGCTCGACGGCAATCCGCCCTCTGCTCACCAACCGGCTAATGTGCTGATCGGGTTCGATCTGCGGCCCTATGCCTATCGTGGACGATGGTCACCCGATCAGGCGGGGTCAGCCCGGACGGTACGATCCAGGAGAGCCAACCTGCCGAGGCAGTAAGTGCCCAGCACGCTGTTCCTGTATGGGCCCAACATCTGTTCTGATCGCCACGGGCAGGAACATCGGAGTGAGCCAGACCTTCTCCTCATCGAACCAGGAGGGAACATGACACGTCTCACCACGCTGACTGGCGCCGCAGCTATCCTGGCGCTTACGGCAACAACATCCTTCGCCGCCCCCTGCGTGGTCGGTACGACGACCAGCAGCAAGGGCCCGACCACGAAGGATACCAGCTCCAACGTCGAAGGAGGCTCGACCCAAAAGGTGACACCTGGTGCGAAGGGTGAGTCGCCTGGTACGGTGGGCGCTCTGGACAACGTCGGCGCCGCCTCGATGCCCGATAAGGGTGAGAAGAAGGCCCCTGAGGGTCAGCCGGTCAAGCCGGGCGATGACAACTGCTGATCTAGCTGGTCCCGCGGGTGGCAAGCCCGCGGGGCGTTCTACAAACGCAGGTTTGTTCAGACAGGTCGTCCGCCCGCATTCGCCGCGGTCCCGTCAGCAATCTGAGCTTCCAGCTGTGCCTTGAAGTCAGCGATCCCGAGGATCTGGGTCGTCTGTCCATTCTCGTCGAGGAACTCGTACAGCGCGTCTTCGATGTTCCGGTTGCTGAAGAAGACGATCGCGTCCTGATCTCCGCCGCCTTCCTCATGGGGTTCGCCATGAGCGGGGCCTGAGACAAAGCTACCGGTCGGCCGGATTTCCTTGAGTTCACCGTCCGGGCGGTAGAACCGCAACTCGCCCTGCATCACTAGGGTGACGTAAGGGCAATGATGGCGGTGAAGCATAACCCGCTGATTGGCCGCGAACTTGAACACGACATCGACGATGCGATTTTCTTCATCGACTTTGTAAACGAAGAAGGCGATATGATCGAGCCAATCGAGAGTTCGCCAAGTGATATTGCTCTGATCGAAGCTGTAATGATCCATGTTATTTCCTCCGTTTTGATTGATCGATAGAGCGCAAAACGGAGCTTATGCGCACCTAGGATCTACCAAATACGAAGCCTGATCCTTATAGCACGACGCGTCAAACTTGGCTGATGCAGATCTGCTATTCAGCTGAGTATGGCCCGCCGAACAGATCCCCGAGCGCCTTTCGCCGGAACAGCGTGCGCCAGCGCCGCCGCTGATGCTCCGGCCGGTCGTGGATCATGTGGCAGCGCTGGCAGAACGCCGCGAGATTGGCGTCAGCGTTGTTCGAGGTGTCGTGATCCCGATGGGCTGCGGCGAGCACGACCCGGGTCCGGCGGGCTCGTCCCAGGATGTCAGCTTCCGCAGCGATCCGGATCCGCCTGCCCCAGCCATCGCGCCAGCGGCCGGCATCCGGGTCCCACCAGCGCCCGTCGCCAAGATGATAGACGATGCGCCCGTGCGGGCGCCCGCAGCCCTCGCAGCAGCCTCTCGCCCGGCCGAACCGGATCACGGCAGAGAGCTGTGCCCAGTCGATCGGGTAGAAGTAGCGATGCTCGGGCCGGATCGGCATGATGGCGCAATGTGCCACCGGCCGTGAAGAAAGCGTAGCGGCAGAAGGCTGCTACGAATGGCGGATGGACCTATCCGACCTCCAGTTCTTGGCCTTTCTGGCTGTAGCGATCCCAGGCCTGCTTCTGCCGGTGATGATTGTCTGGTGGAAAGGCCGTTCCATCGTCCCGATCGCCCTGCTCAGCCTCGTGTTCTGGCCTGGCGCGCTGATCCTGGCCCTAAGGCTGCGACACACGCGGGATCTGTAACCACGACGTTCACGGGTGCCCGAACGATAGAGACCGCGGTGAGGTTTAGCCTCTGACCGATCGAGCCGATCCGTCTGGAGGAAACACCATGTCGATGAAGACACTGACCCTAGCGGTTGCGCTCACTTTCGCGGTCTCCGGTGCCGCCGTCGCCCAGACTGCGGCCGGCGGCGGCAGCGCCGAGGGCAACATGAACAACCCCGGCTCCGTGAAGAGCAACTCGGAGAAGTCCATGGAGAGCGGGAGCAGTTCGATGGGCACGGGTACGATGAGCACCAGCACGGGGCCTGGCACCAGCGGTGGTCCGCCCGTGAGCACGCCCGGTGCGCCTGCAGGCAGCGGGTCGGGCAACGGTGCGACCGGGAGCGGTGCGGCTCCGAGCGGCAAGTAACTCATCATCGCCCCGCGATTCCTGATCGCGGGGCATCTTATGTAACCTGGAACTTTACTAAGGCGCTACAAAGCACCGAGGTCCAAGCTTAAACGGTACTTAAGTCTCATCGAGGATCGGCACTCGATGAGACCAGATCGGCAAACCAGTCTCGTCGAGCAGAACTGCTACGCTCAAGGTCATGCCTGGCGACGCGCAGCGATACAGTTTCGCTAAGAGCCCGTCCGATAAGGGCCTGAGGCGGGGTTGAGTGGCCGGGATGGCGATGATTCCAGGAGGGTGCTGAAGCCTAACCTGGAAGCGCCATGTGGACCCCGACCACCCGGCGGCAGCATAGCC
>NZ_JBBXMX010000059.1:0-2609 GCF_038442355.1 Methylobacterium guangdongense
GCCTCTGGGCGAGGCTCAAGGAATGGCGTGCCATCGCAACCCGCTACGAGAAAACCGCCACCAGCTTCATGGGCGTTCTGTCCCTCGCCGCAGCCCTCGACTGGCTCAAGCGATGACACGCCCTAGTACCAATCGCGGAGCAGGATGAGATATCCGACAACATCGGTCTCGTGACGTTGAAGACGGACATCGGTCTCTGCATCCACGATTGGTCGATCCTGCCGTGCCCTCACGATGGTCAGTGCGGGGGCTGCCCGGAATCCTTCGTCCGCAAGGGTGATCCGGAACAGCGCAGTCGCGCGTGCAGTCTACTGAAGCGCCATACCGCGCTGGTACGATCGGCGGAAGCCGATGCGTCGCCAGCGACTGCGGGCCCCTCGAACCATCTGCGGTTCCATCGACGCATGGTTTCGTCGCTGAAGAAGGTGGTCGCAATCCACGACGACGAACGCTATCCGGATGGCACGTTGGTTCAAGTCGTTGCCGCATTCGAAGCTGCGAACCGCCCACCGACCGGGGGCCGCCGGGCATGAGACGGCGAGCGAAGCCCAGTGGAGGTCGTTCGCCGATCCGCGTCGTTGGTCCCGCGCATCGTCAAAAGATCAACTTCGACCCGTCCGCCCTGCCTACGATCGTCGCGGCCATCCGAGATGCCAGGATGCGGAGACGCATCACCTGGGACGATGTGATGGACATCGTGGAACAGATCACCGGAACCCGCTTCAGCCGGCAGACGCTTGATGCGAAACCCGCCATCAAGAACGCCTACGAAGCGAAACGAAAGTTGCAGCAGCGCGAGAACGCTCGACCGGATGCAATACGGAAACGCAGTCCTGCCGAGCTCACGACGATTGAAGCGCTTAGAGCTCAGATTGATTTGAGGGACCGGTTGATCGCGGAACGCGATGCGACAATCTCAGCTCAGAGCGAACGCATCGCCGCTCTTCTCGAGAAGTTCGCACGTTGGGGACATCAGTTGCTGTCGGTCAGCAACCTTACCCTGGATATGTTGGACACGCCGCTGCCGCCGGCCAGCCGATCTTGATGTCGGATTCCCCGATTTCAGAGAGCCATCCGAGACTGATGAAAACAATCGAATGGGTGATAATGGCGTTGGACTCGCCGTGACCTGACCGGCTGGCTTTGGATTGGGGCTAGCGAGAGGATCGGCCAGGACCGGAGGTGTCGGACATGCGGCGAGGTCAGAAGACGAGCGCGGAGCAGGTGGTGTTGAAGCTGCGGCAGAGCGAGGTGCAGACGGTCCAGGCTAAGAGTTTGGCGTTGGCGTGCGAGGAGGCCGAGATCTCCGAGCACAGCTATGACCGCTGGCGCAAGGAGTACGGCGGTCTCCAAGTCGACCAGGGCAGGAAGATGAAGGACATGGAGTGCGAGAACGCGCGGCTGCGGCGGCCGGTAGCCGATCTATCCTTGGAGGAGCAGGTGCTGGCGGACGTCGCCGCGGCAAACTCATAGCCCCCGAGCGACGCCGGCAGGCGGTGGACGGGATCCGGGAGAAGTACGGCTTCTCGGAACGTCACGCCTGCCGGATCGTCGGTCAGCACCGCGGCACGCAACGCTACGTGTCCACGCTGCCGGCCGACGAGGATGCGCCGACCCGGGCCATCGTCGCCCTGGCGTCCAAGTACGGGCGCTACGGCTACCGCTGCGTCACCGTGCTGCTACAGGCAGCAGGGTGGCACGTGGGCGAGGACCGGGTCCAGCGCATCTGGCGTCGTGAGGGGCTGAAGGTCCCGCAGAAGCACCGGCCACGCAGCCGCTTGTGGCTGAACGACGGCTCGTGCGTGCGGCTGCGCCCGCTCTATCGCAACCACGTCTGGAGCTTCGACGTCGTCCAGGCTATGACCCATGACGGACGCTCGCTCCGGGTCCTGACGCTGATCGACGAGAACAGCCGAGCTTGTCTCGCGCTGGAGGTGGCCCGGCCTATCAACAGCGTGGGCCTGATCGAGACGCTGGCTGACGCCATGTGCCTGTACGGCATCCCGGAGCACATCCGCTGCGATAACGGCCCAGAGATTCCAAAGCGTTGCGCAAATGGGTCGCCGAAGCCGGAGCACAGATCCAGTACATCGCGCCGGGCTCGCCGTGGGATAACGGTTACTGCGCAAGCTTCAATGGCAAGCTTCAGGATAAGTACCTGAGGCAGGGGATCGTCTACACGTTGAAAGAGGCGCTGATCGTGATCGGTCTCTGGCAAACGACCTACAACCGCGTCCAGCCGCATTCGTCCCTGGGCTATCGGCCGCCCGCGCCCGTCAGCTTCCCGGATCAGGTCTTCCGGCTACCCATGGCAGCGGCCATGCAGTAGCCTCCCAGTCGGGTCGGTTCAACACACTGGTTTAGTCAAACACCCCGGCGACCGTCTCGATCGAATGGGGTCGTCTTCCGGGCGGACGTTATTTGTCGCGCAGCAGACCTTCGACGCACGCCTCGGCGTAGCACCGCTGCCAGCGCCACACGGCTAGGGCGTGTCATCGCTTGAGCCAGTCGAGGGCTGCGGCGAGGGACAGAACGCCCATGAAGCTGGTGGCGGTTTTCTCGTAGCGGGTTGCGATGGCACGCCATTCCTTGAGCCTCGCCCAGAGGCG
>NZ_JBBXMX010000005.1:0-319587 GCF_038442355.1 Methylobacterium guangdongense
TCGCGCCGCCCGACTCCGCCAGCACCTTCGTGATCGCCGCCGTCAGCGACGTCTTGCCGTGATCAACGTGGCCGATCGTCCCGATGTTGCAGTGCGGCTTGGTGCGGGAGAACTTTTCCTTGCCCATGATTCCCATTCCTGCGGCGGGGACCACGCGGGGCCCCGGATCATGATCGGCCGCCCCGACCTCGGACAGGGGCGCAAAACGCGGTCCGCTTAGAGGGTCGGCCGGTTCGGATCAAGGTCCGCCGCGCCGCGGGGCCCTGTCGCCACCTTCCCTGTCAAGCCGCGCGGACGTGTCTTGAGCGCGGAATTACCAATCTCCGGAAACCGAGTGGACACTTTCGAGCCACAGTGTGGCAGCGGAGGCATAGCGGGATCTGTGCCGTCCAGCTTAATTGGGCTCAACAACGCACAAGCTTGGATCCCGCCATCATGATGAAGAAGCTCCTCCTCGCCACCGCCGCGACCGCCCTGGTCACGACGGCCGCCTCGGCCGCCGACCTGCCGCGCCGCGCCGCGCCGCCGCCGGTCTTCACGCCGGTGCCGGTCTTCACCTGGACGGGCTTCTACGCCGGTCTCGAGACCGCCTACACCTTCACGGACCGCGAGCGCATCACCACCGTGGGCGTCCTGCCGGGCAACGCCGCCAACGTGGCGCTCGGCCGCCGGCCGTTCCTGACCTCGACCTCGCAGGACGGCATCGCCAACATCGGCGGCACCGCCGGCTACAACTATCAGTTCACGCCGGGCTCCGGCCTCGTGGTTGGTGTCGCCAACAGCATCGACTGGACCGACATCACCAAGAACCGGGTCGTGCTCGGCACCGGCAACGTCGCGGGCGGCCCGCCGAACATCAGCCAGTTCCGCCAGAGCCTCGACTGGCTCGGCACCCTCACGGGCCGCGTCGGCTACGCGTTCGACCGCGTCCTGGTCTACGGGACCGGCGGCCTCGCCTACGGCAACGTGTTCCACGATGCCAACTTCTTCACCCCGGCCGGCCGCCTGCAGTTCGCCGGCCGCTACGACGACTTCAAGATCGGCTACGCCTATGGCGGCGGCATCGAGTTCGCGCTGCCGACCGACAGCTTCCTGAACAACTTCGCGATCGGCCGCTACCTCGGCATCAAGTACGACGCCATCACGGTGAAGGCCGAGTACCTGCACTACGATCTCGGCACGCAGAACGTGCTGGTCGCCGCGATCCCGGGCGTCGGCACCGGCTCCTACATCTCGCGCTTCCGCACGGAAGGCAGCATCGTTCGCGCCGGATTCAACTACAAGTTCGGCGGCTTCTAGTCTTTGCAGCGCGGCCCGGGACGCTGGTCCCGGGCGGACGATGGGGCGCGTGCCGGATCCGGCGCGCGCCCTTTTTCATGGCGGCGGGGCACATCCCGCGGAGCACCGACCCTTTCCCGGGCGCATGCAGGGCCAGCGGAATGCGCCCCGGGAGCCGGCACGAAACGTCGCGCAGCATCCGTCTGAGACAACCTGTGCCGCTTCGCGGCGCTTCCTGTGCTGGGGGTCCCGGATCAGGTCCCGCTTTCGCTCTACCTGTCCGGGAAAGGGGACGTGGCATGAGCCCGTGCCGGCGGCTTCCACGGGCAGCTCAGCAGGCCCGCAGATGCGCCACCAGACGCGCGGCGCCGGCCTCCGGTGCGCCCACGTTGAGAATCCGCAGATCCGCCTCGACCGGCACCGCCCGGGCCAGCCGTGCGGCGAGGTCGCCGTCCTCGGCCCGGCCCCTTGCGGCCAAGCGCTGCATCAGGATCTCGGGGGGCGCCGTGATCTCCACGACGCTCACCCGCAATTCGGCGGCCCGGGCCTGCGCCACGACCCGGCGGGAGACGTTGCAGACCACCACATGGCCCGCCTCCGCCAGACGGCTGGCCTCCGCCGGGATGGCGTAGCCGAGGCCGTGGGCGCGCCAGTGCAGGGTGAAGCGGCCCGCCGCGCAGCCCGCCGCGAAGGCGGCCGCGTCGATCTCGTCGTTGTCCTCGTCCGCCGAGGGGGGGCGCGTCACGAGGCGGCGCGGGAAGACGGTGCGGGGGTCCCCCGCCAAGGCCTCCCGCGCCAGCCGGATCAGTGTGTCCTTGCCGGCCCCGCTCGGGCCGACCACCAGGACGAGGCAGCCCGGCATCAGGACACCCGCCGGCCGGTGCGCCAGACCTCGCGGACCACCGGCACGCCCTCGGCGAGCTGCACCCGGACGAGATCGGCCCGCAGGCCCGGCACCAGGGCGCCGCGGTCGGTCAGGCCGGTGGCCCGGGCCGGGTTCGCGGTCACGGTGGCCAGGGCCTCCGGCAGGCTGATCGCGGGCGCCTGCTGCGGCAGCAGGAAGGCCGCCATCAGCAGGCTCGCCGGCACGTAGTCCGAGGACAGAATGTCGAGATGGCCAGCCTCGGCGAGCGCCAGGGCGGCGACGTTGCCGGAATGCGAGCCGCCCCGGATCAGGTTCGGCGCGCCCATCATCACGGTGAGTCCCTGGCCGTGCGCGGCTTCGGCCGCCTCCAGGGTGGTGGGGAACTCGGCGAGCCGCACCCCCTCGCCGACCGCGAGTTCGACATCCGCCAGCGTCGTATCGTCGTGGCTCGCCAGCGGGATGTTCATCTCACGGGCGAATTGAACGAGCGCCGGACGATTCTTCGTGTTGAGGGCGCGTCCGTCGCGGATCTTGCGCTCGGTGTTGGCGCGGATCTCCTCCATCGGCCGGCCGCCGCGGGTGGCGTAGGTGTAGTACTTCTCCATGTCGCGGAACTGCCGCTGGCCCGGGGTGTGATCCATCAGCGAGATCAGGCCGACGGGGTGGCGGGCCGCGAAGGACGCCACCGTGTCGAGCACGTCCAGCGAGGGCAATTCGCAGCGCAGATGCGTGAAGTGCTCCGCCCGGAACAGGTCCTGGGACCGGGCCGTGGCGATGGCGCCCGCGAGCTGGTCCAGCTCCGAGCCGAGGCCGCTGCCGTCCGGATCGCTGCCGGCGCGCAGGGAATCGAACACCGTGGTGATGCCGGAGGCGGTGATCTGCGCGTCATAGGCCAGCACCGCGCCGAGCGGGTGCCAGCGCACCTTCGGGCGCGGCGCGTAATGGCTCTCCAGGTGGTCGGTGTGCAGCTCGATCAGGCCGGGGATCAGGTGATCGCCGCCGAAATCCAGGCCGCGGGCTGGCGGGCGGCCCTCGCCGAACTCGGCGATCGCCCCGTCGGAGACCGCGAGCCAGCCGCGCTGCACCCGGTCGGGCAGGACCAGGGTCGCGTTCTCGATGATAAAATTGTCCATCGTGTCCGTCCTCAGGCTGCCCGGGCGCGCGGCGCGAAGTGGGTGACGTCGACCACCCGGATCGCCACAGCATCGCGCATCTCGCTGTCGTGGAAGATGCCGAGCACGCCGGCGCCACCGTTCAGCTTCTCGCGCACCAGTTCGGCCACCACGGCGCGGTTCTGCGCGTCGAGGGAGGCGGTCGGCTCGTCGAGGAGCAGCAGCGGCCGATCGGCGATCAGGCCGCGGGCGATGTTGACCCGCTGCTGCTCGCCGCCCGAGAAGGTCGCGGGCGGCAGGCCCCAGAGCCGCTCGGGCAGGTTGAGCCGGGCGAGCAGGTCTTTTCCGCGCGCGCGCGCGACGGTTTGGTCGAGACCGCCCTCGCGGCCGGCCGCCTCGACCACGTCGAGGGCCGAGACCCGCGGGATCACCCGGAGGAATTGCGACACGTAGGCGATCACCCGCGCCCGCAAGCCCAGCACCACCCGCGGATCGGCCCGCACCACGTCGATCAGGGCGTCACCGTCGCGGACCAGGATCGCGCCCTTGTCGCAGCGGTAATTGCCGTAGGCCATCTTGAGGAGCGAGGATTTGCCGGCTCCGGACGGCCCGCCGAGCACGACGCACTCGCCGGGTTCCACGGTGAAGCTGACATCGCCCACCACCGGCAGCACCACCCCGTCGCGCAGGTGCAGGGTGAAGCTCTTGGCGACGTCCTGGAAGGTGAGGAGCGCGGTCATGCGGCGAGCACCGAGGAGACGAGGAGCTGGGTGTAGGCTTGCTCGGGATCGTCGAGCACCCGGTCGGTCAGGCCGGTCTCGATGACGCGGCCGGCCCGCATCACGGCGATCCGGTGCGAGAGCAGCCGCGCCACCGCGAGGTCGTGAGTCACGATGATCACCGCGAGCCCGAGCTCCGCCGAGAGGCGCCGGATCAGGTCGAGGAGCCGGGCCTGGACCGAGACGTCGAGGCCGGAGGTCGGCTCGTCCATCAGCACGAGGCGCGGGCCCGTGACGAGGTTGCGGGCGATCTGCAGGCGCTGGCGCATGCCGCCGGAGAACTGGCTCGGCGGGTCGTCCACCCGCCCGGCGTCGATCTCCACCCGGCCGAGCCAGTCGATGGCCTCGGCGCGGATCCGGCCGTAATGGCGTTCGCCCATGCCCATCAACCGCTCGCCGACATTGCCGCCGGCCGAGACCGCCATGCGCAAGCCCTTCGTGGCGTCCTGGCGGACGAAGCCCCAGTCCGTGCGCATCAGCGCCCGACGGGCCGCTTCGCTCAAGGTGCCGAGGTCGCGCAGCGCGCCGTCGCGCATCCGGTAGGAGACCGTCCCGGAATCCGGCACCAGTTCGGTGGCGATCATGGAGAGCAGCGTCGACTTGCCGGAACCCGATTCGCCCACGATCGCCAGGACCTCGCCGGGCACGAGATCGAACGACACGTCGGCGCAGGCGAGGCGGTCCCCGTAGCGCTTGGTCAGGCCGCGGACCTGAAGCAGAGGGTCGGTCATCGGGTCACCTCGTCGGCGCCGGGCAGGAAGGGGGGATCGAGGCGGAAGCTGTAGCCGTAGCGCTCGAAGCCGAGGCGCTCGTAGAAGACATGCGCCGGCTTGGCGTCGACGTTCGACGACAGAGCGAGCTTGTAGCAGCCCCGCGCCTGGGCGAGGCGGAACGCCTCGTGCATCATCGCCCGGCCGAGACCGCCGCCGCGATGCCCGGACGCGACCACGACGCTCTCGACCAGCGCCGAGGGCATGCCCCAATGGGCGATGTTGTCGAGGATGATGAGGCAGAAGGTGCCGACGATCGCACCATCGACCTCGGCCACGTAGAGCCCGTAATCGGGATAGGCCGTCGTGAGCCGGTCGAGCAGCGCCTCGGCCTGCTCCAGGGTCGCCACCCGCCCGCTGTTCAGCTCGCCGTAGAGGGCGAGGACGGCGGGGAGGTCGGGCTTCCCGGCCCGGCGGACCGTGAGATCGGTCATACCGCGTCCCCCGTGCCGACATGGCCGTCCGCGCGGCGGCCCTCGCAATGGTCGGTGTCCGAGCAGACGAACATCCGCCTTCCGGCATCGTCGAGCAGCACCTCGTCGAGATAGACGCCCTCGGCGCCGCACAGCGCGCAGGGGTGCGTGAAGTCCTGCACCCGGAACGGATGGTCCTCGAAATCGAGGCTGCGCACCCGCGTATAGGGCGGGACCGCGTAGATCCGCCGCTCGCGCCCTGCCCCGAACAGCTGGAGGGCGGGGCAATCGTCCATCTTGGGGTTGTCGAATTTCGGCGTCGGCGACGGGTCCATCACGTAGCGGCCCGCCACCTCCACCGGGTAGGCGTAGGTTGTGGCGATGTGCCCGTGCCGGCTGATGTCCTCGTAGAGCTTCACGTGCATGGCGCCGTACTCGGCGAGCGCGTGGAGCTGGCGCGTCTCGGTCTCGCGCGGTTCGAGGTAGCGCAGGGGCTCGGGGATCGGCACCTGGTAGACCAGGGTCTGGCCCTCGGTGAGCGGCGTCTCGGGGATGCGGTGGCGGGTCTGGATGACCGTCGCCTCGGTTGTGCGGGTGGTTGTGGCGACGCCGGAGGTCTTGGCGAAGAAGCGCCGGATCGAGACCGCGTTGGTGGTGTCGTCGGCGCCCTGGTCGATGACCTTGAGCACGTCCGACCGGCCCAGGATCGCGGCGGTGACCTGCACGCCGCCGGTGCCCCAGCCGTAGGGCATCGGCATCTCGCGGGAGGCGAAGGGCACCTGATAGCCCGGCACCGCGATCCCCTTGAGGATCGCCCGGCGGATCATCCGCTTCGTGCCCTCGTCGAGGTAGGCGAAGTTGTAGCCGGAAGCGCCAACATCACTCTCCTCCCCCTTGCGGGGAGGAGCCGGAGGTGGGGGTGGTGCAGGATTGAACTCGGCGGTGCCACCTGCACCACCCCCACCCCTGACCCCTCCCCGCAGGGGGGAGGGGAATGGCTCAGGCATCGCTGTCCCGCTCATTCCGCGGCCTCCTGCATCGCGACGGATTCCGACCTGTGCTCGAATTCGGTCCGTAGCCGGCGAACCAGCTCCAGCTCCGCCTGGAAGTCGACGTAGTGGGGCAGCTTCAGGTGCTCGACGAAGCCGGTCGCCTGGAGGCTGTCGCAATGGGCGAGCACGAATTCCTGGTCCTGGGCCGGGCTCGTCACCGGCTCGCCGAGTTCTTCCGCCCGCAGAGCGCGATCCACCAGCGCCATCGCCATAGCCTTGCGCTCGCTCTGGCCGAAGCTCAGCCCGTAGCCCCGGGTGAATTGCGGCGGCGCCGCCCCCGAGCCCTTGAACTGGTTGACCATCTGGCACTCGGTGAGCCGCACCCGGCCGAGCGGCACCGCGAAGCCCAGTTCCTCGGGCACGAACGCCACGGCCACCTCGCCGACCCGGATCTCGCCGACGAACGGGTGGGTGCGGCCGTAGCCGCGCTGGGTCGAGTAGCCGAGGCCGAGCACGAAACCCTCGTCGCCCCGGGCGAGCGCCTGGAGGCGGAGCGCCCGGTCGGCGGGGTAATCCACCGGCTCCCGGGTGAGGTCGCCGACCGGCGCGCCCTCGTCCGGCGGCGAGGCCTCGATCAGCCCGTCCTGGGCGAGCAGATCGGTGACCCGTGGGCAGGTCGCGGCATCGGCGTGGGGCTCGGCCTCGGCGGCGGGGGCGGTCTCGCCCTCGGCCGCCAGCGTGAAATCGATCAGCCGGTGCGTGTAGTCGAAGGTCGGCCCGAGCACCTGCCCGCCCGGCAGGTCCTTGAAGGTCGCCGAGACCCGGCGGGCCACCGTCATGGCGCCGGTCTCCAGCGGCACGGAGGCGCCGAAGCGCGGCAGCGTCGTCCGGTAGGCGCGGACCAGGAACACCGCCTCGACCACGTCGCCGCGGGCCTGCTTGAGGGCGAGCGCCGCGAGGTCGGGATCGTAGAGCGAGCCCTCGGTCATCACCCGGTCGACCAGCAGCGCCATCTGCTCGCGGATCTGCGCCACGGACAGGTCCGGCACGGCCGGATCGCCCCGGCGCGCCTCGGCGAGCAGTCGATGGGCGTTGTCGATGGCGGCCTCGCCGCCCTTCACGGCCACGTACATGGCTAGTTCTCCGTGACGGCGGTGGAGCGCGGCAGCCCGGCGACGCGGCCGGGGGCGGTCAGGATCAGGTCGACCCCCAGGGGGAAGCCCGCGCGGTTCTCGGCGAGCTGGGCGACGAAGCCCTTCGGCAGCGGCGCCAGCGCGACGCGGGTGGCGCCGCGGATGCCCGGCCCGGCGAGGCACAGCCCCTCCCCTGCGGTGATCGCTTCCAGGGCGAACACCAAGGTGGTGGCGGTGTCGGGATAGGCCGGCGTGCCGGGGGCGAAGGTGCCGAGCGGCGGGCAGCGGGCCGGATCGCTGATCAGCGCGAAAGCGGCCTCCGCCGGATCCGCCGTGAGCGGCGCACCCGTGTGGAAGCGCAGGTAGGCGGCGACCGCCGGCGCCGCCGCGAGGCCGGCATCGAGCCAGACCGGTGTGTCGGCGTCGGTCAGGGTGAGCGCGACGGCGGCGAGTTCCGGCGTCAGCGGCGCGGGCGGGGTCAGGCCCGGGGTCAGCGGCCGGGGCAGACCCGGCCGGGCGAGGGCATCCATCACGGCGCGGAACGTCGCCTGCGCGTCGTGGACCGGATCGGTGAAGCCGGGTGCGAGCATGCTCAATCCTCCCCGCGGGCGACGGTCAGGAATTCGACCCGGGTGGCGGCGGTCCGCCGCGCCGCCTGCCGGCGATCCGCCTCGGCCCGGCCGGCCGCCTCCGCCAGGGCTGCCTCGACCCGGTCCCGCTGGGCCGGGTCCTGCCAGAGCGCATCGAGGATCGCGGCGAGGCGCGCCTTCGAGCGGTCACGGCCGAGGTGGTAGGCGAAGCCGGTTGGTCCATCCGCCAGGCGGATCGCCGCCCGGGTCACGCTGACCTCGCCGAGATTGAACGGGCGCCCGTCGCCGCCGATCCGGCCGGTGGCCATGACGAGGCCGGTCTGCGGCGGACGGAGATCCTCGGCCGGCGGGACATCGAGGCGCGCCAGGGCGGCTTCGAGTTCGCCCCGGCTCGCATCGGCGCAGAGCGCCATCACGGCCTGCCGGGCCGCGATTCCGGGACCGGGCTCGGGTCCCGCTGGGTTGGGGGTCATCGCGAATCCCTCCGTCGCGTCGTTGTATAGATCTATAGACAACTGGCGCCCGCCGGACAAATGAAGTTTGGATGACAGGATGGATGCAGAGGCACAGGCGCCCGGCCTCGTCCGGGGCGAAGGGCTGACAGCGTGGCGGCAGATCGCCGACACCCTCACGGCCGACATCGCGGCGGGGCGGTACGCGCCCGGACAGCAACTGCCCACCGAGGCGACGCTCGCGGCGCGCTTCGCGGTGAACCGGCACACGGTGCGCCGGGCGCTCGCGGCCCTGGCCGAGGGCGGCCTGGTGCGCGCCAGCCAGGGCCGGGGCACCTTCGTGGAGGAGGCGCCGCTGGCCTACCCGATCGGGCCGCGCACCCGCTTCTCGGAGATCGTCGCCGGGGCCGGCCGAGAAGCCTGGGGCGATCTCATCGCGTCGGCCACCGTGGCGGCCGCGCCCGAGCAGGCGGCGGCGCTGGCCATCGCCCCCGGTGCGCCGGTGCTGGAACTGCTGACCGTCCACCGGGCCGACGACGCGCCGCTCTCCACGGCGCTGACCTGGCTGCCGCTGCCGCGCTTCGCCGGCTTCGCCGAGGCCTATGCCGAGCGCGGCTCGATCACCCGGGCGCTCGCGGCCTGCGGCGTCCACGACTACACGCGGCTCTCGACGCGCATCCGCGCCCGCCCGGCCGACGCCGAGGAGGCGGGGCGGCTCGACATCGCGCCGGGGCGGGTGGTGCTGGTGGTGTCGAGCGTCAACATCGACCCCGCGGGCGTACCGATCCAGGCGAACCGCACCCTGTTCGCCGCCGACCGGGTGGAGCTGGTGATCGGCGGCTGAGCGCCGGAGCGCGCAGGTCCGGATAGGGGGTTCCCAAAGGGACGAGTCCCTTTGGTGGGGTGTCGGGGTGAAACCCCCGACGAACGGGCTTCGCCCGACAGCAGGGCTCTGCCCTGCACCCGCCAAAGGACGCATCCTTTGGGATCCATGACCGGCTCAGCGTGCCGCCGGCCCGATCAGCGCCCGGCGCAGACGGGTCGAGACCCAGTCGATCGCCGCCACGGTGACGAGGATCATCAGCACCAGGAAGGCGACCTGCTTCAGCTCCAGCACGCGGATCAGCTCGGTGAGGTACTGGCCGATGCCGCCCGCGCCGACGATGCCGATGATCGTCGCCGAGCGGGTGTTCGATTCGAAGAAGTACAGCACCTGGCTCGCCAGCACCGGCAGCACCCCGGGGATCAGGCCGAAGCGGATGCGGTGCAGGCCGGAGCCGCCCGAGGCGACGACGCCCTCGCCGGGCCGCCGGTCGCAGGTCTCGATCGCCTCCGAGAACAGCTTGCCGAGCGCCCCGAAATCCGAGCACGCGATGGCGAGCGCCCCCGCGAAGGGCCCGAGGCCCACGACGTTGATCCAGATCAGCGCCCAGATCAGCACGTCCACCGAGCGCATCACGTCGAGGCCGCGGCGCACGGCGAAATGCGCGAACGGATTGGGCACGACGTTGCGCGCCGCCAGGAACGCGACCGGGAAGGCCAGGATCGCCGCCGTCAGCGTGCCGAGGAACGCGATGCCCAGCGTCTCGCCGAGCGCGTGCAGGAAGGTCCAGAACTGGCCCTCCGGGGATGGCGGCACCATCAGCACCGCGAAGGAGCCGAGCCGCCCGAGCCCGTTGAGGATGCGCGCCACCGAGAAGTCGAGCCGCCAAGCGCCCAGCGCCGCGAGCCCGACGAGGAGGCCGAGCCCGGCGGCGAGCCGGGCACGCGCCGCCCAATCGGTGCGGAACTGCGCCGGGTAGCGGGCGCGCAACCGGTCGAGATCGGCCTGGGCCGCCGCCCGCAGGGCTTCGGGACGCGCGCTCATCCGTGGGTCTCCGGGCCGATCAGCCGGTGGCGGACCCGCTCGGTGGCGAGGTCGATGCAGAACACGGTCAGAATGATTAGCACGAGGATCGCGCTGACATCCGCGTAGTAGAAGTTGCGGATCGCCACGAGGAATTCCTGGCCGATGCCGCCGGCGCCGACGAAGCCCATGACGCCGGCCCCGCGCACGTTGATCTCGAAGCGCAGCAGCGCATAGGAGGCGAAGTTCGACAGCACCTGCGGCAGGACAGCGAAGCGCACGGTCTGGACCCAGGTGGCTCCCGAGGCGGACAGGCCCTCGACCGGGCGCATGTCGATGTTCTCGACCACCTCGGAAAACAGCTTGCCGAGCGCCCCCGTGGTGTGGATCGCGATGGCGAGCACGCCCACCATCGGCCCGAGCCCGAAGGCGATCACGAAGATCAGCGCGAACACCACCTCGGGGACGGTGCGGCACACCTCCAGGAGGCGCTTGGCGCCGATCCGCAGCCAGGGCGACCGCACGAGGTTGGCGGCCGCCACGAAGCTGAGGGCGAAGCCCGCCAGCCCGCCGAGCAGCGTGCCGAGATAGGCCATCAGCAGGGTCTCGCCCAGCAGGCCCAGCCAGTTGGGCAGGCCCCAGTACCACGCACGCACGTCGGCGATCGGGTGTTCGAGGCCGATCGGCGGCAGGATCTCGTAGAGGTAGGCGGTGAACTTGCCGATATTCTCGACGAAGACCAGGGGCCGCACCTCGGCGGCGACCCCGGCGAGGAGCGTGAGGGCCGCCACGACGGCGAGCCCCACCAGGGTACGGCGACGCGCGGCCGCCGTCGCCGCTGCGTAGAGGCCGGAAAGGGCGGCGTGCCGCTCCGGCGGCAGCGGTGTCAGGCCGGGCGCGTTCGCCATGATCGGCTCAGGACTTCTTGCGCTGTTCGTCGTTGGCCTTGAGCATGTCGATGACCGGCTCGTAGTCCTTGAACGTCACCGGGACGAGGTCGAGGTCCTTGCCGTCCGAGAGCTTGTCGAACGCGGCCCTGTCGGCCTTCGGCAGGTCGAGGAGGGCTTGGCGGATCTCGGCCTTCAGGTCGTCCGGCAGGCTCGCCAGCACGGCGTAGGGGTCGCCCGGCAGCATGTCGGACTTGAACACGACCCGGAAGTCGGACTGCCGCATCGGCGTGCCATCCGGCTTCTTGAGCATGCCCTTAGCGGCCATCCGGGTGGCCATCGTATCCGTCTCGGAATACCAGACATTGGCGGCGGCGTCGGCCGTGCCCTGGGTCAACGCCAGCACGGCGTTCTCATGGCTTCCGGCGTAGAAGATCTTGCCGAACTGCTTCTCCACGTCGTAGCCCGCCCGCTTCAGGAAGAAGCGCGGCGCCTGGTTGCCGGAGGTCGAGTTCGGATCGACCAGCGCGAGGTTCCTGCCCTTAAGGTCTTCTACCGTCTTGTACGGGCTCGTGGCCAGAACATAGACCACCGAGTAGTAGCCCGGCGTGCCGGTCTCGTGCTTCGGGCTCACCATCGGGTCCAGCTTCACGCCGGTCATCACGGCGCGCGAGAACGCGGCCGCGCCGTAATACGCGATCTGGATGTTGCCGGCGCGCTGGCCCTCAATCACCGCGGCGTAGTCGCTCGCCACCCGCAGCTTCACCGGCACGCCGAGCGCCTTGGTGAGGTAGGCGGTGAGCGGCCCCCAGCGGTCGGCGGTGCCGGAGGCGTTCTCCACGGGGATCACGCCCAGCGTCAGTTCGGGATACCGCGCCTTCCAATCCTGCGCGGCCGCCGGCAGGGCGAGGAACGCGAGCGCGGCCGCAGCGGCCAGGGTGCGTCGGGTGATCACGAGCATGTCCTTGGATCGGGTCGATGACAGGGTCGTCGGGGGAGACCCGGCCCGGCTTCAGGCTGGCCAGGTCCGGGATCGCCGCGGGCGCGCGGATCGGGCCGGCGGATCGTCCGCCGGCCCGGGCGCCGGGAATCAGGACTTCTTGCGCTGCTCGTCGTTGAACCGAAGCATGTCGATGATCGGCTGGTAGTCCTTGAGCGTCACCGGGGTGAGGCCCTGGTCCTTGCCGTCGGAGAGCCTGTCGAAGGCCGCCTTGTCGGCCCCGGGCAGGGCGATAAACGCCTCCCGAATCTTGGCCTTCAGGTCGTCCGGCAGGCTCTCCAGCATCGCGAACGGGCCCTCCGGCAGGAAGTCGGACTTGAACACGACCCGGAAGTCCGACTGCTGCATCGGCGTGCCGTCCGGCTTCTTGAGCATGCCCTTGGCGGCCATGCGGGTGACCATCGTGTCCGTGTCGGAGTTCCAGAGGTTCGCGGCGGCGTCGGCCGTTCCCTGGGTCAGCGCCAGGACGGCGTTCTCGTGGCTGCCGGCGTAGAAGGTCTTGGCGAAGTGCTTGTCCACGTCGTAGCCGGCCCGCTTAAGGAAGAAGCGCGGCGCCTGGTTGCCGGAGGTGGAGTTCGGATCGACCAGGGCGAGGTTCTTGCCCTTGAGGTCCTCAATTGTCTTGTACGGGCTCGAGGCCAGGACATAGACCACCGAATAGTAGCCCGAGGCGCCGGTCTCGTGCTTCTGATTGACGATCGGTTCGATCTTCACGCCGGTCATCACGGCGCGGGCGAAGGAGGCCGGGCCGTAGAAGGCGATCTGGATGTTGCCGGCGCGCTGGCCCTCGATCACGGCGGCGTAGTCGCTCGCCACCCGCAGCTTCACCGGCACGCCGAGCGCCTTGGTCAGGTAGGCGGTGAGCGGGGCGTAGCGGTCGGAGGTGCCGGAGGCGTTCTCGGCCGGGATCACGCCCAGCGTCAGCTCAGGATACTTGGCTTCCCAGTCCTGCGCGGCGGCCGGCAGGCCGAGGAGGGCGAGCGCGGCGGCGGCCGCGGCCAGGGTGCGTCGGGTGATCATCGTGTCGTCCTTCGTGGTGGCCCGAAAGGCGGGCGGCGGCCGGCTCTGCCGGCCGGTCGGGGCGAGGCCCAGCCCGCCGGGGATCCGCACGCGGCGCGGTCCCGGCGGATTGGGGGTGAAGACGGTGGCGCTACAGGCGCGTGCGCTGCGCCGCGTTGAACCGCAGCATGTCGATGACCGGCTGGTAGTCCTTGAGCGTCATCGGGGTGAAACCCTCGTCCTTGCCGTCGGAGAGCTGGTCGAAGGCGGCCCGGTCGGCGGTCGGGAAGGCGATGAAGGCGGCCCGGATCGCGGCCTTCAGATCCTCGGGCAGGCTCGCCAGCATCGCGAAGGGCCCCTCCGGCAGGAGGTCGGACTTGAACACGACCCGGAAGTCGGATTGCTGCATCGGCGCGCCCTGCGGCGTCTTCAGCGTGCCCTTGGCGGCCATCCGGCTGACGATCGTGTCGGTCTCGGCGTTCCAGTGGTTGGCGGCGGCATCGGCCTTGCCGGCGATCAGGGCGTTGACGGCACTCTCATGGCTGCCGGCGTAGAAGGTCTCGCCGAAGAACGTGTCCACGTCGTAGCAGGCCTTCTTGAGGAAGAAGCGCGGGGCCTGGTTGCCGGAGGTGGAGTTCGGGTCGACCAGCGCGAGGGTCTTGCCCTTGAGATCGTCGAGCGTCCTGTAAGGGCTGGAGGCCAGGACGTAGATTACCGAATGATAGCCGTGATTGCCGGCCGGATGGACCCAGGTGACGATCGGCTGGATCAGCACCCCGTTCATCACGGATTGCCCCAGGGAGGCCGGGCCGTGGCGCGCGATGTGGATCGTGCGGTTCTTCTGGCCTTCGATCACCGAAGCGTAGTCCTTGGCCACGCTCAGCGTCACGGGAACGCCGAGCGTCTTGGTCAGGTACGTCACGAGGGGCGTGAACCGCTTGATGGTGGTGTCGGCGTTCTCCACGGGGACGACCGCGAGGGTCAACGCGGGATAGCTGTCCCGCCAGCCCTGCGCCCGCGCCGGCACAGTCAAAAGGGCGATGGCAAAAGCAAAGGCTAAAATGATTCGGCCCAACATCAACATGATCTCCTCACCGGCGCGCCGGAATCCGAATCGAGCGGTGGCGCACCCAGCAAGAGCGTTCCCAGATCTGTCGTTTCTTAGTGCGAAACCTTGATCTTCCCTGTCATGCACTGAAAAATCAGGCGCCGATCGCGGCCTCCCGAACCGGGCGCGCCGGGACAGAGCCGGGCCCGCCCGGCAACGCCGCGCGCTGCTCCGCTTCCCGCTCAGCGGCATCGTCGAGCACCTCGCCGGCCTCCAGCCCGTAGAGCCGGCGGGCCACGTCCTCGGTCAGGTCGAACGGGCCGCCCTCGAACACCACCCGGCCGGCCGCGAGGCCGACGAGGCGGTCGCAATAGGCGCGGGCGAGGTCGAGGGAGTGCAGGTTGCACAGCACCGTGATGCCGTAGCGCCGGTTCACGTCGGCGAGGGCGTCCATCACGAGGCGGGTGTTGCGCGGGTCGAGGGAGGCCACCGGCTCGTCGGCCAGCAGGATCTGCGGCTCCTGCACCAGGGCGCGGGCGATCGCCACGCGCTGCTGCTGGCCGCCCGACAGGCCGTCGGCCCGCTGGCCGGCGAACTCGCCCATGTCGAAGCTCTCCAGGGCGGCGAGCGCCATGGCCCGATCCGCGTCGGACCACAGGCGCAGGAGCGCCCGATGGCTCGGCACGTGGCTGAGCCGCCCCATCAGCACGTTCGTCATCACGTCGAGGCGGCCGACGAGGTTGAACTGCTGGAAGATCATGGCGCAGCGCGTGCGCCATTCGCGCAGCTGGCGGCCCGTCAGGCCCGTGACGTCCCGCCCGTCATGGAGGATGCGCCCCGCACTCGGATCCGCGAGCCGGTTGATCAACCGCAGGAGCGTCGACTTGCCGGCGCCGGACCGGCCGATCACCCCGACGAAGCTGCCGGGTTCGATCCGCAGCGAGACGCCGTCCACGGCACGCCGGTCGCCGTACTGGCGCGTCAGATCCTCGATAACAAGCATGCATTCATCCGCTGCGGAATGACCGCAGCTAAACGCCGCTTCCACGACGATTGAATGACGAATACGATGTCTTATTGTTTGCCGGCACAGAACATTTAGCTGATAGCCGGCTTAAGTTTCGTAGCGTTCGAGAAAATCTCCGATCGGCTGGGCGCGGAAATCCGGAAGCGCGCGGCGCAGGGCCTCGTGGTCCCAGTCCCACCATGCGAGGCGCTCCAGACGCGGCGCGATATCGCCGGGGAACCGGCGCCGGACCGGCCGGGCCGGGTTGCCGACCACGATCGTGTAGGGTTCGACGTCGCGGGTGACGATCGCCCCGGCGCCCACCACCGCGCCGGTCCCGATGGTCCGGCCGGGCAGGACCACCACGCCGTGGCCGATCCAGACATCGTGGCCGATCGTGACCGGGCTCGCCCGGCGCCGGTCGAAGAAGGCCGGCTCGTCGGCCTCCTCGGGCCAGTAGGCGCGGGCCCGGTAGGTGAAGTGGGCCTGCGTGGCGCGCTCCATCGGGTGGTTGCCCGGGTTGATCCGCACGCTGGCGGCGATCGAGCAGAACTTGCCGATCGTCGTGTAGATCACCTCGCCGTCCTGCCCGATGTAGGAATAATCGTCGAGCACCGTCTCGGTCAGGCGGGTGCGGGCGCCGATCTCGGTGTAGCGGCCGAGGCGGCACGCTTCGACCCGGGCGCTGGGATCGATGGCGGGTTCGAGGCCCAGCGCCGGGGCGGCCTTGGGACCCTCAGCCATGGGACTCACCGAAGGGCAGGCGGGCCAGGAGCCGGAACGGCCCGGATCCGTCCTGGGTCAGGAGGCAGATCGCGTCGATCATCACGGGCTCCGGACCTGAAGCGGCGTAAGCCTCGGCGAGGCGGCGGTGCCAGCCGTCACGGTCGGGCTCCGGCAGGGCATCGGTCAGGGTCATGTGGAAGCGGAAGGCCTCGAACACGTGCGGATAGCCCCAGCGGTCGAGCAGGGCGCGGCCCCGCGGATCCAGGCGCTCCGGGCGGCGCTTGGCGCGCTCGGCCTCGGTGAGCGGGGCCCGGAGGGCATCGAGGACCGCCACGCATTCGGCCGCGAGCAGGCCCAGCTCCGGCGGCGGGCTCTCCGGCACGAGGGCGAGGAACCGCCCGAGCGCCGCGACCCGCAACGGCCCGACCGCCACCGGCGGGTGCGCGACCGCGACACCGCGGGCCGCGACGACGAGATCGGCCTCCGTGGCCCCCGGCGCGAGGCGCAGGGGCGCCTTGAGCGTCGCGTGGAAGCCGTAGACCCGGGCGCCCGTGTTCACGGCGGCGAGGTCGCCGAGCCCCGCCGGATGCGCGACCGCCTCCCCGGACACGGGGTCGTATCCGAGCACGCTCCGGCCGAAGGCCTCCAGGCGGGAGCCCGGGTTGGGCAGCCAGTACAGGGCATAGCGACGCGTCACGTCTCGGCCTCCAGGGCGCATGGCGACCGTGATCAGGTCGTCGGCGCGTAGGTCCGCGCCTCGGCAGCCCGGCGCGGGCGGACATCCATGGCATTGCCGCGCCACACGATGGCGCTCTGCACCCAGGCGCCCAGCCAGATCGCCGGGATCAGCGCGTCCCGCACCAGGAAGGCCGCCAGCATGCGGGGCGCGCGATGCCAGCCCGCGCGAATCGCGAGCGCGGCCTCGGCGGCATAGCACAGGGCCGCGAGGCCGGCAGCGCCGACGAGACCGGCGGCGTTCCCGGCCCAGAGCGCCACCGCCAGCGCCGGCAACAGGACGCCGCTGCCGATCTCGGGGATGAAGAACAGCGGGAACGTCACCCGCCGCAGCCGGGCCCAGCGCAGCTGCCGGGCCCAGACCTCCCGGAAGCCGCGCGGCCCCAAAGGCTGCTCGAACGGGCTCGCCACGAGGTGGACGCGCTTGCCGGCGGCCCGGACCAGCTTGGTGGCGGCCGCGTCCTCGGCGATCTCGGCGGCCAGCGCCTGGAGCCCGCCCTGCGCCTCCAGGAACGGCTTGTGCCAGAGCATGCTCTTGCCCTGCGCGAAGCCCAGGCCGAACGCCTCGGCAGCGTATTGCCAGCGCGCCTGGAGAGTGTTGAGAAAGGCGCATTCCACCTCGGCCATGAAGCTACCCGGGCGGGCGCCCACGGGGGTGGAGCAGACGAGGCCGGTCTCCTCCCGCCACGCCGCCTGGAGGCGCTGGAGGTAATCGGGCGGCATGGCCACGTTGGAATCGGCGAGCACCACCCACTCATGGGCGGCGGAACGCCAGCCGCGCAGGCAGTTGTTGAGCTTCGGATTCGCGCTGACGCGCTCGTCGCCGAGGATCAGCCGGGCCGGCACCCGGGGGTGGGCGGCAATCAGGCGCTCGACCAGGGGCACGATCGGATCGGCCGGATCGGCCACACAGAAGATCAGCTCGAAGGCGGGATAATCGAGGCGGAAACTGCGGGTGAGCATCTCCTCGCTGTAGGCCTCCAGGCCATGGAGCGGGCGGACCAGCGAGACGGGCGCTCCCGCCGGAAAGCGCGACGGCCCGTGTCCCGTGCCGAGGCGCCAAGCCGCGATGGCCATGCTGCCGATCTGGACGAGCGCCAGGAGCGCGCCGAGGGTGAGGGCCGGCACCGTGGCGTCAATCATGCGGAGTCCCGTTCGGCGTCATGAGCGGCCCGGTCGCTAGCGGCCGGACCGCGTCAGTCGTGTGACACTCCGGGGGACGAGGGCCGATATTCGCCGGCCCCTCGTGTCTCGGGATCTCGGGTTTCCAATGGGCCGAAGCCCTTTGGCGGGTTCTGAGGGCGGAGCCCTGAGAGCGGGCGGAGCCCGGCACCGGGCAAAGCCCGGCACCAGGGCTCCGCCCTGGACCCGCGAAAGGTCTCGACCTTTCGAAACCATGACGGGAGCCGGCCGTGCGCCCGTCAGGCCGGTCCTCAGAACCGGAGGGTGAAGCTGCCCTTCACGGCCTGATCCTGCGCCCGGGCGCCGGTCTGGCCCGTGTAGGACACGCCCAGGCTGGCGTTCGGCGCCACCGCCAGATCGAGCCCCACCTGCGCCACCAGCGCATCCCGGTCGATCGGAACGCCGCCGCTCAGGAAGGCCGGGCCGCCCGCCCCGAAGCGCAGCAGCGCCGTCGGCACCACGTCCCCGAACGCCCGCCGGTAGCCCACGAGACCCCGCAGCGTCACCGGAAGGCCCAGGCCCAGATCCAGGCTCGTCTGGGCCCGCACGCCCGCGGTGACGGCCCCCAGATCGTAATCGCGGGCGAAGCTCGCCAGCGCCGCCGCGCCCCCGGCCTCGGCGAACCCGTCGCGCCGGATCCCGACATAGGCCCCGCCCACGAACGGCTCGATGTAGGAGGCCGCCGGCTGCACCGCGACCGCGGCCCCGTCCTTCGACACCAGGGCCGCCACGGCCGGCGTGCCCAGCGGGATCCTCCAGCCGATCTCGCCAAAGCCCTGCAGCGTGTAGCCGCCACCGTGGCCGCTCAGCGTCTCCGACAGCCCGTAGGCCACCGCCCGGCGCGTGCGGGTGTCGGTCTCGGCGTAGATCACGCCCAGCCGCAGCGACAGCGGCCCGGCCTCGTAGCCGCCATACAGGCCGCCGAACCCGCTCTTCAGCGTCGCGCTTTCCGCCCGGCTGGTGCCGCCGGTCCGGCCGGCGCTGTCGAGATACGCCTCCGTGTAGCCGCCGACCACGCCGAAGCGCAGCCCGCTCGGGAGACGCATGTCCGCGCCCGCCGCGAAGCCGGCGATCTGCCGGTCGAGGTCGAACGCGTTGCCGCCGCCCGCGGCCGTGCCGAACGACCCGAAGCCCTGGCCCCACAGGCCGAACACCTGCGGGTCGAGGGTCCGCACCGGCACGTTCGCCACGACAGGCGCCCGGCCCGGCAGGTCGGCCGTGTAGGCGGACGGCAGGGTGCCGTAGTCGAGCCCAAGGCCGGGATCGCCGCCGGGATTGCCCCAGCGCAGCCGGTCGAGCACCGCCTCGCGCACGAAGAAGGCGGTCTCGTAGGCCGCCGACACGGTGCTGGCGTGGATGTCGCCCGAGAGCGCCCGGAAGCCGGCATCCGCCTCGGTGGTGGTGAAGGCGACCGCCGCGTCGGTGAGCCGGCCGGCGCCGGCCGCCTGGACGGCGTTGGCCGCCGCGATGCCGTTGCGGCTGGTGGCGCTAGCCGAGAACGGCACGTCGTTGCGGGTCAGCGTCAGGTCGACTTCGTTGGGCCGGTAGCGCAGGCCCGGGGACAGGAAGGCGAGATTCGACGTCACGCCCGCGAACTGGCCCGACACGCCGCCGGCGGCCGACAGGATGGTGTAGGTGGTGCGCGGGTTGTAGGCCCCGGAGGCCGCCAGCACCTGGACGGTGCCGCCGCCGAGGGCGGCGTTGCCGCCGGCGGTGATGCGGTCGGCTTGTCCGGCGGCGTTGGCCTCAACCCGGTAGGTCGCGCCGGGGGCGAAGGCGACAGTGCCGGTGACGGTGAGCGTGCCGATCGAGTTGCCCGGCGACACCGTGCCGCCCGGCAGCGCGCGGATCCCGCCGAGCGTGCCCGAGCCGCCGAGCAGGCCGCCGGCGCCCACGAAGGCGGTGCCGGAGATCGTGCCGTTGGCGTAGAGGGCGCCGCCCTGGCCGATGCCGACGTCGATGCCGAGGCGGTCGCTGGCGTCCATGCGCAGCGTGCCGGTGACGTTCCCGAAGTAACCGGCGGCGGAGTACAGGTCGAGGCGCGTCCAGTAGCTCAGCGGGCTGCCGTAGAAGGCGGCGAGGGCGTTGGTCTCGGTGTTGACCAAGATCTGGTTGATCGTGCCGGTGGAGAGCTGGCCGTAGAGGCCGCCGTTGGGGGCGATCGTGCGGGCGGCGGTGGTGGATCCGCCGTAGAGCGGGGCGAGCAGGATCGAGGCGTCGGGGCCGCCCGCCGGGGCCTGCTCGCGCGGGGCCTGGGCGAAGGTCAGGGTCGGCAGGCCGTAGGTCAGGCGGCTCTGATAGGCGGCTTGGTTGGCGGCGGACGGCACGTAGGGGTTGCCGGCCGCATTCGCGGCGCTGCCGGCGCAGGCGGCGACGGTGTTGCCGCATTGGGCGGCGAGGTAGGCCTGGAGCTGGCCCTGGGCGGCCAGGAACTGAGCCGGCAGGTTGATCGCCGTGCCGGTCACCGCGGCGTTGTCGATGTAGGCCGGGTTGGTGAAGGCCTGGGCGAGGTCGTAGGTCGCGAGCGCCCGGCTCCCGATGACATCGAGCGGGTAGTGCACGCCGAGCGCGATGCGACTGTTGCCGTAATCGGCCGCGCGGGCCAGCATGCTCTGATACTGCTGCGGCACCAGCATCGCCAGCAGGATGCTGTCGGTATACGCGTAGGTGGTGTGCCCGCTCGGGAAGGACGGGTTGGTGGCGAGGCCGCCGAGCGCCGTCGGATCGTAGATGTTGAAGCGGTCGGGCGCCGCCTGGACCGGCCGGGAGGAGCCGTAGACGTCCTGGCCGGCCTGCCTGCTGGTGACGCCGTAGGCGAGGTCGTAGACGCTGTCGCGGGTGTTGGGCAGACCGTCATAGGTCGGCAGGCTGTAGCCGGCCGGCGCGACGGCCGGAGCCGCGGCGTAGTTCCTCGGCGTCACGCTCGGATTGTTGGCCGCGCCGTTGGCGAAGTAGTTCTTCGCCACGCCGAGATTGTTGCCGCTGACATTCAAGGCACCGACCAGCAGATTGACCACGTTGCCGAGCGGACCCTTCGCGCCCTGTGCGACGCCGCGCTGGTAGATCGGGCCCAGCTGGGCGCCGAGGCCGCCGACGAGCTGCTGCGGGACGATCCCGTTGATCGGCGTCTGGGCCGGCAGGCCGCCCGCGAGATTCGCGGCCACGCCGTAGGTGCCCAGGCCCACCGAGGACAGGTTGTTGCTGGCCGAGCCGAGGTAGCTCTTGTCGCTCATCGCGCGCTGCTGCTGCGCGAGGTCGGCGCTCGTGTTGATCGCTGCCGTTTGCGACAGATTGCGTTGCAGGGTCTGCTGACCGGTGGCCGTCGCGTTGAGAGCCAGATACGGCGACAAGAGATTGAGCACGTTCACGTCGGACGGCGTCGTGTTGACGGTCTGCGCCTGCGCGCCAGAACTGAATGCCGCGACCGTCAAGGCCGCAATCGAGACCCCATGTCGGAACTTCATCTTTGGCCCCCAAAGCCCGCGCCGTCCGGCTGCGGCGGGAGACTTAGCGAAAACAGCGACCACTGCGGCGTCATACTTCATTCACAATAAGAGAAATCGCCGCCTGTCGCCTGCGCGCAACAGATTTGTACTTAGCCAACACATGATACCACTTCGAATATCGAATGATGTCTTGCGTCAAACTTGTCGCTGCCCGTCATCGACAGGGCGAACCTGCGGCCCGACCTTTCGTCGCGGCGATTAGTTTTGCTCCCGGAGCGCACTGTCATCGAAGGAAAATGTTCAGGTCACAAGAACAGTTGCGGCGATATGAAGTCTTTCGATTCGCGAATGCTGTTCCCATCAGCCGCAAATAGGCAGCGACGTCACCCAAGCGTCACGGCGACATCTTAATCGCGATTGTGCCAACACACCTGATTCCGCGTGAGGGTTCATGTCTGATTCCGCCGTGATGTCGCCGCCGGGGGTCGCAGGGAGTCGACCGCTCGGCGTGCCCCGCCTGGATCGAGGGATGCACCCGGGCGGCGTGATCGCCTTCCTGCTCGTCTTGGTGGCGGGGCTGGGCTACGCGGTCGTGAGCCTGATCGCCGACATGAACGCCGTGGGCGAGGCGCCCCTGGCCTACGGCGCCTTCGCGCTCCTGGGGCTCGCCCTGCTCATCGCCCTCGGCTTCGAGTTCGTGAACGGCTTCCACGACACCGCCAACGCCGTGGCCACGGTGATCTACACCCACTCGCTCCCGCCGCTCGTGGCGGTGGTCTGGTCGGGCGTCTTCAACTTCCTCGGCGTGATGCTGTCCTCCGGCGCGGTGGCCTACGCCATCGTCACGCTGCTGCCGGTGGAGCTGATCCTGAATGTCGGCTCCCACGCGGGCTACGCGATGATCTTCGCGCTGCTGCTGGCCGCGATCATCTGGAATCTCGGCACCTGGGCGTTCGGCCTGCCGAACTCGTCGTCCCACGCGCTGATCGGCTCGGTGCTCGGCGTCGGCCTCGCCAACCAGCTGATGAGCGGCGGGGACGGCACCGCCGGCGTCGACTGGAATCAGGCCTTCAACGTGTTCAAGGCGCTGCTGTTCTCGCCGATCTGCGGCTTCGTGCTGGCGGCGCTGCTGCTGCTCGCGCTGAAATTCGCCGTGCGCCGCAAGGACCTCTACGAGGCGCCGAAGGGCGACACGCCGCCCCCGCTGTGGATCCGCGGCCTGCTGATCCTGACCTGCACGCTGGTCTCGTTCTTCCACGGCGGCAACGACGGCCAGAAGGGCATGGGCCTGATCATGCTGATCCTGATCGGCGCCGCCCCCACGGCCTACGCGCTGAACCGCACCATGGCGGACGACACGACGCCGGCCTTCGTGCAGACTTCGACCGCGGCGAGCCAGGTCTTCTCGGCCCGTGCCCCCGGCGCCCCGGCGCCGGAGGCCGCCGAGGCGCGCCGGACGGTGACGGAGGCGCTGAAGACCAAGGATCTGAACAGGCCGCCGGTCTTCGCGGCGCTGGCGGCGCTCTCGACCGATATCGCCGCCAGCGTGAAGAGCTACGGTGCGATCCGCACGGTGCCGGCCGCCCAGACGCAGAACCTGCGCAGCGACATGTACCTCGCCGCCGACGCGATGCGGCTCCTGCCGAAGACGGGCGTCAACCTCTCCGAGGCCGAGAGCGGGATCCTGACGCGCTACGTGGGGCTGCTCAACGACGGCACGCGCTACATCCCGGGCTGGGTGAAGGTCTGCGTGGCCCTGGCGCTCGGCCTCGGCACCATGGTCGGCTGGAGGCGCATCGTCGTGACGGTGGGCGAGAAGATCGGCAAGACGCACCTCACCTACGCGCAGGGCGCCTCCGCCGAGATCGTGGCCGCCGGCACGATCGGGCTGGCCGAACTCTACGGCCTGCCGGTCTCGACCACCCACATCCTGTCGTCGGGCGTCGCCGGCACGATGGCGGCCAACGGCTCGGGGCTGCAGATGTCGACGGTGCGCAACATGGCGCTCGCCTGGATCATGACCCTGCCGGCCGCCATCACCCTCGCGGCCGGATTGTTCTTCATCCTGCGCCACGTGTTCTGACAGGGGCGCATCACCGCCGTACGCGGGCCGGTTGATCCGGGTTTCCAAAGGGCCTCAGCCCTTTGGTGGGGTGTCGGGGCAAGGCCCCGACGGACGCCAGGGCTCTGTCCAGGACCCGCCACACGGGTCCTTATCGCAGCCGGCCGGGTTCGCCCGGCCGGCCCCGCACGCCACCCCCGGGCACGGGGCGGGCGGCGTGTCGCCCGGCCGGCTGCGGCGCCCCCCGGTCGCCTCAGGAACTCGCCATCGCCCGGATGAAGGCCAGACAGGTCCGGCGCGCGGCGGGATTCTCGATGGCCGCGAAAACCGCGACGAGATCCGCCATCTGCAGGATCGCCTCGTCCTGGCCGTCGATCCCCGGAGAGAAGACCGAGACCGGAACGCCCAGCACGTCCGCGAGGCGCGCGAGGTTGCTCCGGGTCCGGTCCGCCTCCGACAGGGGCGCAGGCGACGGCGCCGGCCCCTGCGGATAGCCGTGCATCATCGCTCAGGCCGCCTTGTGGCCGAGCTGGATCGCCTTGGCGATCTCCGAGCGCCGGGCGGCATAGCCCGGGGCGACCATCGGGTAATCGGCCGGCAGACCGTACTGGAGGCGGTAGCGCTCCGGCGTCAGCCCGTGCGCGGTGAGGTGGCGCTTGAGGGTCTTGTAGGACCGGCCGTCGATGAAGCTGATCAGGCCGTCATGCTGGATCGAGGCCTCGACCTTCGCGGCATCCGCACCGGCCCAGCGCGCAGCGCCCTGTCCCGAGCGGTCGCGCAGATCCGCGATGGCCGTGTGTACCTGATCGATCAGGTTGGGCAGTTCCGCGGCCTCAACCGCGTTGCGGGATACATAAGCCGCCACGATGGCGCCGACCTTCTCCAGCATGAAGACGGGATGGGTTTCTTTCAGGTTGTTCATGTCGAGCTTTGCTGTCTGTTAGACCTTCGCGGGATCGTCGATCGGCTGATTTTATTGATGTTGTTGAAGGGCTTGAATCGACGCCGAAAGCCGCTCGGGTGATGGGAGTGGAACGCACCTCAAGTTCGATGTCTTTCGTTTCTTGAGGATGCAGATGATATACAATATGTGGCGGGCGGTGCTTGTCCGACGGCGCGAGATTTTTTGCCCTGCCGCGCAGGGGGGCGATATCAAGGTTAAAAATACTGGTGCAGCCACTGTTTTCGACTGCTCAGCACCACCCATGAAACAGTTTCCCGCCCCGGCATGACAGGCTGCGCCAACAGTCGGGGCCAACCGAAGCAGAGCGCCTCGACGATAAGCCACCCGAAGGTGAGGTGGACAGGGCGGATATTAGGCCGATACGGCTGACGCGCATCGCCAAGGGATATATTCGCGGCGAATTCACGCCGGAACTTCCACGCAGTATGGGGAAGGCCGACAGGCTTGTCGTCCCGTTCGCGCGCGCCGGAACCCGCACGGCCCAACGGGGGCGGACCACGCAGCAGCAGGCGCGCGAGCGCGTGGCGATCGATCGTCGCCCCGCGATCCTGACATCAGGTCCGAAAAGCCAGTCCCCGTTCCTGGCGCTGCCCCGCGCGCGGCGGGCGAGCTCGCTCGGTCCGGCCCGCCTCTACACAGCGCGGACGGTCGGTGCGGATCCGGGCGCGACGATGCTGGCCACGATGATCTTGCGCGATCCGATCCGGGTCCGCCGCCAGCTGGCACCGGACGCGGCGGCCCCCAGGGCGGCGATCGGCGGCGACCTGGTCGTGGCCAGCATCGCCGAGCGGCTCGCGCAGGAGGTGGCCCAGCCTCTGTGCGGCACCGTCGTGGTCCAGCGGGCCAAGGCCTCTGTGGCGGCCCATTTCCGCGCGCTCGATCACGATCCGCGCACCCTTGCCGGGGCCCTGGGCGAGTCGCCGCGACGCCGTCGGGACGTGTTCCACGCGCGCGGGCCGACACGTCTCCGACGACAGCGGGGAGCGCCGACTGGAGGCTTCCGCCATGCGCGGGGCCTATCCCGCCTCCGCCCATCCGGCAATCGGCCTCGTTGCCTACGGCTGCAGCTTCACCAGCCGAGCCCATGTCGCCCGCCGCTTCAGGGCCCACCGGGGCATGACGCCCCGGGAATACCGGCGGGCCGCGCTCGCGGGCGCACCCCGACCGGTCGGCCCGGGGCGCCCGCGGCTGCCCCTCACGGGGCGCGGTCGCTCCGGCGCAGGCTCGCCGGCAGGGCGAACAGCGCGAGCGCGGCGGCGACGAGGCAGAGCACGCCGATGCCGTAGAGGGCGGGGGTGGTCGAGCCGGTGAAATCCTTCACCCAGCCGACCATCACGGGGCTGACGATGCCGCCGAACTGGCCGAGGGTGTTGATCAGCGCGATCCCGCCCGCCGCGCCGACGCCGGTGACGAGCTTGGCCGGCAGGGTCCAGAAGGTCGGGATCGAGGCGACGATGCCGGCCCCCAGCAGCGCCAGGGCGACCATCAGCGGCACGATGTGCTTGTCGAACAGGCCGGCGCCGAAGAAGCCGAGCGCCGCCGCGACGGCCAGGGCGGCGACGAATTTCGGCCGCTCGCCCGAGGCGTCCGACAGGCGCCCGATCACCACCATGCTGATCGCCCCGCAGATGTAGGGGATCGCGGTCAGGAAGCCGACGGAGGACGCCTGCCCGCCGCTCGCGGTCTTGATCAGGTCCGGCCCCCAGAAGTTCAGGCCGTAGGAGCCGATCTGCAGCAGGAAGTAGATCAGCCCGATCATCAGGAAGCCCGGCTGCCGGATCGCCCCGAGGAGCGAGTGGTCGCCGATGTCTTTGTTGTGATGCGCGATCCGGCTCGACAGGAGCGTCTTCTCGGGCTCGGACAGCCACTTGGCGTCGGCGATCCGGTCGTCGAGGCGGGCCAGCACGAGCAGGCCGAGCACGAGGCAGGGCAGGCCGCCGGCCAGGAACAGCCATTGCCAGCCGGCCAGCCCCCCGACCCCGTTGAGGCCGCCGAGGATCAGGCCCGCCACCGGCGCCCCGAAGATCCCCGAGAAGGCCGAGGCCACGAACATGAACGATGTGATCCGGCCGCGATGCGAGGCCGGGAACCAGAGGGTCAGGTAGTAGAGGATGCCCGGCGCGAAGCCCGCCTCCATGGCGCCGATCAGGAAGCGCAGGGCGTAGAAGTGCCACTCGCTGCGGATGAAGATCATCAGCGCGGTGGCGATGCCCCAGGAGATCATGATCCGGGCGATCCAGCGCCGCGCCCCGACCCGGTAGAGGAACAGGTTCGAGGGCACCTCGAAGATCACGTAGCCGACCACGAACATGCTCGCGCCGAGCCCGTAGGCGACGTTGCTGAAGCCGAGGTCGCTCTGGAGCTGGAACTTGGCGAAGCTGATGTTGATGCGATCGAAGAACGCGAACATGTAGCAGATCATGATCAGCGGCATGAGCCGCCACGCGACCTTGCGGACGATGGCGTTCTCGGTCACCGCGCCCGCCTCGACGGCGGTCGGTGACCCGGACAGGGCTGCGGTCATGGATTTCCTCCGTTTTTTGGGACTTGGGGGAGCGGTGCCGCCTTCGCGGTGGGCGGCTTCCCGCAGAATCAATCTTGGGCGAGCAGCCTCACGACCCGCGATCGTGAGGCTCTCTTCGCCGGACCGGGCGTGGGTCCCCTCTCCCGTGCGGGAGAGGGACAGGGTGAGGGAGGAGAACTCTCCGGAGGCGGCGCGACCTGTCGGCGCTTCAGTGGTACGCTCGATCCTGAGAGTTCTGGTCCCTCACCCCAACCCTCTCCCGCACGGGAGAGGGGGCGCGTTGCGTCCGTCAGAGATGTCGCTCTCCAATTCAAGCCGCCTTCGCGGGCGCCGGATGCAGGTCGCAGGGGCGTCCGGCCTTGGCGACTTGGCCCGGCACGTCGTGCCCGACGAGGCGGGGCAGGTCCCGCGACAGGCCGATCAGGGCCTCCAGGTTCAGCCCCGTCGGCAGGCCCATCTCGTGCGCCATGCTGACGAGATCCTCGGTGCAGATGTTGCCGGTGGCCCCCGGCGCGAACGGGCAGCCGCCGAGGCCGCCGAGCGCCGCGTCGAAGCGCCGGGCGCCCGTGTCGTAGGCCGCCAGCACGTTGGCGAGGCCGAGGCCGCGCGTGTTGTGGAAGTGGAGCGTCAGCCGCCCGGCGCCGACCAGCGGCAGCACCCGCGCGACCAGGCGCGCCACCTGCCGGGGATTGGCCATGCCGGTGGTGTCGGCGAGCGTCACCCCGTCGACGCCGAGCGACAGGTAGCGCTCCACCTGCGCGACGACCCTGTCGACCGGCTGGTCGCCCTCGAACGGGCAGCCGAAGGCGGTCGCCACCGTGGCGTTGGTGCTGACCGGCGCGCCGCGCATCGAATCCATGATCCGCGCGAAGCCCGCGATCGAGTCGGCCGGGCTCATGCCCATATTGGCCCGGTTGTGGGTCTCGCTCACCGAGGCCACGAGGTTGATCTCGTCCACCTTGGCGGCGAGCGCCCGCTCGGCACCCTTCGGGTTCGGCACCAGGGCGACGTAGACGGTGCCGGGCCGGCGCCGGATCCCGGCGAAGACCTCGGCCGCGTCGGCCAGCGCCGGCACCGCCTTCGGCGAGACGAAGGACGAGACCTCGATCCGGCTGAAGCCGGCTTCCGCGAGCGCATCGACCAGGCGGATCTTCTCGTCCGTCGGTACGAAGACGGGCTCGATCTGGAAGCCGTCGCGGGTGGCGACCTCCTGGACGATCATCGCGTCGCCGCTCATGCCACCGCTCCCTTCGCGCGCAGGGCCGCGATCCGCTCCGGGTCGAGGCCGAGTTCGCCGAGCACCGCATCCGTATGGGCGCCGAGGGCCGGGCCCTGCCAGCGAATCTCGCCCGGGGTGTCGGACAGCTTCGGCACGATGCCCGGCATCTTGACCTGGGTCCCGCCGGGCAGCTCCGCCTGGAGGATCATGTCGCGGGCCTGATAGTGCGGGTCGGCCACGATGTCGGCCACCGAGTAGATCCGGCCCGCCGGCACGTCGGCGGCCTCTAGGACGGCGAGCGCCTCCTCGACCGTTTTGGTCTTCGACCAGTCGGCAATCGTGCCGTCCAGCATCGCGGATTGCTGCGAGCGCCCCGCGTTGTTGCGCAAAGCCGGGTCGTCCGCGAGGTCGGGACGGCCGATCGCCGCCATCAGGCGGCGGAAGATCGGGTCGCTGTTGCCGGCGATGACGACGTAGCCGCCGTCGCGGGTCGGATAGGTGTTCGACGGGGTGATGCCCGGCAGCGCGCCGCCGGTGCGGGTGCGGACCTCGCCCAGCAGGTCGTATTCGGGGACGAGGCTCTCCATCACGTTGAACACGCTCTCGACGAGCGAGACGTCGATCACCTGCCCGGCGCCCTGGCCGGTCTTGACCCTCAGGAGCGCCATCAGGGCGCCGATCACGCCGTGGAGCGAGGCGAGCGTGTCGCCGATGCTGACGCCGACCCGGGCGGGGGGCGCCTCCGGGCTGCCGGTGGTGAAGCGGATGCCGCCCATCGACTCGCCGATGGCGCCGAAGCCCGGCCGGTCGCGATACGGGCCGGTCTGGCCGTAGCCGGAGATCCGCACCATCACGAGGTTGGGGTTGAGGGCGGAGAGCACGTCCCAGCCGAGGCCGAGCTTCTCAAGGCCGCCGGGGCGGAAATTCTCGACCACCACGTCGGCGCTCGCGGCGAGCTGCTTGACGACGTCGAGGCCCTCGGGGCTCTTCAGATTGACCGCGATCGACTTCTTGTTGCGCGACTGCAGGTACCACCAGAGCGAGGTGCCCTCGTGCATCTTGCGCCACTTGCGCAGCGGGTCGCCCTCGCCCGGGGGCTCGACCTTGATGACCTCGGCGCCGAACTCGGCCATCAGCCGCGTCGCGAAGGGCGCGGCGATGAGCTGACCGAGTTCGAGAACACGGATACCGCTGAGCGGACCGGACATTCTCTCCTCCATATTTTGTTGATGACTGATTACTGCGCACGAAGACTTGGAGTCCAAACGCCATCCATCACCGTGCGTTCTCTTGGGAAGAACGCAACCCCTCCGCGGCGCGCAGATGGTCGAGCAGGAGTCGGGCGGCCGGCGGCAGGAGGCCGGGGCGGACGACGAGGCTCAGCATGCGCTGCGCCCAGGGGTCGGTGAGCGGTACCGCGGCGAGCCGCATCGACGGCCCGAGCAGGGCGTGGACGTGCTCCGGCACGGTCCCGAGCCCCATCCCGACCTGCGCCATCCGGCAGATCGCGTCGAAGCTCGGCACGTGCATGCGCAGATGCAGCGGCCGGCCGAGGCGCCGGGCCTCGTCCCGCAGGGCCGCGTAGATCGAGCTCTCCACGTGGAGCCCGACATGGTCGTAGTCGAGCGTCTCGGCCAGCGCGATGCTGGCGCGGTCGCTGAGCGGGTGGTTCTCCGGCATGACCAGGACGAGCCGGTCGGCCCGGTACGGGTAGGCGGTGAGCGTGCGCGTGTCGGTGCCGCCCGCGCAGATGCCGAGATCGGCGAGCCCCTCCTCGACGCCGGCCACGACGCCGCCGCTCGGGCGCTCCTCCAGATCGACCCGGATCCCGCCCTGCGCGGCCAGGAACGCCTGCAGATCCTCGGGCAGGAATTCCACGATGGCCGAGAGGTTGGCCAACACCCGCACGAAGCCGCGCACCCCGCGGGCATGCTCGGCGAGTTCCAGGGCGATCTGCTCGGCACTCGCCAGCATGCGGCGGGTGTGGTGCAGCAGCGTCTCGCCCGCCGGGGTCAGGCGCATGCCGCGGGGCTCCCGGACCAGCAGGGTACAGCCCAGCGCGTGCTCCAGCTCCGCGAGCCGCTTGCTCACGGCCGAGGGGGCGATCGCCGCCCGCCGCGCCGCGCCGTTGAGGGTGCCCTCCGCGCAGATCGCCGCGAACAGGCGCAGCGTCTTCAGATCGAGGCGGCTCAGGGTCGCCGCGACGGGCGGGCCTGCGGACATCGGATGACCCGGCCCGCTCAGTCCGGCGAACCGACCGGCTGGCCGTAGCTGCCGTAGCCGAGCTTCGCCCCCTGCCGGTTGACCCGGCCGAAGCGCATCACCGCCTGCTCCAGATACGCGATCGCGTCGACGAGATGCGCGCGGGCCGCCGCGATGGTGTCCTCGCCCTCCTCGACCGGGGTCTCGGCGAGCTTCACGGCGGCGATCAGCACCCGGTCGCGCTCGTCCTCGATCCGCGGATCGCGCTCGACATGGCCGCGCACCCGCGCGTCGTAGGCCTCGATCACCGACCAGGGCAATGCGTCCTTGCCGGAGGGCGCCTGGAAGGCCAGCGCGTGGCGCCGCGCGACGGCGCTGGCGGCCCTGACGTGATCGGCGAGCACTGCATCCATCTCCGGCCTCCCAGCACCCCTTCGGGCGCTCTCCGCCCCGAGGGACGCCGCTCCGGCGCAGGGGCCCGCGCCGCGAACACAAGAACCGAGGGCGGCCCCGATCGCAACGCGACCGCGGAACGGACCTCGACGTCCCAAACGTGCAGGGCGGCTCTGTGTTGCCCCCGATTGTCCAAGTCTCCCCATGCTTCATGAGGGGGTGGGGCTTACCTCGACGGATCGAATCGGGTTCTGCTGCTTTCCTCATCCATGGGCCGGGCCTGCCCCGGCGGACAGGGGACGGAATGATGACGACACTGACGGCCGGCGCCCCGCGCCAGCCTTCCGCGGCGGCGCGGCTCCTCGGCGTGTTCTCGCTCGTCCTCGTGGCCATCGGCCTGTCCGGCTGCGGGGCGATCAACCGGGTGCCGACCCTGCAGGAGCAGGCGAAATCCTCCTGGAGCGAGGTGCAGAACCAGTACCAGCGCCGGGCCGACCTGATCCCCAACCTCGTCGAGACCGTGAAGGGCTACGCCCAGCAGGAGAAGGACGTGCTGATCGGCGTCACCGAGGCGCGCGCCAAGGCGTCGAGCGTGAAGGTCGATGCCTCCACGGTGAGCGACCCGCAGAAGTTCAAGGATTATCAAGACGCACAGAACCAGCTCTCCGGGGCGCTCGGGCGCCTGCTGGTGACGGTGGAGAAATACCCCGACCTGAAGTCGAACCAGAACTTCCTGGCCCTGCAATCGCAGCTTGAGGGCACCGAGAACCGCATCGCGGTGGCGCGGCGCGACTACATCACGGCCGTCCAGGCCTACAACACCGAGGTGCGCACGATCCCGGGCCGCTGGATCGCGGCGTTCCTCTATCCCGACGCCAAGCCCATGGAGACCTTCACGGCGACGCCGAATGCCGACCGGCCGCCGAACGTGAAGTTCTAGGGACCGTCCGTGAGCCGAAACATCCCGGTCCGGGTGCGGCTCGCCCTGGCGCTCGCCGTCATCGCGGCCTGCCTGGCGTTCTACGCGGTCGGGGCGCTCGCGGCCGAGCTGAGCTTCCCCACGCTCACCGGCCGCGTCGTCGATGCGGCCGGCCTCCTCACGCCGGACCAGCGCCACGCGCTCGAAGCCAAGCTGAAGGCGCACGAGGACAAGACCTCGGATCAGGTCGTGGTCGCGACCGTGCCGAACCTCCAGGGCACGACCATCGAGGACTACGCCAACCGCCTGTTCCGGGCCTGGAAGCTCGGGCAGGCCAAAACCAACAACGGCGTCCTGCTCCTGGTGGCGCCGCAGGAGCGCAAGGTCCGCATCGAGGTCGGCTACGGCCTCGAAGGCGCGCTGACCGACGCCCAGTCGCGCACCATCACGGCGAGCGCGATCACGCCGCGCTTCAAGACCGGCGACTGGTTCGGCGGGCTCGACGCGGGCGTGGACGGGATCCTGGCGATCCTGTCGCGGGACGCGCAGGAATGGCAGCGCGCGCCGCAGCCGAAGGACGACGCGGCCGATCCCTTGCAGGTGGCGATCTTCGTGATCCTGCTCCTGATCGTGGTGACGGTGGCGTGGCGCATGGCCCGGCTCGGCAACCGGGGCGGACGGGGCAGGCGGGGCGGCGGGATCGTGATCCTGCCCGGTCCCGGATCGGGCGGCTGGGGCGGCGGCTTCTCGGACGGCGGCTTCGGCGGTTCGTCGGGCGGATTCGACGGCGGCTTTTCCGGCGGGGGCGGCTCATCGGGCGGCGGAGGGGCATCCGATGGCTGGTAGCCTCAGCCAGGCGCTGACTCCGGAGGTGCGCGCCCGCCTCGCCCGGGTCGTGGCGCGGGCCGAAGCCGGCACGTCCGGCGAGATCGTCGTGATGGTGAGCGCGCGGGCGGGCGCCTACCGCTCGCTCGTCCTGCTGGCGATCCTGGTGGCGGCCCTGATCCTGCCCTGGCCGCTGATCGCGCTGACGCCCTGGGGGCCGGCCGCCATCGCGCTGGCGCAGGCCGCCCTCGTGGCCGCGATCCTGCTGGCGAGCCAGAGCGAGCGGCTGCGCCTCGCCCTGGTGCCGCGCAGCCTGCGCAGCGCCCGCGCCCGGGAGGCGGCGCAGCGGGCCTTCTGGTCCCGGGGCCTGAGCCTGACCCGATCCCGCACCGGCGTGCTGCTCTACCTGTCGCTGGCCGAGCGGCACGCGGAGATCGTCACCGACCTCGGCGTGCTGCGTGAAGTCTCGCCCGCCGCCTGGGACGGCATCCTGGCCGACCTCATCGCGGCCCTCGGGCGGGGTGAGATCGAGGCCGGGTTGACGGCGGCGATCGAGGCCATTGGCACCTGTCTGGCGGAGCACCTGCCGGCCGGGCCCGACGATCCGGACGAGTTGCCGAACCGGGTGATCGTGGTGGCGTGAGCCGGGTTCCGGCTCAGGGCGCCGGCAACGTCGGCCCCGTGAGCGGAGCGGAGCGATCCGGCCGGCACGGCACGCGCCGATGGTGCGCTGCCGCACGAAGCCGTTCACGCCCCGTAACCAGATGGATCGGCGGGCGATTTTCCCTCCGACACCGGCGCACGATCGCGCCCGGGGCGCCCGATCGAGACGGCGCCAAAACCCCGACGGGGGCGAGGCCGGTGACGCTGGCATCGCCCAAGGAGGCCCCGATGAAGATCCTGATCGCCGCAACGCCGCTCACCGGCCACATCAACCCGCTGCTCGCCGTCGGCCGCGCCGCCGCCGCGCGGGGCGACGACGTGCTCGTGCTGTCCGATGCGCTGTTCCGCGAGAAGATCGAGGCGGCGGGCCTGCGCTTCACCGCCTACGCCGACAACGGCTCGGCCACCTTCCGGGAAACCGGGCTGCCGGCGGGCCCCGAGCGCTACCGGCGCGAGTTCCAGCGGCGCTTCATCGATCCGATGCCGGGTCAGGCGGAGGTGCTGCGCGGGCTGATCGCCGACGAGGCGCCGGACGTGATCGTGGCCGGCAGCCTGTTCCTCGGCGTGCTGCCCCTGCTCCTCGACGCGGCGCCGCGGCCGCCGATCGTGACCGTCAATGTCAGCTTCCTGTTCCTGGATCGGCCGGACCACGCCCCGGTCGGCCTCGGCCTGCCCCCCGCCCGGGACCGGGCCGAGCGGATCCGCTACGCCGCCCTGAAGGCCGGCATGGACGCGGCCTTCACCAACCCGGTGCGGGCCTACACGGACGGCGAACTCGCCAGGCTCGGCCTGCCGCCGCTGCCGGCCTCCCTGCCGCATTCCATCGTGGTGCTGCCGGACCTGTTCCTCCAGCCGACGGTGCCGGGCTTCGAATACGATTACGGCACGCTGCCCCCGGGCCTGCGCTTCATCGGGCTGCTGCAGCCGCCCACCCCACCGGCGCCCCTGCCGGACTGGTGGCCGGACCTGGAGGCCGCGAACGCGGCCGGCAAACCCGTCGTGCTGGTCACGCAGGGGACGCTGGCCAACGCGGATTTCGGCGAGCTGGTCGAGCCGGCCCTGGCGGCGCTCGCCGACCGGGACGATCGCCTCGTCCTGGCCACCACAGGCGGACGGCCGGTCGCGGCCCTGCGCGGGCCGATCCCCGCCAACACGCGGGTGGCCAGCTTCCTGCCGTTCCGCGATCTGCTGCCGCGGGTCAGCGTGCTGGTGACCAACGGCGGCTACGGCAGCGTCAGCCAGGCGCTGGCCGCCGGGGTGCCGATCGTCTCGGCCGGCCTCACCGAGGACAAGGCCGAGGTGAATGCCCGCGTCGGCTGGTCCGGCGCCGGCATCAACCTCGCCACCAACGCGCCGAGCCCGGATGATTTGCGGGAGGCGGTGACCCGGGTGCTCACCGAGCCGACGTTCCGGCAGCGCGCCGGCGCGCTCCAGGCGGCCTTCGCGAGCCGGGACGCCATGGCGGGCATCCTGACGGCCGTGGACGACCTCGCGCGGTCCGGTCCGGTCCGCAGCGGCGGAGCGGGCCTCGCGGTGCCGCTGGCGCGGTCGGCCTGAAGGCGCCCGGGCGGGCGTTCAGGCCGCGCGCAGCTGGCGGATCGCGCGCAACGCCGTCGCCCGCTGGACCTCCAGGCGCCGGATCAGCGGCATCAGGTCGGCCCCCGCATGGGCGGCCGCCTCGACCTCCCGGCACAGGCTCGACAGGCCGACGAAGCCCAGGAGCCCCGCCGCCGCCACGAGGGCGTGCGCGTCGTGGGCGATCTGAAGCCGGTCGGTCTCGCTCGGCCGGAACCGCTCGGACAGCTCGTTCGCCAGGAGATCCAGCAGCGCGCCGACCCGATCCGCCCCGAAGCTCGACTCCATCTCGGTGAGCACCGCGGCGTCGAGGATGGCGGCATCGACCTGCGCGGCCCGGTTCGACTCCTCCGCCCGTACCGGTCGACGGGCGCCGGGCGCCGACCAGCGGCTGATCGTGGCGAAGAGATCGGCCCGGCGGAACGGCTTGCCGACGTAGTCGTCCATGCCGGCCGCGCGCAGCTCCTCGATCTGGGTGGGCAGCACGTTCGCCGTCATGGCCACGATCGGGATATCGCAGGCCGGCGGCGCCAGGGCGCGGATGCGGCGGGTGGCGGTCAGCCCGTCGACCCGGGGCATCTGGACATCCATCAGAACCAGATCGTAGGGGCGGCCGCCCGCGACCGCGGCGGCGACCGCCGTGATGGCCTCGGCCCCGTCGCCCGCCACCTCGACGGCGTAGCCCTGCGATTCGAGCACCGCGCAGGCCAGCTCCTGGTTGAGCGGCACGTCCTCGACCAGGAGCAGGCGCAGTTGCGCGGCGTCCTGCTGTGCCGTGGCGGGCGCTTGGGCGGTGGCTTGCGCCCGCGGCCGGGCGCTCTCGTGCGCCTCGCGCACAGCTTGACCTGCGGCCGCTTCGGCGCTCCGCGGCAGGGTCAGGCGGAACCAGAAGGTCGATCCCTGACCCTCGCGGCTCTCGACGCCGATTGCGCCGCCCATCAGCGTCACCAGATGGCGGGAGATGGCCAGTCCCAGGCCGGTGCCGCCGAAGCGCCGGCTGATCGAGCCGTCCACCTGGCTGAAGCGCTTGAACAGCCGGTCCTGCTGGGCCGGCGCGATGCCGATGCCGGTATCGGTCACGGCGAAGCGGATGACGTCGCCGGGGCTGCCGTCGGGGGCGGTGCCCGCGCCCTCCCGCTGCACCGTCAGGGTGACGGAGCCCGCGGGGGTGAACTTCACGGCGTTGTTGAGGAGGTTCAGCAGCACCTGCCGCAGGCGGCCGGGATCGCCGACCACGTGACCCGGAAGCGCCGGGTCGATCCGGGCCTCGATCGCGAGGCCGCTCCGGATCGCGCTGCCGCGCACGATCGAGACCGCGGCGTCGACGGTGGAGACCAGCGGGAAGCCGACCGGATCGAGGGTCAGCTCGCCGGCCTCGATCTTGGAGAAATCGAGGATGTCGTTGACGACGGTGAGGAGCGCCGCGCCCGAACTCTGGATCAGCTCTAGGCGGCGCCGGTCCTCGTTGCCGAGATGCCCCTCGTCGAGCAGCAGGTCGGCATAGCCGAGGATGCCGTTGAGCGGCGTGCGGATCTCGTGGCTCATGGCGGCCAGGAACTCGCTCTTGGCCGCGCTCGCCCGCTCGGCCTCGGCGCGGGCGGCTTCCGCATCGCGCGTGGCCGTCCGCAGGGCCGCCTCGGCGGCCTTGCGCTCCGTGATGTCGAGGTGGAGCCCGACCATGCGCTGCGGCTGCCCCTCGGGCCCGAACACGGTCCGCCCACGGGCGTAGAGCCAGCGATCGCCCACCCGGAACTCGGCCGCGTAGGGCGTCGAGGTCTCCACCGCCCGCCGGATCTCGTTCCAGACGTCGCCGACATCCTCGGAATGGAGCAGCCCGGTCCAGTCGGCGGCGGTGATCGTGTGGGTCAGGCCGGTCTCCGGCAGCCCGTGCATGCGCGCGCTCTCGGGGCTCAGGTTGGCGAGCCCGGTGCGCATGTCCCAGTCCCAGGTGCCCGCCTCCGCGGCGTCGAGGGCGATCCCCAGGAGCCCGCGGGCCTCCTCGACGGCGAGGCGAGCCGTCACGATGTCGTCGACATCGAGGGCGGTGCCGAGCCATTCCAGCACGGCGCCGTCCGCGGGATCGAGGCGGATCGGGACCAGGGATACCTTGTGCCAGCGGTAGACGCCGTCGTGGCGCCGGATCCGCCACTGGCCGCTGAAGCCCTCGCCCGTCGCGACCGCCCGGGTCCAGGCCGCCTCCATGGCGGCGGCGTCGTCGGGATGGTTTCGCGCGAGGCGCTGGGCCCGGTCCGACCCGATCGGCCCGTAATAGGCCTGGAACTGCGCGTTGGCGTAGGTCGCCTGCCCGTCGCCGACCCGCATGGTCCAGATGAGGATCGGCAGGGTCTCGGCGAGGCCGCGATAGCGCAGCTCGCTGCGGCGCACCTCGTCCTCGGCGCGGCGGCGCTCGGTCACGTCGATGAGCACGCCGGCGAGGCGGGCCGCGTCCCCGTCCTCGCGGCAGACGCCGCGCACGACCACGTGGCGGATCTCGCCGCCGGGCCGCAGCAGCCGGGCCTCGAAGTCGAAGCTCGCCCGGCGCGCGATCGCGTCGGCCACGATCGCCTCGAGCCGCGCCCGGTCGTCGGGGTGGTAGAGCTGCGCGAAGGCGTCGAGGCGCGGCGGCGGCGCCCCGGGATCGCGTCCGGCGATCGCGTAGAGGCTCGCCGACCAGACCGGCCGGCCGTCGGCGAGATCTACCCGCCAGTTGCCGACGCCGGCGAGCTGCTCGGCCATGGTCAGCTGCTGGTTGGCCGCTTCCTGGGCCCGGGCGCGGGCGTTGATCTCCCGGTGCTGCTCGCGGATCAGGGCCTCGCGGATCGCCGCCCGCTCGATCTCGCGGCCCCGGCGGGCATTGGCCTCGGTGAGCCGGAGGTGGGCGAGGACGATGTCGGTGAGGTCGCGGAAGGTCGCGATCTCGTCCTCCGAGAGGCCGTCGCGGGGCTCCGGATCGAGGAGGCAGAAGGTGCCGATCCGCAGGCCCGGCCGCAGGCTCAGCGGCAGGCCCGCGTAGAAGCGGAAGCCCCCGGCGGCGACTCCCGGCATGGCGCGGAACCGCGGGTCGGCCTGGGCATCGGGCACCACCAGCAGGGCGTCGCTGCGGATCGTGTGATCGCAGATGCCGTCCGCGCGCGGGATCGCCCCCGGCAGGTCGATGCAGGGCGTCTTCGGCCACAGCGCCGTGGCGTCGATGAAGTTCACGAGGGCGGTGCGCACCCCGAACAGGCGGCGGGCGGTGCGGCAGACGGCGTCGAAATGCGGCTCGGGCGCGGTGCCCAGGATGCCGAGGGCCTGAAGGGCCGCGAGCCGCTGCGTCTCGCTATCCGGCTGTGTGCTCACGTGACGGCCTCCGGATGCGAACCCCCGACCGGCGATCCGCTGGCCCGGGGCGAGGGATGGCCCGCCCGGGACCGCGTTTCAAGCGCGCGCCGATGCGGCCGACCCACGCGCAGCCGCGCGGCTTCGAGCGCCCAGACCATGCCGAGCATCATGTAGACGTGCCGCCACTTCTCGATGTCGATCTGGAAGGCCTGCAGGAAGAACATCAGCAGAGCCGGCCAGACGATCTGGGCGTGCGCCCGGAACGGCGACGGCCGCACCAGAAGGCGGAAGCCGACGAAGCCCGTCGTCAGCACGAGCCCGATGAACACCGCCCCCCCGAGCCAGCCGCCGTTGGCGAAGGAGCCGATGTAGGAATTGTGCGGCTCCAGCCCGAAGACCAGCCGCCAGTGCATCGGCCCCATCCCGAACGGGCGCTCCAGCAGCATGGCGAGGCCGCGGATCTGGTTGCCGAAGCGGCCGGTCTCGCCCTGATCGTAATCCTGGGTCAGCGCCGCGCGGGTCTCGAACATCTTGTGAACGTGATCGACCGAGAGCAGGCCGATCACCGCCACGGTGCCGAGCACGAGAGTCGCGAGGGTGAGGAGCACGATGCGGCGGCGTAGGCGTACCGAGGTGCTGCCCGCATAGACCGAGCCGACCATCAGCAGCACCGCGACGGCGCTTCCGCCCCAGGAGCCGCGGGAGAACGACAGGAAGATGCCGGCCACGATGATCAGCAGGCCGGCCAACGAGACGAGCGGCCGGCGCGACGAGCCGGTGAGCAGGCCGTGCATCAGGTAGAGGGCGCCGAGCGTCAGGAACGAGCCGAACACGTTCGGATCCTGGAAGGTGCCGGACGCCCGGTCGTACTTGTAGAACAGGTCCTCGATGCCGAGCCATTGCAGGTAGCCGACGATGCCGAGCGCCGCCGAGAACACGCAGCTCGCCGTATAGGCCTTGAGCGCCAGCTCCATCCGGGCGTGGGTATCGTCCGCGAAGAACACGGCGAAGAAGATGCAGGTGATCACGAGATAGATCAGCTGGATCGTCCAGGTGACCGGGAATTCCTCGTTGAGGTAGGGCAGCAGCGCGCAGACGATCGCCGCGAGGTAGAGGAGCAGCAGGGCCACCAGCGGCACCGCCCCCCGGTGCAGGCGCACGCCGAGGCAGAGCCACAGGACGATCGTGGGGATCGCCACCGCGTCGTAGGGCGACGTGTCCGAGAACGCGAAGCAGGCGAAGAAGATGAAGGCGGCAAACAGCGCCTTCGCCATCGCCTCCACGGCGAAGCGGAGCGGGATTCCGGGCGCGGTTCCGGCGGTTGCGCTGTGGGCCATGATACGCGGGCTCCGCGGGCCCGATACGCAGGCCCGCAGCCGCTAGGGTGACATTCAATCGTTGAGAATCGGCTTCGGGGCCGAAACAGGGGTGTCGACGGCTTTGGAGATGAGATCCAGGAGGCGTCGATCCCCATTCCGCCGGCTTGCCAACTCACAGGTCCGCTTCGCCAACGGGCTTCAGGATCGAGCGCGGGTCCCCTCTCCCGCACGGGAGAGGGACAGGGTGAGGGATGAGAACTCCCAGGAAGAGACTCAACCTTTCCCGCGTTGATGGCGCGCCCGGTTCTGAGACTTCGCAGCCCTCACCCCAACCCTCTCCCGCACGGGAGAGGGGGCGCGTCGCGCTCAGTCGCAAGCGTCGGCGTCTAACCTGGAGATGTGGACAGATAACCCCTGCGGGGGAGGCCCCCTCGTCTCAGACCGCCATCCTTCAGCCCCTCACACCCGGCAGGCCTCGAACCCCTCCCGGATCGCCGCCTCGTCGAGGTTCCGCCCGATGAACACCACCCGGGACACCCGCCTCTCGTCCTTGCCCCAATCGCCCTGCACGTCCCCGTCGAGGATCATGTGGACGCCCTGGAAGACGAAGCGCTTCGGCTCGTTCGGGAAGGCCACGATTCCCTTGCAGCGCAGGATGTCGGGCCCCTGGACCTGCGTCAGGTTCGAGATCCAGGGCATGAACTTGTCCGGATCGACCTCCCCCTCGATCTTCGCCGAGATCGAGCGGATCTCGGAATCGTGGTGATGGTGGTGCCCCTCCTCCAGGAAGTCGGGCTCCACTTCGAGGATGCGGTCGAGGTCGAAGGCGTTGCGCTCCAGCACGGCGTCGAGGGGTACGGCGCAGTTCTGCGTCCGGTGCAGCTTGGCCAGCGGATTGATGGCGCGGATCTCGGCCTCGACCCGGTCGAGGTCGGCCGGCGCCACGAGGTCGCTCTTGTTGAGCAGGATCACGTCCGCGAAGGCGATCTGGTTCTTGGCCTCGGGGGCGTCCTTCAGGCGGTCGGTGAGCCACTTGGCGTCCGCCACCGTCACAACGGCGTCGAGGCGGGCGGCCTCGCCCACGTCCTGATCGACGAAGAAAGTCTGGGCCACCGGCGCCGGGTCGGCCAGCCCCGTGGTCTCCACGATGATCGCGTCGAACTTGCCCCGGCGCTTCACCAACCCGTCCATGATTCGGATCAGGTCGCCGCGCACCGTGCAGCAGACGCAGCCGTTGTTCATCTCGAACACTTCCTCGTCGGCGCCGACCACGAGGTCGTTGTCGATGCCGATCTCGCCGAACTCGTTGACGATCACGGCATAGCGCTTGCCGTGGTTCTCGGTGAGAATCCGGTTGAGGAGCGTGGTCTTTCCGGCGCCGAGATAACCGGTGAGCACGGTCACCGGGATCTTGCCGGAGGTCGATCCAGCTTGGATGCCGGCTTGGGCGGGGGCAGAGCGCGTGTCGGTCATGACGGCATCTTCGCGGTGTGACGGCGGATCGGGCAAGGCTGGGCCCACGATCGTTGTCATATTGTAACAAATCCCCGCAAAGGAAGACGGAGCCACACGGTTTCGCGACCGGGGCCGCCAATCGATTGCACGTCGGGCAAGCTTTGCTCTAGGCACGGGACGCCGCAGCGGAACACCCGCGCGGTCCGCCATAGAAAAGCACCAGCGATCGCATTGATACGGGCGGCGTTCCGCGCGAATCGTATCCGCCTCAGCCAGACCGGTCTCTTCGTCCGGACGCAGAAGAACACGCTCATGGACGCCCGAAACCCGCTGGAACAGGACGAGACTGCCCTGGCGCCGCCGCGCGGTCGCCGGTGGACCGGGCCTCTCGTCCTCATCGTGCTGCTGGCGGCCCTGGGCGGCCTCGCCCTCGCCTTCCCGGATCGGGCCCGGGAGACCGCCGCGGGCGTCGCCGGCTCGGTGGCGAGTCTGTTCGGCGGTTCGAGCAATCCCGATCCGGGCATCGACGCCGTGAAGGCCGGCCCGGTGGAGCGGGTGTTCCGACCCTCCAAGGAGCAGCGCGCCGCCTTCGAGATCCTGCCGGTGGCCACGCAGGTGTTCCGCCCGGAGGGGGCGGCCGAGGGGCGCATCGCGCTGAACGACGACGACAACGTGCCGGTGGTCTCACCCTATGCGGGCCGCGTCACCAAGGTGCTGGTCCGGGCGGGCGACGACGTGAAGGCCGGCGACGTACTGCTGACGCTGGAGGCCACCGATATGGTCCAGGCGCAGAACGACTATCAGGCGGCGCTGAACAACCTCGGGAAACAGCAGGCCTTGCTGAAGCTCGACCAGACCATCGCGCAGCGCCAGCAGGAGCTGTTCCAGGCGCACGCGACGGCGCTGAAGGATTACCAGTCGGCCCAGAACGACGTGATCGCCGCCCAGAGCGACCTGAAGACCGCCGAGGCGGCGCTCGACGCGGTGAAGAACCGCCTGCGCCTGCTCGGCAAGACCGACGCCGAGATCGCCGCCTTCGAGAAGAAGGGCACGATGAGCCCGGAGACCCAGATCCGGGCCCCGATCGCCGGCACGATCGTCCAGCGCAAGGTCGGCATCGGGCAGTATCTCTCCGCCTCCAGCGATCCGGTCTTCGTGATCGGCGACCTGTCCACGGTCTGGCTCGTGGCCAACGTGCGCGAGAGCGAGATCCCGCGCATCCGCATCGGCCAGGAGGTCGAGGCGAAGGTCGCGGGCTTCGGCACGCGGGTGTTCAAGGCCCGGGTGAACTACATGGCCTCCAGCCTCGACCCGGCGACGCGCCGGCTCGCGGTGCGGAGCGAGGTCGACAACCCCGACCGGGTGCTGCGCCCGGAGATGTTCGCCACCTTCACGATCATCACCGGCAAGGGCGAGCCGAGCCCGAGCATTCCGGTGGCCGCGATCGTGTACGAGGGCGACCGCACCCATGTCTGGGTGGCGCGGCCCGACGGGGCGGTCGAGGCGCGCGACATCAAGCTCGGGCTGATCAACGGCGACAGCGCCCAGGTGGTCGACGGGCTGAAGGCGGGCGAGCAGGTCGTGACCCGCGGCGCCCTGTTCATCGACCGGGCGGCCAGCGGCGACAAGGCGTCCTGAGCGAGGATCCGGTCCGATGAACGCCCTGATCGCCTTCTCGCTGCGCCAGCGCGTGCTGGTGGTGCTGCTGTTCGTGGTGATGCTGGGCATCGGCTACGGCGCCTACACGCAGCTCAACATCGAGGCCTATCCCGACCCGGTGCCGCCGCTGGTCGACGTGATCACCCAGAACCCGGGGCAATCCGCCGACGAGATCGAGCGCTACATCACGATCCCGCTCGAGGTGGCGCTCGCCGGCATCCCGAACGCCCAGGTGGTGCGCACCATCTCGCTGTTCGGCCTGTCCGACGTGAAGGTGCAGTTCAACTACGAGTACACGTACGAGGAGGCGCTGCAGCGGGTGCTCAACCGCCTGTCGCAGGCCCCGACCCTGCCGAACGGCGCCACGCCGCAGATCTCGCCGACGAGCCCCGTGGGCGAGATCATGCGCTACAAGCTGGTCGGCCCGGCGGGCTACTCGCCGATGGACATGAAGACCCTGCAGGACTGGGTGCTGCAGCGCCGGTTCAAGGCGATCCCCGGGGTGGTCGACGTGACCGCCTTCGGCGGCAAGGCCAAGGAATACGAGATCGCGGTCGACCTGAACCGCCTGCAGGCGCAGGGCCTGACCCTCGTCCAGCTGACCACGGCGCTCAACAACGCCTCGATCAACGTCGGCGGGCAGACGCTGAATGTCGGCCAGCAATCGGCCGTGGTGCGCGGCATCGGCCTGATCCGCGACATGGACGACATCAAGGACACGATGATCAGCCTCGTCAACGGCACCCCGGTGCTGGTGCGGGACGTGGCGGAGGTGCGCGTGTCGAACGCCCCGCGCCTCGGCATCGTCGGCCACGACGACCAGCCCGATATCGTCGAGGGCATCGTGCTCATGACCCGCGGCGGCAAGAGCCTGCCGACGCTGGAGCGGGTCGAGGCCGAGATCGACAAGATCAACAGCTCCACGATCCTGCCGCCCGACGTGAAGATCGAGCGGATCTACGACCGCTCCGGCCTGATCCACACCACCACCCACACGGTGATGCACAACCTCGTCTTCGGCGTGGTGCTGGTCTTCGTGGTGCAGTGGCTGTTCCTCGGCTCGCTGACCAGCGCGATCATCGTGGCGGCGACGATCCCCTTCGCGCTGGGCTTCGCGATCCTGATCCTCGTCGTGCGCGGCGATTCCGCGAACCTCCTGTCCCTCGGCGCGATCGATTTCGGCCTGATCGTCGACGCCACCGTCATCATGGTCGAGAACGTCTTTCGCCACATCGCCGAGCCCGATCACGTGAAGGGCGAGGCGCCCCCCGCAGGACTCACGGGGCGGCTCGGCACGATCGCGATCGCCGGACGCGAGGTGAACCGGGCGATCTTCTTCTCGGCCACCATCATCATCGTGGGCTTCCTGCCCCTGTTCACGATGACCGGTGTCGAGGGCCACATCTTCGGGCCGATGGCCAAGACCTACGCGTACGCGCTGATCGGCGGGTTGCTCGCGACCTTCACGGTCTCGCCCGCCCTCTCGGCGCTGATGCTGCCCAAGAACCTGGAGGAGCGCGACACCCTGATCGTACGGGTGCTGCGCGTCGGCCACGAGGCGGCCCTGCGCTTCGGCCTCCGGAATCGGATCCTGGCGCTCGGCGTGATGCTGGTGGTGCTGCTGGTCTCCGGTCTCGCGGCGCGCAACCTCGGCCTGGAATTCCTGCCGCGCCTGGAGGAAGGCAACCTCTACGTGCGCGGCACCATGCCGTCCTCGATCTCGCTCGAGGCCGGCAACGCCTACGTCCAGCGCATGCGCAAGATCTTCCAGGAGGTGCCGGAGGTCGTCACCGTGCTCTCGCACCAGGGCCGGCCGAACGACGGCACCGACGCCACGGGCTTCTTCAACGTCGAGATCCTGGCGCCGCTGAAGCCGATCGACCAGTGGCGCAAGGGCCTCGAGAAGGAGACCCTGATCGCCAATCTGAGCAAGCAGCTGGAATCGGAGTTTCCCGGGATCGAGTTCAATTTCTCCCAGTATATCGAGGACAACGTCCAGGAGGCGGCCTCGGGCGTGAAGGGCGAGAACTCGGTCAAGATCTACGGCAACGACCTCGTGCAGCTGACCAAGACCGCCAATGCCGTGAAGGCGGCGCTCGGCACGGTCCAGGGCATCACCGACCTGTCGGTGTTCGAGTCGCTCGGCCAGCCGACGGTGCGGATCGACGTGGACCGGCACAAGGCGGCCCGCTACGGCCTGTCGATCGGCGACGTGAACACCACGATCCAGGCGGCGATCGGCGGCCAGACCGCGGGCGATCTCTACGAGTACGGCTCGGACCGGCACTTCCCGATGCGGGTGCGGCTGGCCAAGGAGTACCGCTCCTCGCTCGCCGGCATCCGCAACATCGCGGTCGGCGCCCAGAACCCGAACGGCGGCGTGATCCAGGTGCCGCTCTCCGAGATCGCCGATGTCGACCTCGTCTCGGGCGCTTCGTTCATCTACCGCGAGGACCAGGAGCGCTACATCCCGGTGAAGTTCTCGGTCCGCGGGCGCGACCTCGGCAGCGCGGTGATCGAGGCGCAGCGCAAGGTCGCCGAGGCGGTGGACCTGCCGCCGGGCTACCGGCTGGAATGGGTCGGGCAGTTCACCAACCTGCAGGAGGCGGCGCACCGGCTGAGTCTCGTGGTGCCGATCACCCTGCTGCTGATCGCGCTGCTCCTCTACATCAACTTCTCCTCGGTGGCCGACATGCTGCTGACGCTGTCGGTGATCCCGATGGCGATGATCGGCGGCATCTTCGCCCTGTCGCTGACCGGCACGCCGTTCTCGATCTCGGCGGCGATCGGCTTCATCGCCCTGTTCGGCATCTCGACCATGGAGGGCGTGATCCTGCTGGCCTACTACAACCAGCTCCTCGACGAGGGCTGGCGGAAGCAGGAGGCGGTCTGGAACGCCGCCGTGGTGCGCATGCGCCCGGTGATGATGACCTGCGTGGCCGCCTGCGTCGGCCTGCTGCCGGCGGCGATCTCCACCGGCATCGGCTCGCAGGTGCAGAAACCCCTGGCACTGGTGGTGGTCGGCGGCATCATCCTGGCGCCGGCCCTCATTCTTGTGATCGTGCCGGTGCTGATCTCCCTGTTCTCCCGCCGCAAGCCGAACCCGGACGCGCTGGCGCGGCCCGCGCATCGGGCCGCCGCGTGAGCCGGCTGACAACGCGGATGCGGCTCGTTGCAGGCACGCCACAACGAACCACCCGCGCGCGCCATCTGGGGACCGCTGCATTGACTTGGATGGGCTCCGCGTCGCTCTACCGGAGTGAGGCTTCCGGGGGCGGAATGGTGATGCGTGCGCCGAAACGGTGCGGACGGGCAGTGGGCGGGCTCGCCGCGTTCCTGTCCCTGTCGGCCTGCGCGGTCGGCCCGAACTACGTGCCGCCGGAGGATCCGCCGGTCAGCCGCTACACCCGGGAGCCGCTGAGGAACCCTTCAGCCGCCGATGCCGTCCGCACCCGCCAGGGCGGCTCGGCCGATCAGAGCTTCGTGTCCGGCGCCGACATCCCCGGCGCGTGGTGGACGCTGTTCCATTCCAAGGCCCTGAACCGCCTCGTCGAGCAGGCGCTCGCCAACAACCCGAACCTCGAAGCCGCGCAGGCCTCGCTGCGGGTGGCCCAGCAGAACGTGCTGGCCCAGAAGGGCACGCTCTACCCGAGCCTGACCGCGACCCCACAGATCCAGGGCGCCCTCGCGCCGGGCCTCGACCTGCAATCGCCCCTGCAGAACCAGTTCCAGTACCTCTACAGCCTCTCCACCCCGCAGGCGGTGGTCTCGTACAATCCGGACGTGTTCGGCGGGAACCGGCGCGGGATCGAATCGCTCGAGGCCACCGCCGAGAATCAGCGCTTCCAGCTGGAGGCGGCCTATCTCAGCCTGACCGGCAATGTGGTGGCGGCCGCGGTTCAAGAGGCGTCCCTGCGCGCGCAGATCGAGGCGACCCGCCGGGTCATCCAGGCGCAGACCGAGATCCTGCAGCTCTACAACAAGCAGCTCTCGCTGGGGCAGATCGCGGGCGCCGACGTGGTGCAGCAGCAGGCGGCGCTGGCCCTGTCGCAGCAGCTCCTGCCGCCGCTGGAGAAGGCGCTCGCCCAGCAGCGCAACCTGCTGACCGCGCTCGCCGGGCGGCTGCCCTCGGATGAGGTGAGCGAGACCTTCGAGCTCTCGGCCCTGCGCCTGCCGAACCGGCTGCCGGTGAGCCTGCCTTCGCGGCTGGTGCAGCAGCGGCCCGACGTGAAGGCGGCGGAAGCCCTGGTGCAGCAGGCGAGCGCGAATGTCGGCGTCGCCCTGGCGAACCGCCTGCCGCAGTTCAGCCTGACGGCGACCGGCGGATCGAGCGCCACGCGGATCGCGCAGCTGACCAATCCGAGTGCGGCCTTCTTCACCATCATCGGGCAGGCGACCGCGCCGATCTTCGACGCCGGCACCCTGTTCCGCCGCCAGCGGGCCGCCGAGGAATCGCTGACCCAGGCTCAGGCGCAGTACAAGGCGACGGTGATCACCGCCTTCCAGAACGTCGCCGACGCCCTGCGGGCGCTCCAGGCCGACGCCAAGGCTGTGGCGGCCGCCGATGCCGCGGTGAGCGCCACCAACCAGAGCCTCGGGCTGATCCGCAAGCAGTACACCGCGGGCGCCGTCACCTCCTCGCAGGTGCTGATCGCCCAGCAGGGTTACCTCTCGGCGCTGGTCACCTCGGCGGCCGCGCGGGCCACGCAGTACGCCGACACGGCGGCGCTGTTCGTGGCCCTCGGCGGCGGCTGGTGGAACCGTACCGACGTGGCGCCGCCCCCGCCCGAGAAGGACCCGCTCAAGATCCTCTGACGTCGCGTGGAGGGCTCCAGTCGTGGTTTCGAAAGGTCGAGACCTTTCGCGGGTCCAGGGCGGAGCCCTGGTGAACATCTCAGGGCCAGATTTCTCAAGTCTTTGCCTGAGAACCCGCCAAAGGGCTTGCCCTTTGGAAACCCCGAACCTTCGGTCAGACTCGGCCGTCACGCATACATCGAGATGGCGTCCTGCAGCATCTGGTCGGCGGTGCTCATCACCTTGGTGTTGGCCGTGTAGGCCTGCTGGGTCTCGATCATCTTCGAGAACTGGTCCGCGATGCCGGCATTCGATTGCTCCACCGCGCCGGCCCGCAGGGTCGCGCCGTTGAGGCCGTAGCTCGGCGTCTCGGACTGGCCGTTGGCCACGTAGGCGCCGCCGTCGAGGGAGGTCAGGTTCTCCTGCGTGCCGAACTGCGCCAGCGTCAGGGTGCCGAGCGGCACGGTGCTGCCATTCGCGGCGGTGCCGGTGATCGTGCCGGCGGACGAGACCGACAGGTCCGCCAGGGTGTTGGCGCCGGTCGGCACCGTGACCGGTGCGTTGGCCGAGGGGCCCGCGAACAGGTAGTAGCCGGCGCCGTTGACGAGGTAGCCGTTGGCATCCGGGGCGAAGTCGCCGCGCCGCGTGTAGGCGGTCTGGCCGGTGAAGGTCGGGCTCTGGTCGGTGCCGGTGTTGGCCCGGACGATGAAGTAGCCGTTGCCCGAGATGCCGAGGTTGGTCGAGACCCCGGTGGATTGCATCGTGCCCTGGATGCCGAGCGTGTCGCGCGTGCTGCTGGCCACGCCGCCCGCCTGCTGCGGCCCGCGCTGCGTCTGCGCCAGCATGTCGGCGAAGTGCGTCTCGGTGGTCTTGAACCCCGCCGTCTGCGTGTTGGCGATGTTGCCCGAGATGTTGTTGAGCGCCAGCGACTGGGCCGAGGCGCCGGAAATCGAGTTCGCGAGCGCGGCGTAGAGGCTCATCGGGGTCTCCGTGGGTCGGAGCCGCAAGACTCCATCCGACAGGGATCATGGGCACGGCATGGTTAACCGCCGGTGTGTTGCCGGCTGTTGCCGATCGGTCCGACTGGGACTCCAGTCACGCACCGATCGCGCTCAGCACGATCTCCCGCCGGTGCGGCCGGTCGCGGTGCTCGATCAGGTAGATTCCCTGCCATGTGCCCAGCGCCAGCCGGCCGTCGACCAGGGGGATGGTCAGGGCCGAATCGGTCACCAGCGTGCGGATATGGGCCGGCATGTCGTCCGGCCCCTCGGCGCCGTGGACGTAGCCGGCGTGGCGCGGCGCGAACCCGTCGAGGGCGGTCATCAGGTCGGTCTGGACGTCGGGATCCGCGTTCTCCTGGATGGTGAGCGAGGCCGACGTATGCCGGCAGAACACCGTCACCAGCCCGCCCCGGATCCCGCTGTCGCGGACGAACGCCGCCACCGCGTCGGTGAAGTCCGTAAACCCCTGCCCCGCCGTCCCGATGGTGAGCCGCCCGCTGGCGTGGCGTTCCACCGCGCCGGAGGCCAGCATCTCCACCGGACCGATCTTCCCCTGCCCACTGCCCTGCCCACTGCCCTGCCTCATCCGGCCTTCTCCAGTAGGGTTGCACCCGGCGCGACCTCGCGCTCGCCCCGGGCGAGGATGCGTTCCAGCACGTCGATCCGGTCGGCCTCCGCGGGGGGCTTGTCCCAGCGGATCCGGCTGACCCGGGGGAAGCGCATCGCCACGCCCGACTTATGCCGAGTCGAGCGCTGCACCCCTTCGAACGCGATTTCCAGCACGAGCCCCGCCTCGCGCCCATGGGCAACCTCGCGCACCGGGCCGAATCGCTTGGTGGTGTTGTTGCGGACGTAGCGGTCGAGCTTGGCCAGTTCGGCATCGGTGAAGCCGTGATAGGCCTTGCCGACCGGCACCAGCTCGTCGCCACCCTCGGGCGCCGCCCGCCAGACCCCGAACGTGTAGTCCGAGTAGAAGGACGAGCGCTTCCCGTGGCCGCGCTGGGCATACATCATCACGGCGTCGACGATGTGGGGCTCGCGCTTCCACTTCCACCACGGACCCTTCGGGCGGCCCGGCAGGTAGGGGCTGTTGCGGCGCTTGAGCATGATGCCCTCGATCGCCTCGGCATCCTCGCCCGCCCCCACCGAGGCCGGATCGGCCCGGGCGGCGGCGAGCGCCTCCCAGTCGGCGAAGGGCACGAGCGGCGAGATGTCGATGCGGGCATGGTCGAGGCGCGTGACCAGAGCCTCCAGCTTCGCCCGCCGCTCCACGAACGGGTCGGCCCGCAGGTCGTCGCCGTCGAGGGTCAGCAGGTCGTAGGCCCGCACATGGGCGGGGAATTCCTCCAGGAGCTTGGCCGTGACAGCTTTCCGGTTGAGGCGCTGCTGGAGCACGTTAAAGCTCTGCACCCGGCGCTCGCGCAGGATCAGCAATTCCCCGTCGAGTGTGCCGGTGAAGCTGATCGCCTCGGCGAGATCCGGGAAGGCCCCGGTGATGTCCTCGCCGGTGCGGGAATAGACCTTGCCGACCTGCACACCGGCCCGGTCGCGGCCGCCGACGAGCTGGACGCGGATCCCGTCCCATTTCCACTCGGCCGAGAACGCCTCCGGCTCCAGCTTGTCGAGGTCGGCCTCCTCCTCGATCGGGTGGGACAGCATCGGCGGCCGGAACGGGGCTGGGTTCAGGGTCTCGGGCCGCTCGGCCCGGCCCTCGACCCAGGCGAACAGGGTCTCGAAGGGCGGCGTCAGCCCGTGCCAGACCTCCTCGACGGCATCGGCATCGTGGCCCCCGAGGGCGCCGACCGCCGTCTTGGCGAGCCGCGCCGAGACGCCGACGCGGAGATTGCCGGTGACGAGCTTCAGCAGCGCCCAGCGCCCGGTCTCGTCGAGGGCGTCGAGCCAGTCGGCGAGGTGCCGGGGGAGTTCGCGCTTGGGGATGGTGGCGAGGGTTTCCACGACCTCGGCCAGGGTCGGGACGTGGGGCGGCGGGTTGTTGTGGCCGAGACCTACGGGCGGATCCCCTCCCCCTTCTGTGGGGGCGGGTGGCCCCCGCGTCAGCGGGGGTCGGGTCGGGACGAAGTCCCGCGAGGGGGGAGCGACGGTGCTGGAGAGGTCGCGACCTTCATAAAGGCTCTCGCCATCTCCAGAAGCCGCGCTCCCCTCTTGCGGGACTTCGTCCCGCCCCCCCCTGCTGCGCAGGGTACCCTCCCCCGCAGAGGAGGGAGGGAGATCCCGCGGGGTCGGCCAGATCAGCGCCGTCGTCTCCGCAAGATCGCCCACGTAATTGTGCGACAGCCGGAACAGCACGGGGTCGATCCGCTCCTCCACCAGCCCCCGGATCAGCGCCGGCTTCGCCTCACGAAAGCTCAGCGTCCCCGTCATGGCGCCGAGGGCGTAGCCGCGCTCCGGGTCGGGCGTGCGGGTGAAATAATCCTGGAGCATCCGCAGCTTGGCGTTGCGGCGGGGCTCGTAGGCGAGGCGGTCGAGGAGATGGGCGAACTCGTTCACGCGGCCGCCTCCGTCTCAGGGCCGGGCTCCGCGGGGGCGGGCTCGGCCTCGCCGTCATCGCCATATCCTAAAAGATGCAGCGGCTTCGCCCGGATACCTTCCGTCCCGCACCAGTGGACCAGCGCGTCCTCCTGCCCGTGCGTCACCCAGACCTCCCCGGCGCCGGTGTCGCGGATGGTGCGGCACAGGTCCGGCCAGTCGGAATGGTCGGAGATCACCATCGGCAGCTCGACGCCCTTCTGGCGGGCGCGGGCGCGCACCCGCATCCAGCCGGAGGCGAAGCAGGTCACCGGGTCGGGAAATTTCCGCGACCACAGATCCTGGATCGACGACGGCGGGCAGATCACGATCGCCCCGTGCAGGTCCTTGCGCTCGGCCGCCACCACCTTCGGCGTATCGCCCAGCGGTATGCCCTCCTCCTTGTAGAGGGCGGTGAGCTTCTCCATCGCGCCGTGGAGGTGGATCGGCCGGTCCCAGCCCTCCTCGCGCAGCAGCGCCATCACCCGCTGTGCCTTGCCGAGCGCGTAGGCGCCGACGATGTGGGCGCGCTCCGGGAACAGCCTGACGGAGTCGAGGAGCTTGCGCACCTCGCCCCGCGTGTCGGGATGGGTGAAGACCGGCAGGCCGAACGTCGCCTCGGTGATGAACACGTCGCAGGGCACCACCTCGAAGGGCAGGCAGGTCGGGTCCGGCGCCCGCTTGTAATCGCCCGAGACCACCACCCGGGCGCCCTCCCGCTCGATCGCGATCTGGGCCGAGCCGAGGACATGACCCGCGGGGGCGAAGCGCACGGTGACGTCGCCGACGCGGATCTCCTCGCCCAGGCGCGCCTCCTGCCGATGTTGGCAAAAGTCCGCGCCGTAGCGCACCGCCATGATCCGCAGGGTCTCGGGCGTCGCCAGCACGTGGGTGTGCCCGGAGCGGGCATGATCGGCATGGCCGTGGGTGATCAGCGCGCGCTCCACCGGCCAGGTCGGATCGACGTGGAAGCGCCCGAGGGGGCAGTAGAGACCCTCGCGGGTCAGGGTGAGGAGATCGCTGGCGCGTATCGGCATCGGGTCCGTGCTGCCGGTGGAGTCCGCCGGTGGCCCCGATATAGTGGCGCCCCCGAACCGGCAGACGCATGGCCCCGCAGCACAGTTCCGGCGACCTCCTCGCCGACCGCCGCTATCGCTACGCGGAGGCCTGCCTGGACGAGGGCGACCACGCGGCCGCCGCGGATCTCGCCGAGCAGGTTCTGGAGATCGCCCCGCGCTACGCCCCGGCCTGGCTGCTGCTCGGCCGGGCGCGGGAGGGGCTGGCGGCGGGCGGCGATGCACCGATGCGCGATGCGGCAGCCCGGGCCTTTGCCTGCGCCCTCGACATCGATCCGGACGACACGTTGGGCGTCCGGGCCCAGCTCGTCCGCCTGGGCGCGGGCGACGGCCTGCCGGCCCTCTCCCCCGCCTACGTGAAGGCCCTGTTCGACGGCTACGCGCCGCGCTTCGAGCGCCATCTGGTCGGGGGCCTCGCCTATGTCGGGCCGGACCTGATCCGAGACGCCCTCCCCGGCCTGCCCGAGCGCTTCGGCACGGCCCTCGATCTCGGCTGCGGCACCGGCCTGATGGGCACGGCGATCCGCGAGCGGGTCGATCACCTGACGGGCGTCGACCTCTCGCCGGGGATGCTGGCCCTGGCGCGCGCCAAGTCCTGGCAGGGCCGGCCGCTCTACGACCGCCTCGTCGAGGGCGAACTCGGTGCGGTCCTGGCCGGAGACGCGGCAAGCTCCGTAGACCTCTGCCTCGCCGCCGACGTGCTGATCTACGTGGCGGATCTCGGCCCCGTCCTGGCGGGGATCGGCCGCGTCCTGCGTCCGGGCGGGCTCGCGGCCTTCACGGTGCAGTCCCATGACGGGACCGGCGCCGTCCTGGGCGCCGATGGGCGCTACGCCCATGCCGATTCCCACGTCGCGGAGGCCGCGTCCGAAGCCAGCCTCGCAGTCCTCACCCTGTGTTCGGCCGGGGTCCGGCGGGAGGCCGGGCTGCCGGTGCCGGGCCGCGTCGTTGTGTTACGCCGCACCGCGGCATGAAACGGTCTCGCTATTCGTCCATTGTCAGTCGGTCGCGACGGGTGCGGCCGCTGTATCGGGGAACAGCATGGCGGATTATGGCAATCGGACGGGTCTTGGCACACCGGAGCGCAAGCCGGAACCGCCGGCCGACAAGTCCTTCCCGGCCGATCCGCGGACCCGCATCCCCTTCGCCATCGCGTTGGCCATGCTGGCGGGCTGCGCCGATTCCATCGGCTTCCTGGAATTCTCCCAGCTCTTCATGTCGTTCATGTCGGGCAACACCACGCGCTTCGGCGTGGCGGTGGCCAATGCCGATTGGGAGAACGTCACCCGGGTCGCCAGCACGATCTGCATCTTCTGCTTCGGGGCCTTCCTGGGGACGCTGATCGCCGCCTGGGTCGGGCGCTGGCGTCTCGCCGTGCTGCTGACCCTCCAGGCGCTGCTGCTGGCGGGCGGGCTGCTGATGCCGTGGGGCACCTTCGCGTATCCGCTCCACGCCTACCCGATCGTGCTGGCGCTGGGGCTCCAGAACGCGACGCTGCAGGACGAGGGCGGCCGCTCCCTCGCGCTGACCTACGTCACCGGCGCGGTGGTGCGCTTCGGCACCGGCTGCGCCAACCTGCTGCTCGGGACGGTGGCGCCGTCATTCTGGATCCAGGCGCCGCTCTGGGCCGGCCTCAGCACCGGCGCGGTGCTCGGCGGGCTACTCGACCTGCGCTACGGCGAATCGGCCTTCCTGTTCCCGGCGGCCCTGGCGGCGATCCTGGCGCTGATCGCGATCGCGCTGACCATCGCCAAGCCGGGCAGCACCCTGGTGGCGGGCTCGTCGCCGGCACCAGACGCGAGCCCGAAGGCCGCGGTGATCGACGCGATCCATTGAGCCGTCCGGCCGAGGGTCGCGGGGCGCTGACGTCCCGCGGCCTCCGCCCTGTCGGGGCTCACTCCGCGGCGAAGGCATCCCGCGCGATGCCGATGGCGTTGAGCGCCGCCGGGAATCCGGCATACGGGATCATCTGCATCACCGTCTCGACGATCTCCTGACGCGAGGCCCCCACACGCAGGGCCGCCCGCATGTGGACCTTCAGCTGCGGCGCGGCCGTGCCCATGGCGGTCAGGGCCGCCACCGTGGCGAGTTCCCGGGTCTTCACGTCGAGGCCCGGGCGCGCGAACACGTCGCCGTACGCGAACTCGACGATGTAGCGGCCGAGGTCGGGGGCGATGTCGTTCAGGCTGTCGATCACCGCGGCACCCTGCGGCCCGCTGATGGCCCGGAGCTGGTCGAGCCCACGCTGGTAGCGATCCGGACTTGCGGATCCCTCGGCCGGCGGAAGCGGCGCCGCGCCGGCCCCCGCGGTACGTTGATCGACCATCATTGGCTGTCTCCACTCTGGGTTTCGCGATCGCGGTAATGTGCGATCTTCGCGTCGAGCGCCGCGACCAGGCCGCGAAGCTCCTCCTGGCGTGCGATGAGGGCCGCCCGGTGCGCTTCGAGCAGGGCGCGCCGCGCGGCCAGGGTGGCGTCGCCCTCCGACCGCAGGCGGCTGTAGGTGAGCCGCTCGCGGATCGGCATGTCCATGGCCTGGAGCTTGCCGAGGAAGCACGCCCAGGCGAGGTCGTCCGCCCCGTAGCTGCGCCGTCCGCCGCCGTCGCGGGCGGTGCGCGGCAGCAGGCCGATCCGCTCGTAATAGCGAAGGGTATCGATGCTGAGGCCGCTGCGTCGGGAGAAGTCGCTGATCTTCATCGGCACGATTCGTCGGTGCCGGAGCGGTGTACGTGTTGGAGCGCGCTCCAGGTCAAGGGCGTCGGCCGTGGCGGCTTCACAGATCCATGACGGCGGGCGACCCGACGTGCGAAGGCTTCGTCAACCCTCGGAATCCCGGACGTTGCCCCGCCCCTGCTTGATCGTGGCGCGGTTCTTCTTGGCGCCGATGCGCCGCTCCTGCGAGCCCCGGGTGGGCTTCGTCGGGCGGCGGATCGGCGGCGGCGGCTTGGCGGCTTCGGCCACGAGGTCGACGAGCCGCTGCAGGATCTCGGCCCGGTTGCGCTCCTGGGTCCGATGCCGCTGCCCGGTGAGCACGAGGACGCCGTCCTTGGTCATCCGCCGCCCGGCGAGGCGCACGAGGTTCGCCTTCACCCGCTCATCGATGGAGGGCGACGCAAGGACCGCCCAGCGGAGCTGCACCGCCGTCTCGACCTTGTTGACGTTCTGGCCGCCCGCCCCGGATGCGCGCAGGAACGACATCTCGATCTCGTCGTCCGCAATGGCGATGCGCGGCGTCACCCGCAACGACATGGCGGCCTCCGGACGGGGTCGTGACCGGCGCGCGCGGGACTGCGACAACGGACCAGGATCGCCATATCGTCTCTCGTGATCCGCGGACGGCCATTCCCAACGGCGTCGATGCCCCCGGAGTTCAGGCCGCCTCTTCCGGCGTGCGCGCCCGCAACGCGAGGGCGTGAAGGCCGCGCTTGAACGCCTCCTCCATCAACGCGTTCACCAAGCGGTGCCGCTCGACGCGGCTCTTGCCCGCGAAGGCGGAGGCGACGATGTCGAGCCGGTAATGCGTCTCGCCCCCCGGGCGGGCCCCGGAATGGCCCGCATGCAGATGCGACTCGTCGATCACGTCGAGCCGCTCCGGCGCCAGTTGCTCCCGCAGCTGGGCCTCCATCCAATCCCGGAGCGTACCGCCCCCGTTCGCCCCGTCCGCCATCGCGTCGCGTCCCTCTCATCCGTCAAGCCCGATCCCGCGCATGCGTCATCAGGCCCGACGCCCTTGTGTCTCTGGTCCGCCCCCTCATAATCGGCCCGTCATGGATCTCAACTCGCGCCTGTTCGACAGCATCCGGATCAAACCGTCCTGCGACGAGCCGAAGGCCGCGGCCGATGGCGTTTGCGAGAGTCCGGGCTGCGCGCAGCCGGGCCTGTACCGGGCGCCGAAGGGCCGGAAGGCGGAGGGCCAGTACTGGCGCTTCTGCATCGACCACGTGCGCGCCTACAACGCGACCTACAATTACTTCGACGGCATGAACGACGCCGCCGTGCAGGCCTACCAGAAGGACGCGATCATCGGCCATCGCCCGACCTGGGCGATGGGCGTGAACAAGAGCGGCCAAGCCAAGCCGGCGGACGAGCCGGCGCGCGACTGGGCCTATGTCGATCCGCTCGGCATCCTGCGCGGCGAGGGCGTCGGCGATACCCGGCGGCGCGCCCGCCAGCCCGAGCCGGAGAGGCCACGCCACTCGGCGACGGTGCGCCGGGCGCTGGACGTGATGGGCCTCGAGGAGGGCGCCGACACGGCCGCCATCAAGGCGCAGTACAAGGTGCTGGTGAAGCGCTTTCACCCCGACGCCAATGGCGGCGACCGCTCCTTCGAGGAGCGGCTGCGCGACATCATCCGCGCCCACGACGTGCTCCGTGCCGCCGGCCTCTGCTGAAGCGCTCTCCGCCGAGGTGGATGCCGGCTCGGCGCACGAGAGCGCGTCGAGCACGATCCGGAGGGCCGTTCCCGGCCGCGCCGCAACCGCGAACGGCCCTCCCGGCACGATGCATGCACGTCGGTTCTATCTCCCCATAGGGAAAACCACGCCGCGCAGCCCTATATGGTGTCCAGGCTGGTCGGTGGCGCCGGAACGCGCCGCCGTCTAAGAATGGCTCCGCCCCGCCGCGGAGGCCCGGCTCGACGTTCTTCCGCGCGGATGGTCCACTGTTAGGGAGTGGAGCGTCCGCGCCTTACGAGGTTCCGAATGCGCTCTGACGACACGCCCGCCCGGCTCCCCGACCGCACCGTCTCCGTCCGTGAGGTCTTCGGCATCGACCTCGACCTCAAGGTCCCGGCCTATGCCGAGTCCGAGGAGCACGTCCCCGATCTCGACCCCGACTATATTTTCGACCGGGAGACGACGCTGGCGATCCTGGCCGGCTTCGCGCGCAACCGCCGCGTGATGGTCACTGGCTATCACGGCACCGGCAAGTCGACCCATATCGAGCAGGTCGCGGCCCGGCTGAATTGGCCGTGCATCCGCATCAACCTCGACAGCCACGTCTCGCGCATCGACCTCGTCGGCAAGGACGCGATCGTCCTGCAGGACGGCAAGCAGGTCACCGCCTTCCAGGACGGCATCCTGCCCTGGGCGCTGCAGAACAACGTCGCGCTGGTCTTCGACGAGTACGATGCCGGCCGCCCGGACGTGATGTTCGTGATCCAGCGCGTGCTGGAGCTGTCCGGCCGGCTGACGCTGCTCGATCAGAAGCGCGTGATCCGCCCCCACCCGGCCTTCCGGCTTTTCGCCACCGCCAACACGGTGGGGCTAGGCGACACGTCCGGCCTCTATCACGGCACGCAGCAGATCAACCAGGGCCAGATGGACCGCTGGTCGATCGTCACGACGCTGAACTACCTGCCGCACGACCGCGAGGTCGACATCGTCCTGTCGAAGGCGACACACTATCGGGGCGATCAGGGCCGCGACATCGTCAACCGGATGGTGCGCGTGGCGGACCTCACCCGCAACGCCTTCATGAACGGCGACCTCTCCACCGTCATGAGCCCGCGCACGGTGATCACCTGGGCCGAGAACGCCGACATCTTCAAGGATGTCGGCTTCGCCTTCCGGGTGACCTTCCTCAACAAGTGCGACGAGCTGGAGCGGACGCTGGTGGCCGAGTTCTACCAGCGCGCCTTCGGCAAGGAGCTGCCCGAGAGCGCGGTCAACGTCGCGCTGAGCTGACCCGCATGGAGGACGCGATGGCGCATCCGGCCCTGACGCACGAGGACGCCCCGGCGGCCCCGCACGCACGGGGCCGGACGCGTTATGCGGACGATCTCTACACCTGGGTCCAGGAGCAGGTGGCGCTGCTCCGCGCCGGCCGGGTGGACGCGCTCGACCTCGACAACATCGCCGAGGAGCTGAGCGACGTGGGCTCGGAGCAATACGACAAGCTCGAAAGCGCGATCGACGTGCTGTTGGCTCACGCCCTCAAGTGGGACCATCAGCCCGAGCGACGCAGCCGAAGCTGGTCGCTGACGATCGCAGAGCAGCGGGTGCGGATCGACAGGCAGCTGAGCAAGAATCCCGGCCTGAAGTCGCGGATCGCCGAGGCTGTCTCGGACGGGTACCGGCTCGGTCGGATCCGGGCTGCCCGCGAGATGAAGCGCCCTCTCAAATCCCTGCCCACGGATTGTCCCTATACCTGGGACGAGATCCTGAACCGCCCCTTCGCGTTCGACGACGACCGGTAGCTCCGCATGTCCATCTCCAACCGCAAGCCCGGCGAGCGCCGCGAACCCGTGGCCGAGCCCTTGAAGCGCTCGGTGGCCGGATGCCTGCGCGCCATCGCCCGGCGCTCCGAGGTCGAGGTCACCTACGCCACCGACCGGCCGGCGCTCACGGGCGACAAGGCCCGCCTGCCCGAGCCGCCGCGCAAGCTCTCGGCCCAGGACGTCGCGGTGCTGCGCGGCAACGCCGACGCCATGGCGCTGCGGCTTGGCTGCCACGATGTGGCGGTCCATCGCCGCCTCGCCCCCGAGAACAGCGCCGCCCGAGCGGTCTACGACGCGGTCGAGCAGGCGCGCGTGGAGGCGATCGGCTCGCGGCGGATGGCGGGTGTCGCCAGCAACATCTCGGCGATGCTGGAGGATCGCTACCACCGCGGCGGCAAGTACGAGACCATCACCGACCGGGCCGACGCTCCGATGGAGGACGCCGTCGCCCTGATGGTGCGCGAGCGGCTCACCGGCCAGCGGCCGCCCGAGGCCGCCGCCAAGATCGTGGAGCTGTGGCGCGAGCATATCGAGGCCAAGGCCGGCCCGAATCTCGACGGTCTGCTCGGCTCGATCGAGGACCAGCGCAAGTTCGCCCGCTCGGTGCGCGAACTCCTGACCTCGCTCGACATGTCGGACGAGACGCCGTTCGACGCCGAGGACGACGAGAACGACGACGAGAACGACGCCCAGGACGACGAGCAGAACCCGAGCGAGGGCGATTCCGAGGAGAAGAGCCAGGGCGAGCGCGCCGAGATCGAGACTTCGGAGGAAGCCTCCGACGAGATCGAGGAGGGCGCCCAGGAATCCGCCGACGCGCCCTCGGGCGAGCTGCCGGAGGAATCCGAGGATGCCGAATCGGAGGAGGCCTCCGAGGCCTCGCGCCCGCCCCAGCGGCAGGGCAACGAGGCGCGCGGGCCCGAGTACCGGGTGTTCAACCCCAAATTCGACGAGGTCATCCACGCCGAGGAGCTGTGCGACGCCGATGAGCTGTCGCGCCTGCGCTCCTACCTCGACAAGCAGCTCTCGCATCTCCAGGGCGTGGTCGGCCGCCTCGCCAACCGGCTGCAGCGGCGGCTGCTCGCGCAGCAGAACCGCGCGTGGGATTTCGACCTGGAGGAGGGCCAGCTCGATCCGGCGCGGCTGGTCCGCGTGGTGATCGACCCGTACCAGCCCCTCTCCTTCAAGCAGGAGAAGGACACCAACTTCCGCGACACGGTCGTGACGCTGCTCCTCGACAATTCGGGCTCGATGCGCGGCCGGCCGATCACCGTGGCGGCGACCTGCGCCGACATTCTGGCGCGGACGCTGGAGCGCTGCGGCGTGAAGGTGGAGATCCTGGGCTTCACCACCCGGGCCTGGAAGGGCGGCCAGAGCCGCGAGGCGTGGCTCGCCGCCGGCAAGCCGCCGAACCCGGGCCGCCTGAACGACCTGCGCCACATCGTCTACAAGTCGGCCGACGCCCCCTGGCGGCGGGCGCGAAAGAACCTCGGGCTGATGATGCGCGAGGGGCTGCTCAAGGAGAATATCGACGGCGAGGCGCTGGATTGGGCGCACAAGCGCCTGCTCGGCCGGCCGGAGCAGCGCAAGATCCTGATGGTGATCTCCGACGGCGCGCCGGTGGACGATTCGACCCTGTCGGTGAATGCCGGCAACTACCTGGAGCGGCACCTGCGCTGGATGATCGAGGAGATCGAGACGCGCTCGCCGGTGGAACTTCTCGCGATCGGCATCGGCCACGACGTGACGCGGTACTATCGCCGCGCCGTGACGATCATCGACGCCGAGGAACTCGGTGGCGCGATGACCGAGAAGCTGGCCGAGCTGTTCGAGGAGGACGGCGCGGCGGCGCCGGTGGGGCGGATGCTGCGGGCGGCGGGCGGGCGGCGGTGACCGCCGGCCAAGCCAACAGCAGCCTCTGCCGTTGGGCCCTTTACCCCGTCCGATTCAGAACCTCATCCTAAGGTACCGGAGCGCAGCGGAGGGCTCGAAGGAGCCGTCCTTCGAGGCCCGCTGACGCGGGCACTTTATGATGAGGGTGTAGACGGGATTGCCCGGATCAATGTGCCTGCCGCGCGCAAGCGGAAGCCGCCGCAGCCTGGGGGCTGCAGCGACCTGAAACCATCCGATGAAAGAGGGCGCGAAGCCCGCCGACTCAGGCCGCTTCGGCCGGAGCCTCGGCGAGCTTCTTGTGGATCTCGCGCTTCAGGAGGCGGGCGGTCTGCGACAGGTCGCCCTCGCCGGCCTTGATCAGGAAGGCGTCGAGCCCGCCGCGGTGCTCCACGGAGCGCAGGGCGTGCGCGGTGACCCGCAGGCGCACGCGCTTGCCGAGCGCGTCGGACTGGAGCGTGACGTTGCACAGGTTCGGCAGGAACCGGCACTTGGTCTTGCGGTTCGAGTGGCTCACGAGGTGGCCGACCTGAACGGCCTTGCCGGTGAGTTCGCAGCGGCGCGCCATGATGACTTAAGATCCCGTCTCGTTCCGCTCGATGAAGACCCGATCGCAGCGGCGCGATCGTCGTCGCAGCGGGCGGTGCCCAATGCGGTTCCAGGTCCGGCGGAGTCCTGTTGAAGGCGCGAGCCTATAGGCGACGAAGCCACACCGCGTCAAGGCGCAGGACGATGAACCGGCCGGCCCGGCGATCCAACGGTCTGTTAACCACGATGCCGGGATATAGCCTTCTTCCATCCGCAGGAAGGCACCTCGCCCCGCTCCAGGCGTCGCGAGGATGCCGTCGGCGGATGTGTTCGAGAGGGCGTGTGCGGGCTCGTGCCGCCCTTCCTGGGATGCGATCCGGATCATGAGCGCCACGCCTGACCATCGGACGATCAAGCCGCTGACGCGGCACGCCGTCGGCCGCCTCGCCGCCGGCCTCCTTGCCGTCGCGGCGCTTGCGGGCCCCGCCGAGGCGCGGGCGCGCACCAAACGGCCGGGCGCGGCACCGGCCGCCACCGTGGCGGTCGATTACAGCATCAACCTCGCCGGCCTGCCGATCGGCACGGCGCGGCTGGGCGGATCGTTCGACCGTGAACGCTACGTCATGGACGTGTCGGCGGTGCTCACCGGCCTCGTCGGCGCGATCACCGGCGGCAAGGGCTCGGCCCGGGCTTCCGGGACCTTCGCGGCGGTCCCCCAACCCGGCGCCTTCTCGATCGCCACCCATACGGCGAGTTCCGGGATCGCGGTGCGCATGGCGCTGGCCCGCGGGAACGTCGTGCAGGCTGAGATCACGCCGCCGCTCGTCGACATGCAGGACCGGGTGCCGGTGACGCCCGCCAACACGCGCGGCATCCTCGATCCGGTGAGCGCGCTGCTGATGCCGACCCAGGGGCGCGGCGAGCCGCTCGACCCCGAGAACTGCAACCGGACCCTGCCGGTCTTCGACGGCGCGACCCGCTTCAACGTGGTGCTCAGCTACGCCGAGACGCGGCCCGTGCAGAAGCCCGGTTATGCGGGGCAAGTCCTCGTGTGCAACGCCCGCTATCAGGCGGTGGCCGGCCACCGGCCGGACCGGCCCGGGGTGAAGTTCATGGAGGACAACCGCGAGATGTCGGTCTGGCTCGCCCCCGTCGAGGGGACGCGGGTACTGCTTCCGCTGCGCATCTCGGTGCTGACCACGGTCGGCACCAACATCATCGAGGCGACGCGCTGGACCCAGGGTGGCACCGCGGGCACGACCGGGACGGCCGGGGCCGAACCGAACGCGACCAGCGTCGCGCAGGCGAGCCTGCCCGGGCAGTAGCGCACCGGCTTTGACGGGCGGCCGTTTTCCCGGCACGTCTGCCCGGCGCGGCGGACGCGCCAGGGAGGCCAGACTTGCCCAAGGGCTACATCATCGTCCGGATGACGGTCACCGATCCGGAGGCCTACAAAGAGTACGCCGCCATGGCCTCCGAGGCCATGCGCACATATGGCTGCAAACCGCTGGTCCGCGGCGGCCGCAGCGAGGCGCTGGAGGGCGAGGCCCGGCCGCGCAACGTCGTGCTGGAATTCGAATCCTACGAGGCGGCGCGCACCTACTATTTCTCACCCGAGTACCAGGCGGCCATCGCCAAGCGCCGGCCGGCGGGAATTGGCGAGGTGGTGCTGGTCGAGGGGGTGGACTGAGCCGCCCCCTCGTCCGCCGGTCAGGCCGCCAGCGGGGCCCGGCCGTAATGCGTCGCGTAGGCGTTCTCCACCGCCGGGATGATCTCGACGATCGAGAACCACCGGTCCCAGAACGCCGTCTCGCGCAGGGCCTCGACGACGAGTTCGTAGGCGTGGTGGTCGGCGGCCTCCCAGACCCAGAGGTCGGTCAGCCGGGCCGTGTAGAACTCGGCGTCGTAGAAGCGGAGCCGCACCGTGTCGGCGTGCCGGCGCAGGATCGGCTCGAAGGCCTCGCGCAACCGTGCGAAGCGATCGTCGATCGGCAGGGCGAGCCATTCGGGGGATGTCTTCACCAGCATGAAGACGGTGAGCTTGGGGTCGAAGGTTGTGTCGGACATGGGGTTCTGCGCTCCAGAAGTCTGTCGGAACGCCGCGATGATGCCTCTGGCCGGGCCTGCGGCGAACTCGCGTTCATGAGCGCCGTCCGGCCGCGCCGGCCGGGGCTCAAGCCCCGGAAAAACCCGGGACAATCGCGCTCGGCCGAGACCGTCCGGACGATCCTGGAGGGCGCGGCTCGCGTTCTGGAGGAACGCGGCCTCGACGGCTACACGACCAACGCCGTCGCCGAGCGGGCCGGCGTGTCGATCGGCTCGGTCTACCAGTACTTCCCCGGCAAGGACGCCCTGACCGCGGCCCTGGTGGCCCGGGAGACCGCCCTGCTGATCGAGGCGGTGCGCGCCGCGCCGGGCGCCGCGACGCCGGAGGACGGGCTGCGCCGGATCGTCCGGGCCTGCGTCGCCCACCAGATGGCGCGGCCGCGCCTCGCGCTGCTGCTCGACCGCGAGGAGAGCCGGCTCCAGCTCGGCGACACGCTGGGTTCCGTCGCCGCGGATCTGACCACCGCGCTGCTGGCCCTGCTGGCGCGCCTCGGCGCCGCGCTGCCGCTCGAACCCGAGACCGCCGCGGGCGACCTCTTCGCCCTCGTGCGCGGCATGATCGACGCCGCGGGCGAACGCGGCGAGCGGGAGGGGGAGGCCCTGGAGCGCCGCGTCCTGCGCGCCGTGCACGGCTATCTCGGCCTGCCGCAGGCGATGGCCTGAATCTTCACGATCCGCGCGATAATGCGCGGATGCGCCTGCCACTCCTCCGAATCGCCCTCGCCGTCACCGCGCTCACCCGGCCGGTCTTCGCTCAGCCGCTGACCGCCGGCACCGCGGAATCGAGCTGCGGCGGCGACGCGTTCTCCTCCGCCGAGATCGTTGAGCATCGCCGCGGCCCCCTGGTGGCGATGCCCGATACGCTCTGCGCCGACCTCGCGCCCCAGCCGGGCACGCCGACGACGCAGATCGACGTCTACCCGCTCGTCACGCCGCAGGGGGGACCCGTTGGACCTGGGGGCGGCGGCATCCCATATGGGGGACAACCCATCCGGCCCTATCGTCCCTGACGCGACCGGCCGATAACACCCCTCCCCGCCCGCGCCGCGACGGCGCTGCGACGGCCTTCATCCGAAGGAACCGCCGACCATCGACGCGCTGCTCCGCCCCTCGCCCAGCCGCTCGCTGTCCCGCGACGCCCGCGCCCGCGGCGTCACCGCGGTCCTCGGGCCGACCAACACCGGCAAGACGCATCTCGCCATCGAGCGGATGCTCGCGCACCCGACCGGGATGATCGGGCTGCCCCTGCGGCTGCTCGCCCGGGAGGTCTACCTGCGCGTCGTCGCCAAGGTCGGCCCCGAGAAGGTCGCGCTGGTGACCGGGGAAGAGAAGATCAAGCCGGACCGGCCGCGCTACTGGATCTGCACGATCGAGGCGATGCCCCGCGACCTCGACGTGGCCTACGTCGCCATCGACGAGATCCAGCTCGCCGCCGACATGGATCGCGGCCACGTCTTCACCGACCGGCTGCTCTACGTGCGCGGCCGGGAGGAAACCCTGCTGATCGGCTCCTCGACCATGCTGCCGCTGGTCCAGAGCCTGATCCCCAACGTCCACACCACGACAAGGCCGCGGCTGTCGCAGCTCAGCTTCGCGGGGGAGAAAAGGCTGTCGCGCCTGCCCCGGCGCACCGCCATCGTGGCGTTCTCGGCCGAGGAGGTCTACGCAATCGCCGAGCTGATCCGCCGCCAGCGCGGCGGTGCCGCGGTGGTGCTGGGCGCCCTGTCGCCGCGGACCCGCAACGCCCAGGTCGAGATGTATCAGGCCGGCGACGTGGATTACCTCGTCGCCACCGACGCGGTGGGCATGGGCCTCAACCTCGACGTGGATCACGTCGCGTTCGCGGCCAACTGGAAGTACGACGGCACCCGATTCCGCAAGCTGACCCCCGCCGAGATGGGTCAGATCGCCGGCCGGGCCGGGCGGCACCTCGCGGACGGCACCTTCGGCTCGACCGGCCGCTGCCCGCCCTTCGAGGCCGAGCTGGTGGAGCGGCTGGAGAGCCACGATTTCGATCCCCTGCGCATCCTGCAATGGCGCAACCCGGATCTGAGCTTCGGCAGCCTGGAGGGGCTGCAGGCGAGCCTCGACGAGCACCCGCGCGAATCGGGCCTGACCCGCGCCCCCATGGGCGAGGACCAGCAGGCCCTCGAGATCCTCATGAAGGAGGAGGATATCCGCGACATGGCGCGCAGCGCCGCCACGGTGCGCCGCCTCTGGGACACCTGCGGCGTGCCGGATTACCGCAAGGTCCACCCGCAGGTGCACGCCGATCTGGTCGCGCAGCTCTACCGATTCCTCATGAAGGGGATGGCCGGCCGCATCCCCGACACGTGGTTCGCCGAGCAGGTCGCGATGATCGACCGGACCGACGGCGACATCGATACCCTGTCCCGCCGGATCGCCCAGGGACGCACCTGGACGTTCGTGGCAAACCGTCCCGACTGGCTGCGCGACCCAGAACATTGGCAGGGCGAGACGCGTCGGGTAGAGGACAGGCTGTCCGACGCCCTGCACGAACGCCTCGCGAGCCGCTTCGTCGACCGGCGCACCAGCGTCCTGATGCGGCGCCTGAGAGAGAACACGATGCTCGAAGCCCAGATCACCGCCGACGGTGACGTCACCGTCGAGGGTCAGCATGTCGGCCACCTTCACGGATTTCTATTCGTTCCCGATGCCAGCGCCGAGGGCCACGAGGCCAAGACCCTGAGGAGCGCCGCCGAGAAGGCGCTCGCGGGCGAGATCGAGTCCCGGGCGGAGCGGTTCTCGGCGACAGCCGATTCGACCCTCGTGCTGGCGCATGACGGCACGATCCGCTGGACCGGGGCCCCCGTCGCCAAGCTCACCCCCGGCGAGAAGCTGTTCGCCCCGCAGATTCGTCTGCTGGCCGACGACAGCCTGACCGGCGCGCACCGCGAGAAGGTCGAGGCACGGCTCGATGCGTGGCTGAAGGCTCACATCGTGCGCCTGCTCGGGCCATTGATGGAGATCGAGACCGCCGCCGACCTGACGGGCCTCGCCAAGGGCATCGGCTATCAGGTGGTCGAGTCGCTCGGCGTCCTGGAGCGGTCGAAGGTGGCGCACGAGATGCGCAGCCTGGATCAGGACGGCCGCGGGGCCCTGCGCCGCCACGGCGTCCGCTTCGGCGCCTATCACATCTTCCTGCCGGCCCTGCTGAAGCCGGCGCCCCGCACGCTCGCGGCCCAGCTCTGGGCCCTGCGCAACGGCGGCCTCGACCAGCGCGGGCTCGACGAGATCGCGCATCTGGCCGGCTCCGGCCGGACCTCGATCAAGGTCGATCGCGAGATCGCCAAGGGCCTCTACCGGGCAGCCGGCTTCCGCGTGAGCGGCGAGCGGGCGGTGCGGGTCGACATCCTGGAGCGGCTCGCCGACCTGATCCGGCCGGCCATCGCCTACCGGCCCGGCACCACACCGGGCACGCCGCCGGACGGCTCGGCCGACGGGGACGGGTTCGTGGCGACCGTGGGCATGACTTCGCTCGTCGGCTGCTCGGGCGAGGATTTCGCCTCGATCCTGAAGTCGCTCGGCTACACGGCCGACACCCGCCCCGGGCCGGCCATCACGGTGCCGCTCGTCCCGGCCGCCGCCACGACGCCGGCGGCGACGGCCGCCGCCGAGGCCTCCTCCGACGCGGCGGTCACCGAGCAGGCGGATGCCGCCGAGCCCACCGGCGACGAGGCCACGGCCTCGGAGCCCCCCGCAGGGGAGACCTCCGCCGCGGAGACCTCCGCCCTGGAAACCTCCACCGCGGAGACTTCGGCCCCGGAGACCCCCGAAGCGGTGGCCGCCTCCGGGGACGAGACGGCCGGCGACGCACCCGCCGAGCCGGCGACCGCCGAGACCGGGAGCCCGGCGGAAGCGGCATCGGAGCCGGCGGTCGAAGAGGCTGCGGCCGAGGATCACGGTCCGGCCGAGGCGGAACCCGCGGCCGAGCCGGAGACCACCACGGAAGCGACGTCGGAGGCGGCGCCGGAGCCCGCTGCCGATGCGGCAAAGCCGGTCGAGGCGAGCCCGGAACAGGCCGAGGCCGAGGCCGAGGGCGAGGCTGCGACTGAGATCCCGCAGATCGAGGTCTGGCACCTCCAGCGCCATCAGCGCCCCGCCCACCAGCGTCCGCAGAATCGCCCACGTGGCGCCGGCCGGGGCCGGGACGGTGGCCAGCAGGGCCAGCACCAGGGACAGGGCCGTCCGGACGGTCACCGGCCCGAAGGCGGCCAGCCGGAGCATCGCCGCGCCGAGGGTGGTGGCGAGGGCGGCCCGCGCCCGGGGCGCGACCGCGGCCCCCGTCGCGACCGCTTCGAGGGCGGCCGGCCGGAGCGCCGGAACGACCCGCACAACGAGCAGCGCGCCTCCGGCCCGCGGCCCGACCAGCGGCCGCCCCGGCGCGAGCGGGCGCCGGACCCGGATTCGCCCTTCGCCAAGCTGGCGGCGCTCAAGGCGCAGCTCGAATCTGGCGACGGCGGGAAGCGCTGATACCCGCGCATGCGGGAGGACCGGCAGCGCCTCGACAAATGGCTCTGGTTCGCGCGCTTCGCGCGGACCCGGTCGCTTGCGGCGCGGCTGGCCTCCGACGGCTTCGTGCGCGTGAACGGGCTGCGCGCCGAGAATCCCGCCAAGGGCCTCGCGATCGGCGATGTGGTGACGATCGCCGCGCCCCACGCTACGCTGGCGGTGCGGGTCGTCGACCTCGGCCTGCGGCGGGGGCCGGCCCCGGAGGCGCGGCTGCTCTACGACGACCTGTCGGGCGGTGCCGCCGCGGCGTCGGAGCATCCGGAGTGATGAGGCAAGGCCACAGCGGCCGGAACAGCGACCCTGCGCGGTCGGGATGCGGCGGCGCCGCGCTTGTCAGCCCGGAAGCCAGAGTCTAAGGCCGTTGCCTCCGAAGCCCGGCTCCGAGTCGGGCTGCACCGGCATTCCCTCGCAGTGCCACCCGGGCGTGCGGGCCGTCCCGAGGCTCCGCCCGGGCCAAGTCGTGGTTGAGGACGAAGACATCCGATGACCTATGTCGTCACCGACAATTGCATCAAGTGCAAGTACACGGACTGTGTCGAGGTCTGTCCGGTCGATTGCTTCTACGAGGGCGAGAACATGCTCGTCATCCACCCGGATGAGTGCATCGATTGCGGCGTCTGCGAGCCGGAATGCCCCGCCGAGGCGATCAAGCCCGACACCGAATCGAATCTCGACACGTGGCTGAAGCTCAACGCCGACTACGCCAAGTCCTGGCCGAACATCACGCAGAAGAAAGAAGCCCCGGCCGACGCCAAGGAGTGGGACGGCAAGAGCGGCAAGCTCGAGGCTTACTTCTCGCCGAACCCCGGCTCGGGGGACTGAGCACCGCCGGGGGCCACGGGATGTGATGCCGGTCCGGCCAAGTCCGACCGGACGTGTGGACAAGTGCGGATCACCCCGCGTCGGCAACCGATTTCCTGCTCTGCAATGGGCGAAGCCCAGCTCCGCGGCAGGATCATTTCTCTCCGGCTCCGCCGGTGTAAAACGCGATGGGACCGTGCCGGGATACCGTGCACGAGCGCGTGCGCGTCGCCAGGGATGCTTTGCTCTGCGCGCCGGGTTGTGGTAGACAAGCTGCCTGCCGTCGCTCGCGCCTGACGTGCTTCCTCCAGCTGAAACACCTTCGGTTATCGTGGGTTAGGAGAGGTACGCGATTGACCGCCGAAGGTGCTTCGGCGGAAGGTCTGGGCTTTTGCGCGGCTGCGCCGGGGAATCCCTCGGCCCTCGCAGGTGGCGGGGGCTCCGGGAACGGCGAGGCAAACCGGGTGTCCCGCCCGGAACAACACGGTTTCGTGCGGCGTCATACGCTGCGCGCCAGTGGAGGCCCTTCTCGCATGACCACAGCCAAGAAGACGACGACCGCAGGCCGGCAAGGTTTCAAGACCGGCGAGGCTGTCGTGTATCCGGCCCACGGCGTCGGTCGCATCACCGCGATCGAGGAGCAGGAGATTGCCGGCTACAAGCTTGAGCTGTTCGTGGTCTCGTTCGAGAAGGACAAGATGGTCCTGCGCGTGCCCACCGCGAAGGCCAACAGCGTCGGCATGCGCAAGCTCGCCGAGCCGGAACTGGTGAAGAAGGCCCTCGACCTGCTGACCGGCCGTGCCCGGATCAAGCGCACCATGTGGTCGCGCCGGGCCCAGGAATACGAGGCGAAGATCAACTCGGGCGACCTGCTGGCCGTCACCGAAGTGGTCCGCGACCTCTTCCGCTCGGAGGCGCAGCCGGAGCAGTCCTATTCCGAGCGCCAGCTCTACGAGGCGGCGCTCGACCGGATCGTGCGCGAGATCTCCTCGGTGAACCGCATCACCGAGACCGAGGCACTCAAGCTCATCGAGCAGAGCCTCGCCAAGTCGCCCCGCCGGGCCAAGAGCGAGGCGGAGCCCGAGGCCGAGGGTGAGAGCGACGGCGACGACATTCAGGAAGAAGCCGCCTGAGCGAAGCCTTCCGCTGCGACGATGACAAACCCGGCCCTCGCGGCCGGGTTTTTTTCTGCGTTCACAAGCCGCCGATCCGGGGCGCGACGTTTTCGCACCGGTAGGGCTGGACACGCGACCAGCGCCCTCCATGTCACCCTGACGGAACACGAAATCGTGTCCGGCTGCCTGTCGCATTCTGGGGCAGCGGCGCGGAACTTTCTCCTTAAGCCTTCCGTTGTCGATCGCCAGGCGTCGCTTTGCAGCTGCGCCTGTGCGCCGGCCAGAAGGTCCGGCGCCGCACCAGCACTCGACAACAAGAGGCAGGCGGAATGGCTGAGATCGCAGGGATACGCAGGCAGTTCATCCGGACTGCGATGGAGGCACCCTTCCTGGCCCGGGAGGAGGAACGCGGCCTCGCCGTCAGCTGGAAGGACAATCGCGACGAGCGTGCCCTGCACCGCCTGATCTCGGCCCACATGCGCCTCGTCATCGCCCTGGCGGGGCGTTTCCGTCACTATGGCCTGCCGATGGCCGACCTCGTTCAAGAGGGCCATGTCGGCCTGATGGAAGCGGCCGCCCGGTTCGAGCCGGAGCGGGATGTTCGCTTCTCGACCTACGCGACGTGGTGGATCCGAGCCTCGATCCAGGATTATATCCTGCGCAACTGGTCGATCGTGCGCGGCGGCACGTCCTCCGCCCAGAAGGCGCTGTTCTTCAACCTGCGCCGCCTGCGCGCCCGGCTGATGCAGTCCACCGAGGAGCATGTCGGCGACGAGATCCACCGCCGGATCGCCAGCGCCATCGGCGTCTCCCGCGACGACGTCGCCCTGATGGATGCCCGCCTGTCCGGGCCCGACATGTCGCTCAACGCCCCCGTTGGCGAGGACAGCGACGCCTCCTCGGAGCGGATGGACTTCCTGGTCGATGGCGCCGACCTGCCGGACGAGACCGTGAGCGCCACCGTCGACGGCGAGCGTCGCCTCAGCTGGCTCCATCAGGCGCTGACCGTGCTGTCCGAACGCGAATTGCGCATCCTGCGCGAGCGCCGGCTCGCCGAGGATCAGGCGACCCTCGAGGCGCTGGGCCAGCGGCTCGGCATCTCGAAGGAGCGGGTCCGCCAGATCGAGAACCGGGCCCTGGAGAAGCTTCGCCGGGCGCTGGCCGACCGCTTTCCCGCCGCCACCGGCAGCCCGCATATCGGCTGATCGGCTGCGCAGCGTCATCCCGTGAAGCCCGGCCCGAGGCCGGGCTTTTTCATGTCGAAAGGTCTTTCTCCATCAACACGGCCTGAGACAAGACGCGCTCGCCCCGGAACGGCTTGACCTCGCCCGTCGCGTGGAAACCCATCTGGGTCCAGAAGCCGATGACGGGATTGGTCTTCACCACCGCCAAGCGCAGACCACGCGCTTCCAGATGCTCGCGTGCGAAACGCTCGGCCTCGCGATAGAACGCCCGGCCAAACCCGGCTCCCTGTGCGCTCTCACGGATCGCCAGAAGACCGATGAAGACGGTCCCAGCGCTTGGATAGCCGTCGATCAGATCCAGCAGGCCGATAGCGCAGGCACGGCTGCGGGCCAGGAAGACATGCTTGCGCTGCGGCTCGCAGCCCGGCGGGCGGGTACTGACGAATGCGCGGGCGGCATCTGCCCGCCGCGGAACGCCATCGACGTGCAGGGAGTAGGCTTCGAGGTCGTCGAAGACTGAATCGACGTCCCGCAGGTTCCGGGCGGTGACAGCCTCGAGCGATAGGGAGGGGCCCAAACCCATGGCCGCCGTACCTCCAAGCCGTTTGAACGCGCGACGCGGTCGCTACGCCCCCTGCATCGCCGCGTCGCGCCGCTCCCGCCGCTTGCGGCGGCGGCCGGGCTCGGGCGTGGCGTCGAGCCAGATCACGAGGCCGAGGGCGAAGAGCGCCGGAACACCGAGGGCGAGGAACGCGCCGGTCCAGCCGAACAGGCTGTAGGACAGGCCCCCGTACCAGCCCGACAGGGCACCGCCGACCCCCTGGACCGCGTTGACGCTGCCCAAAGCCGTCTGGGTCCGTCCGGAGCCCCAGGTCAGGTCCGCGACCACCACCGGCACCGCCACCCCGACGATGCCCGAGGCGACGCCGTCCAACACCTCGGCGCCGATGAGCCAGACCGGATCGTCGATCAGCCCGGACATCACCGCCCGCACCGGCAACACCGCGAAGGCGACCATGAGAAGCTGGCGCCGCCCGCGCTTATCCGCCAGTGAGCCGGCAAACAGAGCCACCGGCACCATCACGAGTTGGGCCACCATCACGTAGCGCGCCGTCCAGGTGGTGGCGTCGGCCGCGGTGGCGACGAGCTTCTGGCCGAGCAGCGAGAGCATGCCGCCGTTGCCGAGGTTGAACAGCGTCAGCGCCACGGTCAGGACGAGAAGCCGTCGGTTGCTCAGAACCTGCCGGAGGCCGCCACGCTCGGGCTCATCCTCCGCATCCTCCTGCCAGCCCACCGCCCGCCGCCGGTTCCAGGCCCCGGCCGGGGTCGTCAGGGTGGCGACGATCGCGGCCAGCGCCATCCCGCCGAGCACCCAGAAGGCGATCGCCGGGCCGAAATAGCCCGTTCCGAGGCTGATGCCGCCGGCCGCCACGAGGATGCCGATATGGTTGAAGGCCTGATTGCGGCCCTGCTGCTTGGGAAACCGATCCTTCCCGACGATCCCGAGCGTCAGGTTGGCCACCGCCGGCAGCAGCAGCGTGCCGCCCGCCGCGGCCAGGAGCTGGGCAAACAGCACTGCGACGAAGCTCCGCGCCGGCAGCAGCAGCAGCGTACCGGCGAGAATGGCGCCGCAGGCAAGGGCGATGAGCAGGCGGGGCTTGGGCAGCCGGTCGACCAGCGCACCGAACGGGCCGCTCAGGAAGAGCGTGCCGAACCCGACCAGCGTGATGACGAAGCCGACCCGCGCCGGGCTCCACGATGCCGCCTCGGCCAGCCAGGTTCCAAGGAAGGGGCCGAGGCCGCCCTGGATGTCGCCGATGAAGACGTTGATCAGGGCAAGATGCGTTGTGGGGGACATTCCGACCGGCAAAGCTGAAAAGGCCGCTCGAACTGGGCCGTAGCACCCGTGCGGTCAAGCCTGCCGCGCGTCACGCGGGCGGCGATACGACATGAGCCCGTCGGTCAACGCCCGGTTTTCCGGCGCGACCTCGACGCCGCCGGCCTGCCGGGCGGGGGGTGTTCGTCGGCGGTGGTGTCGCGGCGATCGGCGCCGGTAGGGGCGGCGGAGGCCGGGGAGCGCCTGGGCCTGCCCGAACTCCCGCTCACCCGGGTCGTGCTGCACGCACGCCCCCTGCGGGGGCGGGCCGCGGACGCGCTGCGCGCTCTGGCCGCGGCCAATCGCGGTCCCGGCGGCCGCTAAAGCGCTCTCCGCCGAAGCGGATACCGGTTCGGCGCACGGGAGCGCGTCACACGAGAGGCTTAGAAGCCGCGCACGATTGCAAAGCGATCGGGCACGGCTCTGAAGGCCGCCGGCCGCTGTCTCAGGAGGCGAGCGGACCCGGCGCGCCCTGCTGCTCCATGACCTTCTGGCGGTAGAGGCCGACGAAGTCGATCGGATCGATGTAGAGGGGCGGGAAGCCGCCGTTGCGCACCGCCTCGGCCACGATCTGTCGGGCGAAGGGGAAGAGCAGGCGCGGGCACTCGATCATCACGGCCGGATGGATCTGGTCGGCCGGGATGTTCTGCAGGCGGAACACGCCCGCATAGGTCACCTCGAAGGCGAACAAGACGTCGTTCTGCACCTTGGCGTCGCCGTCGAGCTTGAGCTCCACCTCGAAGTCCGTCTCCGAGAGCTGGCTCGCGTTGACGTTGACCTGGATGTTGATCTGCGGCCCCTGGCCCTCCTTGGGCTGCAGGGAGCGCGGCGCGTTCGGATTCTCGAAGGAGAGGTCCTTCGTGTACTGCGCCAGGGCGTTGATCATCGGCATATCGCCCTGCGGCATGCCGCCGCCGTTGCCGTTCGCTGCCGGAGAATCGGCCATGCGGATTTTCCTTCTCGATCGGCCGGCGGCGCCGGCGCGTGGTGTCTCAGCGGGTGCCGCTGGATCGCGCCGCGGAACTGCCCCGAACGGCAGGGCCGCTAACACGCGCGCCGAGCCTCGACAAGCGAGCCGGGCCGAGACAGCCGAACCGAGGGCCGGCGGAGCGCTGGCAGCGGCGGCGGCCGCGACCCATATCGAGATCCGACCGCGGTATCGGGTCTCGCGGGTACAACCGGCTCGCTCCCGACGCGTTGGTCGGATATGAGTCGTCAGGACTATGCGCGCTTTGCCGGCGTCGCACCGCGCACGACCTGAGCAAGGGGCACAGGGTCGCGCCGCGGCCACCATCGGATCGGTGATGCAGGACAGTTTCGACGTTACGACGATCATCTTCCTCGCGCTTGCGGTCTTCGTGATCTGGCGTCTGCGCTCGGTACTGGGCCAGAAGACCGGCGCGGAACGCTCGCCGTTCAAGCCGGTCGACCGCAGCCGCACCGAGCCGCAGACGCGCAGCGAGGGCGACAACGTCGTGCGCCTGCCGGGGGCCGACCGGGCGCCCCCGACCCCGCCGCCCGCCCAGGCGGCGCGCGACTGGCGCGGGATCGCCGAGCCCGGCTCCGAGGTCGCCCGCGGGCTCGAGGCCTGTGTTCAGGCCGAGCCGAGCTTCGATCCGCGCGGCTTCCTGGAAGGCGCGAAATCGGCCTACGAGGCCATCATGATCGCCTTCGCCAAGGGCGACCGGAAGACCCTGCGCGGCCTCCTGTCGAAGGAAGTCGGCGAGGCGTTCGAGCGGGCGATCGCCGAGCGCGAGCGCAACCGCCAGACCCTGGAGACCACCTTCGTCTCGATCGACAAGGCCGAGATCGTGGCGGTCGAGGTGCGCAACCGTGTCGCGCAGATCACCGTGCGGTTCCTGTCGAACCTGATCACCGCCACCCGCAACGCCGAGGGCAAGGTGGTGGATGGCAGCGCCGAGACGGTGGTCGAGGTGCCCGATGTCTGGACCTTCGCGCGCACCCTGGGCTCGCGCGATCCGAACTGGCAGCTCGTGGCCACCGAGGCCGGCGCCTGACCGCCTGACGATTTCGCCGTGTCGATCCCGCACAGGATTCCAGGCACCTGGCCCGGAGCCGTCACGGCCGTATCGCTGGTGTTGGCCCTCCCCGGGGTGTCGGCTGCCGCTCTGGCCGTTGTCGGCAACGCGACTCTCACACCGGTTCCCTTCGAGGCCCTGCCGGGCTTTCCCGGCCCGGGCGCCGCCGCTTCCCTCGACGCCTTCCGCCGGGTCTGTGCCGCCCCCGCACCGGCCCTGCCGCAGCCCGCCGGGGTCGCGGGCGATCCGGCCGCCCTGTCCGCCGCCTGCATGGCGGCGAGCGGGGATGTGCCGGACGCCGCCGCGTTCTTCCGCGACCATTTCGACGCCTTCCGCATCGAGCGGCCGGATGCCGGGCAGGCGGGCTTCCTCACCGGCTATTTCGAGCCCGAGCTGACGGGCTCCCTCGATCCGAGCCCGGATTTCCCGACGCCGGTCCTCGCCCGGCCCGACGACCTCGTGTCCCTCGGCCCCGGCGAGACCCGTCCCGGGCTCGATCCGACCCTCCGCGCCGCCCGCGCCACCGCGGAGGGTTTCGCCCCCTACCCCGACCGCGCCGCCATCGAGGACGGCGCCCTCGGCGGGCGGGCGCGCCCGATCCTGTGGCTGCGCGACGCAGTCGACCTGCTGGTCCTGCAGGTCCAGGGCTCCGGGCGCGTGCGCCTGCCCGACGGGCGCGCTGTGCGGGTGCTGTATGACGGGCGCAACGGGCGCCCCTACACGGCGGTGGCCAAGCTGATCGTGCAGGAGGGGCACCTGCCCCTCGAAGGCCTGACGCTCGCCCGCTGGACCGGCTGGCTGCGCGACCATCCCGACGGCGCACGACGCCTGATCCGGGCGAATGCCTCCTACATCTTCTTCCGCCTCGCCCCGGTGGAGGATCCGGCCCTCGGGCCGCCGGGGGCCGCGAACGCGCCGCTCTCTCCCGGCCGCAGCCTCGCGGTCGACGCGAATCTCTGGCGCTACGGGCTGCCGTTCTGGCTCGCGGGTCCGCTGCCGGGTGCAGGCCCCGGTGAGGCCGGACGCCTCGTGATCGCGGCCGATACGGGCTCGGCGATCGTGGGCCCGGCCCGGGGCGACCTGTTCGTCGGGACCGGCGCGCAGGCCGGCGTCGCGGCCGGAAACCTGCGCGACGCCATCGGCTTCGTGGTTCTGCTGCCGAAGGCCGCACCGGGCGGAAGCCCCCGATGAAGCCGCCCCGCCGCGGGCGCCGTCTCACCGCCGGGGAGGTCCGGCTCTGGGACGCGATCGCCAAACTGGTGACGCCGCTGCCCGGGCGGGCCGCGCCGATTCCCGAGGCCGTCCCCGAAGTGCCGGCCCCGACCGCCACCATGCCGGCGCTGACGGCCCCGATCCTGAAACCCACCGCGCCGCCGGTCGCGAAGAAGCCGCGTGCCCGGAAGCATCCACCGAAGCCGGCGCCGGAACCCCCGCACCCGGTCACCGCCGCGCCCTATCAGGCGCCGCCCCAGCGTCACGCCCCGGGCGCCGGGCTCGAACGCACCGCGAAGGTCGGCCTGCGCCGGGGGCGGCTCGCCATCGAGGCACGGATCGACCTGCACGGGATGGTGCAGGCCGAGGCGCATGCCGCGCTCACCGGCTTCCTGCTCCGGGCGCGGGCCGCCGGGCACGCCTATGTGCTGGTCGTCACCGGGAAGGGCGGGGCGGGCTACTCGGAGGCCTTCGCCGAGCGCGGCGTGCTCCGCCGCAGCGTGCCGCACTGGCTGCGGGGCGGGGAACTGCGCGGGATCGTGCTGGGCTTCGAGGAGGCAGCCCGCCATCATGGCGGCAGCGGCGCGCTCTACGTGCGATTGCGGCGCCGCTGAGGAGCGTCAAACCGCGCGAGCCCACGCCGTTGCGGCGTCGACCGATCCCGCCGATATCCGAAAGCCGGCGCACGCGGCGCCGCGAGCAACGAGAGACATGCCGGAGCTTCCCGAGGTCGAGACCGTGCGGCGCGGGCTGGAGCCCGCGATGGTCGGCGCGCGCTTCAGCCGCGTCACCCTGCGCCGGCCCAACCTGCGCTTCCCCTTTCCGGAGCGCTTCGCCGCCCGGCTGGAGGGCCGCACCGTGACGGGGCTGGCGCGGCGAGCCAAATACCTCACCGCCGATCTTGATTCCGGCGAGACGCTGATCATGCATCTCGGCATGAGCGGCCGGTTCGACGTGGCCCTGCCCGATGGCAGCAACCTCTCGCCGGGGGATTTCTACCTGGAGGGGGCGCAGGGCACGCCCAAGCACGACCACGTGGTGATGGCGATGCATACCGGCGCCACCGTCACCTACAACGACGCGCGCCGCTTCGGCTTCATGGACCTCGTTCCGATCCGGGATCTGGCGACCTGCCGCCACTTCGCCAAGATGGGCGTCGAGCCCCTCGACGGGCTCACCGGCGCGGTGATCGCGGGGCTCTTCCGCCATAAGATCACGCCGCTGAAGGCCGCCCTGCTCGACCAGCGCCTCATCGCGGGGCTCGGCAACATCTATGTCTGCGAGGCCTTGCACCGGGCGCGGCTCCACCCGGAGACCCCGGCCGGCAGCCTCGCCCGGCCCGACGGGCGGCCGACGCCCAAGGCCAACGCGCTCGCCAAGGCGATCGTGCAGGTGCTGGAGGAGGCCGTGAAGGCCGGCGGCTCGACGCTGCGCGACTATGCCCACACCGACGGCAGCGCGGGCGCCTTCCAGCATGCCTTCCGGGTCTACGACCGCGTCGGACTCGCCTGCAGCCGGCCGGGCTGCGGCGGCGCGATCACCCGGATCGTCCAGGCCAACCGCTCGACCTTCTTCTGCGCGACCTGCCAGCCTCCCGGCTGAAAGCGCGGGCTGGCCGCGACGATCTGTCCCTTTCGCGCCGCGAAACGGCATTTTCGCCACAAACCCGACTAGGGTCGGACGCTTCGACGTGCGCACCCGGTTGCGGGCAGCCGATCCCGGCCCGCGATGCGTGACGGGCCGCGCGGACCCAGACAGGATCCCGATGTTCTTCCGCCGCTCAAAGTTGCCCGCGCCCGAACGCATCGTGCAGGATCCGACGGACGAGCCCGCCCTGCCGCACCGGCTCTCGCCGCGCTCCCCCGGCGAGGCGATCAAGCCGACGGTCGCGCCCCCGCCCCCGGAGCGGCCCGAGCGCGAGCGCAGCGGCTTCGTCGGCGTCATCAGCGGCGCGCTGACCTTCGCGGTGGTCATCGCCATCGCGGCGATGATCGGCATCACGCTGTTCCAGCGGCAGGTGCGCGAGGCGGGGCCGCTCGGCGCCGACAAGGTCGTGGTGATCCCGCCGAGCGGGACGACCGAGATCGCCGAGACCCTGAAGCGCGAGGGCGTGATCGACCATACCGGCCTGTTCGAGTTCGCGGCCCGCTTCGGCGGACGGCCGTCGCTCCGGGCCGGCGAGTACATGTTCAAAGCCCATGCCAGCATCGCCGACGCCCTCGACACGATTGCCACGGGCCGGCAGGTCCAGCACGCCATCACCTTCCCGGAGGGCCTGACCTCCGAGCAGATCGTGAACCGCCTCAACGAGAACGACGTGCTCACCGGCGAGATCAACGAGATCCCGCCGGAGGGCTCGCTCCTGCCCGACACCTACAAGTTCGAGCGCGGCGCCACGCGCCAGAAGATCGTCGACCTGATGAAGGCCAAGCAGCGCGAGGTACTGAACCAGATCTGGCTCCGCCGCAGCGCCGACGTGCCGGTGCGGACCCCGGCCGAGATGGTCACCCTGGCCTCCATCGTCGAGAAGGAGACCGGCCGCGCCGACGAGCGGCCCCGCGTGGCGGGCGTGTTCATCAACCGCCTGAATAAGCGGATGAAGCTGCAATCGGACCCGACGATCGTGTACGGCCTCGTGGGCGGGCGCGGCACGCTGGGCCGCGGGATCATGCGCTCCGAGATCGACCGGCCGACGCCCTACAACACCTACGTGATCGAGGGCCTGCCGCCGGGACCGATCGCCAATCCCGGCCGCGCCGCCCTGGAGGCGGTGGCCAACCCCTCCCGCACCAAGGACCTGTTCTTCGTGGCGGACGGCACCGGCGGCCACGCCTTCGCGGATACGCTGGAGGCGCACCAGCGCAACGTCGCCCGCTGGCGCGCGGTGGAGAAGAGCCGGCAGGCGCCGCCGGACGCCGTCGACAAGGTCGATCCGGGCTCCGACCCGGCCGTGCCGGGCCGCGCCTCGGCCTTCGCGCCGGCCAACGGCGCGGGGAGCACGAACGCGGCCTTCCTCGAGACCGGGACGCCGGGCACCCGGGCCTTCGACGCCTCCGAGGGCACGCGGCTCGATCCGCTGAAGAACCGCAGCTACGATCTCGGCTCGCCCAAGACCGTGCCGGCGCTCGCGGCGCCAGCGCCCGCGCCGAGGGGCCGACGCTGAGGTTCGACGCCTGAGGCTGCGCGGTTTCACGTTGCCGCCCAAGAGCCTCGCATCTATGTTAGCGGGATCGGCGATCTGTTAAACAGCGTGGCGGGACGATGCCCAAACGAGCGGCGCGTCGGGAGACGGAATCGGGCGGTGGATCGATTGCGCCCGGAGCAGCCGATGCCGCCCTCGCGCCGGTGATCGATGCCCTGCGCGAGCACGTTGTGCGAACGGGGCTGGACCAGGGTGAGCGGCAGCAGGTCGGAGCCCGCCTGCCGGCCAGCCTCATCCGGCAGGCCAAGAAGCGGACCGGCCTCAGTTCCAACACCGACCTCCTCACCGTCGCACTCGCAAACCTCGTGGCCGAGGACGCGTTCGCGGATGCGTTCGAGCGCACGCAGGGTCAGCTCGATCCGGATCTGGATCTCGGCTTCTGAGCCGTGTTTCCGATCTCGCGGTGGGCGGAGAAGCTCAGCACCCGTCACGACTTGCGGCAGATTCAACCGCGACCGCGCGACAGCTTGCCCTTCCTCGCCGCGGCCCCGACGGCAGGCGGCCCGCTGATGCTCGACACCAGCGTCTACATCCACGGCCTCATGGGACGCACGCCGCCCGCACTGGGAAGCCTCCTGCGCGTCCGCACCGTCCATCACAGCGTCGTCGCCACACAGGAAGTGCTGCATACGATCGGCGTCCTGGACCCGGCGCATCCCAACACGGCGCGACATGTCGGGGTGATCCGCACCCTGCTCGACGGCATTCCGCTTCACCGCCTCTATGTGCCCGATCAGGAAGTCCTGACCGACGCGGCGGTCGTGGCCGGGATCCTGTGCCGTCTGCGCGGCTATGCCCGGGACCATCGGATGAAGGCCCTGCATGATGGCACGCTGTACCTGCAGGCCCTGAAAACCGGATGCACGCTGCTGACGGCCAACGTGGCGGATTTCGACCTGCTCCAGCAGTTGCAACCGGCGGGTCGCATCCTGTTCTACGAGGTCGTCTGACGGTCCTGCCCGCGAATGCCGGCCCGGATCAGCACACTGCCTCTTCCCGGCGGGACGATCCGTGCTACAGGCGCCGATCTTCTCCGCAACGGGGTTCGCCATGGCCCAGATCGCGAGCATGACCGGCTTTGCCCGGATTGCGGGCGCGACCGGAACGGTCAACTGGACCTGGGAGGTCCGCAGCGTCAACGGGCGCGGGCTCGAGGTGCGCGTCCGGACGCCGGCCGGCCAGGACGCGTCCGGCGAGGCGGCCCGCGCCGCCCTCCAGAAGGCCCTCACCCGCGGCCAGTGCCAGCTGACCCTCACCCTGACCAAGCCGGAGGCCACCGCGCGGGTGCGGATCAACGAGGCCCTGCTGGCGAGCCTCGCCCAGGCCGTGGCCCGGGTTCCGGTCCCCGAGGGCGTGGCGCCGGCCACGATGGACGGGCTGCTCGGCCTGCGCGGCGTCGTCGAGGTCGAGGACGAGGCCGCCGACCCCGAGGCCCTCACCCGCGACCTGACCGAGGCCGCGGCCCGGCTCGTGGCGGACCTCGTCGAGGCCCGCCGGGCCGAGGGGCGGCAGCTGGAACAGGTCGTCACCGCCCAGATCGACCGCATCGCGGCGCTGACCCAGGCCGCGGAGGACAATCCGGCCCGGCAGCCCGAGGCGGTGCGCGCGCGACTGGAGGCAGCCATCGCGGCGCTCGGCGGCAGCGGCCTCGACCCGGACCGGCTCCATCAGGAGGCGATGCTGCTCGCCGGCAAGGCGGACGTGCGCGAGGAACTCGACCGGCTCCGGGCGCACGTCGCCAGCGCGCGCGAGCTCCTGGCGGCGGGCGGCGCGATCGGCCGGCGCCTCGACTTCCTGGCTCAGGAATTCGGCCGGGAGGCCAACACCCTGGGCGCCAAGGCCAACGACATCAGCCTGTCGCGGATCGGGCTCGACCTGAAGGCCGTGGTCGAGCAGTTCCGCGAGCAGGTCCAGAACATCGAGTGACGTGAGGATACGGATGCGCAACACCGCGGAGCCACGCCGATGACCGAACCGGCCGGCAACGTCTCGGATACGATCGCCCGGCGCGGCTTGATCCTGATCCTGTCGTCGCCCTCGGGGGCGGGCAAGACCACGCTCACGCGGGCGGTGGCGCAGGACCCCGCCTGGGCGCTCGACCTGTCGATCTCGGTGACCACCCGGTCCCGGCGCCCCTCCGAGATCGACGGGCGGCACTACCATTTCATCGACCGCGAGGCGTTCGAGGACCTGCGCGCCCGGGACGATCTGCTCGAATGGGCCGAGGTTCACGGCAACTACTACGGGACGCCGCGCCGCCCGGTGGAGAAGGTGCTGGGCGCCGGCCGGGACATGATCTTCGACATCGACTACCAGGGCACGCGGCAGGTGCGCTCCAAGCTCGCCCAGGATGTGGTGACGGTCTTCATCCTGCCGCCCAGCATGGCGGAGCTGCGCCAGCGCCTGGAGCGCCGGGCCGAGGATTCGGCCGAGACGATCGAGAAGCGCCTCGCCAACGCCCGGACCGAGATCCAGCGCTGGGTCGAGTACGACTACGTCATCGTCAACGAGGACCTGCAGAACGCCTTCCAGGCGCTCCAGGGGATTTTGGCCGCCGAGCGGCTGAAGCGCGCCCGCCGCACGGGGCTCGCGGCCTTCGTGGACGGGCTGCTGGCCGAGACGCCATAGGGGCTGCTGGCGCAGGAGCGGGCGCTCCCTTTCCCGGGCGCATGGAGCGGAAGCGGAAGGCGACCCGGGATCCAGCGCGCGAAGCCGCGCAAAGTCCCTGTTCGGTGCCGCTTTCGCGGCACTTCCTGTGCTGGTTCCCGGATCACCTTCCACTGCGTTCCAGGCGTCCGGGAAAGGGGGGCCCGATAGCGTCGCCCCCCTCCCCTACCGCCGGATCAGCACGACACCACCGATCAGCAGCCCCACCCCGATGAGGCGCGGCAGATCGATGGGCCGCTGCACGAGGCCGAGCAGGCCGATCTGGTCGAACACCACCGAGGCGAGCATCTGGCCCGTCACCAGCAGCGCGAAGAAGGTCGCGGCGCCGAGTTTCGGGACGAGCAGGATGGCGAGCCCGATGAAGACCGCGCCGAACAGCCCGCCACTCCAGGTCCACCACGGGATGCGGCCGGCCACGCTCGCGGCGGGCACGGGATCGCGCAGGGCGATGGCCAGGGCTGTCATGCAGGCCAAGCCCACGAAGTAGCTGGAAAATCCCGCCCAGGCCGCGGAGGCGAGCCCCCCGCGCAGGTTCGCGTTCAGGATCTGCTGCACGACGAGGCCGACACCCGCCAGGATGGCGAGCAGGGCAGACAGCGCGAGGGCGAGCATCGACGGACCTTTCCGGAGGCGGAATCAGACACGCATTGACAGCCGCCCGCACCCATGCCGTCAAATGCCCGAACGCTGCGCGTCGATGCAGGATCGGCATGATCAATCCGGCCCATCTCGACCTGTTTCGCGCCGTGATCCGCCACGGCGGCATGACGCGGGCCGCGCAGACCCTCGGCGTCGGCCAACCCCATGTCAGCCGCGCCATCGCGCAGTTGGAGGCGGATCTCGGCTTTCCGCTCTTCGTCCGCGGTCACGGCAGCGCGGTCCCGACGCAGGAGGGCGAGGCCTTCGCGCATGAGGTCGCGCAGACCTTCGCGGGCCTCGACCACCTGCACCACGCCGCCCGGCGGATCCGGGAGCGCGGCACCGGTTCCCTGCGGATCGCCTGCCAGCCCTCCCTCGCCTCCCGGTTGCTACCCCGGGCGCTCCGGCGCCTCGATGCGGAATGCCCGGGCCTGCGGGTCTCGGTCCATGTGCCGAGCCCCGACACGATCTGGTCCTGGGCGGCGTCGGCCCAGTGCGATCTCGGCCTCGCCCGGCCGCGGTCGGGCTACGCGGCGGTGGCGGCCGAACCGTTCCTCACCCTGGCGGCGGTCTGCGCGCTGCCGCGGCGACACGCCCTCGCGCGCAAGCGGGTCGTCACCGCCCAGGACCTGGCCGGGCTGCCGCTGATCTCGGCCGGAGCCGGATCCGTGCAACCCAGCGTGGAGGCTGCCTTCGCGAAAGCCGGCGTGACGCCGCGCTTCGGCATGATGGCGGAATACACCGCCGCACGCTGCGGGCTCGTCGCACAGGGCCTCGGCATCGCGATCGTCGATCCGGTGCCGGCCCGGGAGCTGACCGGCCTGCCGATCACGCTGCGGCCGTTCCGACCCGAGGCGCCGATCGAGACGGTCCTGCTGCGCCCGGCCGGTCGGCCGACGAGCCGCCTCGCCGAGCGGCTGATCGTCCACCTGAAGGCCGAGCGGGATGCGCTGGTGCGGGCATGAGCCCGCGGGATCAGCCCGCGGGATCAGCCGGCCCCCGGCACGCCGTGCGGCGCGCAGAGCCAAGCCCGCATCGCCGCGAAGGTCGCCACCGCGGCATGGGTCAGGGTGGCCTCCGCATCCGGATCGTCGCCGAAGGCCTCCAGGCGCGTGCGGAATGCGGACCACATCGCCCCGGTCCGGGGCCCGTGGGCGCGGTAATAGGCGAGCCCCGTCTCGCTGAAGCCATGCAGGCCCGCGATGTGCCGGCCGATCAGCTGGCCGCCGAGGGTCGAGCCCTCCAGCACGTAGAGCGCCCCCATCGCCGCGGCGGGACCGTCGAGCCGAACCGCTCCGGGCTGGGGCAGCGCCGCGATCGCCGCCGGGGCGAGGCCGAGATGGTCGAGGTCGGCGGCCAGAAGCGCGAGGCGCCGTCTGGGCGCCAGGAACGTCTCATCCGAGAGCTGCGCGCCGATCGCGTGCTCCCAGGTGGCGTGGAAGCCGTGGAGCCGGGCCAGCAGATCGCGATAGCCCGCGCGCGTCGCCACCCGCGCCTGCCAGTCGAGGCCGGCCTCCAGCGCCCGATGCGCCGGGTCGGTGGCCGCGCGCAGGCGGGCGTGCAGGCCGTCGCGCCGGATCGGGTTGGCGGGGCTCACGCGGTGATCGTGAAGCAGGCGCCGGGGTTGTTGGCGACGTCGAGCCGGGCGTTGATCTGATCGAGCATCGCCCGGATCAGCTTCATGCCGAGCCCCGAGCCCTTGCCGCGGGCCTTGGCGTCGGCCCAGTCGGCGGGCAGGCCGGCGCCGTCGTCGCAGACCCGGAGCTGCACCTCGCCGGGGCCGGAAGCCGAGACGCTGACCTCGACGCGGCCGCCGCCGGCCGGCTTGGCGGCGTACTTGAACGCGTTGGTCACGAGTTCCGTGGCGATGAGCGAGAGCGCCACCGCCTTGCGGTAGGGCACCATCAGGCCGGGCTCGGCGGTGAGATCGACCGCATGCCCCTCGCCGGCGAGTTCCGCGAGGTCGTTGCACAGGCTTTCGAGCGTCTGGCCGAGATCGACCTCGTCCACCCGCTCGGCCTGGTACAGGCTGTCATGCACCCGCGCGACGCTCATCACCCGAGCCGAGGTGTCGGCGAAGGCCTGCCGCGCCTCGCCGTCGGCGATCTGACGGCGCTGCATCTGCAGGAAGGCCGAGACGATCTGCAGGGAGTTCTTGACCCGGTGGTCGATCTCCCGGGTGAGCAGGTCCTTCTGCTCCAGCAGCCGCTCCTTCTCGGCGAGCAGGCTGGTCAGTTCGTCGATCTTGCGCCGCTGGCGCAGGACCACGCCCTCCACCGCCTCCGCGAGGGAACCGGCGAGCTGGACCTGCCACTCGGCCCAGGGCGCGGCGAAGCCCGTCCGCTCCTCGACCCAGCGCTCGAACGAGCGCCGCGGCAGCACCGCCACCGGGCCGCTGCCGGCGAGCACGGGCTTGCGCGGATCGCCCCCCCACGTCACCGTGCTGGGCACTTCGGGGCGGAACCAGAGGAGCAGGTTCTCGCGCGACTGGTCCACGAAGGTCGCGAGCAGCCCGCTGGCGAACTCGCGGTACGGCGCCGCGTCCGGATACGCGGTGGTGAAGCTGCTGCTGCTGTAGCTGTACTCGCCCGTCGGTATCTGCCCCCGCAGCCAGCCCGCGATCGCCGTCACGAGGTCTGCCGGGGGCGTGCGGCCGATCAGCGTGATCCGCTCGCCCGAGACGATCCCGGCACCTGTGGCGCTGAACAGGTCCAGCAGCGTGGTCCCGCCCTCGGTCAGGGCGGTCACGAAATCGTCGGAGCGGGTCAAGCGCCGCACGAGGAGAATCTCGACGTCGAGATGCGCCTGCCGCTCGGCCCAGAGCCGGCGGGACTCGATCTCCTGCACCCGCATGGCGAAGGCGTCGGTCAGCACGGTGGCGGCCGAGCGCGTTTCGGGCGTGACGTAATGCGGGCGGCGGTGATGCCCGATCATCAGGCCCCAGAGCCGACCCTCCACCATGATGGAGATCGACATGGAGCCGTTCACGCCGAGGTTGCGCTGATACTCCAAGTGGATCGGCGACAGCGTCCGGTGCTGCGCGAAGGTCAGGTCGATCGGGCCATTGCCGGCGCCCGCGGCCGAAACGAGGCCCACCGGCACGCTGTCGCGGTCGATCACGAAGCGGCTCTTGGCCTTGGTGTAAAGCGCGCGCGCCTGGGCGGGGATGTCGGAAGCGGGGAAGCGCAGGCCGAGCAGGCTGCGCGACCAGTCGCGCGTCTTGTCCTCGGCGACCGCCTCGCCGTTCCAGTCCACGTCGAACCGGTAGACCAGCACGGCCTCGAAGCCGGTGAACGCCCGGATCTCCAGGGCCGCGATCCGGGCGGCATCCGCCAGGGTCTCGGCCTCGCGCAGGCGCCCGACGGCGAGTTCCGTGTCGACCTGGCTGGCGGTGGCGAAATCCGCCTCCGCGTCGGGCTCCAGCTCCAGTTCGACGATCAGCCGCCCGGCATGGGCGTGGGCGACGGCGTAGTAGGTCGCGTCGCGGCCCGGGAGGGTGAGCCGGGCGCGGACCGAGCGGCCGTCATCCAGCGTCCCGTTTGCGAGCCGGCTACGGACGGTCTCGACGAAACCCGCGGGCAGGATCTCGGCCAGCGGCCGCCCCGCGAGCGGCGGCTCGGTCGGGTCGACGAGCTCGTCGACATTGGCGGAGTAGGCGAGGATCGTCAGCGTGCCGGCATCGGCGGCCAACATCACGGCGTTGGGCTGGATCGAGCCCGGGATATGGATCGGCTCGCGCTCGCACAGGCTGGCATCCACCGGCTCGGCCCGGACCCGGCTTCCGATCGCCGCCAGGACAGCCTCCCGGGACAGGCCGGCGCTCAGGCTCTCGAGGGGGTCGATCGTCAGCCACGTCACCGGCGGGCCGCCCGCCATCGTCCCGTGGCGCATATGGATCCGGGCGCGCAGCGGCTGCGGCACCCGGCCGAACACGTAATCGAACCGCTCGTCCAGGGCGCCGCGGCGCGCGCCGGCAAGGAAGCGACCACGGAAATTCGGGACGTTGGCACCAGGCATCACATCGCGAAAATAGTCTCGGCCCAGCACGGCCTCGCGCGCGAAGCCCGAGAGCACGCTTGCGCCCTCGCTGAAGGCCACGACCGCGCCCGCCGCGTCCAGGCCGATCACCCCCTGATCCAGGCGGTCGATCGCATCGGGCGCGAGTGCATCGAGGTCTATAATGCTATCGTCGGCCGGACTCGGCGGCATCAGGAACCCAACCAGCTCATTGGACGGGTATGGCGGTGCAAGGGGTCGAGCGCAATGCTCGCGATCGCGACAAGATCAGCACCCAGTTCTTATCCGGGATATGTCCGCCAGCGCGGTCGTCAGCGCCTCTTCCACCGTGGGATGGTAGATCGGCCGATCCATCATGTCTTGCGCCGTCAGCCCCTCCGCGACCGCATAGGTGAGGAGATGGGCGAGGTGCTCCACGGCGGGGCCGAGCATCTCGCCGCCCAGGAGTCGTCCGTCCCGATCGGCCCAGATCCGGATACCGCCGTGGTTGTGGCCTTCGACGCGGGCACGGCCCTGATCCGAGAAATCCATCGCGCCGATCACACGATCGTCACTGTCCGGCGCGGAGGGGGCGCCGATCGCGGCGGACTGCGGATGGGTGAACACCATGGCCAGCCGCGTCCAGGGCGCCACGGCCTGGACCGGACGCCCGGCCGCGAGGGCGGCGGCGTTGGCGCCCGCGATACGGCCCTGGCGGCTCGCCTCATGGAGCACCGGCCGCCACGCATCGGCATCGCCCGCGATCAGGATCGGCGCCCCCGCGCAGACCAGGGTATTATGGTCGAAATCCGGGACGCCATCCTCACCGAGGCGCAAGCCCGCGGCGGCGAGATCGAGATCCCCGAGGTTCGGCGCCCGGCCGGCGGCCGCCAGCACCCGCGCGGCCCGCGTCACCTGCCCGCGTCCGTGCCGATCGGTCCAGTCGAGGCGGACCCGATCGCCCTCCGGCTCGCTGCCCTCCAGGGTGGCGCCGAGATGCAGATCCAGTTCGGCCCCGAAGATCTCCGCCGCCTGTCGGGTCAGGTTCGGGTCGCTCAGACCCGCGATGGTGTCGCCGGCGTCGAGCACCGTCACGGCGACGCCGAGCCGGGCCATGGCCTGGGCGATCTCGATCCCGACCGCGCCCGCGCCGAGGATGGCCAGCGAGTCCGGCAGGTCGGGGATCTCGAACAAGGTGTCGGTGGTGAGGAGGCGATCGCCGAGGCCGCGCAGGGGTTTCGGCACCGTCGGGCTCGACCCCGTGGCGATGACGGCGGCCTTGAACCGGATCCACACGTCCGGGCCGACCGCGACGGTCTGGTCGTCGATGAACCGGGCGCTGCCGTGGATCCGGTCCGCGGCGGGCAGATCGTCCAGCCCCTCCAAGACGCTATCGACGAAGCGGTCGCGCTCGGCCCTGAGACGCGCCATCACGGCGGGTCCGTCCACGGTGACGCCCGACACGCGCACCCCGAACAGATCTGTGGTGCGCGCCGCATGGGCGGCGGTGGCGGCGGCGATCAGCAGCTTGGAGGGCATGCAGCCGACGCGGGCACAGGTGGTGCCGCCCGGGCCGCGCTCAATCAGGACGGCGCGGGCGCCGGCTCCGGTGGCGGCGCGATAGGCGGCGATGCCCGCCGTCCCGGCGCCGATCACCGCCACGTCGCACGCCAGCTCACGCATCCTGCCCCCGCTCATCCGCCGAGGCCAAAGTTTCATGGCTGAGGTTCGTTCCGCCTGCGCGCACGCGCCTCAGGTGGGTGGGAGGTGGCCTGTGAACGGTGCGTGACGGAGAAGACGTGGGTCTGCGGGCTTCAGACGACACTTGCTTGAGGTTTCGGCAGGATGGACCGCGGGACCCCCTCTCCCCGCGCGCGGGGAGAGGCCCGCACGGACCTCGTCGTCCGTGCGGGAAGCGGTGGCGAAGCCGGAGCGGCGGTGAGGGGGCGCGTCCGGAGGAGTCTCGTCCTGAATCGCCCCCTCACCTTCGGCTGCAGCCTCGCCGCGCTCCCCGACAAGGGGGAGACGCGGCCCTCTCCCCGCAGGCGGGGTGAGGGGATTCCAGTCCTACCCCGCCGTTCAAGCTGCAAAGCGTTGTGGGAATCCGCAGGCCTGCACGGGAGCGGGGACGCCTTACGCCCCGCGGCCCGGCGCCGTGCCGCCGAGGTGGAACACCCGGTGCGGCACCAGTTCGCCGCGCTCCACGTCGCCCACGGCGACCAGGACGCCGGCACAGGTGGCGAAGGCCTTGCCGGCGACGGGGGCATCCCGGCCCCGCAGGATCACCGGCTGGCCGCGCATCAGGCGCAGGCCGAGATCCCGCGACACCGCGACCTCCGGGATCGCGTCGAGGGCCGTCTCCACCGGACGCAGATGGGCGAGCGCCGCCTCGGGCGTACCCTCCGACAGGACCGAGACAGGGCAGGACTCGGCCTCCGAGAACGGCCCGACGCGGGTCCGGCGCAGGGCCGCCACGTGGCCGTAGCAGCCGAGCATCCGGCCGAGATCGCGGGCGAGCGCCCGCACATAGGTGCCCTTGCCGCACTCCGCCTCGATGACGGTGCGATCGCCATCGTGCTCCACCACGGCGAGCCGGTCGATCTGCACCGGCCGGGCGACCAGCTCCACGGTCTCCCCTTCACGGGCGAGGTCGTAGGCGCGCTCGCCCTGGATCTTGATCGCCGAATAGCGCGGCGGCACCTGCTCGATCGCCCCCACGAAGGCCGGCAGCGCGGCCTCCACGGCCGCCCGGTCCGGCCGGGCCTCGCTGGTGGCCACCGCGCGGCCCTCGGCATCGTCGGTATCGGTCTCGACGCCCCATTGGACCGTGAACCGGTAGGCCTTGCGGCCATCCATCACGAAGGGGACGGTCTTGGTCGCCTCGCCCAGCGCGATCGGCAGGATGCCCGACGCCAGCGGGTCGAGGGTGCCGGCATGGCCGGCCTTCTTGGCGTTGAAGGCGCGCTTCACCACCGCGACCGCGTGGGTCGAGGTCATGCCGACATGCTTGTCGAGGATCACCCAGCCGGACACGTCCCGGCGCTTCGGGCGGTCGGGGCGCGGGCCGCGCTGCGGGCGGCGGCCCTCCGGGCCCCGGCGCTCACCGGCCGGGTTGATGGCCGGGCGCTCGCCCTGCGGCTGGTCTTCGATGGAAACCGTCATGTCGTCGCGTCCCCCGGGGGTCGAGCCCCGTCCCTTTCTCGTTCGTGTCCGGGATCAATGCCCCGGCCCGGTCTCCGGTTCGTCGTCCTGCTCGCCGGGATCGAGGTCGCGCTGCACGCGCTCGTCGCGCAGCAGGCGGTCGATCCGCGCAGCCTCGTCGAAGGTCTCGTCGCGGCGGAAGCGCAGCTCAGGCGCGAATTTCAGGTTCACCCGCCGCGCCACCTCCTGGCGCAGCACCTTCCGGTGACGCTCCAGGGCGGCGATCACCGGTGCCTCGTCGAGGCCGCCGAGCGGCATCACATAGGCGGTGGCGAGCTTCAGGTCCGGTGACATCCGCACCTCAGGCACGGTCACGACATGCGTGCCGAGCACCGGGTCCTGGATGTCGCCGCGCTGGAGCACCTCGGCGAGGGCATGACGGATGAGTTCGGCCACGCGCTGCTGACGCTGCGAGGGGCCGGTGGTGGTGGGTTTCTGGGCCATTCTGTCTCGGGCCGGCACCCAGGGGCGGCCGGCTCACGTCCTGGAAAAAAGAAAAGACGGCCGCGGCAGGTGCCGCGACCGCCCTGTCCGGACGGGTCCGGAGCGTCAGAGGGTGCGGCGGATCTCCTCGACCCGGTAGCACTCGATCGTATCGCCGGCGCGCATGTTCTCGAAGTTCTCGAAGGCCATGCCGCACTCCTGACCGGAGGTGACTTCCTTCGCGTCGTCCTTGAAGCGCTTGAGCGTCTTCAGCTTGCCCTCGTGGATCACCACGCTGTCGCGGATGAGGCGGACATGGGCGCCGCGCTCCACGATGCCGTCCTGGACGCGGCAACCCGCGACCTTGCCGACCTTCGAGACCTCGAAGACCTCCTGGATCGTAGCCTCGCCCAGGCGCTCCTCGCGCAGGGTCGGCGGCAGCATCCCGGACAGCGTGGCTTTGATGTCGTCCACGAGGTCGTAGATGATGTTGTAGTACCGGATCTCGATGCCGGCCCGCTCGGCGGCCTCACGGGCCTCCTTGAGGGCGCGCACGTTGAAGCCGATGACGACCGCCTTCGAGGCCTGCGCCAGGGTGATGTCCGACTCGGTGATGCCGCCGACACCCGCCAGGAGGATGCGGGCCGCGACCTCGTCGTTGCCGAGCTTTTCCAGCGCGCCGGAGATCGCCTCGACCGAGCCCTGCACGTCGCCCTTTATGACGACCGGCAGCTCCTTGCGGCCGGCGCCTTCCTTGAGGTCGCGCATCATGTCGACGAGCGACCGGTTGGCACCGCCGGTCCGGGCGTTCTGGCGCTCGCGCTTCTGGCGGGCGCGGTACTCGGTGACCTCGCGGGCACGGGCCTCGCTCGGCACCACGGTCACGCGGTCGCCGGCATCGGGCGTGCCGTTGAAGCCCAGCACCTCCACCGGGACCGAAGGTCCGGCGTACTGCACGTTCTCGCCGAGGTCGTCGATCAGGGCGCGCACGCGACCCCACTCGGCGCCCGCCACGACGATGTCGCCGGTGAACAGGGTGCCGCGCTGGACCAGGACCGTGGCCACGGGGCCGCGACCGCGGTCGAGCTGAGCCTCGATCACCGTACCCTCGCCGTCGCGCTTCTCGTTGGCGCGCAGGTTCATGATCTCGGCCTGGATCTGGATACCCTCCAGAAGCTCCGGCAGGCCGTCGCCGGTCTTGGCCGAGACCTCGAATTCCAGGGTCTCACCGCCCATCGACTCGACCTGGATGTCGTGCTGCAGCAGCTCCGTGCGGACCCGCTCCGGCTTGGCATCCGGCTTGTCGATCTTGTTGACCGCGATGATCATCGGGACGCCCGCCGCCTTGGCGTGCTGGATGGCCTCGATGGTCTGGGGCATGACGCCGTCATCGGCCGCCACCACGATCACCACGATGTCGGTGACCTTGGCGCCGCGGGCGCGCATCGACGTGAACGCCGCGTGGCCCGGGGTGTCGATGAAGGTGATCATGTCGCCGGACGGCGAGGCGACCTGGTAGGCGCCGATATGCTGGGTGATGCCGCCGGCCTCGCCCTCGACCACGTTCGCCTTGCGGATCGCATCGAGCAGCGAGGTCTTGCCGTGATCGACGTGGCCCATGATGGTGACCACCGGCGGACGGGGATCGAGATCCTCCTCCAGATCCGGCTCGTCGGACGACAGGCCCTCCTCGACGTCGGACTCGGCGACGCGGCGGACGGTGTGGCCCAGTTCCTCGGCGATGAGCTGGGCGGTGTCCGAATCGATCACGTCGGTGATCTTGTGGATCTGGCCCTGCTTCATCAGCATCCGGATCACGTCCACGGCCCGCTCCGACATGCGGTTGGCGAGTTCCTGGATGGTGATCGTCTCGGGGATCGTCACCTCGCGGGACAGCTTTTCCTTCTGCTCGACATGACCGCGACCACTCATCCGCTGCTGGCGGCGGCGGAACGACGCCACCGAGCGGGTGCGCTCCTCCTCACCCGACGTGGCCGTCGCGATGGTCAGACGGCCGCGGTTGCGGTCGCCACCCGGCGACTTCGGGGTCTTGGGCGGCGCGATGATCTTGAGCGGCATGCCGGGACGGCGGATCACCCGCTTGGTCTCGGACTCGTCCTCGTTGGTCTGGGTCGCGCGGCCGGCGGGGCGCGCAGCCGCACCGGCACCGGCCGGACGCGCGGCGGTCGTCGGCGTCGCGCTCTTCTCCGGCTCGGGGGCCGGGGCGGGGCGCGCCATGAAGTTGAGATCGCGGGGCTTGCGCGAATCGGCCGTGATGGTCTTGCGCGGCTCGCCCGTGGAGGGGCGCGGCGTCAGCGGCGGACGCGGGGCAGCGGTCGGTGCCGCGGCCGGGCGGGCCGCAGCGGGACGGGTCGCCTCCGCCTGGCGTGCCGGCGCGGCGGCCGGCCGGGCCGGAGTCGCAGCCGGACGAGCCGGCGTCGCAGCAGCGGCCGGGCGGGCTGCGGCTGCCGCGGGCTGAGCCGGAGCGGGGGTCGGACGGGCAGCGGGCGCAGACGGCGCGGGCTGGGCAGCGACTGGAGCCTCGGCGGCGGGGGCAGCCGCGGCCTTCGCGGCTTCCGCCGCCGCCTGCTTGGCGGCTTCCTCGGCGGCACGCGCGGCTTCCGCGGCGGCAGCCTTGCGCTCCTCCTCCTCGCGGCGGCGGGCCTCGGCGGCCTCGCGCTCGCGGCGGGCCTGCTCCTCGGCCTCCTTGCGGCGCGCCTCGACTTCGGCCTCGGCCTTGCGGCGGGCCTCGGCCTCGCGGCGCTGCGCGTCGGCGAGCGCCGCGGCGCGGGCCGCGCTCTCCTGCTCGCTCAGGGTCCGCAGCACGACGCCCGAAGCGGCACGCTGGGCCGGGCGGGGAGCCGGCGCCGTCGGCGCAGGGGGCGCCGGGCGGGTGGTTGCGGGGGCGGGTTCACGGGCGGGTGCGGCCGGCGCCGCACCGATGACACGGCGCTTCACCGTCTCGACCACGACCTGCTTGGAGCGGCCATGGGAGAAGCTCTGACGCACGGTGCCCGCCTCGATCGGCCGCTTGAGGCCGAGCGGCTTCGGGGAAGTCCGATTCAGAGTCTTGTCGCCCGGGTTGTTCGTATCGCTCATTCAGCCTGAACCCTGAGGGTTTCCATCGTCCCGTGAACCGACGCCCGGTGGCGCCGGTCAAAATAGTCCTGCGTCGTCAACGTGAGGCTTCGTCGACCCCGCCGATTCGGGCTGGATCGGGCTCCCCGGTCGCCGCGGCGGCGCCCTCGAAGGAGCGTAGCCGACGCCAACGCGACAGGCAGCCGGCGGCTCCGGCTCCTGCGACGAGCGCAGCGTGTATCACATGATCCCGACCTAAGGCCATGTCCAATTCATCTTCGGACAGGTCGTCGATGATCGGTATCCTTGACATGGCCTCGCCGTGACGCCGGTACAAGGCCGAAGCGATCTTGCGCCGGCCGTCCGCGCTGCCCTCGGCGGCGTGGATCACCGCCACCGCGCCGGGCTGGCCGCCGATCGCTGCCTCGACCTTCGAGAAGCCGGCCACGATGCAGCCCGCCTTGTTGGCGAGGGCGATCGCCTGCCGCAGATCCTCGCGCAGCCCCGTGGCGATCCGGTCCGGCAGATCGGGAGCGACCGGCGTCGGCCCCTTGAAGGCCCGGGAGAACAGGTTCTTGCGCACCGCCGTGGCGACCGCGTCCCGCCGGGCGCTGACCCAGGCGCCGCGGCCCGGCAGCCGGGCGCGGAGGTCCGGCACGACATGCCCGTCCGGCCCGCGCACGAACCGGATCATCGCCTCCGGCGCCTGGGCGACGCGCGTGACGATGCAGGTCCGTTCGGGCGCGCGGCGGCCGGGGCCGGCATCGAGCCCCCCGGCGTCCGGTCCGCCCTCGGGCGGGATCGTCTCGACCTCGCTCACTGCGCCTCCGCCGCCGCCCGTCCGCTCAGGCCTCGGCCTGGGCGGGGGTGGCTTCCTCGCCCTCGCCGACCTGCTCGGCGTCGTCCTCGGCCTCCGGCTCCGGCAGGGCCTCGATCCAGCCGGCCTTGAGGCGGGCCGCCATGATCAGGCCCTCGGCCTCGGCGCGGGACAGGTCGAACCCGTCGAGATAACCGGCGTGGCGGACGGCCTCGGGGCCGCGGCCTTCGGTGTAGCCCACGAGGTCGTCGGTGGCGCAGCCCGCCAGATCCTCGACGCTCTTCACGTCGTTCTCGCCGAGCGCCACCATCATCGGCGTGGTGATGCCCTCGATCTCGCGCAGATCGTCGGAGACGCCGAGCTCGGTGCGGCGGGCGTCGTGCGCCTGCTCGATCCGGGCGAGGTGATCCTGGGCGCGGGCCTGGATCTCGGCGCCGGTCTCCTCGTCGAGCCCCTGAATGCCGGACAGCTCGTTGAGGTCGACGTAGGCGATCTCCTCGACGTTGCGGAAGCCCTCGGCCGCCAGCAGCTGACCGACGGTCTCGTCGACGTCGAGCGCCTCCATGAACACCTGGGTCCGCTCGGCGAACTCCTTCTGGCGGCGCTCCGATTCCTCGGCCTCGGTCAGGATGTCGATGTCCCAGCCGGTCAGCTGGGAAGCCAGCCGCACGTTCTGGCCGCGGCGGCCGATCGCCAGCGACAGCTGGTCGTCCGGCACCACCACCTCGATGCGGTCGGCCTCCTCGTCGAGCACCACCTTCACCACCTCGGCGGGCTGGAGGGCGTTGACGATGAAGGTCGCCTCGTCCTCGGACCACGGGATGATGTCGATTTTTTCACCTTGTAGTTCACCCACGACCGCCTGCACGCGGGATCCCCGCATGCCGACGCAGGCACCCACCGGATCGATGCTGCCGTCGCGGGAGATCACCGCGATCTTGGCGCGGGAGCCCGGATCGCGGGCCACCGCCTTCACCTCGACGATGCCGTCGTAGATCTCGGGCACTTCCTGGCCGAACAGCTTGGCCATGAACTGGGGATGCGAGCGCGACAGGAAGATCTGCGGGCCGCGGACCTCCGAGCGCACGTCGAACAGATAGGAGCGGATGCGGTCGCCGGGGCGGAAGGTCTCGCGCGGGATCATCTCGTCCCGGCGCACGATGCCCTCGCCGCGGCCGAGATCGACGATCACGTTGCCGTACTCGACGCGCTTCACGATGCCGTTGAGGATCTCGCCGATCCGGTCCTTGTACTCGTCGAACTGGCGGGCACGCTCGGCGTCGCGCACCTTCTGGACGATGACCTGCTTGGCCGACTGGGCCGCGACGCGCCCGAAATCGAAGGGCGGCAGGGTGTCGGAGATCACGTCGCCGACCAGCGCGCCGGGGTTGTAGCGGCGGGCCTGATCCAGGGTAATCTCGCGGGCGTCGTTCTCCACCTCGTCGACCACCAGGAGGTGGCGCGAGAGGCGGAGCGCCCCGGTCTTCGGGTCGATCTCGGCGTGAACGTCCGTCTCGGCGCCGTACCGCGAGCGGGCGGCCTTGGCGATCGCCTCCTCCATCGCGTCGATCACGATGGAGCGGTCGATCACCTTCTCGCGGGCGACCGCGTCGGCGATCTGGAGGAGTTCGAGCCTGTTGGCGCTGACGACGGCCATCGGTGTCGGTCCTTCTCTTCCGTCAAACGTTTTCAGGCCGGCCGCGTGGGCCGGCGCTGGCGTGTTCAGTGCAGCGAGTCGCGGTCCTTGAGCCGGGACGCCTTGGTCACCATCGGCTTCCGGGGACCGGTCCGCGCCGGTTTCTGGGGCTTGGCCGCGGGGCTGGCCTTCTTCGGCCCCTGCGGGCGGAACGCGCTGCGCGCGGGCGCCGCCGGCTCCTCGGTGGGCTCGTCGTCCTCGACCTCATCGGCCGCATCTTCGGCGGGCGGGCCGCCGCGGCGGAGCGACTCGCGGATCAGCTCGTCGGTCAGGACGAGATGGGCCTCGGCGAGAGTCTTGAGCGGCAGGTCGATGCGGCTCGGCAGCCCTTCCTTCACGTCGGGCAGGTCGATCGGCACTGTCTGTTTGTCGAGATCCGGCGCACCGAGGATGCCGCGGAAGCGCTTGCGCCCGTCCAGCGGCGGGCTCAGCTCGACCTTGGCCTCGTAGCCGACCCAGCGGGCGAAGTCCGAGACCCGCACCAGCGGCCGGTCGATCCCCGGCGAGGACACTTCGAGGTTGTAGGCGCCGCCGACCGGATCGTCGACGTCGAGGAGCGGCGAGATCGTGCGGCTCACCGTCTCGCAATCCGCGATGGTGAAAGTCCCGTCCGGCCGCTCGACCATGATCTGGACGGTGCAGCCGTTGATGTTGGACATCTTCACCCGGACCAACCGGAAGCCGAGGCCCTGGAGCGGCCCCTCGATCACCTGCGCGACGCGCGCAGCGACCCCGCCCTCGCGGACGAGGCGCTTCTCGGACAGATCCGCTTCGATCTCGGACGACATGTGTGGTGGTGAACACCCTTTGCGGCGTTCTGCGTGGCCCGCCCGCGGGCGTTCGACGAAAGAGACGTGCGGCGAAAAAAAAGAGCGGACCCGGTGGGGCCCACTCCCGAACCGCAGCCTCTCGACTGCCATCAGAACTGTTAGGGGCTAAATAGCGAGCCACGGTCCGGAGCGCAAGACGGATCCGGCGCACCACGCAGCCTGGTTCTTCCAAATCTCGCCCTCATCCTGAGGTGTCGGAGCGAAAGCGGAGGCCTCGAAGGAGCCCTCCAGGGATCGCGCGGCCGGCAGGAACCCTCCTTCGAGGCTCGCTGCGCTCGCACCTCAGGATGAGGGGGTGGATTGGAAATCGACTGCTTTTGAGCGCCTCACCCGCTCCGCGGCACCCGCCCCTCCAGCGGATAGGCCGGATCGTTGTAGCCCGGCGTCGTCGGGTGCCCCGCCGCGACGAAGCCGTCGACCAGCGCCTCGTCCTCCGGGGTGAAGGCGTAGTCGAGGGCGCCGAGGTACTCCTGCCACTGCGCCTCGGTCCGCGGACCGGCGATGACGCCGGTGACGAGGCGGTTGTTCAGCACCCAGGCGGTGGCGAACTGGCCGGCCGTGATGCCGCGGGCCTCGGCGTGCTCCTTGAGCGTGCGGGCAATGCGGAGCGATTCCGGCCGCCATTCGGTCTGCATCATCCGCGTGTCCTGCCGCCCGGCACGGGATTCGGCCGGGGGCGGGGCGTCGGGATCGTACTTGCCGGTGAGCACGCCGCGGGCCAGCGGCGAGTACGGCACGACGCCGAGCCCGAAATGCGCGCAGGCCGGCAGGTGCTCGGTCTCGGGCATGCGGTTGAAGGCGTTGTAGTAGGGCTGGCTCACCACCGGCCGGTCGATCCCGAGCTCGTCGCAGAGCCGGCAGATCTCGGCGACCCGCCAGGAGCGGTGGTTCGAGACGCCGAAATGCCGGATCTTGCCGGACCGCACGAGGTCGGCCATGGCGCGCACGGTCTCGGCCAGCGGGGTGTCGTGGTCCTCCTTGTGGAGGTAGTAGATGTCGATGAACTCCGTGCCGAGGCGGCGCAGGCTGTCCTCGGCGGCCTTCATCACGTGGACGCGCGACAGGCCGCGGTCGTTGATGCCTTGCCCCGTCGCGTTGGCGACCTTGGTGGCCAGGATCCAGGCGTTGCGCTCCGCCTTGATGGCCCGGCCGGTGATCTCCTCCGAGCGTCCGTCCGTGTAGACGTTGGCCGTGTCGATGAAGTTGACCCCCGCCTCCCGGGCGCTGGCGACGATCCGGCCCGCGGTCGGCTCGTCGGTGGGGCCGCCGAACATCATCGTGCCGAGGCAGATCGGCGAGACCTTGAGGCCGGAGCGGCCGAGCGTGCGATACTGCATGGGATCCATCCGGTGTCCGTCGCCCCGCTATCTTGCCGCAGGGCGCCCGAGGTCAACCACACAGGTCAACCCGCCCTGTAACCGGGGCGGTCCCGCGGCGAACCGACCCGTGACGGCACCGACGCCGCAAGACAGCCGTTTCCGGGAGCCCGTCGGTGCTCCTTCCACCGCCTCAAGCCCCGTTCGCGACGCATGATCGACCGCTTGGCCGGCTCCCTCGGCATCCCCCTCGGCATCCCCCTCCCCTGGCTCGACCGGGCCGGACGCCTCTCCTGGCTGAGGCTCGCGGTGTTCGCGGGCTGCATCGCGCCGGCGCTCTATCTCGCCGCCGCCTACCGGCTCGACGCGCTGGGCGCCAAGCCGATTACCGCCCTGATCCATGCCACCGGCGAATGGGCGGTGCGCTTCCTGCTGTTCTCCCTGGCGATCTCGCCGTTGCGCCGCATCGCCGACTGGCCGAAGGTCATCGGCGTCCGGCGCATGCTCGGCATCACCGTGATGGCCTACGGGGTGGCGCACCTCACCCTCTACGCGGTCGATCAGAACCTGATCCTCACCAAGATCGTCTCGGAGATCGCGCTGCGGCTCTACCTGACGATCGGCTTCGTGGCGCTGATCGGCCTGATCGCCCTGGGGCTGACCTCGACGGATGCGGCCGTGCGCAACCTGGGGCCGAACTGGCACCGGCTGCACCGGCTCGTCTACACGATCGCGGTGCTGGCGCTCGTCCACTACTTCCTGCAATCGAAGATCGACGTCACCGATCCGGTCTTCTCGGCCGGGCTGTTCCTCCTGCTGATGGGCTGGCGGGTGATGCGGCGGTTCAAATGGCCGGAGCGGCCATGGTCGCTCCTGCTGCTCGCGATCCTCGCGGGGCTCGCCACCGCGGCGTTGGAGGCCGCGTGGTACGGGCTCGCCAGCGGCGTCCCGGCGAGCCTCGTGCTCGCCGCCAACCTGGATTTTTCCGGCCCGATCCGGCCGGCCTGGTGGGTGCTGGCGATCGGCCTTCTGCTGCCCGCGATGGCGCTCGTGCGGGGTGCGCGGGCGACGCGCCGACCTGCGGGTGGACAGGTCGCGTCCCCGGCCCGGCGGCCGGCGTCCCAAGAAGCCTTGCCGGAACCCTTGTCGCCGCGGGCCTGATGCCGCAGAACCCGCGGCCGGCCCCCGCCGACGACGGTCCGGGCCGCAGCGGAGCTTGTCAGGACGCCATGCGCGGCACCCTTCTCCTCATCGCGGGCCTGCTCGTGCCCGTCGCCGCCCAGGCGGCCCCGAACGGGGCGCCACCGGCGTCCGCCGCGAAGCCCGCCAAGGCCGCACCGGCCGCACCGTCCGTGGCAGCCGCACCGGCGGTCGCGACCTGCACCCCGCCCGAGCCGCCGCCGGCCTCCGCCCGCCCTGCCAAGCCCGCACTGCCGGACAAGCCGGCATGCCTGGACACCAAGGAGGGCTGCCCGGGCTGGGAGGCCTACAGCTACAACGACGCGATCAAGGCCTATAACCTGCAGGCGCAGGCCTTCCGGCCGATCGCCGAGGCCTACCTGCAGAAGCTCAACGCCTACGTGAAGGCGAGCGGCGAGTATGCGCAATGCGAAGTGAACGCGATGCAGAAATAGAGCCTTTCACAAGGCGAACACCAGCGCTCGGCATCCAGATCTCTGCAGGGTTGTTTCGCGACGCCTCACGCGGCTTAAAACGACGGTCGCCCAATCCACCTCCTCATCCTGAGGTGCCGGAACGTAGCGGAGGCCTCGAAGGAGCCCTCCAGGGATCGCAGGTCTTTCGAGGCCTCCTTCGAGGCCCGCTGACGCGGGCACCTCAGGATGAGGGGGATGGATAGGATACCCCATCACAGCACCCCAGCGTCCAGCTGAACGGCGGCCAACGTGCCACCCATGGGGCGGTTCAGGCGGCCAAGCGCAATCTCCGGTGATGATGGCCGCGATCCCCGCGCGCCCGATCACGCCGAGGCCGCCCGTGCCCGCCCGTCGTCTCCCCATTCGGACCGGATTGCTCGCCCTGCTTCTCGCAACCGGTTCGGCTTCGGCCGCCGATTTCGACGGCCCCTATCCGCCGCACCGTGGCTACGGTGGTCCGCCCCCGGAGGAGCTGGAGCATTGGCCCCCGCCTCCGCCGCCACGTCCCGAGCCGGAGTTCCATCGGCCGCGCTTCACCGCGGCGCCCCCTGAGGCGTGCCGGGAATTCGTCCGGCGCCGGTTCGATCCGGACGGTGCGCCGGTCGTGCGCCGGGTGCGGGTCTGCGACGAGCCGGGCTTCGACCGCGGCCCGCCCCCGCCGCCTCCGCCCCCGGAGGACGTCCCGCCCCGCCGCTGGGGCGGTTCACACTGGGATGGGCCGCGCTGGTAGGCGCGCGGATCCGCTCAGATGCGGGCGGGCGCCTTCTTGAGGGCGGCCGCAAAGGCCTTGAGCTGGCGGTTCAGATCCGCCAGCTCGTTCAGCGCGATGGTCTTGTGACCGTCGCGGACCGCGCGCTCGATATCCTCGACCTGCGCGGCGACGAGGCGGCGGATGGCGTCGGCAACATGGTGTCGGTTCATCGGTTCGAGCGTCTCGTGGGAGCGTCCTGGCGGGCCTCAACGGACGGCCGGAATACGGCCGTCGACACGAGTCGGTGATAGGTCGGTAGGCTTAACCGTTGGTGTCCGCGCCCGCCGCTGTGCACATCCGATCCTGGGATTTATGGCCTATCGACGCTCCCGCATCTCGCTGCGCCGCATCGGCATCGCGTCGATCGTGGCGAACAGTCGCTGGGGCGGAATCGGCGCCGCAGCGGTGAGCTTGGCGCCCCCGTCCTTGCCGACCAGGACGGCCCGAAAACTGTCGGCCGGCAGACCGAGCGCGGCGCGGAGCGCCCGCGCTTCGGCGCCGGAGCCCAAAGCCTCCAGCACCACGAGATCGCGCTCGGCGACGCCGCTGCGGACCGGCCCCAGGGCGGCGCGCTGGGCCCTGAGCTGCGCGTCCCCGGCGTCGGGCGCCGACAGGACCAGCACGCGGGCGCGATCCCGATAGGCGTCGAGGGGCGCCGCCGAGGCGGTCGCCGTCAGGGCCGCCAATCCGAGGCCGAGGGCCGTCCTGCGCATGCCGTGCCTCCGAATGAGAAGACCGGACAACGCGCGATCCGCCCGCGAGATCGCCCCGAAGATCGCCCCGAAGATCGCTGAACGCCTTTGCAGCCGCCGGCCGGCGCCCCAGATCGGGGCAGGCCGCCAGTCTCCGGGAGTTTGTCCATGACCGCCATGAACCGCCGCATCGTCCTGGCCTCGCGCCCCCACGGCGAGCCGCGCCCCGAGAACTTTCGCCTGGAGGAAGTGCCGGTTCCGCAGCCCGGCCCCGGGCAGGTTCTCCTGCGCACCCGCTGGCTGTCGCTCGACCCCTACATGCGCGGCCGGATGAGCGATGCGAAGTCCTACGCGGCACCCGTGGAGATCGGCGCGCCGATCACCGCCGAGACGGTGGGCGAGGTCGTGGCCTCGAACCATCCGGACTACGCCGTCGGCGACCTGCTCACCGCCTTCGCGGGCTGGCAGGACTACTTCGTGACGGACGGCAAGGGCTCGCGCCGGGTCGACCCCGGCGCCGCGCCGCCCTCGACGGCCTTGGGCGTCCTCGGGATGCCGGGCATGACCGCCTATACCGGCCTGCTCAATATCGGCCGGCCGAAGGCGGGCGAGACCGTGGTGGTCGCCGCCGCCGCGGGGCCGGTGGGCTCGCTCGTCGGGCAGATCGCCAAGCTGAAGGGCGCCCGGGCCGTCGGCATCGCGGGCGGGCCGGACAAGTGCCGCTATCTCACGGAGGAGCTCGGCTTCGACGCCGCCGTGGACCACCGCGGCGACGACCTGCCGGGCGCCCTGGCGGCCGCCTGCCCGAAGGGCATCGACGTCTATTTCGAGAATGTCGGCGGTGCGGTCTTCGCCGCCGTGATGCCGCTGCTCAACCCCTTCGCGCGGATCCCGGTCTGCGGCCTCGTCTCGGCCTACAACGCCACGGAGGTTCCGCCCGGCCCCGATCGGTTGCCCGGCCTGATGCGCTCGGTCCTGACCAACCGCCTGCACATCCAGGGCTTCATCGTCTGGGACTTCGCCGACCAGGCCGAGACGTTTCGCGACGAGGTCGGCGGCTGGATCCGGGACGGGCGCGTCCGCTACCGCGAGGATGTGGTCGAGGGCCTTGAGAAGGCGCCGGACGCCTTCATCGGCCTGTTGAAAGGTCGCAATTTCGGCAAGCTGGTCGTACGCGTCTCCTGACGGCCGCTTGCTGCCGTTTCGGAACAGAGATAGAACATTCAGATCCGTCGGCGCTGCGGAAAGCGGGCACAAGCTCGCACCGCAGGTTGCCGCTCCGGAGGCCCGGGCGCATGGTTCGCGCGCCGCCGGGCCCATGCCCTGTGAGATCCGTACGATAAGGAGAGAGCGATGGCGGGCAGCGTCAACAAGGTGATTCTGGTGGGCAATCTCGGGCGCGACCCGGAGATGCGCCGCCTCGGCTCGGGCGATCCGGTATGCAACCTGCGGATCGCCACCTCTGAGTCGTGGAAGGACAAGGCGAGCGGCGAGCGCAAGGAGAAGACCGAGTGGCACTCGGTCGTGATCTACAACGACAACCTCGCGCGCGTGGCCGAGCAGTACCTGCGCAAGGGCTCGAAGGTCTACATCGAGGGCCAGCTCCAGACCCGGAAGTGGACCGACAATTCCGGCGTCGAGAAGTACACGACCGAGGTGGTGCTCCAGCGCTTCCGCGGCGAGATGACGATTCTCGACGGGCGCGGCGGCGGCGGTGGCGGCGACTTCGCCGGCGAGGATGAGGGCGGCGGGCAGGTCAGCCGCGGCGGCGACTTCGGCGGTGGCCGGGGTGGTGACCGCGGCGGCGATTTCGGCGGCGGCCGCGCCCAGGGCGGCGAGCGCCGTCCGGCCCCGGCTTCCACGGGCGGCGGCGGTGGCGGCAGCCGCGGCGGCTACGACCTCGACGACGACATCCCGTTCTAGGATCCATCAGGGGTCGGAACCCGCCCTCTCAAGGTGTTGAGCCGTGTTGCGCGACGTGGGATCCGCTCGGTCCCATGTCGCGCACCCCTGTCCCGGACAGGTGGCGCGACAGCGGAACCTGATCCGGGATCCAGCCCAAGAAGCGCCGCGCCAGCGGCCCCGATTGTTTCTTAGGGACGCCGCGAACTCTTGCGCTGGTTTCCCGGGCCGCATTCCGCCGGCGCTCCATGCGCCCGGGAAAACGGTCGGCCCGCTACTTCTCGCGAAATGCCCGCCGCGCCTGATCGACCAGGGGCTTCGTCAGGTAGGACAGGACCGTCCGGTCGGCCGTCCGGATGAACGCCTCCACGGGCATGCCGGGCATCAGCTTGGCCCCGTCGAGCTTGGCGAGTTCGTCCTTCGTCACCCCCAGCCGGACGAGGTAGTAGAAACTGCCGGTCCGCTTGTCCTCGCTCACGTCGGCGGCGATCCGCGTGACGCGGCCGTTCAGCTCCGGCGTCGTCCGCTGGTCGAAGCTCGGGAGGCGCAGGCCGGCGGCCTGACCGGTCTGAAGCCGATCGATGTCCTGCGGCGCGACGCGCACCTGGGCCACGAGCGAATCCGCGGTCGGTACGATCAGCATGATCGGTTCCCCCGGGGCGATCACGCCGCCGCGGGTATGGACCGCGAGTTCGTGCACGTAGCCGGTCTGCGGCGCGCGGATCTCGATGCGCTGGAGCTGGTCGAAGGCGGTGATCTTCTGCTCCATCAGGGTCGCCGCCTTGGCGCGGTTCTCGGCGAGTTCCTTGCCGACCTCGCTGCGCAGGTTCTGTTCGAGCTGGAGGATCTGCAATTCGGTCTCGGAGACCTTGCCGCGGGTCTGCGCGATGGTGGCCACGAGGACGCCGCGCTCGCCCTTGAGGCGGGACATGTCGCGCTGGAGGCTGGTGAGCCGCGTCAGCTGGATCAGGTTCTTCTTCCAGAGTTCCTCGACGCCCGCGTATTCCCGGCCGATGATCGCGGTTTCCTGCTCCTTGGCGGCGGCCTGCTCGACCAGACCCTTGATCTCCTCGTTGAGCTGCCCGACCCGCTCGCGCAGCTGCGCCTTCTGGCCCTGCAGCGCGTCCCGGCGGAAGCGGAACAGCTTGCGCTCCCCGTCGACGATCCGCGCGACCTCCGGCCCGGCCGTGGTGAGCTCGGGCGGGATCACGAGATCCGGGCGGGCGTCGCGCTCGGCCTCCAGCCGGGCGTTGCGGGCGGCGATCTCCCACAGGCTCTTGGTGACGCTGTCGTAGGTGGCCCGCGCCGCCGTCGCATCCAGGCGCACCAGCAGATCGCCGGCCCGGACGCGGTCCCCCTCCTGGACCGGCAGTTCGGCCACGACGCCGCCGGTCGGGTGCTGGACCTTCTTGATGTTGCTCTCGACCACCAGCGAGCCGGACGCGATGATGGCGCCGGACAGCTCCGTCGCCGCCGTCCAGGCGCCCACGCCCAGGGCCACGACGATCACGGCGGCGACGCCGCCGATATGCCGGCGGAGGGAGCGGCGCGTCCCGGCGGTCGGGTCGGAATCCGGCGCGGTGGAGCTGGGCTGCGTCGTCATGCGACCCTCGTGGGTGTCTGGCGCGTCAGGGCGCCGAGCTTCGCCAGAACCTCGTCGCGCGGCCCGTGCAGCTGCACGCGCCCGTCGCCGAGCACGAGGATCCGGTCGACCGCCGCCAGGGCGCTCGGCCGGTGCGCGATCACCACCACGATGCCGCCGCGGGCGCGCACGCCCTGGACGGCCGCCGAGAGGGCGCGGTCGCCGTCGACATCGAGGTTGGAGTTCGGCTCGTCGAGGACGACCAGGAAGGGCTCGCCGTAGAGCGCCCGCGCCAGGGCGATCCGCTGGCGCTGGCCGCCGGACAGCCCGAGCCCGCCGGCGCCGCCGACCCGGGCGTCGTACCCTCCCGGCAGCCGGAGCACGACCTCGTGGACGCCCGCGGCCTTGGCGGCGGCGAGCAAAGCCTCGGGATCGGGCGCGGGATCGAAGCGGGTGATGTTCTCGGCGATCGTGCCGTCGAGCATCTCGGTATCCTGCGGCAGGTAGCCGACGGCGCGCCCGAGGTCGTCGGGGTCCCATTGGTCCAGGGCGGCGCTGTCGAGGCGGATCACGCCGCGGCTCGGCCGCGCCAGGCCGACCAGGGCCCGGGCGAAGGTCGATTTCCCGGACCCGCTGGCGCCGATCACGCCGAGCGCGCTGCCGGGGGCGAGGGCGACGTTCACGTCGTGCAGCACGAGGGTGTCGGTGCCCGGTATGGCGATCGACAGGGCCGTGACGCGCAGGCTCTCGCGCGGGGCCGGCAGGGGCGTCGGGACAGCCGGCTCCCGCGGGGGCAGGAAGGCGGTGAGTCGGCCCCAGGCCTGCCGGGCGGCCGTGAAGGATTTCCAGTTGGCGATGGCGAGATCGACCGGCGCCAGCGCCCGGGCCGACAGGATCGTGGCGGCCAGCATCACGCCCGCGGTCGCCTCCTCGCGCACCACCAGGAAGGCGCCGAGGCCGAGGATACCGGATTGCAGCAGGGTGCGCAGCAGGCGCGCCGTCGTGCCGAACCCGATGGCGAGGTCGTTGCCCCTTGTCGCCACGTCGAGGTTGCGGCGCGACCGGACCTGCCAGAGGGCCGCGATGCGGGCGCGCATCCCGAGGGCCGAGAGCAGCGGCGCATTCCGGTGCGCCATGTCGGTGACGGACCGGCGCTCGCCGGCCACGCGCATGGCCTCCTGGGTGACGGCGGCCGAGGCCCAATCGGTCAGGATCGTCAGCCCACAAAGGAACAGGGCGCCCCCGGCGATCGCCGCCCCGAGCCAGGGATGGAACAGGAAGCAGACCGCGACGTAGAGCGGCACCCAGGGGAGATCGAAGAAGGCGCTCACCGCCATGCTCGACACGAAGCCGCGCACGGTATCGAGGTCGCGCAGGGCCTGAGGTCCCGCGTCGCTGCGCGGCATCTCGGCGCCGCGGGCGAGCAGGGTGCGAAAGATCCGGTGGCCGAGGCGCTCGTCGATGAGCCGGCCGAATCGCGACAGGATCCGCGCGCGGAAGATCTCCAGGATGCTCTGGATCACCAGCAGCATCAGCGTGATGCCGGCGAGGCCGACCAGCGTGGCGATGCTCCGGCTCGGCAGCACCCGGTCGTAGACCTGCAGCATGAAGATCGGGGCGGTCAGCATCAACAGGTTGATGAGGCCGCTGACCACCATGACGGTGATCAGGCAGGCGCGCCCGGCCCGGAGGGCGGCCCAGAACTCGCGACGCCTCGCGACACGCAGCACGCGTTCGTCGGTCACAGGTTTTTCCCCGGCTTCTCGGTGTGGCGCGACGACGATGGCGGCCCCCGCCGTGGGTGCGGCGGGGGCGCTCGGCCTTACAGCCCGAGCAGGTGCAGACCGCTCGTGGTCGTGTGCGGCGTCGGGTCGGTGTGCTGGACGTCGGCGTGGCCGCCGAGATCGACCGTGGCGATCCCGAGATCGACGCTGGCGCCATGGGACGCTTCGGCATCGGCCGGCGTTGCCGTCGTGCCCTGGATCGCGCTGGCGAGCTGGCCGACCAGGGCATCCGCGCCGCCGCCGCCGGTCTGCGGCAGGAGGATGCTGTCGCCGGTCAGCAGGTTCGCGGTCGCCAGGCTCGGCTGATCGGCCCCCACCGAGACCGCGCTCACCTCGACGGTGTGGGCCGGATCGGCGGCGGGCGTGAGGATCGCGGCGTCGGCCACCGGCGCCGTGGTCGTCGGCCCCGCGGAGACATCAATCAGCGGGTGCGCGCCGGCCTCCCCCGTCGTACCACCGGTCAGGCCGCCCAGCAGCGTGCCGACCTCGTTTCCGGCCGCACCGGATGTCACCGTCCCCACCGCCGTCGTCACGGGCGTCAGGAGGTCGCCGAGGGATGCCCCCGAACCCGCGCCGCCTCCGGAGAGAAGGCCCGTCGCCGAGTCCAGGACGCCGCCCGCCGCATCCGCGACATGCCCGACGTCGCTCACGACCTGCCCCGTGGCCGGCACGCCGTTTCCGGTCAGCACGGAGCCGGGCAGGTTGACCACGTCGGTGACGAGGTTGCTCGTCTCGCCGAGTTCGCCGAGGCCGGACATGTTGCCGAGGGTGATGACGGAATGGAGCGGATCGTTCAGGACCGGCACGTCGTGGCCGACCTGTTCCAGGCCCGCGTGGACGGTGTCGATCAGCGTGTTGGCGACATCGCCGACCGGCTGGAGCGGCGCACCGGCGCCGAGCAGGCTGCCGGTCACGCTCTGGCCGTCGCCGGTCACGCCGCCGAGGAGACCGGCGAGCGGGCTCGCGGCATGGTCGCCGAGCAGGCCGTCCACCGTGGCGGTCACCGGGGTCAGGAGGCCGCCGGCCGCCGGGATCCCGGCCCCGCTGCTGCCGAGCGTGCCGACGAGGCCGGTCACCCCGTCCACGAGGCCGCCGGCGGCATTCGTCACCGCGCCGACATCGCCGAGGATCGGGGACACCGCACCGAGCCCCTGGCCGCCCAGCAGGTCGCCGGGCAGGCCCGCCACGTCGGTGAGGAGGTTCCCGCCCTCGCCGAGATGACCGAGCCCGACCGTCTCGCCGAGGTTGGTCAGCCCGTGGATGGCGTCGTTCAGCAGGGGAATCTCATGGCCGAGATTCTCCAGCGTCATGTGGACGTCGAGGACGGCCATGTTGGCGAGGTTCGTGACCGGGGCGAGAAGCCCGTCCGAGGCCAGGAGACTCCCGCCACTGAGGGCGCCGGTGGCGGAGCCGAGCAGCGTGTCGGTCGCGCCGAGGACGTGGCCGAGGTCGGACAGGAGCGGATCCGCCGAGGCGAGGCCGCCGCCGTTGAGGACCGATCCGGGAACCGCGAGGGCGTCGGTCAGCAGGTTGCCCGGCTCGCCGATATGGCCGAGGCCGACCGTCTCGCCGAGGCCCGTGACCGCGTGGATCGGTTCGTTGAGCTGGGGGACCGAATGACCGATATCCTCCAGCGTCGTGTGGAGATCGAGCACCGTCTGATTGAGGATATCGGTCGCCGGTGTGAGGACGCTGCCGGTGCCGACGAGGCCGTTGCCGGCGGCCGGCACCGCCGCCACCGTGTCGAGCAGCGTGTTGGCCGCGTCGGTGACGTGGCCGGCGTCGGTCAGGAGCGGCGCGACCGTACCGGCGTTCGGATCGGTGACGGCGCCCGTCAGATCGGTGATCAGGTTACCGGCCTCGCCGATGTGACCCAGCCCGATCGTCTCACCGAGGTTGGTGAGACCGTGCAGCGGCCCGTTCAGCGGCGCCACCTCATGGCCCACCGTTTCGAGCTGCGCGTGCGTATCGAGGACGATCGTGTTGGCCGTCTCGGCCAGCGTGTCGGGGAGGACCGAGCCGCCGTCGCTTCCGGCGGTGGCGCTGACGGCCCCCTCGATCTGCGACGCGATCGGGCCGAGGCTCGCGAGCTGGCCGGTCGAGAGGGCGGTGGACGAGAGCAACGCGCCCGGACCGACGAGCCATTCGAGCGATCGGGTGGCCGGGCTGAGGATGGCGAGGGGGGATGACGACATGAGCACCTCCGGTTTTGCCATGTAACCAGAAATGCAATCTTCGGTTGCTTTTAGCGGCTCGAGTGGTGAATAGTCCGTAATTTACCTTTCACTTCTAGTTGTATTTTCGGAAAAATCCGCCGCATTCAACAATAGCTACACCGCCAACACAGTCTGCGCCCAATCCGACGGATGAAGGATCAGAACCGGCTTCGATCGCGCGAGCCGGGAGACCTCCGGATAGGGCCGAGGTTGTCGCCGTTACCCGCATGATCGAGATCGCAGGCCGCGTGCGTCTGCCGGGCGCGACTTCGGGGGCCGCCCCGGCTCGGGCCTCATCCGGTGCCGGCGCGGGCCGGTGGCTTTGCCTTCCGGATACGGCCCGGTCCATGTAGCCGGCCATGATCCGCCTGATCCCCAGCCTGCCCGCCCTCTACGTCATCGCGCGGGTGGTGTGGCCGATGCCGTGGCCGCTTCCGCTGAAGCTCGGCCTCGCCTTGGTCCTCCTGGCCGCCTCCCAGTATCACCTGTGGAGCCGCCTCTCTTCCGGGTCGGTCTTCGCCCCCGAATTCCCGCGCCCGGTGGTGATCCTGTTCAATTGGGCGTTCGGTGCGATCGCCCTGGCGGCGCCCCTCCAGATCGCCCTCGATCTCGTGGCCCTGGTCTCCCTGGCCCTGCCTGGGGGCGGCTGGACGATCCCGACCGCTGCGCGCGCCGCGGTCGCCCTGACATCCGCGCTCCTGGCGGCCATTGCGGTGCGGCAGGCGCTGCGCGTCCCGCCGTTGAAGGACGTCGGCGTGGCGATCGCCGACCTGGCCCCCGGCTTCGACGGCTTCACGCTCCTGCACCTCACGGACCTGCACATCAGCCGCCTGTTCCCGGGCTCCTGGGCACGGGACGTCGTGGCGCGCGCCAATGCGCTCGACGCCGACGTGATCGTGGTGACGGGCGACTTCATCGACGGATCGCTGGACGCCCGGCGCGCTGACGTCGCGCCGCTGGCAGCCCTGCGGGCACGGGACGGCGTCTGGGCCGTGCCCGGCAACCATGAGTATTTCTTCGATGCCGACGCCTGGATGCGCCACCTCGAAGGGTTGGGGATCCGGATCCTCGCCAACGCTCACACCGTCCTGACGCGCGATGGCGGCGCGCTGGTGCTGGCCGGCGTCACCGACCGCTCGGCGCCCGCCACCGGACATCCGGGACCCGACCTCGCCGCCGCCCTGGCGGGTGCGCCCGCGGGCGCGCCGATCGTCCTGCTCGACCACCAGCCGGCGCAGGCCGCCCGGGCCGCGGCGCGGGGGGTGGCGCTGCAGCTCTCCGGGCACACCCATGGCGGCATGATCCGCGGCCTCGACCGGCTCGTCGCGCGGGGCAATGCCGGCTTCGTCTCGGGTGCCTATCAGGTCGGCGGCATGCGGCTCTACGTCAGCAACGGCACGGCTCTGTGGCCCGGCTTCGCCCTCCGGCTCGGCCGCCCGTCCGAGCTGACGCGGATCACCCTGCGCCGCGCCGCTCAGAGCATCGGCATGCCGCCCGTGACCGGCACCAGGGCGCCCGACATGTAGCTGCCCTCCCGCGACGCCAGGAGCACGTAGGCCGGGGCCAGCTCGGCGGGCTGCCCGGCGCGGCCAAGCGGCGTCTGGGCGCCGAGTTCTTCGATCTGCTCCGGGCTCTTCACGATCGGCTGGATCGGCGTCCAGACCGGCCCGGGGGCGACGCAGTTCACCCGGATGCCCTTCGGGGCGAGCAGATTCGACAGGCCGATGGTCAGGCTCGCGATGGCACCCTTGGTGGCCGCGTAGATCAGCATGCTGGGATCGGCGACCTTCGCCTGCACGCTCGTGCTGTTCACGATCGCCCCGCCGGGCTTCATGTGCGGCACCGCCGCCTGGGCGAGGTAGTACATCGCGAACACGTTGGCCCGGAACGAGCCCTCGATGTCGGCCGCCTTCAGATCGTCGAGCCCCTCGTTCACCACCTGGGCGGCGGCGTTGTTCACGAGGATGTCGAGGCGGCCGAAGGCTTCCACGGTCCGCGCCACGAGGCTCCGGCAATGGCCTTCGTCGCGGATGTCACCGGGCAGCAGGAGGCAGCGGCGGCCGGCCTTCTCGACCCAGGCCTTCGTATCCTCGGCGTCCTCCTGCTCGACGTCGAGATAGGAGATCGCCACGTCCGCGCCCTCGCGGGCATAGGCGATCGCCACGGCGCGGCCGATGCCGGAATCGCCGCCGGTGATCAGCGCGACCCGACCGGCGAGCAGGCCCTTGCCGACATAGCTCTCTTCGCCGTGGTCTGGCCGCGGCGTCATCCGGGTCGTGAGGCCCGGACGGGGCTGCTGCTGGTCGCCGGGATAGGGGGGGCGCGGGCCGGCCTCGCGCGGATCGTCGGTCATCGGTTCAACTCCTCGGCGGGTAAGGCCCGGATCTAGGGCTGCCGCCGAGGGCGCAGCCTGCGCCCGGCCGTCACAGCCGTGCGCAGGTCGTTTGCCGACTTAGAAAGCCCGCCCGCGGGTCGCGTGCGGCTTGCCGTAGCGATTGCGGAGGAACGAGACGACTCGGGGGAGGAGGAAGGCGATCAGGATCTTGCGCATGGGGTCACCTCACGTCACGGCATCGTGAGCGGGCAATGCTCGGCCCGAGTCGCAGTTCCGCCGGCGGTTCGCGATCAGAGGGCCAGCGTCAAAGTGACCGGCGCGTGGTCGGAGGGGCGCTCCCAGCCGCGGGCATCGCGCAGCACCTCGACCTTGCGAACGGTGCCGGCGAGATCGGGCGAGACCCACAGGTGATCGAGGCGCCGGCCCTTGTCGGCGGCCGCCCAATCGGGGGACCGGTAGCTCCACCACGTGTAGATCTTCTCCGGCTCCGGGGTGAGGTGGCGCGCGGTATCGATCCAGCCGGCCTCGCCGCGCAGGATCTCCAGCGCCTCGGTCTCCACCGGCGTGTGGCTCACCACGTCGAGGAGCTGCTTGTGCGACCAGACGTCGTGCTCCAGCGGCGCGACGTTGAGGTCCCCCATCAGGATCGCCGGGCCCGCGACGCGCTTGCCGCCCCAGACGCGCAGCTCCGACAGGAAGTCGAGCTTGTGGGCGAATTTCGGATTGAGGTCCCGGTCCGGCACGTCGCCGCCGGCCGGCACGTAGAAATCGTGCAGCACGATCCCCGCGGCGGCGCCCGCCTCCGGCCCCAGCACCGCCGAGATGTGGCGGGCATCCTGACGCTCGCAGAAGCCCATCACGGTGCGGGTGTGCAGGGGAAAGCGCGAGAGGATCGCGACGCCGTTGTAGCCCTTTTGGCCGGCGAACATCACGTGCTCGTAGCCCGAGCCGCGCAGGGCCTTCAGCGGGAAGGCGTCGTCCGGGCACTTGGTCTCCTGGAGGCAGAGCACGTCCGGCTTCTGCTCGGCGAGGAAGCGCAGCACGAGGTCGATGCGCAGCCGCACCGAGTTGATGTTCCAGGTGGTGACGGTGAGCTGCACGGGCTGGGCCGGGGTTCGCACGGGCGGGGTTCGCACGGGGTGGAGATCCGATAGCGGATTTCGCGATCCGCGACAGTCCGCTCGCCGTGGATGGGGCAAAAGGCCGTGCGCGCCCGCCCGGCACGCGCTATATGCCCAGCCCCTGCCCTGTATCCCGGGCCCCGCGTCGAGGCCCCGCCATGGCTCATGCCCGCTCGTTCCTGTTCGCCGCCTATTGGGCCGCCTGGACGACCCTGTTCCTCGTCCCCCTGGTCATCTTCCTCCTGAGCGGATCCCCCGAACGGCCGATCCGCCGGGCGACGCGGCTCTGGGCGCGCGGCATCCTGGGCGGGCTTCGGCACATCGTCGGGCTTCGCTACGTCGAGGAGGGCCGCCAGCACCTGCCGGCCGAGCCCTGCCTGATCGTCGCCAATCACCAGTCGACCTGGGAGACGCTGGCGTTCCTCGTGCTGGTGCCGGACGTGGCGATCGTCGCCAAGCGCGAGCTTCTGGCGATCCCGGTGGTGGGCTGGTTCCTGCGGCGCTCGCCGATGATCGTGATCGACCGCGGCAACGGCACCCAGGCCCTGCGCACCATGATCGACGAGGGGCGGGCCGCCGTGGCGTCCGGCCGGTCGGTCCTGGTCTTCCCCGAGGGCACCCGCGGCGGCATCGCCGCGCCGCTGCGCTTCAAGCGCGGGGTCGAGCTGCTCTACGGCCGGCTCGGCCTGCCGGTGGTGCCGGTGGCGCTGAATTCCGGGCTGTTCTGGCCCGGCGGCGCCGCGACCCGGGCCGGGACCGTCGTGGTGAGCTACCTCGCCGCCGTGGCCCCGGGCCTGCCGGCCGCGGAGTTCCTGCGCGGCACGGAGGCGGCGATCGACCGGGAGCTCGATCGCTGGCGCGGCGCGGGCCTCGACGCGACGGCGGCGTGACCGCGCCGGCTCACTGCTGCGATTGCTGGATCTGCTGCTGCATCGCCTTGTCCTCGGCGCGCCCGTAATTGATGAAGAACAGGCTGCCGTCGACGCTCTTGCCCTTCTGCAGGTTCGAGAGCGTCACCGTGGTGATGTAGCCCTGCGGATCGGTGATCCGCCACTGCGACAGGGTCTTCACCTCGGGATCGAAGAACAGCTGGATCTTCGAGGTGCCGCCCAGGGTCGCGCGGTCCTCCAGGCTGATGCGCACGCCCGTCGGGTCGTTGGCCACGTCGGTCACGGTGAGGTCGCGGGCGAGGTCGATCTTCTCGCGCAGCAGGAACTTCAGCGGCGTCTGGGCGATGAAGTAGAGATCCTGGGTGTTGAGCTTGCGGTCGCGCACCGCCACCGAGGTGCCGTCCGCCACCACCTCCAGCGGCGAGGGCTGGTCGTAATCGAAGCGCAGGCGGCCGGGCTTGGCGAGCGTCAGCTTGCCGCCGATCCGGCGGCCATCGGCGCCGATCTGCATGAAGCTGCCGGTCAGCGTGGTGATCCCGTTGAAATAGGCGTTGGCCTGGGCGAGCACGGTGGCGGCATCCGCCGGCTCGGCGGGGGCGACGGCCGCAGGCGCGCCCACCGCCGCGACCTTCGATTCCGGCGCCTTGTGCTCGGCCTTCTCGGCCGCCTTCGCGGATTTGCCGCCGCCCTTCACGTCCTTGGCGGCGTCCTTCCTGGGCGCGGCCTTCTTGGGCTGCGCGGGCGCCGGGGCGGCTTCCGGCTGCGGGGCCGGCTCCTCCTTGTGGCCGAACAGGCTGTCGATGAAGGCACCGACCTGCGCCTCGGCCGGGTTGGCGGTCGCGAGCCACAGCCCGGCGGCGAACAGGGAGCCGGCTGTGCGGATGCGGCGGCCGATCATCGGCAGTGTCTCCTGGGGGCCCGCGCGCGGGCTCCGACGGCAAACGAGGGCGGGACGAGGCTTAGACCCCCGCCCTGTGGCGAAGATGCGACGCCCGGGCCGCCCCGCGGGGAGGCGGCCCGGGCAGCGTCTCACTCGTCGTCGTACATCCCGGCCGAGCTGTGCGGCATGCCGGCGACCAGGATCTCGCGCTTGCCGGCATGGTTGGCCGGGCCGACGATGCCCTCGATCTCCATCCGCTCCATGATCGAGGCGGCGCGGTTGTAGCCGATCTGCAGGCGGCGCTGGATGTAGCTGGTCGAGGCCTTCTCGTCGCGCAGCACCACCTCGATGGCCTGCTTGTAGAGATCGTCCGACTCACCCCCCGTCGCCGCCGCAAAGGCGCCGATATCGAACACCGGAGCCTCCTCGGCCGGCTCGTCGGACCGCTCGGCCTTGTCGGCGGCGGCCTTGCCCCGGCCGCGGCCGCTCTCCTTCACGGGCTCCTCGGGCGAATCGTCCGCCGTGACGGCGTCGAGGTAGCTCGGGCGACCCTGGCGCTTCAGGTGCGCCACGACGGTCTCGACCTCGCTGTCCGAGCAGAACGGCCCGTGCACCCGCGTCGTGCGCCCGCCCCCGGCCATGAACAGCATGTCGCCCTGGCCCAGAAGCTGCTCCGCGCCCATCTCGCCGAGAATGGTCCGCGAGTCGATCTTGCTGGTCACCTGGAAGCTGATCCGGGTCGGGAAGTTCGCCTTGATGGTGCCGGTGATCACGTCTACCGACGGGCGCTGCGTCGCCATGATCAGGTGGATGCCCGCCGCCCGCGCCATCTGGGCCAGACGCTGGATCGCGCCCTCGATGTCCTTGCCGGCCACCATCATCAGGTCGGCCATCTCGTCGACCACGATCACGATGTAGGGCAGCGGCGTCAGATCCATCGCCTCCTCTTCGAACACCGCCTCGCCGGTGTGACGATCGAAGCCGGTCTGGATCGTGCGCGTGATGGTCTCGCCCTTCTCGCGGGCCTCCTTCATGCGGGCGTTGTAGCCGTCGATGTTCCGGACGGCGATCTTGGCCATCTTCTTGTAGCGCTCCTCCATCTCGCGCACCGCCCACTTGAGGGCGATCACCGCCTTCTTGGGGTCGATGACGACTGGGGAGAGCAGGTGCGGGATGCCGTCATAGACCGACAGCTCCAGCATCTTGGGATCGACCATGATCAGGCGGCACTCCTCCGGCTTCAGCCGGTAGAGCAGGCTGAGGATCATGGTGTTGATCGCCACCGACTTGCCCGAGCCGGTGGTGCCGGCCACCAGCAGGTGCGGCATGCGGGCGAGGTCGGCGATGATCGGCTCGCCGCCGATGTTCTTGCCCAGGCACAGGGCGAGCTTGTGCTTGCTCTCCGCGAAGTCGGCCGAGGCCAGGAGTTCCCGCAGGTAGACGGTCTCGCGGGTCTCGTTCGGCAGCTCGATGCCGATGACGTTCCGGCCGGGCACGACCGCGACACGGGCCGAGACCGCCGACATCGACCGGGCGATGTCGTCCGACAGGCCGATCACGCGGCTGGACTTGGTGCCGGGCGCGGGCTCCAGCTCGTAGAGGGTGACGACCGGGCCGGGCCGCACCGCCAGGATGTCGCCGCGCACGCCGAAATCCTGGACCGTCTGCTGCAGGTTGAGGGCGTTCTGCTCCAGCACGTCGGCATCGACCTCTTCACGGCCGCCCGGAGCCGGCAGGGCGAGAAGCCCGAGCGAGGGCAGCTCGTAATCGGCATTCTCGATCGACGCGATCTCGAGATGGCGGCCGGCCGGGATCAGGTGCGCCCGGGGCGCCACCAGGGGGAGAGCCACCGGCGCCGCGGCGACCGGCTCGGGCACAGCCGCGACAGGGGCAGACTCGATCTCAGCCTCAGCTTCGACCTCGACCTCAGCCTCGATCTGGACCGGAGCCGGCTCGGGCTGCGGCGCCAGCTTGCCCCGGAGAAGGACCGGACGCGGCGTCATCGGGATCACCACCCGCTCGGCCTCGGCGCGCTCCGGGCCGGAGGCGATCGGTGCCGCCGGTGCGGGCGCAGCCTCGGGCTGAACCGGCGGAGCGGCCGGCGCAGGGCTCGGCTGGCCGGCCGCGCGGATCGCCGCCCGGGCCGCCATGGCGTTGAGCATGGGCGCGCGGCGCGGCCCCTCGGGGGTGGCCGGCGGCTCGGCCGTGGCGCTGCCCGGGCCGAAGACCAGCGACAGGCCGGCCGGCACCGGAGCCGCCCCCGGGACGGGCGGCAGGAATGCGCTGCGGATCGCCGCGTTCGCGTCGTCCTGTTGCGCGGACTCGGGTGCGGGCGCCCGGCCGTTATCCTGCCCGTCGGCGGGACGGGGCGGCTGATCGAACCGCACGAGCCGGTCGAGCACGTAGACCGGGCGCGGCGGCAGCGCGGGTGCGGTGTCGAGGGGCGTCGCCGCGGCCTCGGGGGCGGCCAGGGCCGGTTCGACCGCGTCGGCCTGCGGCTCCAGCGCCGCCCAGGCCTCGACGGACGACCAGTCGCCACCGCCGAACCAGGGCTGGACCTCGGACCAGTCGGGCAGGTCGGACCAATCCTGAGCCGGCGCCTCGGCGGGTGCCGTCACGGTCGCCGGCTCAGCCGCCTCGACTTCGGCAGCCTGGGCCACGGCCTCCTGGATAGCCGGCTCAAGAGCGATGGAGTCGACGGTGACCGGGGCGATCATGGCGGTCGACGCGGCCAGCTCGACGGCGGGCCGGACCGGGCGACGATCCGGCGTGCGGAAGAAGCGGACGCCCGGCGGGGCGACGAAGGGCTGGCGCCACAGCGGCACGATCTCAGCCTCCGGGCCGGCCGGGATGGACGCGGCGACCGCCTGCTCGGCCTGCGCCCCGGCGATCCGGTCGCGCTCGGCCTGTTCCTGCTCCGCCTGCTCGCGGGCGGCCCGCTCAGTCTCCAGGGCGAGGGCTGCGGCCTGCGCCTCGGCGCGGGCCCGCTCCAGGGCGACGCGCTCGGCCTCCAGGGCGCGCTGCCGGCGCTCCTGCAGCACGGAATCGGGCGTGCGGGTCCAGCGCACCGCCGAGGGCGGCATGGCCGCGTGCGGCGCGGCGGCCGGGGCGCTCGTCGGCGCGCCGGCCGGGGCGTGATCAGGCGCGATGGCGGCGGGCCGGCGCGGCTGGCGCACCAGCACGCCCGGCGTCGAGGCGCTGCGGTCGATTCGGCTCTCGAACACCGGGGCCTCCGGCGCATCGAGGCTCGCCCGATCGTCGAAGACCTCGTCCGGCCAGACATGCTCGGGCGGGGCGGAACGCGGGCGCACGGTACGCTCCGGCATATCGCGGCCGACCATCGCGGCCGGCGCGGTCAGCCAGCTCGGCTCCGGCCGGCGCCCGGGGGCGCCGTAGGCAGGCCGCGCGGGCAGCCCGGCCGGGGAGCCGGACAGGCGGCGGGTGAGGCTGGCGCGGAGCGCCATCAGCCGGTGTGCCAGGGCTCCCAGGGAGAGGCCCGAGCGGTCGCCGCCGCGCACCGGGCGGGCGGGGTCACGGTGGGAGTACGGAGGCCGTCCCGATGCGCGCATGGGTTCTCGAACGATACTCGAAACAGGGATCCGCCGACGCGCGGCGGGCTGTCTTGAGTTAGGCCATTCGTCGTTAATGGAGGCTTGCCGCGGGCCCATCGGGCGGCAACCATGTGGGCCCGCGGTGAAGCTCAGCGATGCTTCGAGCAGGGGATACTCGCCTCCCGTGCGATCGACCACGACATGCTCAACCAGAAGCCAGCGCACTTGAAAATATGACACTTGATGTCATACTTTCGCTGTCAGATATGGCGCATGGCCAAGGCGACGCCCCTCTTCAGCCGCCGAATCGACTATGACGACGGCGCAATCTTGCAGATGAGGATCGTGGTCGTGCCGACACCGGTGCGCGGATCGGCGCATAGCCTGAAATACTCGCTGTTCTATGGACGCGCCGGCGAGCGCATTCTCGCCTACGACAACGAGGCGGGGAAAGGCGATCACATCCATCGCGGAGACTTGGAGACCCGCTACATGTTCACCACGGTCGAACAGTTGGTCGCGGATTTCCTCAGCGAAGTCCGCCTGCTTCGCGGAGGATCGGTATGAACAAGGGCCCCCTCATTCAGATTGGCGGATCGGCTGAGGACATGGGTGAGGCCTTCATCACGGCTTGGCACCGCGCCGAGGCTGGTGATCTCACGCCCGAGCGGCCTGTTCTGGTGTTCGAGAGCCTGAGCGGCTTCAAAGCCGCGTTTTCCAATTCGCGGATCGAGATCCTCGACGCACTTGCGGAAGCGCCGGCACCGTCGATCACAGCACTCGCCGGTCGCGTCGGGCGGCCCTACAGGCGCGTTCACGACGACGTGGCCGCGCTCACCAAGACCGGTGCCATCCGCAGAACCGGTCGGCAACTCACCTTGGCTGCTTCAGAAGCGACCGTGACGGTGAAATTTGGCAGATCTGGAGCCGGCAGCCGGGATGCAGAGCTGGCGACCGAACCTACGAAATAGCGGTGGGTACAAATGACATCAACGGCCCCTGCGCCATCGTCGTGCCTGTGTTCAAAGCGTCTCTGTCGAAGGTGATCCCGCACTGGCCAGCTGGATCCATCATGCGTGCCCTCACATTCCTCGCTCTCGCCGCGTTGTTCTCGGTATCGGCCCCGGTCCTCGCCCAGGACTTCGCCCGGCAGCGCGAACTCAACGCACTGAAGGATATCGCGGCCAGCCAGCGACAGCAGACCGAGATCCTGCGCCAGCAAGCCCAGCGCGACAGCGCGCGGGCCTGGCGCGAAGAGAACGCCCGCGTGAACGCCCAGCGCGACGCACGCTCGGCGCGGCGGTTCGACCGGCACTGACCGGCGCCGCCTCACGGGTCGCTTGGCCTCATCGGACGAATCGGGACCGGCATCTGCCGCGCGGCTGGATATTCCGCGGAACATGATGTCGTGTCCCACGGTCGAGCCACATATAGGCTTGAGAGCCCCCTCCCCCGGACAGGTGCCCGTGACCCAGCCGCCTTCCCCCTCTCCCGCCGATCCCCGGGGCCTCGGACCGGCCGGCTTCCGCTCCCTCTACCGCCACGGCTTCGCCCGGGTCGCGGCCTGCACCGGCCGCAGCCATCCGGCGGAGCCCACGCGCAACGCCGACGCGGTGCTGGCCCTCGCCCGGACCTGCCACGATTCGGGGGCGGCGCTGGCGGTCTTCACCGAACTCGGCCTCTCGGCCTACGCGATCGAGGACCTGCTGCTACAGCAGACCCTGCTCGATGCCGTCGAGGCGGAAGCCGCCCGGGTGATCGCCGAGTCGGCGTCCCTGCGGCCGCTGCTGCTCGTCGGCGCGCCGCTGCGCTGGCGCCATCGGATCTACAACTGCGCGCTGGCGATCCAGGGCGGCCGCCTGCTCGGCGTCGTGCCGAAGACCTTCCTGCCGAACTACCGGGAATTCTACGAGAAGCGCCATTTCGCGTCCGGCGCCGGAATCACCGGCGAGACCATCCGGGTCGCCGGCCACGAGGCGCCGTTCGGCACCGACCTGCTGTTCCCGGCCGAGGACCTGCCGGGCCTCGTGGTCGGCGTCGAGATCTGCGAGGACCTGTGGGTGCCCGAGCCCCCGGGCATGCGCGCGGCGCTGGCCGGCGCCACGGTGCTGGCGAACCTGTCGGGGAGCCCGATCACGGTCGGCCGGGCGGAGTCGCGGGCGCTCCTGTCCCGCGCCGCCGCGATGCGCGGCATCTGCGCGTATGTCTACGCCGCCGCCGGCCAGGGCGAATCGACCACCGACCTGTCCTGGGACGGCCAGACCAGCATCGACGAGCTCGGCGTGCGCCTCGCCGAGGGCGAGCGCTTCCCGCAAGCGCCGGTCGCCACGATGGCCGATATCGACCTCGACCTGATCGCCCAGGACCGCCTCCAGGCCGGCAGCTTCGACGACGACGCGCGCCGCCACGCCCTCGCGTATCGTCGGGTGCCGTTCTGGCTCGACCCGCCGGAGGCGGATCTCGGCCTGATCCGCCGGATCGAGCGCTTCCCCTTCGTGCCGGCCGACCCGTCGCGTCTCGCGCAGGATTGCTACGAGGCCTACAACATCCAGGTCGCCGGCCTCGCCCAGCGGCTGGAGGCGACGGGGACCCGCAAGGCCATCATCGGCGTCTCGGGGGGCCTCGACTCGACCCACGCGCTGATCGTGATCGCCAAGGCGTTCGACCGGCTGGGTTACCCGCGCTCCGACATCCTGGCCTATACGCTGCCGGGCTTCGCCACCTCGAACGCCACCAAGACCAACGCCCACGCGCTCATGAAGGCGCTCGGCTGCACGGCCGCCGAGATCGACATCCGCCCGGCCGCCAAGCAGATGCTCGCCGACATGAACCACCCCTTCGCCAGGGGCGAGGCGGTCTACGACGTGACCTTCGAGAACGTGCAGGCGGGCCTGCGCACCGACTACCTGTTCCGGCTCGCCAACCATGCGGACGGCCTCGTGGTCGGCACCGGCGACCTGTCGGAGCTGGCGCTCGGCTGGTGCACCTACGGGGTTGGCGACCAGATGAGCCACTACGCGGTCAATGCCGGGGTGCCCAAGACCCTGATCCAGCACCTGATCCGCTGGGTGATCGGCAACGGCGAGGTCGGCCCCGAGGAGGCCCGCACCCTCCAGGCGATCCTCGACACCGAGATCTCCCCCGAGCTGGTGCCGATGGACCAGGACGACAGCCCGCAGAGCACGGAAGGAACGATCGGCCCCTACGCGCTGCAGGATTTCAACCTGTTCTACACGCTGCGCCACGGGTTCCGGCCCTCGAAGATCGCCTTCCTGGCGCTGCACGCCTGGGGCGACAAGGCGCGCGGCTCCTGGGCGCCGGACTTCCCCGAGGCCAAGCGGGTCGCCTACGACCTCCCCGAGATCCGCCGCTGGCTCGGCGTGTTCCTCAACCGCTATTTCGGCTTCAGCCAGTTCAAGCGCTCGGCGCTGCCGAACGGCCCGAAGGTCTCGGCCGGCGGCTCCCTGTCGCCCCGGGGGGACTGGCGTGCGCCCTCGGACGGGTCGGCGCGGATCTGGCTCGACGAACTCGCCCGAAACGTCCCTGAAACTTGACCGTCACAAACTCGACGGATTGTGCCATTATAAGCACGGTCAAGCCGATTCTTCGCAGTGCACGCGTGTGAACTGGGGATCGTCGGCTTCGAGGGCGGCCAGGCGGAGGACTTCGAATGCGAAGCTACAACCTGTTCCAGCTCAAGGGCGAGGAGGGCCTCTGCTGCGCGGTGCCGGAGGCGAGCACGGTGCCGCCCTTCATCGGTGCGGGCCGCTGGATCTTCGGCGGCAAGCTCTGCGACGGCAGCCGACAGCCCCGCGATTTCGACGACCGGGCCGCCGACACCGCGGTGCGGTTCAACGGCTTCTACCTGTTCCAGACCATGGACCGGCGCTTCATGACGTAAGCGGGCGGCTGGTTCGCATATTACCGTTTCAAGATTGAGGATGAGCCTGTCCGCAACTCCCCCTCCCCCTCTGCGGGGGAGGGAGACGCGCGGGCCGTTAATCGCCCCACCAGCCCCCCCGACAAGAACTTGTCCCTGCCCACATCTCTACCGGTATCCACCGGTGGATTAGGCCCCGAGTCCGGTATCCCGGCGAAGATTCCTTAAGGGCTGGCGTGCAGATTCGGTCAAATCGCCAGCCTTCCGGAGCCGCCCGATGTCGGAGCACCGCCGAGAGACGCGCCAGAGGGTCTTCCTCAAGGGCCGCATCGTCTTCAACAACGGATCGTCCAGCTTCGACTGCCTCGTCCGCGACATGTCCTCGTCCGGCGCGCGCCTCGTCATGAGCGACGCCGCGACGCTGCCGGAGGCGTTCGACCTCTATATCCCGCAGAAGGATCGCACCTACCGTGCCACCCTGCGCTGGCGGCGGGAGGACGGGATCGGCGTCATCTTCGAGGATCCCGCCCGGGCTCCGGCCGTGGCGCCGACGCCTGATCCGATCGCGACCGACGCCTCCGTGACCATGCTGCTGCGGCGCGTCAGCGAGCTGGAGACCGAGAACGCCGCCCTGCGCCGGCTGCTCGCCAGCATGGCCCAGGGCGATTCCGCGAGCGCCGCCTGACGCTTATCCCTGCGCTTCGAGCGCGGTGCGAATGCGGGCCGCGTGCTCGGCCAGAACCGCGTTGTCGGCCATGCCGCCCTCGTGGCGCTTCAAGGGCACGCCCTCGCGCCGCGGGATGACGTGGATGTGCAGGTGGAACACGGTCTGGCCGCCGGCCGGCTCGTTGAACTGGAACAGGGTCAGCCCGTCCGCCTGGAACGCTGCCTTCACGGCCCGGGCGACGCGCTGGACGCTTGCCATCAGGGCCGCGAGCGATTCGGGCTCGGCATCGAGCAGGCCGCGGGCCTGCGCCTTCGGGATCACCAGGGTATGGCCCTCGCCCTGGGGCATCACGTCCATGAAGGCCAGCGTCTGTTCATCCTCGTAGACGCGGTGGCAGGGGATCTCGCCGCGCAGGATCTTGGCGAAGATGTTGTCGGGGTCGTAGTGCGCGTCGGCCATGCCGCCTCCGGAAAACCTTGGGCAGCGACAGGTTGCACGGGCCGCCCGGCCGCGTCCACATGGGAACCCACCGCCCCCGAGATGCTTGCACCGCCGCGGTCGGAGCGTGGCGGTGGGCGGCGCGGATCGCGGTGCAGAGGATGACCGGATGGCGCATGAGAGCACGGGGGCGATCTACGCGGCGGCGGGCGCCAACCTCGCCATCGCGGCGGCGAAGTTCGTCGGCGGGGCGCTGACCGGCTCGACCGCGATGCTCGCCGAGGGCGTGCACTCGGTGGTCGACACGGCCAATCAGGTGCTGCTGCTCGTCGGCATGAAGCGCTCCGAGCGGCCGGCCGACGACCGCCACCCGTTCGGCTACGGGCGCGAGATCTACTTCTACGCCTTCGTGGTCGCGCTGATGATCTTCCTCGGCGGCGGCCTCTTCGCGGTCTACGAGGGGATCGAGCGGGTCCGCCACCCCGAACCGGACTCGGATGCCGAACTCTTCGGCTACCGGCTGCCCGGGATCTGGGTGAACGTCGCGATCTTGGGGTTCGCGATCGCGGCCGAGGGCACCTCGTTCTTCGTGGCGATGCGTCAGTTCTGGGCCGAGAAGGGCAAGCACTCGGCGGTGCGGGCGATCCGGCGCAGCAAGGATCCGACCCTGTTCACGGTCCTGGCCGAGGATTCCGCCGCGCTGATCGGCCTCGTGATCGCCCTCGCGGGCGTCGCGGCCAGCCACCTGCTCGACATGCCGAGCCTCGACGGCTGGGCCTCCGTGGGGATCGGCCTCGTGCTGATCGGGATGGCCGGCTTCCTGATGATCGAGACCCACGGCCTGCTGATCGGCGAGGCCGCCGATCCCGAGGTCGTCGCGGCGATCCATGAGCTGGCCCGGGCCGAGCCGGGGGTGCTCCACGTCAACGAGGTGCTGACCCAGCATTTCGGCCCGTCCGACATCCTGGTCAATCTCAGCATCGACATGGCCGACGATGTGAGCGCGGGCGATGTCGAGGGCCTCGTGACCCGCCTCGACCGGGCGCTGAAGGAACGCAATCCGGACGTGACCCGGGTGTTCATCGAGATCCAGCAGCAGGGGGACCACGGGGTGCGGCGGGCGGCGTGACGGGGCGGACCGAACGTCGGTTCGGTGCCGTATCCCTTGGACATCGTATGGACAGGCACTATGTCACCGTCCATACACGGCATAGCAGGCGAGGACGGCACGATGCTGAGCATCCGGGATGAAGAAGTCCGCACCCTCGCTGAAACGGTCATGAGCAAGTGTGGGGCACCAAATCTCACAGCCGCGATCAAGCTTGCTCTGCAGAACGAGATCCGGCGTGCAGACGCGGCAATCCCCCTAGCGGAGCGCATCGCGGCGATTCGATCCAGGGCCTTGGCAAAGGCGAAAAATCCGCCCCAGCCTAAACTGACCGACGCCGAACGCGACGCTCTCTGGGGTCCGTAATGTTCATTGAGACATCGGCGCTGATCGCAATCCTCGCTGACGAGCCGGAAGCCGCCGCCTTCCTCGCACAGATCGAAAACGCTCCGCGTCGCAGAACGGGCGCACATGTTCGCCTGGAGGTGACGATCAACCTCGTGCGTATCCTCGGTCTCGAAACGGCAGAGGCTCACGAGGCCTACGACGACTTCCTCGCCGAAGCAGGAATTACCGTCATTCCGATCACGGACGCCGTTTCACGTCGGGCCGTGCAGGCTTTCGCCGCCTACGGCAAGGGACGCGGTCACCCGGCACAGCTCAACTTCGGCGACTGCCTGTCCTATGCCTGTGCGGCCAAAAACTGCGATACGATCCTCTTCAAAGGCCGCGATTTTTCCAAGACGGACCTCGCATCGGCCCTCACCTGAGCCGATTGCACCTCACCCGCTCCGCCCCACCTGCTGAAGGCTCAGCGCCCAGACCCGCTCCTGCACGGCCTCGTCGCGGCTCTCCGCCGAGGACGTCTTGGGCTTCGAATGCGAGAAGTAGCGGCCGGTGACGCCATCGAGCTCTGGGGCGCTCGCCACGTGGAGCGAGGTCTGCGCGCCCTTCTCGGGCGTGGTCAGGAACGGCCGCATCAGCGACCACGCGGTGCCGAACAGGCCGCCGGTGTTCTTGGCGAAGCCCGTGTTGATCACCCCCGGATGCAGGGCGTTCACGGTGATGCCGTCGCCCCGCAGCCGCCGGGCCAGGGCGTAGGTGAACAGCACGTTGCCGAGCTTGGCCTGCGCGTAGGCCCGCATGGCTCCGTAGCGCCGGGCACCCTCGAGGTCGTCGACATCGATGTGCCCCCGGTAATGGGCCGCGGAGGCGACGTTGACGATCCGCGGCTTGCCGCCGGCCGCAGCCGAGGCCTTGAGCGTGTCGAGGAGTTCCAGCGTCAGCAGCACGTAGCCCAGGTGGTCCAGCGCCCAGGTGCGCTCGATCCCGTCGACGGTGAGCGTCCGGTGGTCGAAGATCGCGCCGGCATTGTTGACCAAGACGTCGAGCCGCGGATAGGCGTCGCGCAGGGTCGCGGCGAGCCGCCGGATCTCGGCCTGGGACGACAGGTCGGCGATGTGGGGATCCACCGCCGCGCCCGGCACCGCCGCGCGGATCCGCTCGGCGCTGGCCTGGGTCTTGCCGGGATCGCGCCCGACGAGGCCGACGCGCGCGCCCAGGCGCGCGAATCCGAGGGCGGTCTCGTAACCGATCCCGTTGGTCGCCCCGGTGACGAGGCAGACCTTGCCGCGCATCACGCCCGCCTCAGAACACGGCTTGGCCGACCGCGAAGGCGATGACCACGATCACGATGGCGATCAGCAGGAACAGGCCGAACAGGATCCGGGCGAGCGAGCCCGCGCCCGAGGCGATGCCGGTGAAGCCGAGGCCGCCGGCAATCAGCGAGATCACGAAGCAGATGAGGGCCCATTTCAGGAGGGTCATGGCGTCACTCCGCAGGCGCCCGATGACCGGGCCGGTTTCGTTGCCTCAACCGACGCCAAGCGAGACCGTTCCGCCGATTCCACCGCGAGCCGCTTATTTTCTTAACATCGGTCAGCCGGTCTTGGCCACCGGCTGCGCCGGCACGTCGGCCCGCTCCAGCATGATCTCCGCGAGCGTGTGGTAGAGCCCGCCCCGGCAGACGGCCTTCGAGGCGGCGTCGGAGATCAGGGCGGCCACCATCAGCGGGATCATCATCGCGTGGTTCTGGGTCATCTCGGTGACGATGACGAAGCTGGTGATCGGCGCCTGGAGCACGCCGGTGAGGTAGGCCACCATGCCGATCAGCACGAGGGCGCCCACCGGCACCTCCGGGAGGAGACCGTGGACCGCGCCGCCGAGGCCGGCCCCGACCGCCAGCGAGGGCGCGAACAACCCGCCCGGGATGCCGCTGATCGAACTCAGCACCGTGGCGGCGAATTTCAGCGGCGCGTAGCCCCAGCCCGCCGCCGCGTCGCCGTGCAGGATGTTCCGGGCCTCCTCGTAGCCGGTGCCGTAGGCGGCTCCCCCGGAGGCGAGGCCGCACAGGGCGACGCACACGCCGCACAGGGCCGCGAACACCACCGGCCGCGTCCGGATCAGGCGGCCGACCCGTCCGGGCAGGCCCCGGGCGAACAGGATCACGATCCGGCTGAATAGCCCGCCCGCGAGCCCGCCGATCACGGCAATCAGCAGCACGATCCAGCTGACGGCGAAGGGCAGCTCGGCCTGGGTGGTGCCGAAATAGGTGTAATTGCCCAGGAGCCACAGGGAGGTCAGGCCCGCCGCCACGATCCCGGCCACGATCAGCCCGGAGGAGCGCGCCTCGTAGGCCCGGCCCAGCTCCTCGATGCCGAACACGATGCCGGCGAGCGGCGTGTTGAAGGCGGCCGCGGCGCCGGCCGCCCCGCCGGCCAGCAGCAGGCCCGGCAGGCGGTCCGGCGTCAGCCGGCCGAAGGCCGCCATGATGGCGGCGCCGACCTGCACGGTCGGCCCCTCGCGCCCCGCGGAGGCGCCGCACAGGAGCCCCAGGAACAGCACCAGCACCTTGCCGATGGCGACGCGTGGGGAGATCAGCGAGAACCGGAAGCGCGCGTCCCGGGCGTGCCGGGCGGCGATCACCTGCGGGATGCCCGACCCTTGCGAGTTCGGGAACACCGTGCGGGCGAGGAGCGCAGCCAGCGCGAAGCCGGCCGGCGTCAGCACCAGGGCGATATAGGGGGAGATTCCGATGAGCCGCCGGAACCCGTCCTGCGCGAGGTCCGCCCCCTTGGCCATCAGCACGGCGGCGAGGCCGACACAGATGCCCCCCGCCAGGAACAGCATCCGCCCGCGCCAGAGCGGATAGGCCTCCAGCGAGGCCGAGCGCAGGCGCATGATCGAGCGGCGGTAGCGGGAGCGCCGCGGGCGGGGAGAAGTGGTCGTTTCCCGCACGTCGTCCCGTGTGTCCACCATGATCGAGCACTGTACCCGCGCCGCCGAAAGGGACGCTATAGCGCAAGCGGCGGGCAATGGCCCAGGTCATGGCATATACCAGGCCACGATAGGGGGCCGCCGGGTCTGTGGACCGCCCGGGCGCGCCGCCGGGCCCCGGTCTGGGGGACCCGATCGATCCGCCTCCGCGTCGCCTTTCGGGCTTTCCGCCTCACGCCTCCGCGGCGCAGAGCTTTTCCACCGCCTTCACATACGCCTTGGCGTCGAACTTCTTCAGCGAGTTCTCGCTCTGGTAGCGGACGGTCCCGAAGACCTTGCGCTTCTGCCAGGGGCGGTCGTGCAGGCCGTAGACCCAGGCGACGTTGGTGAAGGAATTCGGATCGCGCCCGTCGAGGAAGTAGCGGTTGTTGAGCCGGAGCGTGCGGGCGAACCCCTCCTCGGGCGAGGGGGACCACTCGAGGATCTTCTTGCCCCAGTACATCCGCAGCTGGTTGTGCATGTAGCCGGTCTCGCGCATCTCCTGCATCGCGGCGTTCCAGTAGCGGTCGTGGGTCTCGCCGGCCGCCAGCTGCGTCTCCGAATAGGCATGCGGGCGCTCGTCCTTCGCGTGTTCGGCCAGCGTCTTGCGGGCCCATTCGGGCACCGCCGCCGCGTAGGAATCGTAGTCCTCCGTGTAGAAGACGTGGTTCATGGCGAGTTCGCGCCGGACGATCACCTCCTCCAGGTAGGCGCCACGGTCGTCGTCGTCGCCCGTCTTGGCCTCGCGCACCGCCAGGGCGATCTCAACGGGCGAGATCTGACCGAAATGCAGGTAGGGGCTCATGTGCGAGGCGGCGGCCGCCTCCGGCATGTTGCGGTCGGCGCCGTAGCCCGCGAACCCGTCCTTCAGGAAGGCCTTCAGGCGCCTGCGGGCCTCCGTCTCGCCGCCGACGAACCGCTTCACCGGCCCCACGTCCCGATCGAGCGTCATGCCGGCGAGCACCGTCTCGGGATCCGAGACATCGATGGCGCTCTTCAGCTTGAGCTTGCCGGCCGCATGCTTCGGCTTGCGCGGCTTCAATGCGGCGATGAACGGGTCCCAGAGCCGGTTCAGCTTCGGCCGCAGGGTGCGGGCGGCGTATTCGTGCTTCTGGGAGGCGGTCTCGACCGGCACCACGACGTCGCCCTCGACCTGGACGATCCGGGTCTTCACCGCCTTGGTGATCTCCGCGTACCAGCCCTTCTGGATGGCGAGGTAGCCGCGGTCGAGGACGAGGAGGGCCGCGTCCTTGGCAAGGTCGATGGCGACCTTGGCGGGCGAGGCCTTGCGCATCACGAAGCCGATGCCCCGCTTCTCCAGTCCGGCCTTCGCGTCCGCGAGCCCCTGAAGCAGGAAGGCATAGTGCCGGGCATTGGCCTCGGGGAAGCCGCTGGCGCCGTCGAGCAACCCGAAGCAGGCGACCACCGGCAGATCCAGCCGGTTCGCCTCCTCGATCGCGAATTCGAGGGCTGGGTTGAACGTCGCCCGATTGGCCTGCTGCAGAAGATACAGGACGTAGCTCCCGTCTTCGCGCGGCTCGACGTCGTTGAGAACCCGGATCCGCTCATTCTGGATCGCCATGCTGACCCTGATCCCCGCTGTGCACCACGTGCTGAACACTTGGCGGGAAAGCTAGAGCGGGCCGCGCCGGCGTCTCTCCGGGATGCAGACAGGCACACGGGCAATCGAACGGCGGAGCGTGTGCCGGGATCGACAGCCCAAACGTGCATCGTGTCAGCGACTTACGCACCGATCGACGCCCCCTGGACGCGGGAAATCTGACATCGACGGTCGAATGGGCGCCTGCGGCATTTTCAACACAGAGGTCGGGAGACACGTGTGCAGCCGCACAAAGGGACAGCCCTGCTGTCCTGTCGGTCTTGAATTTTTTGGCCAGGGGCGCAGATTGTGCAGCGCGGGACGGCGATGGCGTCGCGGTCCTGCAGCCCTTCTTGGGCGTTTCCTCCCTAGACTTCGGGCCGCCCCTTCGTGGGGTGGCCTTTTTTCTGTCCGGATGGTCGCGGGGCGCTGTCACCGATCCGCCCTCCGCCCCCTGGATCCCGACCCGTCCTGACGTCATGCTGGCGCCGAGCGCCGGAACAGGCGCGGGAGGATACGCCATGAGGATCTCTGCCGCGCTGCCGGCGCTCGCCTGCCTGCTCGCCTTCTCGGGCCCCGCACCGGCCGCGGAGCCGCCGCGCTTCCAGGTCGATCCGAACTGGCCGAAGCCGCTGCCGAACGACTGGATCCTGGGTCAGGCCGCGGGCGTCGCCGTGGACGCGCAGGATCATGTCTGGGTGATCCAGCGCCCGCGCACGCTCACCGACGACGAGAAGGCCGCGAGCCTCGATCCGCCCCGGACCAAGTGCTGCAAGCCGGCCCCGCCGGTGCTGGAATTCGATCAGGCCGGGACTTTGCTGCGAAGCTGGGGCGGCCCCGGCACGGGCTACGACTGGCCGGCCAACGAGCACGGCATCCAGATCGACGGCCAGGGCTTCGTCTGGATCGCCGGCAACGGCGACCAGGACGGGCAACTGCTGAAGTTCACCCCCGAGGGCAAGTTCGTGCTGCAGATCGGCAAGGCCGGACCGCAGACCGACTCCCGCGACACCAGCCGGCTCGGCAAGCCCGCCAACGTCGATTTCGACATGGCGGCCAACGAGGTCTACGTGGCGGACGGCTACTACAACCACCGCATCATCGTGTTCGACCGGGATACCGGCGCGTTCAAGCGGATGTGGGGGGCCTACGGAAAGCCGCCGACCGACGAGAAGCTCGGCCCCTACGATCCCGCAGCCGCTCCGGCTCGGCAATTCGCCAACCCGGTCCACTGCGTGCGCATCGCCAAGGACGGGCTGGTCTATGTCTGCGACCGGACCAACGACCGGATCCAGGTGTTCAAGAAGGATGGGAGCTTCGTGACGGAGTTCTTCGTGGAGAAGAACACCCGGGCCAACGGCTCGGTCTGGGAGCTGGCCCTGTGGCCTGACGCGAACCAGACCTACCTGCTCAACGCCGATGGCGCCAACAACGAGGTCCGCACCCTGGAGCGCGCCACCGGCGCGGTGGTGGGCGCCTTCGGCCGGAACGGGCGCATGGCGGGCCAGTTCCACTGGGTCCACAACCTCGCGGTCGACTCGCACGGGGACGTCTTCACCACCGAGGTCGATACCGGCAAGCGCGCGCAGAAGTTCGTGCCGGTGGGGGATGTGGGTCTGCCGAACCGCGCGCCTTGAGGCGCGGTCACGGCTGACCGGTGGACCGGGCGCTGGACGGTCGAGACGGCCGAGCGCTCGAATCAGGGATGTCCCACCAGCCGGGACATGCCCCGTTTGAACCCCGGGACGACGCCTCGGAAGCCCTCGCTTCCGGGCGCGATTGCCCTAGATCGGCCCGATCGACGCAGCGTGTCCTTGCGAATGACCGGCGCGCTCCTCGTCTCGCCGCGCGCAACCGCCGGGACGCTTTGCGAACACCCGCGGCCTGCCCCATGGTGGGCGGATCGAACCCCGCAGAGGGAGAAGGAACGACATGATCCTGGTCAGCGTGATGTACCCGACCGGCGCGAGCTTCGACATGGGCTACTATCTCGGCCATCACATGCCGCTGGTGCGGGAGCGCTGGTCGGCGCTGGGCTTGCACGACGCCAAGGTGGTCAAGGGCGTCGGGACGCCGGATGGCGGCGCTGCGCCGTTCCAGGTCATGGCGTTGCCGACCTTCGAGTCGGCGGATGCCTTCCAGAAGGCCGTAGCGGCCCACGGCAACGAGATCTTCGCCGACATCCCGAACTTCACCCAGGCCCAGGCGCAGGTTCAGATTAACGACTTCGCGGAGAGCCCGTGATCGATATCGTCAAGGCGGTGCAACAGGCCGATCCCGGCCTCGGCACCTACGTCGTCGTCCTGCGGGGCGACTCGCGCGTCCTCGACGGGCCGGAGCGCCTGACGCCGGAGGTCCAGGCTTGGCTGTCGGCCCATGCGCCCGGTGGCCGCCTCGCACGGGTGAAGATCCATCTTGCGCCCTATCCGGGGGCGGCACCCACCGAGCGGGAGGTGAGCGTCATGGCCTTCGCGGAGGGACGGGAGCTCGCCGCCTTCGCGACGACTTGGACCGGCGATCCGCTGCCGGACGAGGCGTGATGCCCCCACGCCGCCGGCGTGCTGGCAACGTTTCAGCTGTCCGACCCTGAGGCGCAGTCTGAGGTTTGGACAGCTGCAAAGCTTACGCCGTGCTTCGTGGCCGGTGGTCGTCGACCCCGCGCCCGACGCGCGCCTCGATACGAAAGCGGTGCCGGACCGATATCGATGCGCGTACAGACGCCGTTCCGTCGCCATCGCTCAACTGTGAAGCTTCGGTTAAGACCGGTGTTTCACGTGAAACATTTCTAAACCAACGGTCCCGTCCAAACCTCACCGGCCTTTACGCGCTCACCGGCGAACGGGAACCGGCCCGTTCAGGCCTGGCCAGTCGGAGTAGCCGTTGGCGCCACCGCCGTACCAGTAAACCTTCGGCGCCTCGGCCACCGGCGCACCGACGGCGAACCGTTCCACGAGATCGGGATTGGCGAGGTAGGGCCGACCAAAGCTGAAGAGATCAGCCCGGCCTTCGGACAGCTCGTTCTCGGCGAGATCCAGGGTCAACCCGTTATTGCCGATGTAGGCGCCCTTGAACCGATGGCGTAGCGCGGCGAGATCGACGCCCTCCGGCGCATCGCGCGTCTGTTGCGTCACCCCTTCAATCGCATGGACGTAGAGAAGCCCGAACCCGTTGAGCGCATCGACATAGGCCCCGTAGGTCGCGTTCGGGTCGGAGTCCAAGGGGGTCTCCCCCGGCTGCGTGGTGGCGGGGGAGATCCGGATGCCGACCCGGTCGCCGCCGCCCCAAACCTCCGTCACCGCCCGGACCACCTCCAGCGGGAAGCGCAGGCGGTTCTCAACGGAGCCGCCATAGCGATCGGTCCGCCGATTGGTCGAATCGCGGACGAATTGCTCCAGCAGGTAATTGTTGGCCGAGTGGATCTCGACCCCATCGAACCCCGCCCGCTTGGCGTTCTCCGCGGCACGCCGGTAATCGGCAACGATGCCCGGGATCTCGTCCGTCTCCAAAGCGCGGGGCGTCACGTGGGGCTTCATGCCCTCACGCGTGAAGGCGGTTCCCTCCGGCTTGATCGCTGAGGCCGAGACCGGCAGCGCCCCGCCCGGCTGGAGGTCGGGATGCGAGATCCGGCCGGTGTGCCAGAGCTGAAGGAAGATCAGCCCGTCATTGGCGTGGACGGTCCGGACGATCCGGGACCAGCTGTCCACCTGCGCGTCGGACCAGATCCCCGGCGTGTAGGCATAGCCCACGGCCTGGGGTGAGATGTTGGTCGCCTCCGCGATGATCAGGCCGGCGCTCGCCCGCTGGCCGTAATAGTCGGCCGCGAAATCCGGCGGCACGCCGTCATTGTCCGAGCGGCTGCGGGTGAGCGGCGCCATCACGACGCGGTTCTTGAGGCTCAGGCCTTTGATCGTGACGGGCTGAAGGATCGGGCTGTTCGGCATCGGGGCTCCCGCTTCGGGCTGCAAGCGGACAGGCGCCGGGGCTCGCGACGTCACGTCCTCACAGGGCGCCGGAGCACCCCATCGAGCCAACAACCCCACACGGCCGGGTCAGGGTTCCACACAGAGCGTGCATCTCCGGTGCACCCTACGGCGAAATCCCGCCGGGTCGGAACTTGGCCGTACCGTGCCGGGCTTGAACCCTCAGACGGCCGCGCTCGGCCCTCACTTCCAAGACTGTGGAGATCCCCGTCATGAAGGCACTGTGCTGGCACGGCCGTAACGACATCCGATGCGACACGGTCCCGGACCCGAAGATCGAGGATTCCCGCGACATGATCATCAAGGTCACGAGCTGCGCGATCTGCGGCTCGGACCTGCACCTGATGGACGGCCTGATGCCGACCATGGAGAGCGGCGACGTCCTCGGCCACGAATTCATGGGCGAAGTCGTCGAGGTCGGTCAGGGCTTCACCAAGTTCAAGAAGGGCGACCGGATCGTCGTCCCGTTCAACATCAATTGCGGGTCCTGCCGGCAGTGCAAGCTCGGCAACTACTCCGTGTGCGAGCGTTCGAACCGCAACGCCGAGATGGCGGCGGCGCAGTTCGGCTACACGACCGCCGGGCTGTTCGGCTACTCGCACCTCACAGGCGGCTACGCGGGTGGGCAGGCGGAGTATGTGCGCGTGCCCATGGCCGACGTCGCGCCCATGAAGGTACCGGACGGGATGGACGACGAGTCGGTCCTGTTCCTCACCGACATCCTGCCCACCGGCTGGCAGGGCGCGGAGCATTGCGAGATCCAGGGCGGCGAGACCATCGCGATCTGGGGCGCGGGGCCGGTCGGCATCTTCGCCATCCAGTCGGCCAAGATCATGGGCGCCGAGCGCATCATCGCCATCGAGACGGTGCCCGAGCGCATCGCCCTCGCCCGGAAGGCGGGTGCCACCGACGTCATCGACTTCATGAACGAGGACGTATTCGAGCGCATCAAGGAGATCACCAAGGGCCAGGGTGCCGACGGCGTGATCGACTGCGTCGGCATGGAGGCGAGCGCCGGACACGGCGGCATCACCGGTGTGCTCTCCGCGGTGCAGGAGAAGCTCACCGCCACGGAGCGGCCCTACGCACTCGCCGAGGCGATCAAGGCGGTCCGACCCTGCGGCATCGTCTCGGTGCCGGGCGTCTATGGCGGCCCGATCCCGATCAACATGGGCTCGATCGTGCAGAAGGGCCTGACCCTGAAGAGCGGCCAGACCCACGTGAAGCGCTACCTCGAGCCGCTGACCAAACTGATTCAGGAGGGCAAGATCGACATGACCTCCCTGATTACCCACCGCTCGCAGAACCTCGCGGACGGGCCGGACCTCTACGAGGCCTTCCGGGACAAGAAGGACGGCTGCGTGAAGGTGGTGTTCCACCTCTGATCTGACGCGGAAGACATCGATCGATCGGAGATGCTGTGTGCGAGCCGGGCGGCGATGCGTTGCCCGGCCTTTCAGGCTGGCGCTTCTTTGCCCGACCGCCCTCCGCAGCTCCGTCAGCCGGAACGTTTCCGGGGCGGTGAGCGCATGCCTGCTGTCCTTTTGCGGAGATCCGGATCGACGCGACGCGACGCGAACAGGCGTGGCCGTTCCGTCGGGCACAGTCATTCAGGCGCCATCCGCGAAAGGCGTCCAGCACATGCCTGCATCTCACTCGCCAAACGTACGCCGATGATGAAGGCGTCGCCCTTACAACGTAAAACCGTGTTTAATTTAAGTTACATTGGCTAAAAGATGCTGTTTAAATTATATTTTTTACCCGCCTTCAATGATTGATGCCTTCTTGCAAGATTGATGTAAATCAATTTGCGCCCGCGGGCGGCACTCTAACTTTGAGACCACCAGAATGTGACTCACATATTTTGATCGCGGATCGTATGAGGATCCCGGCTGCACAGATCCGGCGCGATCATTGGAAAAATCAGCGCCGTCAAAGGGGGATCAACTTAAATGGCCATCGTGTTCGATCGGAGTATGACATCTAAACTCGATGCTTTGGACCGTTCCCAAGCCGTCATCGAGTTTAATCTCGACGGCACGATCCTGACGGCCAACAAAAATTTCTGCGATGCGCTCGGCTATCGGCTCGATGAGGTCCGCGGCCAGTTGCACGCCCAACTCGTCGATCCAACCTATCGCGACAGCACGGCCTATCGGGACTTCTGGGCGGCTTTGCGCGGCGGTGCGTTTCAGGCGGGCGAATTCAAGCGTATCGGCAAGGGCGGCCGCGAGGTCTGGTTTCAGGCGACCTACAATCCGATCCTCGGACGCGGCGGCAAGCCGATCCGGATCGTCAAGTTCGCCAGCGACGTCACCGAGCAGGTGCAGCGCACGATTGCCTATGAGGGCCAGATCAAGGCCATCACCCGCTCGCAGGCCGTGATCGAGTTCGGGGTCGACGGAACGATCCTCACCGCCAACGAGAACTTCCTCGCCGTGATGGGCTACCGGCTGGCGGAGATCGCAGGCCGGCACCACAGCCTGTTCATCGAGGCCGGGGCCCGCGACGGTGATGCGTACCGAACCTTCTGGAGCCGCCTGTCCGCCGGCCAGTACGAACTGGCCGAATTCCGGCGCGTCGCCAAGGACGGCCACATCGTCCACATCCAGGGATCGTACAATCCTGTCTTCGACCGCGACGGACGCCTCCTGAAGATCGTCAAGTTCGCCACCGACGTCACCGCCCAGGCGCGGGACCGCGAGCATCGGGCAGAGTTGCAGGGCGCGATCGTCCGCGATTTGAACGCCATCGCGGACGCCTCGTCGAACGTCTCGCAGCAGGCCGGGCAGGCGGCGGATTCCTCGACCCGGGTCTCCACCGAAATCCAGGCGGTCGCCTCCGGGGCCGAGGAGCTCGCCGCCTCGGTCACGGAGATCGGCGGTCAGGTGCAGCAGGCTTCGGAGATTTCCGGGCAGGCGGTCGATCAGGCCAAGGCGACGCAGACGATCATCGGCGGCCTCAGCGAGGCGGCGACGCAGATCGGCGAGGTCGTGGCGTTGATTCAGAGCATCGCGGCGCAGACGAACCTGCTCGCGCTCAACGCCACCATCGAGGCGGCCCGCGCCGGCGAGGCGGGCCGGGGCTTCGCGGTGGTCGCTGCCGAGGTGAAGGAACTGGCCAACCAGACGGCCCGGGCGACCGAGCAGATCGGCTCGCAGATCTCCGGAACCCAGGAGGCCACCCGGGAGGCCGTGGGGGCGATCGGCGCGATCCAGGCCACGATCGTGCGGCTCAACGAGGTCGCCAGTGCGATCTCCACGGCGGTCGAACAGCAATCCGCCGTCACGCGCGAGATGTCGGCCAACATGCAGACGGCCGCGCAGGGGGTCGGCGCGATCACCAGCGGCCTCGGCCTCATCGCCCAGTCGGCCGTGGAGGCGGACCAAGCCACGCAGAAGCTGCGCGGCGCCGCCCAGAGCCTCGCGTAGCCGCCGGCCCCGCAACCGCCGGTGTTGACGGCCCTGCGCCCCGCGCCGAGAAGGCGCGAGGTCCCGGATGCGGGACCGGGACGGGCGGGACCGCGCGATGTGCAACCTCTACAGCCTGCGCACCGGCCCGGCAGATCTGCGCCGCGCCTTCGGGATCGCCGACGACCGCACCGGCAACCTGCCGCCCTTGCCGGCGATCTTCCCCGATCAGATGGCCCCGGTGGTGCGCAACGGCGCGGACGGCCGGGACGCGATGCTGCGCTGGGGCATGCCCGGCCCGAAGGCGTTCGGCGAGCACCCCATCACCAACGTGCGCAACGTCGCGAGCCCGCATTGGCGGCCCTGGCTGGGGCCGGCCCATCGCTGCCTCGTGCCGGCCACCGCGTTCAGCGAATACGCCGACACGAAGCCGCGCAAGACGCCGGTCTGGTTCGCCCTGACCGAGGACAGGCCGCTCTTCGCCTTCGCGGGGATCTGGCGACCCTGGACGGGCGTGCGCGGGACGAAGCGCGAGAACCCGGACCGCACGGAGGCCGAGCACATGCTGTTCGCCTTCCTGACCACGGAGGCGAACGGCATCGTCGGGCCGGTCCATCCGAAGGCGATGCCGGTGCTGCTGACCAAGCCGGAGGAATGGGCGACCTGGCTGGAGGCCCCGACCGCGGAGGCGTTGCGCCTGCAGCGCCCGCTCCCGGATTCGGCGATGCGGGAGGTCGCCCGCGGCCCGCGCTCCGACGGGGCCGAACCGGAGGCTGAGGACGCCTGAATCGAGGGGCGCCCGGATGCCGCTATTGAACCGGGCCGCCGTCGCGCGTGTGCAGCAGGCGGATCGCCTCGCCCAGGACCGCGTGCAGATCCGCCGCGCCCTGCGAGCTGAGCGGCAGGCCGACCCGCTGGCCGTGGATCGTGTCGAGCACCACCATGGCGAGATCCTCGCCGATCAGCAGGCTGGGCTGCGGCAGGCAGAGCGGCAGCACGAAATCGCCCTCCGTCTCGCCGAGGACATCCAAGGCGTCCGAGGGGCGGAAGGGGGGCTTCGCATCGGTCATCAGGGCTCTCCCTCATGATCCTGTCGGTGGTTCCGGGCCGGCAGGCGCAGCGACCGGACCGTCAACGTGTCGATCTCCAGCGACCCGACCTCGAGCGCGCCCACGCGGGCACGGCCTACCGAGAGGCGGCCGATCACGAAGGCCCCGATCGCCACCGCGCCGAAGGCTGCGGCTCCGAGCGCGAGCGCGCCCAAAGCCGAGGCGCCCATCGCCCCGGCTCCGACGGCGCCCGCCCCAAGCAGAGCCGTATCCGCGGCGGGAGGCACGACCGCGTGGCCGCGCGTCGCCTCACGTCTCTCCCGGGGCATCCTGGATGCGCGCATGCGGGACCCTCTCGCGGTCGGTCGGAGGGTCCATATAGCGGCTGTTAACCGGGTTTTCACGCGCTCCGGCCGAGGCTGACACCTGTTCGACCGCGCATCCGCGCGGCCCGGGAGGACGCTGCCCGTGTCGCACCTGCTTCAGCCCCTCGCGATCTTCGCCTGCGGCTGCCTGCTGATCCACGCGGGCCGCGCCTATGCCCGCGCCACAACGATGCTGCTCTCGGCCACCGCCCTGACGCTGAGCGTGACGCTCGGCACCGTGCTCTGCCAGCGGATCGGTCAGTAAAGCCGCGTCCGGTAGGCGTCGGCGATCGAGGCCTCCGCCTCCACGACCGTCGCGGCCGCGGTCTGGTCGGCGAGGATGCGGCCCAGGCTCGGGAAGGTGTCGCGCGGAACGTGCCGCGCCGGATCCCAGAGCTTCGAGCGGATCATCGCCTTGCCGCAATGGAAGAACGCCTCCCGCACCCGCACCACCAGCCCGGCCGCCGGGACCTTCCCTTCGGCCACCAGGGGTTCGAGCAGGGCCGGATCCCGCGTCAGGGCGGCCGTGCCGTTCACCCGCAGGGTCTCGTTGATCCCCGGCACGAGGAAGATCAGCCCGAGCCCCGGGTTGTCGAGCAGGTTGACGAACGTGTCGATCCGGTTGTTGCCGCGCCGGTCCGGGATCACCAGGGTGCGGTCGTCCGGCGTCGCCACGAAGCCGGGGGCGTCGCCGCGGGGGCTGGCATCGACATTGCCGGATGCATCCGCGCTCGCCACCACCAGGAACGGCGAGAGGGCGATGAACCGCCGGGCGTAGGCGTCGAGGTGGTCCAGCACCTTGTGGGCGGCGAGCGGTCCCACGGCGCCGAACTGCGCGCGCAGATCCGCTTCCTCATCAGACGCGGGGGAAACTTGCGTTGCAGCGTCCATCGGTACCTCGTCGCGCGGGGCCACGAACTCACGCGGTGGCGGACGCAACGTCAAGGCCAGACCCGGATCGCCACCGGGCGGCGCAGGAGGTCCCGGTCCGACGTAATGCTGCAGCCCTCTCTCCGCAGGCTGGCGTAGGTCAGGAGCGCGGTGTCGCCGACATCGTCGAAATTGCGCCCCTTCGCGTCCGGATCGAGCAGCGACGGATAGGCGATCAGCGGTCCGGTCGCCGTGCAGGGATCGTCGTAGAGGGTCGCGCCTTCGACGAGCAGGCGGGGCTGGTCCCAGGTGATCAGGTCGCGGGAGCTGGTCCAGTAGAAGCCCGACCGCGCAAAGCCGTCGCCGGCCTTGGCCATGAACACCGCGATCCAGGCGCCCGAGCCGCGGTGCCGGACCACGGCCCCGACCGGTCCCGGAAACGGTCCGACCGTCCGGCAGGTGGCGGGTTTCGGGGCGGGCGTCCGGTAGGGATCCGGGAAGGCGGCGGTGAAGCCGGCGCCGGTCCAGGCCCGCCAGCGGGTCGGGTCGGCGGGATCGTCGCTGCGGAAGAGGCAGATTCCCGCCTCCTGATCGCTGCCCGGCCGGGTCCAGCCGGTGGTCGAGGCCAGGAAATAGCGCCAGCGCCCGTCCGCCACGATGTTCGACGGGTTGAAGAAGCCCCGATGGTGCCCCTGATCGATCTCCTGCCGGAACGGCGCGCCGGCCACCACCACGGGCGGGCTTTTCCGCGTGAAGCTGCGGCCCCCATCCACGGAGGCGGCGGCCGTGATCGTGTTGTACCAGCAGGCCATGTAGGTCCCCGCCGGGCAGCGGCCGGGATGCTCGTTGGCCTGATATTCGTGGTGGAGGAGCGCCGCCACCCGGGTGCCGTCCTCCGTCCAGGTGGCGGTGATCCAGGAACGGTCGTCGTAGGCGGCCGGATCGGACTTCTCGCCCGAGTCGAGCACCACCGTGCAGTCGAGCTTGAGATGGCCGAGATCCGGGCCCCGGAGCGCCCGGTTGCGGTAGTGCATGCCGTAGAGCGCCACCGCGCCCGACGCGTCGCGGAAGGCGCGGGCCGGGGCGTCCGGCACATCGGCGCCGTCGCAGGCATCGCGGCCGGCCTTGAAGACGATCGACGGCGGGCCGACCAGGGTCAGGGCCGAGAGCGGGGGATCGGATGCGGCGCCTGCCGGGAGGGGGATCAGGCTCAGAAGCATCACCGCGGCCGTGAAGCGCGACGCCCACCCTCCCCCCTCTGCGGGGGAGGGTACCCTGCGAAGCAGGGGGGGAGAGGGGAGCCACGGCCTAGAATAAGGCATTGCCCTCCTTGAAGGCTGTGCCTCTTCCGGAAGCCGCGCTCCCCTCTCCCGACCCCTGCTGACGCAGGGGCCACCCTCCCCCGCAAAGGGGGGAGGGAGGATGCACGGCGCTGTCCGCTCGACTCTGCTTGATCGGAGCTTGGCGCCGCGCCCCATCCCAAGAAACCGATCCGGCAAGCCCATGGCAACGATCCGGCTGCGTCCCGGCCACGCCTGGACAAACAGGCTGAGATTCGCTTGAGAACCATTACAGAGTGCTTGCACTCCACTGGCCCGTCCAAGAGTCTCCCATGGTTCTCCTGATCCTCGGGCTCGTGCTGTTCCTCGGCACGCACGCCTTCTCGATGGCCCGCACCCGGCGGGCCGCGATCGTCGGGCGGATCGGCGAGAACCGATACAAGCTCGGCTACACCGCCCTGTCGCTGCTGGGTCTCGTGCTGATCGGAATCGGCTTCCACGATTACCGGCTGAACGGCTACATCCAGGTCTGGGATCCGCCGGTCTGGACGCGTCACCTCGCGCTGACGCTGGTGCTGCTCGCCTTCATCTGCCTCGCCGCCGCCTACCTGCCCGGCCATATCCGCGCCAAGGCCAAGCATCCGATGCTGCTCGCCGTGAAGATCTGGGCCACGGCGCATCTGCTGGCCAACGGCGACCTCGGCTCGATGCTGCTGTTCGGCGGCTTCCTGGCCTGGGCGGTCACGGCGCGGATCAGCGCCAAGCGCCGGGCGCTGGCCCCCGGCGCCGTCGCGGCCCAGCATGGCGGGCCCGCAGCCGCACCCCATGGCTGGCGCAACGACATCCTGGCGGTGGTGATCGGCACGGCCGCGTGGTTCATCTTCGCCCGCTACCTGCACTACCCGGTGATCGGCGTGCCGGTCTGGCCGGGCACGATGGCCTGACTGTCGCCAACCCGGCGCCCGTGTGTTAGGCGCGGGGCCCGATCGCGCTACGAGGTGGGCCGCCGGCACAGGCGGCCCGGGATTGAATGGCCGAGAACAACGAGTTTCTTCGCGAAGTCGACGAGGATTACCGCCGCGACCGGATCCTCCAGATCTGGAAGCGCTACAGCGGCGTGATCATCGCGCTCGCCGTGCTCCTCGTGGCGGGGGTCGCGGGCTGGCGCTACTGGCAGGCCCAGCAGCGCGCCGCCGCCGAGACGGCGTCCGTCCAGTTCGACGATGCCAACCGCCTCGCCAAGGACGGCAAGGTCGCGGAGGCCGACAAGGCGTTCGACGCCATCGAGGCGCAGGCGCCCGCCGGCTACCGGCTGCTGGCCCGCTTCCGCGCGGCGGCCGAGACCGGCAAGCGCGACCCGGCGGCGGGCGCGGCCGAGTTCGACAAGCTCGCCGACGATACCGGCCTCGGCGACGGCCTGCGCGACCTCGCGCGCCTCCGCGCGGCGCTCCTGCGCCTCGACGGGCCGAACCCGGATCCGGCGCTCGCCAACCTCCAGGGCCTGGCCGCCGGCACGCCGTTCCGCCACACCGCCCGCGAGATGCTGGGTCTGGCCGCCCTGAAGAAGGGCGACTACGAGGAGGCCGGCCGCTGGTTCGACCAGATCGTGGCCGATCCCGAGACCCCGCGCGCCCTGCGCGACCGGATCGAGGTCTACGCGGCCCTCGTGGCGGGCGGCCCCGTCACGGTGACCGAGGCCAAGCCCGAGCCCGCCGCACCGCCCCCGCCGATCACGCGTTAATTCCCGCACGAACCGCTTAGAGAACCAACCATGGACATGCCGACCGTCGCGATCGTCGGACGGCCGAACGTCGGCAAGTCGACCCTGTTCAACCGCCTCGTGGGCAAGAAGCTCGCGCTGGTCGACGACCGCCCGGGCGTCACCCGCGACCGGCGCGAGGGCGACGTCACCTTCGGCGGCCTCCAGTTCCGGGTGATCGACACCGCGGGGCTGGAAGAGGCGGACGAGAAGACCCTCACGGGCCGGATGCGGATGCAGACCGAGGCGGCGATCCTGGCCGCCGACGTGGTGCTGTTCGTGATCGATGCCCGCGCCGGCGTGCTCCCGGCCGACCAGCCCTTCGCCGAGCTGGTGCGCCGGGCCGGCTGCCCGGTGATCCTGATCGCCAACAAGGCCGAGGGCGGCGCTGGGCTCGCCGGGGCCTATGAGGCTTTCACCCTGGGGCTCGGCGACCCGATCCCGTTCTCGGCCGAGCACGGCGAGGGCCTGGGCGAGCTGCACGAGGCGCTGGTCGCCGCCCTGCCCCAGCGCGACGACGAGGAGGACGACGACGCCGACGCCCCCGGCGGCCGTTCCCTCAAGGTCGCGATCGTCGGCCGGCCGAATGCCGGCAAGTCGACCCTGATCAACAACATGCTCGGCGAGGATCGGCTGCTCGTCGGCCCCGAGGCGGGCATCACCCGCGACTCGATCTCCCTGGATTGGGAGTGGCGCGGGCGGCGGATCAAGCTGCACGACACCGCCGGCATGCGCCGCCGCGCCCGGATCGACGACAAGCTGGAAAAGCTCGCGGTCTCGGACGGGTTGCGCGCCGTGCGCTTCGCCGAGGTGGTGGTGGTGCTCCTCGACGCCACGATCCCGTTCGAGAAGCAGGATCTCACCATCGTCGACCTCGTGGAGAGCGAGGGCCGCGCCCTGGTGATCGGCCTCAACAAGTGGGATCTCGTGGCCGACCAGCCGGGCCTGCTCAAGCAGCTGCGCGAGGATTGCACCCGGCTGCTGCCGCAGGTGCGCGGCGTCGCGGTGGTGCCCCTCTCTGGCCTCGCCGGCGACGGCATCGACAAGCTGATGCAGGCGGTGGTCCAGGCCTCGGAGGTCTGGGACACCCGTATCTCGACCTCGCGCATCAACGACTGGCTGAACGAGGCGACCTCACGCAACCCGCCCCCGGCGGTGTCGGGCCGTCGGATCAAGATCCGCTACGCCACGCAGGTGAAGAGCCGGCCGCCGCATTTCGCGCTGTTCGGCAACCAGCTCAACGCCCTGCCGAAATCCTACACCCGCTACCTCGTGAACGGCCTGCGCGAGGCCTTCGACCTGCCGGGCACGCCGATCCGTCTCAGCTTGCGGACCTCGCAGAACCCGTTCGACAAGGGCTGAGCCCGCCTACGCCAGTCAGGCAAGCCATCCAATCCGCGCCCTCATCCGGAGGAGCAACGCCCGCCGGCCCGACCGGGTGGGCGGGGCTCGCTCTATTGCGCCGTCCCGGCGATCCAGTCCACCGCCGCCGCCAGCGCGGCGCGCTCGTCCTTCCCCTCGGCCAGCGCGCCTTCGTAAGCTGCCAGCTGGCCATCCGCGCTGGTCCCCTCCGCGACGATCGCCCGGGCACGGGCGACATCGGCCGCGCAGCCGAGGGCGTCGGCATCCTCCTCGACCAGGGCGAGCACCGCCTCCAGCGCCTCGGCGAACGGCACCGCCGCGCCCCGGGCCTCGTCGATCAGCGTCGCCTGCACGCCGCTGTGCTGGGCGCGCCAGAGGTTCTCCGAGGCCAGGGCCCGGGAGACGCCGTCGAGCCCGGCATGGAGGTCCGGTCGGCGCACGCACAGGCGCACGAGGCAGCGGAACAGGGCGGCGATGCAGAGCGAATCATCGAGCCGCGTGCAGGCATCGGCGATGCGCAGCTCCAGGGTCGGGAATTTGATCGAGGGGCGCAGGGACCACCACAGGAAGCTCGCATCCGCGATGGCGCCCGAACGGGTCATGATGTCGACGAGCCGCGCATGGGCGGCGGCGTCCGAAAAAATCTCCGGCAGGCCGGTGCGGGGCAATTCGCCGAACACGCTGAGCCGGTAGGCCCGCAGGCCCGTCGCCTCCCCCTGCCAGAACGGCGAGGAGGCCGACAGCGCGAGCAGCAGCGGCTGGAACGGCAGCAGCCGGTTCATCAGGTCGATGCGGGCGTCCGGGTCCGGCACCTCGACATGGACATGCATGCCGCAGATCAGCGCCCGCCGGGCCGCGATCCCGACATCCGACAGGATGCCCTGGTAGCGCTCACCGTCCGTGGCGGTCTGGCGCGACCAGCGCGCCAGGGGATGGGTGCCGCAGGCGAGCAGGCTCAACCCGTTCTCCGCCGCGATGCCGGCGAGCTGCGCCCGTTGACCGCCGAGGTTTTTTCGCGCGGCGGCCGCGTCGTCGAGGGGCGGCGTGCAGAGTTCGACCTGTGCGGCGACCAGCTCGCGCCCGGTCTCGGGCAGCTCGGCCTCCACCCGTGCGTGGAAGGCCGCGAGATCGCCGCGCGGCGTGCCGCGGGTCTCGGCATCGGCGAGGAAATACTCCTCCTCGATGCCGAACCGGTAGCTGTGGGCGCTCATCGTGGTCTCCGCAAACGCGACGCGTGCGCCAACGCGCCGGCCCGGGCGAAGGTGCCCTCAGCCCGCCCGCAGCGCCCCGCCCACCAGCCAAGCCGGGTCGAACCAGCGATCCGCCTCGCCGTCATAGGGCAGGCGCGTGATGTCCCAGTTCTGGATGTACTTGGCGTAGACGTTCCACACCGCGATCCCGCCGCCCACGAAGATCCGCCGGCCCGGATAGCGCTTGAGCACCTCTTCGGGGTCCTCGTGGCTGCGGATCACGTCGATGGTGCGGTCCTTGAAGGCGAATTCGGGGACCGAGGCCACGGTCTTCGGCCCGGCGATCAGCACGTGGCCCATGGTCAGCGCGAAGAAGCGCGTCACGTCCTCCACGAACAGCGGATCAGGGTTGCCCTCCCAGGGGAGGTGGCCGTTCAGGCCGAGCTGGCCCCGCAGGCCGATCGCGCAGATGCAGCGGACGTCGATCATCGTGACCTATCTTGAGAAATGGCTCTGACCCGGTCCGTCCCACCCACCACCTCATCCTGAGGTGCAGCCGCGCAGCGGATGCCTCGAAGGAGGGTTCCAGGGGTCGCGCGCCTTCTGGAGGGCTCCTTCGAGGCCCGCTGGCGCGGGCACCTCAGGATGAGGGCGTGGATGGGACGATCCCTGTTCAAAGAACCACGTGTCAAATCATTCAGGTGCGCGGAAGCGCAGCACCCGGTCGGTGGGGAAATCGTAGAGCGCGCCGGTCTCGGTCCAAGCCGGGCTGGCGAGGCGCACGAAATGAGGCGCGAGGTCCTCCGGGGTCCGCAGCGTCTCCGGGTCCTCGCCCGGCATGGCCGAGCGGCGCATCCCCGTGCGCAGGGGGCCTGGGTTGACGAGCATCGCCCGGATGGCCGTGCTCTCGTTCTCGGCCGCGTAGGTGCGCACCAGGGCCTCCAGGGCCGCCTTGGAGACCGAATACGGCCCCCAGTAGGGCCGGCACTTGGAGGCGGCCCCCGACGAGACGAAGATCGCCCGCCCGGCATCCGACATGCGCAGCAGCGGGTCGAGGGAGCGGATCAGGCGCCAGTTGGCGGTGACGTTCACGTCCATCACCTGCCCCCAGATCTTCGGGGTGATGTGGCCGATCGGCATGAGCGCGCCGAGGATGCCGGCATTGGCGATCAGGATGTCGAGGCGCTTCCAGCGCTCGTTGATCGCGGCGCCCAACCGGTCGATCGCCTCGTAATCGGCGAGATCGAACGGCACGAGGGTCGCGCTGGACCCCGCCGCGCGGATCGCGTCGTCGAGTTCCTCCAGCGCGCCGACGGTTCGCGCCACCGCGATCACGTGGGCACCGGCCTCCGCCAATGCCAGGGCGGCGGCCCGCCCGATACCACGGGATGCGCCAGTGACGACCGCGACGCGGCCTTCGAGGGATCTCTGAGACTCAGCCATGCGCAGGACCTAGCGCATTCCGACCGGAAGGGTCGAGGAATCCGGTTTCAAAAGGTCTGTGACCTTTTGCGGGTGCAGGGCAGAGCCCTGCGAGAGACACAGGGGCACCGCCCCTGGACCCCGCCAAAGGACTCGCCCTTTGGGAACCCCAAACCTCAGTCCGCCTCGGCCAGCATGGCGAAGCGCTTCGGGCCGGCGATGGAGAGGTCGGTCAGGCCGGTCGGGTACTCGCCCGTGAAGCAATGGTCGGTGTATTGCGGGCAGGCGGCGTTCCGCTCTTCCTCGCCCATCGCCCGGTAGAGGCCGGGGATCGACAGGAAGGCCAGGGAATCCGCGCCGATATACTTGCGCATGCCCTCGAGGTCGTGGGTCGCGGCGAGCAGCTTCTCACGCTCCGGCGTGTCGATCCCGTAGAAGTCCGGGTAGGTGATCGGCGGCGAGGCGATCCGGAAATGCACCTCCGCGGCGCCGGCCTCGCGCATCATCCGGACGATCTTCACCGAGGTCGTGCCGCGCACGAGGCTGTCGTCGACGAGGACGATGCTCTTGCCCTCGATCGCCGCGCGGTTGGCCGAGTGCTTCATCCGCACGCCGAGCTCCCGCACCGACTGGGTCGGCTGGATGAAGGTCCGGCCGACATAGTGGTTGCGGATGATCCCCATCTCGAAGGGCAGGCCGGTCTCCTGCGCGAAGCCCAAGGCCGCCGGCACGCCCGAATCCGGCACCGGCACCACGATGTCGGCGGCGACCGGAGCCTCGCGGGCGAGTTCCCGGCCGATCGCCTTGCGCACGCCGTAGACGCTCTTGCCGTTCACCACGGAATCCGGCCGGGCGAAGTAGATGTATTCGAAGATGCAGGGCCGCATCGGCACGGCATCGGCGAAGCGGATCGACTCGATCCCCTCCTCGGAGATCACCACGATCTCGCCGTTCTCGATGTCGCGCACGAACCGGGCGCCGATGATATCGAGCGCGCAGGTCTCGGAGGCCAGCATGTAGCGGCCGTCGAGCTCGCCCAGCACCAGCGGGCGGATGCCCATCGGGTCGCGGGCGCCGATCAGCTTCTTGTTGGTGAGCGCCACGATCGCGTAGGCGCCTTCGATCGCCTGCAGCGCGTCGATGAAGCGCTCGATGATCCGCGGCTTCCGCGAGCGGGCCGCGAGGTGCAGGATCACCTCGGTGTCGGAGGTCGACTGCGTGATCGCGCCGTCGCGCACGAGGTCGCGGCGGATCGAGAGGGCGTTGGTCAGGTTGCCGTTATGGGCGACCGCCAGCCCGCCGCTGGCGAGTTCCGCAAACAGCGGCTGCACATTGCGCAGGATCGTCCCGCCGGTGGTCGAGTAGCGCACGTGGCCGATGGCGGCGCGGCCCTTCAACCGGGCGATGGTCTCGCCGTCCGAGAAGGAATCGCCCACGAGGCCGGGGCGCCGCTCGGAGTGGAACACCGAGCCGTCGAAGGAGACGATGCCGGCCGCCTCCTGGCCCCGGTGCTGCAGGGCGTGCAGGCCGAGCGCCACGATGGCGGAGGCCTCCGGGTGCCCGAAGATGCCGAAGACGCCGCATTCCTCGCGGAGCGTGTCGCCGTCGAGATCGAAATCGGCGCTGGGATTGGTGGCGTGTGACATGCGGCGGTCGATCACTCACGAGTCCCGGCGGCGACGGGCCGGCGCGCCGGTTGTCGCGGATGCAATCCGTTCACGTCCGGACCCGCTATCTAGGCGTTCCGCGCGACAGAACCTACGGCGAATACCGCAGATCAGCGTCGCGTCGGGGTCGGCGCGGTCTCGGTACGGCGCTGGGGCGCCGGATCGGTCTCGGCGGGGGCGTCGGCCGCCTCGTTGGGCGGCGTGGCGGCCTTCGGCTTCTTGAACTGCTTCAGGAAGCCTTCCGGGTTCTCGGGAAGCTGCGCCACCAGGGCGTCGCCGGACTTCTCCAGCATCGGCCGCGAGCGCGCCTGCGCGGCCCAGTCCGGCACCTTGCCCTGGACCAGCCAGGACAGGAACACCCAGCCGATCACGCATATCAGGAAGCCGCGGGCCGCCCCGAACAGGAAGCCGAGCGAGCGGTCGACCGCGCCGATGCGCGAATCGAGCACGACGTCCGAGATCTTCACCGTGATCAGCGAGACGATGATCAGCGTGCCGAGGAAGATCGCCGCGATCGAGGCGACCAGCGCCACGGTATCGCTGCTCACGTGCTGCTTCACGGTGGGCAGGAGCATCGGATAGAGCGTCCAGGCGACCGCGGCGGCGGCCACCCAGGCGACGATCGCCAGCACCTCGCGCGTGACGCCGCGCACGGCCGCCAGAAGCGCGGAAACCGCGACGATGCCGAGCACGACGAGATCCAGGACGGTAAACGGCATCGTGATGCTTCTGGTACCCGAGGGGATGGCGCGTCGGCCGTGCGGCTCCCCCGGACCGCGGTGGATTTATACCAAGCCCGACCTCGGCCGTCACCCTGGGGCGCCCGTCTCATCCGGGGCCTGTGCCGTCCGTGCATCAGCGGCGGTCGTCGGGCCTGCCCGATCCTGCATGCAGGTCAGCCCACAGGTGGCGCGGCTCCACGCGGAACCCGTCCCGGTGCTATGGGTCCGGCTTGTGCTTCCGGAAGCCCGGTGGCGAACGGACGGAGACGGTCTGCGTGGCCGAGGCCAGACCAGCGACGGAGATCGGCGCCCACGGCGCCCGGCTGACGATCGACCTCGGGGCGATCGCGGCGAACTGGCGTTCGCTGGCCGCCCGTGCTCCGGGATCCGCCTGCGCCGCCGTGGTGAAGGCCGACGCCTATGGCTGCGGCATCGGCCGGGTCGGGCCGGCCCTTCGGGCGGCCGGATGCCGGACCTTCTTCGTCGCCCATCTGTCGGAGGGGATCGCGGCCCGCGCCGCCCTGCCCGACGCGGAGATCTACATCCTGAACGGCCTGCCCCCGGGTGCCGCCGAAGCCTTCGCGGCGCATGGCTTGCGCCCCGTGCTCGGCAGCGTCGAGGAGCTGTCGGAATGGGCGACCCTCTCGGCCGGCCGCCTACCCGCGGCGCTCCACGCCGATACCGGCATGAACCGGCTGGGCCTGCCCGTGCCGGACGCGCTCGATCTCGCGGGCGACCTACGGATCGCGGCGGCCGGGATCGATTTGCTGCTGAGCCACTTCGTCAGCGCCGAGAAGCCGGAGGATCCGGTCAACGCCCGGCAGATCGCCGATTTCGCCCGCGTCCGGGCGGCCTACCCCGGGATCCGGGCCTCGCTGGCGAACTCGTCGGGCGTCTTCCTCGACGGCGCCCAACACGACCTCCTGCGGCCGGGCTACGCCCTGTTCGGCGGCAACCCGACCCCGGGGGCTGCCAACCCCATGCGCCCGGTGGTGCGGCTGGAGGCGCTGATCGCGCAGGTGCGCGACGTCGAGGCCGGGGCCACCGCGGGCTATAACGGCCGCTGGACCGCGGCCCGGCCAAGCCGGCTGGCGACCCTCTCCCTCGGCTACGCCGACGGGTTCCCGCGGGCGATCAGCGGGCGGGGCCAAGCGCTCGTCGGCGGCGTGCCCTGCCCGATCCTCGGCCTCGTCTCGATGGACCTGATCATCCTCGACGTGACCGACGCCCCCGCGGCCCGGCGCGGCGCCGGGGCGGTCCTGATCGGCAACGGCCTCGACATCGATACGGTCGGGCGATCCGCCGGCACGATCGGCTACGAGATCCTGACCGGGCTGGGTTCTCGTTATGTTCGAACCTATGTAGACTGACCCGATTCCCCCTGAACCGCCGGTCGGCGCCCGGACCCGTATGGCCAAGATCCATCAGACCTTCGTGTGTCAGTCCTGCGGGGCGGTCTACAACCGCTGGCGCGGGCGCTGCGAGGCCTGCAACGGCTGGAACACGATCGTCGAGGAGGCGCCCTCCGCCCCCGGCCAGTCGGGCCCCGCCGCGACGCGGCCGTCGCGCAACCGCGGCCGGGTCTTTCCCCTCGAAGGCCTGACCGGCGAGGCCAAGGAGGCACCGCGCCTGCCATCGGGGATCGGCGAGCTCGACCGGGTGACCGGCGGGGGCTTCGTGCGCGGCTCGGTGATTCTGCTCGGCGGCGATCCCGGCATCGGCAAGTCGACTCTGCTGATGCAGGCCTCCGCCGCCATGGCCGGCACGGGCGAGCGGGTCGCCTACATCTCGGGCGAGGAGGCGGTGGGGCAGGTGCGCCTGCGCGCCGAGCGGCTGGGCCTGAGCGACCGCCCGGTCCAGCTCGCCGCCGAGACCAATGTCGAGGACATCGTCGAGACCCTGAGCCAGGGCCGACCGCCCGCGCTCGCCATCATCGACTCGATCCAGACCATGTGGACCGAGACGGTGGAATCGGCCCCCGGCACGGTCACGCAGGTGCGCTCCTCGGCGCAGGCGCTGATCCGCTTCGCCAAGACCACCGGCACGGCGGTGATCCTGGTGGGCCACGTCACCAAGGACGGGCAGATCGCCGGTCCCCGGGTGGTGGAGCACATGGTCGACGCGGTCGCCTCCTTCGAGGGCGACCAGGGCCACCATTTCCGCATCCTGCGCGCGGTGAAGAACCGGTTCGGGCCGACCGACGAGATCGGCGTGTTCGAGATGACCGATGCGGGCCTGAGCGAGGTACCGAACCCCTCAGCCCTGTTCCTGGCGGGGCGCGACCAGCAGGCGGCGGGCACCGCGGTCTTCGCCGGCATGGAGGGCACCCGGCCGCTGCTGGTGGAGATCCAGGCGCTCGTAGCCCCCTCCTCCCTCGGCATGCCGCGCCGTGCCGTGGTGGGCTGGGACCCGAACCGGCTGTCGATGGTGCTGGCCGTGCTGGAGGCCCATGGCGGCATCCGGCTCGGAAGCCACGACGTTTATCTGAATGTCGCCGGCGGCCTGCGCATCACCGAGCCGGCAGCGGATCTGGCGGTGGCGGCGGCGCTCGTCTCGTCGCTGTCGGGGGCGGTACTGCCGCCGGAAACGGTCTATTTCGGCGAGATCGGCCTGTCGGGGGCGATCCGGCCCGTCGCGCAGGCGGGATCGCGTTTGAAGGAAGCGCAAAAGCTCGGCTTCGCCAAGGCGCTGATCCCGCAGGGCCGCGGCGAGGGCGAGAAGGCGCTGTCCGTGGAGACGCTGCGCCATATCGCGGACCTCGTGGCGGGGATCAGCGCGGGGGCGCCGCGCCGGGGATCCGGCGGCCGCGGGCGGCAGCAGGCGCGTTACGCCGACGAAGAGGTCTAGGCGCGTTGCTGACGCCGGTGCTCAATGGCACCCGCACGAGCCCGAGCCGCAACCCCCGCCGCTGCCGCCGCCCTTGACCGGTGCTTGCCGCGCCGTATCGCGGTCGAGGCCGCGCTCGGCGAGTTCGGTGAGGTAGGTGTTCCAGCGCGACTCGTAGTCCCGGCCCAGCGCGTGCAGATAGCCCCAGCCGTAGATGCCGGTGTCGTGCATGTCGTCGAAGCCGAGCTTGACCGCGTAGTTGCCGATCGGTTCCACCGCCAGGATCGCCACGGACCGCTTGCCGCCGATCACCTTGCGCTCGAGCGGCGAGTGCCCCTGCACCTCGGCGGAGGGGCTCGACACCCGCAGGTACTCGGCCGGCAGGGCGTAGCGCGCCCCGTCCTCGAAGGCGACGTTGAGACTGCGCCGGTCAGCCGACAGGCGAATCTCGGTCGGCCACAGATCCTCGCTCACGGGTCACACTCCTCACGCAATCCGAAGGCTGCGGCCAGCGGCGTGCTTGCCCGCAACCCTTTGGGGCATCATATGCCGGACAATGCTCGATGACAGCTCCCTGACGCCGCAGTCCGTCGCGGACGGCACGCCCGCCCGACCGGCGCCCCTGATCGACCCGTTCCAGCGGGCGATCTCCTATCTGCGCATCTCGGTGACGGATCGCTGCGATTTGCGCTGCGCCTACTGCATGTCCGAGCACATGGAATTCCTGCCCAAGCGCGATCTGCTGACCCTGGAAGAGCTCGACCGGCTCTGCGGCGTGTTCATCGCCCGTGGCGTGCGCAAGCTCCGGATCACCGGCGGCGAGCCGCTGGTGCGCCGGGACATCATGCACCTGTTCCGCCGCCTCTCCCGCCACCTCGATTCGGGGGCGCTAGAGGAGCTGACGCTGACCACCAACGGCACGCAGCTCACCCGCTATGCCGACGAGCTGGCGAGCCTCGGCGTGCGCCGGATCAACGTCTCGCTCGATACGCTCGACCCGCAGAAGTTTCGTGAGATCACCCGCCGGGGCGACCTCAAGGTGGTGCTCGACGGCATCGCGGCCGCCCGGGCCGCCGGGATGAAGGTCAAAATCAACGCGGTGGCGCTGCGCGACCTCAACGCCGACGAGATCCCCGACATGATCGCCTGGGCCCACGGCCTCGGCATGGACATGACGCTGATCGAGGTGATGCCCCTCGGCGAGATCGAGGCGGACCGGACCGACCAGTTCCTGCCCCTGTCGGTCGCCCGGCAGCGCCTGGAGACCCGCTACACGCTCACCCCCCTGCCCGACCGGACCGGCGGGCCGGCCCGCTACGTGCGCGTCGAGGAGACGGGCGGGCGCCTCGGCTTCATCACGCCGCTGACGCATAATTTCTGCGAGAGCTGCAACCGCGTCCGCCTGACCTGCACCGGCCAGCTCTATATGTGCCTCGGCCAGGAGGATTCCGCCGATCTCCGGGCGGTGCTGCGCGCCTCGCCGGACGATGCCGTGCTGGCGGCGGCCGTCGTCGAGGCGATCACCCGCAAGCCCAAGGGGCACGACTTCGTCATCGAGCGCCAGCGCCCGGCCGCGGTGCCGCGCCACATGAGCGTCACGGGGGGGTAGCCGGCGCGTTGCGTCACGCGACACGGCGGCCAATACCCCGCGTGATCCCGTCCAGACCCTTATCGCTGAGGTGCCGGAGCGTAGCGGAGACCTCGAAGGAGCCCTCCAGCGGCCACTGCGATCCCTGGAGCCCTCCTTCGAGGCCCGCTGCCGCGGGCACCTCAGGATGAGGACGATGGGTCGGATGATCGGCGTCCAAAGCGGTCGCCTGCCGTGGCACTGTGCGATCGGATGAGGCGCAGAATGCGCGGCCCGAACCGTGCAAGGTGCCCCTCGTCTGGCGAAGCTCCCGCTCCCAGGTTAGGTGTGTGCGGCGCACACGCCGCGCGGGATCAGCGCACGACAACCGGGAGCCGCACTTGGCCACGATCATCCCCGTCGCTTCCTTCGACTGCGTCGTCTTCGGCGCGACCGGCGATCTGACCGCACGAAAGCTTCTGCCGGCCCTGTTCTACCGCTTCCGCGACGGCCAGATCCCGGAGACCAGCCGGATCATCGGCGCCTCGCGCTCGGACCTGTCGCGGGACGCCTTCCACGAGCATGCCCGCGACGCCCTCAAGCGTTTCGTACCGGCCTCCGACCTGACCGAGGACATGCTCCAGCGCTTCCTCGACCACGTCGATTACGTGGCGGTCGACGGTGCCGGCGACAGCGGCTGGGACGACCTCGTGGCCAAGCTCGACGAGCGGCCCGATCAGGTGCGCCCCTACTACCTCGCCACCTCCCCCGACCTCTACGGCTCGATCTGCCGCAACCTCGCGGCCCACGGGCTCGTCGGCGAGAAGTCCCGGGTCGTGCTGGAGAAGCCGATCGGCAAGGATCTGAAATCCGCCAAGGCGATCAACGACGCGGTCGGCGAGGTCTTCCCCGAATCGCAGATCTTCCGGATCGACCACTACCTCGGCAAGGAGACGGTCCAGAACCTGCTCAGCTTGCGCTTCGCCAACACGATCTTCGAACGGCTCTGGACCTCGGACGTGATCGACCACGTCCAGATCACGGTCGCCGAGACGGTCGGGGTCGAGGGTCGGGCCGGCTATTACGACACGTCGGGCGCCATGCGCGACATGCTGCAGAACCACATCCTGCAGCTCCTCTGCCTCACCGCGATGGAGAGCCCGCTCAACCTCGAAGCCAATTCGGTCCGCGACGAGAAGCTGAAGGTGCTGCGCGCCCTCAAGCCGATCACCGCCCACGACATCCAGTTCGCCACTGTCCGCGGTCAGTACGTGGCGGGCGCCGTCGATGGAAAACCCGTCGCGGGCTACCTCGCCGAGCTCGGCCACGACAGCCGGACCGAGACCTTCGTGGCCATGAAGGTCGAGATCCAGTCGGGGCGCTGGGCCGGGGTGCCGTTCTACCTGCGCACCGGCAAGCGGCTGCCCCAGAAGCTCTCGGAGATCGTGGTGCAGTTCCGCGCCTCGCCGTTCTCGATCTTCCCCGAGGAGGCCTTCGGCCGTGAACCGAACCGCCTCGTGATCCGCCTGCAGCCGCAGGAGGGCATGAAGCTCGAGGTGATGACCAAGGATCCCGGCCCCGGCGGCCTGCGCCTGCGCCCGACCGACCTCGACATCTCCTTCGAGGAGACCTTCAAGCAGCGCTATCCAGATGCCTACGAGCGCCTGCTGATGGATGTGGTCCGCGGCAACGCCACCCTGTTCATGCGCCGCGACGAGGTCGAGGCCGCCTGGGCCTGGGCGGACGGCGTGCTGAAGGCCTGGGCCGACCGGCCGGAGGCGCCCCGGCCCTACCCGGCCGGCAGCTGGGGCCCGACCGCCGCCATCGCGCTGATCGAGCGCGACGGCCGGACTTGGCACGAGGAGCTGCGCTGAAGCGCCATCCCCCGCTTACGGCCAAGCTGCCATCATACCGTCAAGCCCGAGATGAACTCTGCCGATGCCGCCGGTCACCGCCCCACCAGAGGGCGGACACGGCCATGCACAAGGGATCATCGCATGCTCGACACCTATCGGGACGCGGCCGCCCTGGCCGAGCGCCGCCTGGAGCGCTCGGTCGCCGCGACGCTCCGCATCATCGCGGCCGCCCATGACGAGCGGCAGGCCCCGCCGGTCTCGGCCGCCCGCCGCCGCCTGAGCGAAATCTACGGCGCCACCCGCCTCGCCCGGCGTCGCGAACAGGCGCAGCGCACGGCGTAATTCTGGGATTCCAAAGGGATCATCCCTTTGGCAGGGTCTCGGGGCGGAGCCCTGTGAGCTTGGCCAGGGCTCCGCCCTGGACCCGCGAAAGGGCACGCCCTTTCGAAACCCTGACTCTAGACGGCAGCGTCCCAGGTCTCGCTGAGCGGCACCCCGCCTCGGACGAGGCGGGCGCGGAGCACGACGTCGGCGGCCCGCATCGGCTCCGGCGGGCGCCACTCCACGTAGATCCGCCAGCCGCCGGTCTGCGGCACGAAATTGGTGACCGGCTCGTGCATCGTACCGGCACTGGCTGACACCTCCGCGGTCACTGATTCGTCCGGTCCGCCCGGCAGGCCCGGCCCCGCGAAATCGATCACGCAGAGCCGCCGCTCCGGGCGCGGCGGTGTCATCGGGCGCAGGCGTTCCGCCGAACCGAAGCGGGTCGAAATGACCCGGGCGAGCGACGCCTCGGGGATCGCCGGCACCGGCTCGGCCCCCACGGTGGTCAGCCCGTAGGCGAGGTTCAGAGCCGTACCCGGCTGCGCCGCCGCGGCCGGCACGAAGGCCGCCACGATGTTGTCCATGTACTCTTCGGCCGAGGGGATCTCGTAGAGCTGCACCGCGCCGTCCGCGAAGGTGCCCCCGGCCGGATCCGGGCTCACCCACAGGCCGGGTCGCGCCTCCTGCCGGGCCTCGACGTCGAGATAGGCGGCAAACTTTCGCTCCCGCTGCAGCAGCCCGAACCCCGCCAGCGGCTTGCTCGCGAAGGCCGAGATCTGCGGCTGCTTCCGGCCGTTGACCAGCGGACGCCAGAGCCGGTCGCGCCGCGCGGGATCGCCCCCGGAGGCGACGCTGAGCCCGTCGGAATCGTGGACCTGCGGGCGGAAATCGTCGAACGGCTTGGCGCCCCGGGCGCCCGGCCCGTTCTCGCCGTACAGGAACATGCTGGTCAGCGGCGCGAGCCCCAGCCGGCCGATCGGCACCCGCGGATGGAGCGCGGCGGTGACCGCGATCCGGGCGGGATCCCCGGGGCTGATGGCGAACCGGTAGGCGCCGGCCACGCTCGGGCTATCGAGGAGCGAGAGCACCGTCAGGGTCCGCGCCCCAGGCTCGGGCTCGCAGAGCCAGTGGGCGACGAAATCCGGAAATTCCTCGCCTTCCGGCGCACCCGTGCCGATGGCGAGGCCCCGCGCCGAGAGCCCGTATTCCTGGTTGGCGGCCCGCAGGCGGAAATACGACGCGCCGAGGAACACCAGAAACTCCTCCTGGAACCCCTTCGGGCGCCAGGCGGGCGTATCGGGGAAGGCATAGTGCAGGCGGAAACCCGCGAAGCCGAGATCCGGCGCGAAGCTCTGGCCGGCGAGCCGTGGCCCGAGATCGAACAGACTTTTCTCGTAGGGGATCGGGCGGGTCGGACCGTCGAGCGGCTGCAGGTAAAGGGCCACGCGCTTGCGCTGCAGGAAGCCGCGGTGAAAGAGCTGCGCGCTGAACAGCGGCCCGAGGCGCACGCTCTCGGCGGCCCGGAACGTGATGGCCCGGTAGCCGTCATAATCGAGCCCGGCGAGGGCGGCGGGCAGATCCTCGGGCGGGGCCGCGTAGGGCTGGGCGGCCCGGCGCGCGGCCTCCTCCGAGAGCGCCGCGAAGGTCATCCGTACCCCCGATTGTACGCCCTGCGACGGAAGAGCCGGGCCGGCCCACGTTCTGGACCCATTCAGCTCAGCTACACTAGGTAGAACCGTGCCGGCAGCCGCGGTCAGGACAGTTCGAAGAACGCGGCGCCGGGAGGGGGGATTGATCCGTTCGGCTTCCGGCTGCCCATCGGGCCGGGCCGGCTCCGTGTCCTTGCCCCGCATATCGGTGTCCACGGTCATCGGCTCCCGGCCTCAGGCGGCGGGGCGGCCGGCAGCCTTCCACGGTCGAGTTCCTCGCACCATGTCGTCACGCGCTCTTCCTCCTCGCGCCACATCCCCGGGGATCGCCGCCCCCGCCGAGCCGACGCATCGGAACGCGTGTCCGGCCCTGCCCGATCCGTCGGAACCGACCGCCCATCGCGAGGTCTGGCGCGGCCTGCGCGCGCGGCGCCTCGCCCTGGCGATCCCGAGCCTCGTCACGGCGGGCGGTATCGCGTGGCTTGCCGCGCTTGCCTACCCCGCGGGCGTCAGCCCGCTCGCCTGGGCGGTGCTCTGCCTGTTCGGCCTCGTGATGGCGTGGCAGGCCTTCACGGCTTGCCAGTACGCCTACGGGCTCATCGCCACTCTGGTGGGGGACCGGGCGAAGTCGTTGCTGGAACGGAGATCCGAGGCCGGGACCGGCGCGGCGGAGGCCGTGCCCGCCGGCGCGGGCCGAACCGCCGCCGTGATGGCGATCCACGCCGAGGACGCGGTGGCGGTTTTCGCCCGCCTGCGGGTCATGGCCCGCTCGCTGGCGCAAGTCGGGACCGACGAGATCGACATTTTCGTCCTCTCCGACACACGGGACGGCGCCATCGCCGCCGTCGAGGAGCACGAATACGCCCGGATCCAGGCCTGGGCGTCCAGCGACCCGGCCCTGCCGCGGATCCGCTACCGGCGCCGGACCGAGAATATCGGCCGCAAGGCCGGCAACATCGGCGAGTTCTGCCGGACCTATGGGGGCGAGTACGCCTTCATGATCGTGCTGGACGCCGACAGCCTCATGACCGGCGCCACCATGGCCCGCCTCGTGCGGCTGATGCACGAGAGCCCGCGCACCGGCCTGATCCAGACCGTCTCGTACGCGGCGGGCCGGGACACCCTGTTCGCCCGCATCCAGCAATTCGCCGTGCGGCTCTATGCGCCGCTCGCGCTGCGCTGCCTGGAGACCTGGCAGGGGCCGGAGGGCAGCTACTGGGGCCACAACGCGATCCTGCGGGTCGAGGCCTTCGCGGAGCATGCGCAGCTCCCCCGGCTGCCGGGGCGGGAGCCGCTCGGCGGCGAGATCCTGTGCCACGACATCGTCGAGGGCGCGCTGATGGTGCGCGCCGGCTGGGAGGTGCGGCTGCTGCCGGAGCTCGGCGGCACCTGGGAGGAGATGCCAACCAACCTCGTCGACCTCCTCGGCCGCGAGCGCCGCTGGTGCCAGGGCAACCTCCAGCACCTGCGTGTGCTGCCCTGGACCGGCCTGCACGCCGCCAGCCGCTGGCATTTCCTGGTCGGCATCCTCTCCTACGGGGTGCTGCCCCTGTGGGTCGCCTTCCTCGGGCTCGCCGCCTGGCAGGCGGCTCGGACCGGCGATCTCGGCCTCCTGGCCTACGGCTTGACCGGGTCGGGCCTCGCCGCCCATGGGCTCGCCGCCCTCAGCGTCACCGTGCTGGCCCTGCCGAAGCTCCTGAGCCTCGGCTACGTCCTGGCCTCGCCGGAGCGGCGCGCCTCCTTCGGCGGAACCCGGTCGCTGCTGGCGAGCGCCGTCCTGGAACAGGCGATCTGGGTCATCCTCTGGCCGGTCCTGACCCTGTTCACCGCCGGCGCCGTGATGGCGACCTTCTTCGGCCGGGTGGTGCGCTGGGAGACGCAGGACCGCGACGACCGGCAGGTCTCCTGGGGCGAGGCGTTCCGGCTCCAGGCCGACGCCGTGGTGGTGGGCGCGCTGATCGCCCTGGCGCTGGTGCTCGTCGGCAATGTGTGGCTCGCCCTGTGGCTGGCGCCGCTGGCGCTCGCGCTCGTCACCAGCCCGGCCCAGAGCGTCTGGACGAGCCGGGCCGATCTCGGACGCCTGGCCCGGGCCCGCGGCCTGTTCCTGAACGCCGACGACACCGCGCAGGCCCCGGAACTGACCGAACTCGCCCAGATCCGCGGCCTGCCGGTGCCGCATGGGACGATCCCCGGCGCGCACCATGCCCCGGTCCGCCCGGCGTCCCGGGAACCCGCCATCTGGCTCGCCGCCGACGAGGCCTGACGCGGCACGGGGCGCCCGTCATCCCGGGCGTTACGGCCAAGCTGCCACAGTGTTGCCATCGAGTCACGGGCGGTCGGGAACGGCCTGAGGGGCCGGTTTCAGACTTGGCTTTGGGGCGTGAGCGTTTACCCCTTGGCGAGGATCGGCACGGCATCGTGCCGCGGTATTCGCCGCGTTCCCACCAAGTCCGCGCCTGCCCGAGAGGCTTTGATGCGTCGTATTGTTCCCGCCCTGATCGGGCTTCTGGGCGCGGCCGCCTGCGCCGCCCCGGCCCTGTCCTACGAGATCGACCCGCTGACCCGCCAGCCGCTGAACGACGCGCTCTCCGTGCGCGTGCGCCCGCAGGCCGTCGAGACCGTCGCGGTGCCGGTGGCCAACGCCTCCCTCAACCCCGCCGACCCGCTGAACGCCGATGCGGCGGTGCCGCAGATGTCGGCGATCCCGCGCGAGACGGTGGCCTATAACGGTCCCTACGGCGCCGGCACGATCGTGGTCTCCACCGCCGAGCGGCGGCTCTACTACGTGCTCGGCAACGGCCAGGCCCTGCGCTACGGCGTCGGCGTCGGCCGCCCGGGCTTCACCTGGGGCGGCGTGCAGACCATCACGATGAAGCGCGAGTGGCCGGATTGGCGCCCGCCGGCGACCATGCTGAAGCGCCGGCCCGACCTGCCGCGCTACATGAAGGGCGGCCTCGAGAACCCCCTCGGCGCCCGCGCCATGTATCTCGGCGGCTCGATCTACCGGATCCACGGCTCGAACGAGCCGGAGACCATCGGCACCGCCGTCTCGTCGGGCTGCATCCGCATGACCAACGAGGACGTGATGGACCTCTACACCCACGCCAAGGTCGGCACGAAGGTCGTCGTCCAGCGCTGACTTTTTTGGGACTTGTGCGGAAGGGTCGGCCGCGAGGTCGGCCCTTTTCGCGTTTCAGGGGAGCGTCACCAGCGCGTCCGGGCGCTTCACCTCGATCTCGATGAACGCGATCGGGTGCTCGGACCCGTTCATCACGTCGTGCCGGATGCCCGCCGGGCGCATGTAGGACTGGCCGGCCGCGAGGGCCGTCTCGCTGACCGCCGCGCCGTCATGGACGCGCAGCACGCCGTCCACCAGCATCACCACGAAATACGGCCAGCCGTGCTCGTGCCAGCCGGTCACGCCGCCCGGCGGGAAATCCCAGCGGGTGATGCGCACGGTGGCGTCGTCCTGCTGGACGGTGGGCGTTGCGGGGATCGTGCAGGCAAAGGCCATGGCGGCTCCGGGATCACGGGCAACCGGATGGCGCCCGCGCCGCCGCAATGCAAGCCTTCGGCCGCCGCCCGCCCGACGGAGCCGAGGTCAGTCGACGTGGACCGCCTGTTCCGGCTGCCGGCGCTCCACCTTCTTGACCGGATGCGCCTCGCCCGCCGGCTTCGCGAGGGCGGGCGCGGCGGCCTTCCGGGCCGGGGGCTTGGCGCTCGCCGGCATCGCCGCCGGCGGTGCGGTCGCGGCGCCGGCCGGCGGGATCGCCCCCGTTGCGGCAGGCTCGGGGGCCGGCGTGTCGAGCTTGTAGATGTCGTCGCGGAAATGCGCCTTGCCGTCCGGGGTGGCGTAGCCCGTGAGATACACGAACGTCACCGGCACGGGCTTGGGCAGCTTGATGTCGCGGCGCTCGCCGTCGGCGATGCCGGTCTCGATCTCGATCGGTCCCCAGGTGCTGCCCGGCCCGTTCGGCCCGTCCGTGCCCTGCAGCAGCCAGCCGACCAGTTCCTTCACCTGACCGACCCGGACGCAGCCATGGCTGTGGAAGCGCACGCTCGCGGCGAACAGCGATTTTGCCGGCGTGTCATGCATGTAGACGGCAAAGCGGTTCGGCATGTCGATCCGCACTTGGCCGAGCGAATTGTCGAAGCCGGAATCCTGGCGCAGCGTGTAGGCGACCGCCTTCTGGCCCGCCCAGTCGATCTTGGTCGGGTCGACCTCGCCGGACGGCCCGAGGATGCGGATGTGGTTCTTGGCGAGATAGCCCGGATTCTTCCGCATCTGCGGGATGATCTCGTTCTTCACCACCGAGGCCGGCACCGTCCAGGTCGGGTTGAAGTTGATGTCGGTGATCCGGGTCTCCACGGTCGGCGTCGCCTTGTCGGGCGAGCCGACGACGGCGACGTAGCGGCGCACCACCGTGCCGTTCTCCACCGCTTCGACGGCGGCCGAGGGGATGTTGACCACGATGTAGCGCTCGCCGAACGGGAACTTGGAACCCATCAGCCGGGCCGCCGACGCCGCGAGCTGCTTCTGGCGCACCGAAGCCGGCACGTTGAGCGCGTTGAGGGTAAGCCGGCCCAGGATGCCGCTGTCGGGCAGCCCGTGGCGGCCCTGGAAGGCCGCGATCGCCGCGACCAGCGGCGGGTCGAGCCGGTCGTTCGGCGGCGCATCCGCCGGCAGATCGCCGGTGAGCGTCAGGTGGTGGCGCAGGGCCGGGATCGCCGGGCTGCGCTCGCCGGGCTTCAGCCGGGCGAGGTCGTCGGGCAGCCGCTCCCAGCCGCCGGCCTCCGCGAAGGCCGCGTAGCGCTCGGCGGCCCGCAGCGTGTCCAGGAAGGTGCGCGGGGTCAGAGCCGGGTTCGGATCGGCCGAGACCTTGGCGTAGACCAGGGGCGCCGGCTCGCGCGACCGCTTGGCGGCCTCCGCCGGCTTGCCCGGCGTGGCGTCCGGCGCCGCAGCCTCGACGGGCTTGGGGTCGCTCGGCTTCGACTCGCCGGACCCCGAGGCCGTGGGCTTGAGCTCGACGGCCTTCGCGTCGGCGGCCTTCTCGGCCGGCTTGAGCTCCGAAGCCTTCACCTCCTGCGCCTTCGCGGCCGCCCCCTCCGGTGCGACCGCGGGCGTGGCAGGCGGAACGGGTGCCGCGCTGACCGGCGCGGCGGTCGCCGGAACCCCCTGCGCGGCGGCATCGACGGTGGCACCGAGCAGCGTCAGCAGCGACAGGCTGGCGCCGAGCGCGGCCCCCGGGCGGGCATGACGGCGGGAACGGACCGGGCCCATACGCAACACTCCCGACGGCGCCCGACGTGGCGCGGATCGGCGGCATGATGGGGCGGCGTGGTTACCAATCCCCTCCTGTCGGAAGGGGCGCTCGAGGTGCAGATTCACCATCCCGCGACGTCTTTCGAAGCACCGCGGCGTCTACGGATGTCGGCGTGACAGAAAGTGCCGCAGCTTGTTCTTCTCAGGGTTGTCCCTGCCAGGATGGAAGAGCCGACCCGTCATGCCGGATCCCGGGAAACAGGTCCCCGCGGTGATGCCGTACCTGCCGCAGCTCGATGGGGTGCGGGCGCTCGCCATCCTGATCGTGTTCGCGGCCCATTGCGGCTACAGCCACATCGTCCCCGGGGGATTCGGGGTCACGGTCTTCTTCTTCCTCAGCGGCTACCTGATCACCACCCTGCTGCGGATCGAGCGGGCGCGGACCGGCGCGGTCTCGCTCCCGGCCTTCTACCTGCGGCGGAGCTTGCGCATCCTGCCGCCGATGTACCTCACCCTGCTCGCCGCGGGCGGGCTCTACGCGCTGGGGCTGCTCGACTGGATGCCGGTCGATCCGGCGGCGATCCTGGGGCAGGCGACGTTCCTGACGAACTATCCCGGCCTGTTCGGCACCGAGGCGGTGCTGCCCGTGCCGCTCTGGAGCCTCGCCATCGAGGAGCATTTTTACCTCGTCTTCCCCCTGGTCTACGTCCTGTGGCTGGGCCGCCTGCAGCCGCGCCGGGCCGCGCTCGCCTGTCTGGGGATCTGCGCCGCGGTCCTGGTGATCCGCTGCGTCAACGTCTGGCGGCTCGCCGATTACAGCCTGAACTACAGCTGGACCCATACCCGCATCGACGCGATCCTGTTCGGCTGCTGCCTCGCCCTGTGGAACAACCCGGTGATCCCGGCCGATCGGGCTTGGCGGCCGAAGGCGTGGCACGTGGGCTTCAGCCTCGCGGTGATCCTCGGCACCCTGGCGGTGCGGGACAACGCCTTCCGCGAGACCCTGCGCTACACCCTCCAGAGCGCGGCCCTGGTCGTGCCCTTCGCCTACCTGCTGCACGGGGAGGGACCCGTGGTGCGGCTGCTGGCCAGCCGGCCGATGCGCCAGCTCGGCCTGTGGTCGTACAGCTTCTACCTCGCCCACATGGCCGTGGTGGCGCTGGTGCTGCACCTGAGGCCCAGCCTGCACGGCCTGCCGCTGATGCTCGCGGCCTTCCCGCCGGCGCTGCTCTGGTGCTGGGGGATGTACAATCTCGTCGAGCGCCCCTGCGCGCGCCTGCGCCGCCGGCTCCTGGCGGATCGCCCACCCGAGCCGATCCTCGCCGACGGGGGCCGTCAGGCCGGGATCACGCCCGCCTGAGCTTGTCCCGGGCGGCTGTATGGTCCGGCGCCGCCGCGAAGGCGGCCTTCAGGGCGTGCCACAGGGGCTTGCGCCGGAACTGCGAGTCCAGCGGCAGGGCCCGCTGGGGCAGGCCGTCCGGCCGCTTGCGGTAGGGATGGTCGTTCAGCCACGTGTCCGGGTCGTAGATGTCCCAGGTCAGCACGTCGAGGAGCGCCGGCTCGTCCAGCACCACGTCGAGGTAGCGCCGCGCGAAATCGGCCACCATCCGGTCGCGGGTCGGTACGTCGGAGGGAAAGACCCGGTCGTCGATGTCGAGTTCGGTGATCGCGATCCCGATGCCCATCTGGCCGATCTCGCGCAGGAAGCGCCGCAGCTGGCCCTGATCGATCGGGATCGTGCTGGTGAGGTGCGATTGCAGGCCGAAGCGCCGGATCGGCACGCCGCGGGCGCGCATCGCCTCCAGCCGGCGCAGGACCTTGGTGCGCTTGGCCTCCATCCAGGGCGCGCCCTGTTCGACCGCATCCTCGTTCCACGTGCCGGCGGCGGCCGGATCGGTCTCGTGCAGGATCCGAAAGGCGAGGTCGACGTAGCCGGGGCCGATCGAGGCGAGCCAGGGCGAGTCGCGCAGGCCCCCGCCGCGGTCGGGATCGGCCTCGTTGCCCAGAATCTCGTTGACCACGTCCCAGGCGACGATCTGGCCCCGGTAATGGCCCGCCACGGTCTCGATCCAGCGGCGCATGAAATCCTCGCCCTGCGCGGCGCTCGCCCGCCCGAGCAAGGGGCCGACCCAGGGCGGGAGCGCCGCGTGCCAGACGAGCGTATGGCCGCGCATCTTCTGGCCGTTGCTTTTGGCGAAGCGCAGGATCGCATCGCCCCGGGCGAAGTCGGTCTTGCCCGGGGCGGGCAGCACCTCCTCCATCTTCATCTCGGTGCCGCAGACCAGGATGCCGCATTCCCGCGCCACCGCCTGCCGGTAGGCGGGTGTGGAGTCGAACCGGTGGAACGGCACCTCGCAGCCGTAGAGCAGGCCCTTCGCGGCGGCCGCGGCCTGGAGGCTGTCGCTCGACCAGGACGGGCGGCCGAGCGGCCCGAACCCGGTGGTGGGGACGGCCCCCCGCGCAGCCGGCGCGAGCCCCGCGCAGGCCATCCCGGCGAGAAGGGACCGGCGGCTCGGACGGATCGGCATGCCGCATCCTCGGGTTCGGTGGGATCACCGCCATCAGAGCATGCGGTGGCGGAGGTTACGATCCGCTGAGTCTGCGGGCCTTTCGTCCGATCCGGTGCACCAACTCGCCTTCATCCGGGCTCGCCCCATCTGAAGGGCGCCATCCAGCCGAGGACCCGTCATGAGCCAGCATCCCGCCATCAGCCCCGGCCGCAGCGCCGTCGTCACCGGGGCCGCGAGCGGCATCGGGCTCGCCGCCGCGCAGGCCTTCGCGCGGGCCGGCATGCATGTCTGGCTCGCCGACCTGCCCGGGCCGGCCCTCGACGCCGCCCGCGCCGCCGTGGCCGAACTCGCCGCCGTCGAGGTCCGCGCGGTGCCGACCGACGTCTCCGACCGGGGCGCCGTGGAGGCCCTGGCGGGGGCCGTCGCGCGGGGCGGTCCGCCCGCGATCGTCATGCTGAACGCCGGGATCGAGGCCGGCGGCAAGCTGTTCTCGGATGCCGAGACCTGGCAGCGGATCCTGGGCACCAACCTCTGGGGCGTGGTCAACGGCATCCACGCCTTCGCGCCCGGCATGATCGACGGGGCGAAGCCCGGCGCCGTGATCGTGACCGGCTCGAAGCAGGGCATCACCACGCCGCCCGGCAACGCGCCCTACAACGTCTCGAAGGCGGGGGTGAAGGCGGTCACCGAGGCGCTGGCCCATGAGCTGCGCAACCGCGCGGGCTGCCAGACCACCGCGCATCTCCTGATTCCCGGCTTCGTCTACACGGGGCTGACCAAGGCCCGCGGCGTCGCCGAGAAGCCGGCCGGCGCCTGGACGCCGGAGGAGACCGTGTCGTTCCTGCTGGAGCGGCTGGCGGCGGGCGATTTCTACATCCTCTGCCCCGACAACGAGACCACCCGGGCGCAGGACGAGAAGCGGATCGCCTGGGCGGCGGGCGACATCATCGAGAACCGGCCGGCGCTCTCGCGCTGGCATCCGGATTTCGCCGAGGCGTTCAAGCGGTCCATGGAGGGATGAATGGCCCGGCGGGCGCGCCCACCGGCGCGGATCAAGGAGCCCATCTTCGGCCCTCCGGCCACGACGGCGCGGGCAGCCTTCATCCGCTTCGGCAACGCCCTGCACTGGCAGGCCTATTTCGCGTCTGTCGGCCTCGGACCCACCATGGGTCAGGTCGGGAACGATGAACGGGCGCTCCTCGAAGCCGCGCTCAAACGGCTGAAAAAGGCCGAGCATCGCCTCGTCGCGGCGTTCATCGCCGAATTGACCGACGGGACCGTCACTTTCGCCCAGGCGAAGGCGATCTGGCGAGAGACGGAAAACGACACGATGCGGATCGCGTGGGACGGCCCGGACGGGTTCCTGAGCTTCCTCCTCACCGTGCGGGACCGGATCGATCCCCATGCCTGGCCGGCGAGCCCGCCCCGGTTCCAACCGGACCCGACGACGCGGCAGGCGCAGCGGCGTGGCGGATCTGGCTGAAGGGGATCTTGCCGGACGGAGCGCCGGCCTAACGTCCGGCCGGTGATCCGGCTGCCAGCGGCAGTTGCACCTTCACCAAGCCCGGATCCTCCGGGTCGCGCCCCTGCGTGAAGCCGAGGCGCCGGCAGACCGCCAGCATCGGCCGGTTCTCGGCCAGCACCGAGCCCTCGACCCGGCCGATCCCCTCGGAGCGGGCCCAGTCGATCATCAGGCGCATCAGCGCGAAGGCGAGCCCGGTGCCCCGGACGTCGCGCCCCACCGCGATGGCGTATTCGCCGCTCTCCTGGTTGGCGTCGGCGTGCAGCCGGACCGCGCCGAGCATGCGCTCGCCGCCGCCCGCGTCCACTTCGGTGGCCACGAACGCGATGGCGCGGGCGTAGTCGAGCTGCGTCAGGCGGGCCAGGAAGGCGTGGCTGAAGGCGCGCACCGGCCCGAAGAAGCGCAGGCGCAGGTCCTCCGGGTCGAGTCCCTGGAAGAACGTGAGGAACAGCCCCTCGTCCTCCGGGCGCACCGGCCGGACGCGGATGGTGCGGTCCTTCAGGTTGAGGGTCCGCACCCATTCCGCCGGATAGGGCCGGATCGCGAAGCGCGGATGGCCTCGCCCGTGCCCGCTCCGCTCCGACCGGCCGATCCGAACCCGGGCGTCGAGGGCCAGCACCCCGGTCTCGTCGGCGAGCAGGGGGTTGATGTCGAGTTCGCGGACCTGAGGCAGGTCGGCGGCGAGCTGGGACAGCTTCACCAGGGTCAGCGCGATCGCCGGGATGTCGGCCGCCGGCACGTCCCGATAGGCTTCGAGCCGCCGGGCGACCCGGGTCCGGCCGATCAGGTCGCGGGCGAGGATCAGGTCGAGGGGCGGCAGGCCGAGCGCCCGGTCGTCGATCACCTCGACGGCCGTGCCGCCCCGCCCGAACACCACCACCGGGCCGAACACCGGATCCTCCGCGAGGCCCGCGATCAGCTCCCGGCGCTGGCCCCTTCGCACCATGGGCTGCACCGCGAAACCGGTGACGCGGGCGTCCGGCCGCTCCCGGCGCGCCCGGGCCAGGATGCTGCGCGCGGCCTCGCGGACATCGGCCTCGCTGGTGAGGTCCAGATGGACCCCGCCGATGTCGGACTTGTGCACGATGTCGGGGGAGACGACCTTGAGCGCCACCGTGCCCCCGGCCGCGATGATCGGCCAAGCGGCCGCCGCCGCGGCGTCCTTGTCGGAGGCGAGGGTGATCGGAACGGTCGGGATCCCGTAGGCTTCGAGCAGGCCGTTCACCGCGATCGGATCGAGCCACGCCGCCCCGTGGCGCAGGGCGCCCGCGATGATCGTGCGGGCGCGGGCCGTGTCGGGGGAGAAGTCGCGCGGCAGCGAGTCCGGCGTGCGCATCAGGTCGTCCTGAGCCTCGCGGTAGCGCACGAGGTGCAGGAAGCCTTCGATCGCCTCGGAATCGGTGGCGAAATGCGGCAGGCCGGCCCGGGCGAAGGCCGCCCGCGCCGCCTCGGCATCCCCCAGGGAGACCGCGAAGAGCGGCTTCTTGCGCGTCTGGCCGGCGCGGACGCGCTTGACCGTGTCGGCGATCGCGTTGGCGACCTCGCCCGCATCCGAGCGGACGGTGGGGACGTGGATCGCCAGCACGGCGTCGCTGACGCGGTCGGTGAGGATCGGCTCCAGGGCGGCCGCGAAGGCCGGGCCCGCCGCGTCGATGCCGAGATCGAGGGGGTTGCCGGCCGGGCGCCCCTCCGCCTCGGCGGCCTCCGCCATGGTTCCCGCCCGCTCGATCAGCCGATCGGCCGCCAGCAGGCCGATGCCGCGGCCGTTCGACAGGATCGCCAGCCGGTCGCCGGGAAACGGGCGCTGGCGCCCCAGGGTCTCGACGGCGGAAAACATCTCGTCGAGATCCTGCACGGCCAGCAGGCCGGCCCGCCGGAAGGCCGCCGCGTAGACCGCGTCCGGCCGGGCGAGCGCCCCCGTGTGGGTCTCGGGCGCGCGGGTGTCGGGCCGGTGCCGCCCGGCGCGCAGGACCACCACGGGCTTGGCGCGGGCCGCCGCGCGGGCTGCCGACATGAAGCGCCGGGCATCCGAGACCCGGTCGAGGCACAGCAGGATCGCCCGGGTGCGGTAATCGGCGGCGAAATGGTCGAGACAGTCGGCCACGCCGATATCGAGCACGCTGCCGAGGGAGAGCACCGCCGAGAACCCCGTCCCGTGGCGGGCGCCCCACTCGACGATGGCGGCCGCCACCGTGCCGGATTGCGACACGAGGGCGAGGTCGCCCGCGGCGGGCGCGTGGGCGAACAGGCTGGCGTTGAGCTTGGCCCCCGGCACGGCGAGGCCGGCGCTGTCGGGGCCGAGCAGGCGCAGGCCGTGCGCGCGGGCGATCCGGTGGGCGGTCGGGCCCGGATCGTCCGGGCCGGAACCGAGCCGGGCCGTCAGGATCACGGCCGCCCCGGCGCCGGACGCCGCCGCCTGGGCGACGACCTCGGGCACGCGCGGGGGCGGCACCGCGATCAGGACGAGGTCGGGCGTGGTGGCCAGGTCGGCGATCTGGGGGACGCAGGCGAGGCCGTCCACCTCCGCGTGGTCGGGCTGCACCGGCAGGATCGCGCCGGGGAAGCCGGATGCCCGCAGCCCGTCCAGCACGCTGCGCGCCACCGAGCCCTCGCGCGCCACCGCTCCGACCAGCGCGACCGACTGCGGTGCCAGCAGCTTGTCGAACCGATAGGTGCTCACGGGGCCGCCATCACGGGATCCGGTCCCGCGGGCCAGTCGTGCCGGCGTGCATGGGGTGTCCCTCGCTCACGTCGGGATCAGGCGCGTATCCAGGTGCCTGAAATCCGATTCCACGGCCATATCACATGGGCCTGCCACAGCGCTCTGACAGATGGCGCGATCGGCCGCGCAGGCAACGCCGGATGGTCCAGGCCTCCGCGCAGGCTTATCACAGTGCGATCAGCCATTGTTCGGGGGGCTTGCAGGCACCCTTCAGATCAAATATCCGGCGACCTTTGTCCTCTCGAAAACGGCCGCTATGGCCATCTGTAATTTGTTCTTGCCTTAAAATTCACACCACAATAGTAACTGCGCCACATCTGCCTGTATCGGGCGGCCCGGAAACAGATTCCGATCATCCTGCCGAGTGACGGCGAGAGCCCGGGATCGCCAGGAGGTTGAGGGATGGATTCCACGGTCGAAGGGCAACCGGACTTTCTCGCGCTCTCGGTCGACATCGTGTCGGCCTTCGTGAGCAACAATCCGGTCCCGCCACCGGAGCTGCCCGGACTGATCGCCAAGGTTCACGCAACCCTGTCCGAGCTCAGCCAGCCCACATCCGCGCCGGCCGAGGATCTGCGGCCCGCCGTCTCGGTCCGGCGCTCGGTCCAGCCCGACTTCATCGTCTGCCTGGAGGACGGGAAGAAGTTCAAATCCCTCAAGCGCCACCTGCGCACGCACTACAATCTGACGCCGGACGAGTACCGCCAGAAGTGGAGCCTGCCGCCCGACTACCCGATGGTGGCGCCGAACTACGCGGCGGCCCGGTCGAGCCTCGCCAAGAGCATGGGCCTCGGCCACCAGCGCCGGAAGGGCTGAGGGCGCCCCCGCGTCCACAGGTTTCCCGCCGCTCTTAGGCATCGGGCAAGGGGCGCTTGCGAAGGTCTCGAGGCCCGTCCGCGCCCTCGAGACCCGATGCCCGGCAAGCCCAACCCCGTCGCCCGCCTGTTCTGGACGGCCGTGATCGGCGGCCCGTTCGCGCTCTGGTACGGTCCGCCCGCCCTGGCGGCCACGGGGCTCGCGCTCGTGTGCGTGTGGCTGCGCCATCTCGGGCGACCGCGCCGGTTCCGCGCCCGGATCCGCCGCATCGCCCGGGCGCATGGCGAGACGCTGGCCCTGCGGCGGCGGCAGGAAAGTTTCCGCGATGCCTACGGCAACTGGATCGAGGACGGCTGGCTGCGCGAGCGCGAGTATTTCCTCGACCGCACCGTGCTGCCGCAGATCGGCCCGCGCGACGCCGACCTGTTCGCCACGGAGCGGGACCGGATGCTCGACATCGTCGAGGCCGAGGCGGCTGCGATCGACCTGCCCGACGAGGAGGACGCCCCGGAGGACGGGCTCGACTACGAGCGCTACTGCGCCGAGCGTCTCGCCCGGGCGGGGTGGCGGGCGCACCGGACCCCGGCGAGCGGCGACCAGGGCGCCGACATCGTGGCGGACCGCGACGGCCTGCGCCTCGTCGTCCAGTGCAAGCGCCTGACCAAGCCCGTGGGCAACGCCGCGGTGCAGGAGGCGGCCGCGGCCCAGCGCTACTGGGCGGGCGACCGCGCCGCGGTGGTGTCCAATGCCGGGTTCACGCCGGCGGCCCGAAGGCTCGCGGCGGCGACCGGCGTGCTCCTGCTGCACCACGACGGGCTCGAGGCCCTCGACCTCGCGCAGGTGTGATGACGGTCCGGCGGACGGCCGCGCCCCGGGGCGCGGCCGGAACCGTGCTCAGAGGACCTTCAGCAGCGCCTCGGCCCCCGAAGCCTCCGCCTTGGAGGGCGTCTCCTCGACGTTCAGGATCTTCACGACCCCGTCATCGACCAGCATGGAGTAGCGCTTCGAGCGGATCCCGAGACCGAAGCCCGTGCCGTCCATCTCCAGGCCGATCGCCTTGGCGAAATCGGCGTTGCCGTCGGCCAGGAATTGCAGGCCTTCTGCGCCGCTCGCCTTCGACCACGCATCGAGCACGAACACGTCGTTGACGCTCGTGACCGCGATGGCGTCGACCCCGCGGCCGAGGATCTCGTCCTTGTGGGTGACGAAGCCCGGGAGGTGGTTGCGGTGGCAGCTCGGCGTGAAGGCGCCCGGGACGCCGATCAGCACCACGCGGCGGCCCTTGAACACGTCGTCGGTGGTGCGGGCGATGGGGCCCTCCGGGCCGCTCACCCGGAACGTGGCCTGGGGCAGATGGTCGCCGACCTGGATCATCGCGGGTCCCTCATTGCTGCGCAGATGCGTTTGCGCGCCTGACCTAGCGTGGTCGGTTGGGCCTGTCGAGCAAGCGGCCTCCCGACGCGGATGATGTCCAAGGGACAACCGGCGATCCATGGCCGACGTTGCGGGACACGCCTTGGTCCGTCCGCTTCGGCCGACATCCCGGGACGCGCGATCGCCTCGGTGCGATGCGCACAAGCTGGGCGGAAGCTTGCTGCGTCCCTATTGCCCGCTGGACAATGGGAGGGGGCGGCGTAGCATGGCGCCATGGCGTCTCCTCCGCATCGCAAATCGGATCCTTCGCCTTCGGCTCCCCGGCGGGAGTCCGCCTCATCCGAGGATCCCGGACAGGCGTCGCCGCGGCGCTCATCGCTCCTGGGCCCAGACTTCCTCGACGGGCAGTTCCTCGTGGCGATGCCCGGCATGGCCGACGAGCGCTTCGCCCGCTCGGTGATCTATATCTGTGCCCATTCCGCCGACGGGGCGATGGGCATCATCGTCAACAAGGCGGCCAGCGACATCAGCATGCCGGACCTGCTGGTCCAGCTCGACGTCGCCCCCGAGGCGGATGCGATTCGCCTGCGCGAGCGGGTCGGGCACATGCCGGTCCTGATGGGCGGTCCCGTGGAGGGTCGGCGCGGCTTCGTGCTGCACACCGACGACTTCCATATCCAGCAATCGACGCTGATCATCGACGACGGCATCTGCCTGACCGCGACCGTCGAGATCCTGCGCGCCATCGCCAGCGGCGAGGGCCCGGCGAGCGCCGTGCTGGCGCTCGGCTACGCGGGCTGGCAGGCGGGCCAGCTCGAGAGCGAGATCATGGCCAATGGCTGGCTCAACTGCCCGGCCGATCCCGAACTGATCTTCAACACCGATCTCGACGCCAAGTACGAGCGGGCGCTCCGGGCCAACGGCATCGACCCCGCCATGCTGTCCATGACGGCCGGCCGGGCCTGACCGAGCCCGCTCCAGCGGCTACTCGGGAACGACGTCGCCGCCGCCGGCCGCGTCGGGGTTCAGGCCCTCCACCGCCGGCTTCGGCCGGGGCCGGCTGCGCGGCGCCACCGCCGCGGTGGGCACCGCCGTGTTGGCGCCGAGCCGGGTCGCCAGGGCGAGCGCCCGGTTCTCGCTGAAGCGCAGATGGCAGAAGCCGTGCGTGCCCTCGCGGGCGTAGCTGCGGCAGAACTGCTCCCGGTCCGACGAGAAGGCCGCCTGCTCGGTCACGATCGGCCGCACGTCCTCGCGCCGGGCCCGCTGGGTCATCAGCTTGTAATTGTCGCGCACCGCCTTGTCGGCCACGCCCCGGGCCGTGTCGAACTCGCCGGCCCGCGGGAGCAGGGTCGCGGGGGCCGGCCCCCACAGGCCGGTCGGCGTCGTGGCGCAATCCGCGGCCGAGAAGGTGCAGACCGGGCCCGAGCCCAGCGTCGAGACGAGGACGCCGCCCTCGGTCACGTCGAGGCGCAGCGGGCATTCCGCCCCGGCCGCCTCGTAGCGCGGCACACCCTCGGGCTTGCCCTCGGAACTCAGCGTGACGGGCGTGCCGCCGCCGAGCGGCACCGTGCAGGAATCCGTGGGCTGCGAGATCTTGGTCCCCGGCAGGGTGATCCGGGCCGTCATGGCATTGCCGGACCGTTCGAGCTTCAGGGACCCCGAGGTCCCGTTGAGCTGGAGGTCCTGCCCGAGCAGGCCCTCCTCCGAGGGGGTCTTGAGCACCACCGGACGGGCCGGGGCCGGCGGCGCACGGGGCGCCTCGGGGGCCGGCGCCTGCCCCGGCTCGCCGGGCGCCCCCGGCGGCGGGGCCGGCGGCGCCTCGGGCAGGCCCCGGGGCGGCACCGGAGGCCGCTCGGGCTTGATGCCGAACAGGCGCTCGAAGAAGTTCTGCGCCTGCGCCGGCGGGGCGGCGAGCAGGGCGGGAGCCGCGACGGCCAGCGCCAGGGCGGATAGCAGGAGGCTGCGGGTCGGGCGCATCGGGCTCTACGACGGGGACACGAAGTGGCGGGGCCACGTGCAACCCCTTGTCGAAGTGTTAACACGCCGTCGATGGCGCCGACGTGGCAGCGGAGCAACAAAATGCAACCACGCCATCCGGCCCACCCGCGGGCTGCGGAAGGATTATCCAAGCCGTCGAACGCGTTAGCGCCAAAGCGCGCCCTCTGCCCCGACGCGCAGGCTTCGCCTTGCGAGCCCGTCCGGGGCTTCTTATATCGCCCTCGACGCGGGATTGCGCGCTGGATTTCAGCCGTTCACGGCCCTTGATCCGGCCCGGGTCCCATACTCACATCACCTTCGTACACCGCCATGGGCCGAGCTGCTTCGGGGCTCGGCGGTCTGCTTGAACGCGACACAAAGAGGGATCCCACCATGGGTAAAGTTATCGGTATCGACCTCGGCACCACCAATTCCTGCGTGGCCGTGATGGATGGCACGCAGCCCAAGGTCATCGAGAATTCGGAAGGCGCCCGCACCACGCCGTCGATCGTCGCCTTCACGGATGACGGCGAGCGGCTCGTCGGCCAGCCGGCCAAGCGCCAGGCGGTCACGAACCCCGAGCGCACGTTCTTCGCCATCAAGCGGCTGATCGGCCGGACCTACGACGATCCGCTGACCCAGAAGGACAAGAACCTCGTCCCCTACAAGATCGCCCGCGGCGACAACGGCGACGCCTGGGTCGAGGCGGACGGCAAGAAGTATTCGCCCTCGCAGATCTCCGCCTTCACGCTGCAGAAGATGAAGGAGACCGCGGAGGCCCATCTCGGCCAGCCCGTGACGCAGGCCGTCATCACCGTCCCCGCCTACTTCAACGACGCCCAGCGTCAGGCCACCAAGGATGCCGGCAAGATCGCCGGCCTCGAGGTGCTGCGCATCATCAACGAGCCGACCGCGGCCGCGCTCGCCTACGGCCTCGACAAGAAGAAGGCTGGCACGATCGCGGTCTACGACCTCGGCGGCGGCACCTTCGACGTCTCGATCCTCGAGATCGGCGACGGCGTGTTCGAGGTGAAGTCGACGAACGGCGACACCTTCCTGGGCGGTGAGGATTTCGACAACCGGATCGTCGAGTACCTGACCTCGGAGTTCAAGAAGGAGCAGGGCATCGACCTGACCAAGGACAAGCTCGCCCTCCAGCGCCTCAAGGAGGCCGCCGAGAAGGCGAAGATCGAGCTGTCCTCGGCGACCCAGACCGAGATCAACCTGCCCTACATCACCGCCGACCAGACCGGCCCGAAGCACCTCGCGCTGAAGCTCTCGCGGGCCAAGTTCGAGTCGCTCGTCGACGATCTGGTGCAGCGGACGATCGAGCCCTGCCGCAAGGCGCTCAAGGATGCCGGCGTCTCGGCCTCCGAGATCGACGAGGTGGTGCTGGTCGGCGGCATGATCCGCATGCCCAAGATCCAGGAGGTGGTGAAGTCCTTCTTCGGCAAGGAGCCGCATAAGGGCGTGAACCCCGACGAGGTCGTGGCCATCGGCGCCGCCGTGCAGGCGGGCGTGCTCCAGGGCGACGTCAAGGACGTGCTGCTCCTCGACGTGACCCCGCTGTCGCTGGGCATCGAGACCCTGGGCGGCGTGTTCACCCGGCTCATCGACCGCAACACCACGATCCCGACCAAGAAGTCCCAGACCTTCTCGACGGCCGAGGACAACCAGAACGCCGTCACGATCCGGGTCTTCCAGGGCGAGCGCGAGATGGCGGCTGACAACAAGCTGCTCGGCCAGTTCGACCTCGTCGGCATCCCGCCGGCGCCCCGCGGCATGCCGCAGATCGAGGTGACCTTCGACATCGACGCCAACGGCATCGTGAACGTGACCGCCAAGGACAAGGCGACCAACAAGGAGCACCAGATCCGCATCCAGGCCTCGGGCGGCCTCTCGGACGCCGACATCGACCGGATGGTGAAGGACGCCGAGGCCAATGCCGAGGCCGACAAGAAGCGCCGCGAGCTCGTCGAGGTGAAGAACCAGGGCGAGAGCCTGATCCACGCCACCGAGAAGTCGGTGACCGAGTACGGCGACAAGGTCCCGGCCGCCGACAAGGGCGCCATCGAGACCGCGATGACCGCGCTCAAGACCGCGCTCGAGGGCGAGGATGTCGAAGCCATCAAGGCCCGCACCACGGACCTGATGCAGGCCTCGATGAAGCTCGGCGAGGCGATGTACGCCGCCAACCAGGCGGCGGGCCCCGACGCCGGTGCCGAGGCGCAGGCCGGCGAGAAGAAGGACGACGTCATCGACGCCGACTTCCAGGAAGTCGACGACAAGGACCAGAAGAAGCGCGCATAAGGGCACGCAGGGTTCGGGAGCGAGGCCGGAGCGATCCGGCCTCGCTCGCTGTCGTGCGGTCACGGGTTTCGAAAGGGACACATCCCTTTCGCGGGTGCAGGGCAGAGCCCTGCTGTCGGGCCAAGCCCGATACGTCGGGGTTTCACCCCGGCACCCCACCGAAGGGCTCAGCCCTTTGGAAACCCGAATGACGCGCGGGTCGGGTTGTCCGGAGACGGGGTCGGATGTCGAAGCGGGACTATTACGAGATCCTGGGGGTCACCAAGACCGCCACGGAAAGCGAGATGAAGGTCGCCTTCCGCAAGCTCGCGATGACCTATCATCCCGACCGCAATCCCGGCGACAAGGACGCCGAGATCAAGTTCAAGGAAATCAACGAAGCCTATCAGTGCCTCTCGGACGGCCAGAAGCGCGCCGCCTACGACCGGTTCGGCCATGCGGCCTTCAGCCAGGGCGGCGGCGGCGGACCCGGATTCGGCAACGAGTTCGGCGACTTCATGTCGGACATCTTCGACAATTTCTTCGGCGACGGCCGCGGCGGCGGCGGACCGGCCCGGGGCCGGGGTGGCGCGCCGGGACGGGAGCGCGGGGCCGACCTGCGCTACAACCTGGAGATCACGCTGGAGGAGGCCTTCAACGGCAAGGCCGAGACCATCCGGATCCCGACCTCGGTGACCTGCGAGGCCTGCGACGGCTCCGGCGCCAAGCCGGGCTCGAAGCCCCGGACCTGCCAGACCTGCGCGGGCTACGGACGGGTCCGGGCCGCCCAGGGCTTCTTTGCGATCGAGCGCACCTGCCCGAACTGCCACGGCCGCGGCGAGATCGTGGACGATCCCTGCACCGCCTGCCAGGGCGCGGGTCGGGTCAACCGCGAGCGCACCCTCTCGATCAACGTGCCGGCCGGCGTCGATGACGGGCTGCGGATCCGGCTCGCCGGCGAGGGCGAGAGCGGGCTGCGCGGCGGCCCGCCGGGGGACCTCTACGTCTTCCTGTCGATCAAGCAGCACGAGTTCTTCCAGCGGGACGGCGCCGACCTGTTCTGCCGGGTGCCGATCTCGATGGTCACCGCGGCGCTCGCGGGCGAGATCACCGTGCCGGTGATCGACGGCTCGCAGACGCAGGTGCGCATCCCCGCCGGCACGCAGACCGCCAAGCAGTTCCGCATCAAGGGCAAGGGCATGCCGGTGCTCCGCTCGCGGGAGGTCGGCGACCTCTACATCCAGGTCTTCGTCGAGACCCCGCAGAACCTGACGAAGCGCCAGCGCGAGCTGCTCCAGGAGTTCGATCAGTCGGCCTCACCGGAGAACCATCCGGAATCCGCGGGCTTCTTTTCGAAGGTGCGGGACTTCTTCGGTGGGGCGGTCCGTCCCTAGGGCCCTGCCCGATCACGGCGATCGAGCAGGGCCCTAAGCCGTTGTTTCGACGCGCGCACCGCCGAACCAGATGCATTTCGGCGGTGCGCGCTCCGGGGCCGGATCCGAAACCCCGGCGGCCCGTTATGCATCCGGCCCCGGCGTGGCACGCGTACCCTATGCGTCGCCGTGGCTTGGCTGTAAGACAGCGCGTTCCCCTAGCCTTTCATTCTCATTCGGCATCAAGGAATTCGAGACTTGCCGCCGCTGCGCCGTCCCACCGCGAAGGCTCCTGACACCCGGAGCGCGATATTCGGGCCGCGGCGCGACCCCCTGGAGGACGAGGCGCGGTTCCTGCGCTCCTGGCTGGAGCGTCCGCTCGTCACCGGCGCGGTGACGCCGTCCGGCAAGATGCTCGCCCGCACGATGGCGTCCTATGTCGACCCGCGCCGCGAGGGCCCGGTGGTCGAGCTCGGCCCCGGCACGGGTCCGGTCACCGAGGCGCTGATCCGGCGCGGCATCGCGCCCGAGCGACTGATCCTCGTCGAGTTCAACCCCGATTTCTGCAAGCTCCTGACCCGCCGCTTCCCCGGCGTCACGGTGATCCGGGGCGACGCCTACAACATGCGAGCGAGCCTGCAGGACGTGCTGACCCAGCCCGCCGCGGCCACGATCTCCAGCCTGCCGCTGTTTACCAAGCCGCTCGAGCAACGGCTCGACCTGCTCAACACCGCCCACGACCTGATGCAGCCGAGCGCGCCGTTCGTGCAGTTCACCTACGCGGTGGTGCCGCCGATCCCCGCCCGGTGCGAGGCCGGCAGCTACACCGCCGACCGCTCCAACCGGGTCTGGCTGAACCTGCCGCCGGCCCGGGTCTGGGTCTATCGCCGGCCCTGAGCTGAACACGGCCTGAGCGAGCAGCTCACATTCACGTCAACTGCCAGGTGTCACACCTGAGACATCGCCGGACGCAGCCCCGCGGCCGGCCTGGATCAGGAGGACGCCGATGTTCATCAAGACCGCCCGCATGGGTTTGGCCACCGCCCTGGCCGTCGGGGGACTGGCCCTCGCCGCCCCGGCCATGGCGGCACCCCTCGGGCTCGACGCCGGATTGCATCAGGGCGCCGGTGATGTCGTGACCGTTCAGTACGGCTACGGCTATGGCCCGCGTCATCACGGCTGGCGCGGCCATGGCGGCTACGGCCCCCCGCGCCATCACGGCTGGGGCCGCGGCCATCATTACGGTTGGGGCCATCGCGACTTCGGCCCGCGCCACCATCATCACGGCGGCTGGGGTCACCGCCACGGCTACGGCCGCTGGTAAGTTCTTACCGTCGTGCGTGTCGGGCGGGTCGCCTCCGCGGCCGGCCCGGCCCGCACTACGAAGCGATCCGATCCCGGATCTGGATGTCAGGATTCGACGCCCCGCAGGTCGGCAGGCTCTCGACCGGGCCGTGAACCGCCGAGGTCGTCGCCGACAGGTCGTGGTAGCAGACGCAGCCCTCGGCGAAGTAGTGATGCACGAGCGCCTTGCGGGACCGCTGGATATCGGCCCGGGCCGAGCCGCCATGCAGCAGGTTCGCGTGCCAGAACAGCACGTCGCCCTTGCGGGCCGTGAAGTATTCGGGCTTCGCCCCGTGGTCCCGGATCTCCTGCTGGATCGCGGGCTCGTAGTGATCGACATAGGCGCCGTAGCCGCGCTGCTTGAAGTCTTCCGGCGAGATGCCGACATCGTGGCTGAACAGGTACGGCAGGCGGTGCGTGCCGGGATAGTAGACCAGCGGCCCTGAATCCGCGTGAATGTCCTCCATGGCGATCCAGCAGGCGGCGAGGTAGCCGACCGGATAGGTCGTCATGTGGATCGAGTCCGAATGCTCGGCCTGCTGGCTGCCCTTGTGGGACGCGATGGTCTGGAACGGAATCGCCGGGCGGCCCAGCACCATGCTGCTGAAGTTCACCAGCACCGGATGCTTCAGGAGCCGCTCGATCGCCTCGACCTTCAGGTGCGGGTTGAGGTAGCGGCCGGGATGCGGGTCATCCTCGGCGGCCTTTTCGGGGGCGAGGGTCACGTCACCGCTGGCGATCGCGGCCTCGTAGGCCTCCCAGGCCTCGTCGATCGTCTCAGGATCGATGGCGCCGCGCAAGACATAGTAGCCGTGCTCCTCCCAGGATCGGCAGATCTCGGCCTGCCGCGGGGTGATCTCCCGCCGCGCGACCCGCCGGTCGATGATCGCCTGCGCGTCCGGCTGGTCGAGCCACGGGCTCGGCCCGGATTCCGGGAAGTTCTCGGCCCGGAAGACCTTGATGCAGCCGATATCGACCGGAACGTCGGCCTTGACCACGAAGGGGGCGGGCGGGGGCGGCGCGTTCCGATCGTGTCCGGGATCCCGGTTCGATCGCGTCAGCGCACGCGCAAGGTTCGCGACACGGCGGAACGGTTGAGCCATCACATCCTCCGCCCGAGGGCTGTGCCGCTGCGTCCGCCGCGCGGGATCTGCGCAGCGCGTGCGGCTTACGAAGGGACCTTGCAGCGCTTCGCGGCGATCGTGAGACCGATTGCGCAAAAATCGCTCCGGCCGACGCCTTCAGGCCGCGGCCGCCCCCGCGCCCCGCACGGATTCGAGGATCGCCGGCCGTTCTGCGGGGGCGTCGCCCATCCGGTAGGCCGCCCGCAGGGCCGCCTCCGCGCGATCGGCGGCGGCCTCGTCGGCCGCGTGGACGATCCCGAGCAGGCCGCCGGAGGATCCCGGTCCGGCGAGGTCCGTGAAGCCGACCCGGGGGTCGATGGCATCCTCGGGCCGGGTGCGGCCGCCGCCGAGTCCGATCACCGCGAGGCCGATATCCCGGGTGGCGATGGCCGCGACCGTCCCGGCCTGACGGACCGCTCGCCGCACCGGCGCGGTGGGCAGATGCGTCTCGGGCTCGTTCAGGAGATCGGCCGGCCCACCGAGCGCCGCCACCATCTCCGCAAAAATCTCGGCCGCCCGGCCCGAGGCCAGGGCGGCTTCGAGCCGCTCGGCGGCGCCGGCGGCGTGCCGGGCGAGGCCGCCGGCCACGAGCATCTCGGCGGCCAGCGCCAGCGTGACCGCGTGGAAGCGCGGCTCCCGGCGCAGGCCCTTCAGGTAGTCGATCGCGTACGCGACCTCGACGGCGTTGCCGGCGGCGCTCGCCAGCGGCGCGTCCATGTCGGTGATGAGCGCCGACGTGCGCAAGCCCGCGCCCTCCGCCACCGTGACGATGCTCTCGGCCAGCGCCCGCGCCTCGGGCAGGGTCGCCATGAAGGCGCCGGAGCCCTGCTTGACGTCCATGACGAGCCCGTCGAGCCCCGCGGCGAGCTTTTTCGACAGGATCGAGGCGGTGATCAGATCGAGCGATTCGACCGTGCCGGTGACATCGCGGATCGCGTAGAGGCGCCGGTCGGCCGGGGCGAGATCGGCGGTCTGGCCGATGATCGCGCAGCCGACGCGGCGCACGACCTGCCGGAACGCGTCGAGCCCCGGGGTCGCGTCGTAGCCCGGGATGCTGCCGAGCTTGTCGAGGGTCCCGCCGGTATGGCCGAGGCCACGGCCGGAGATCATCGGCACGTAGCCGCCGCAGGCCGCGACCATCGGGGCCAGCACGAGGCTCACCGTGTCGCCGATGCCGCCGGTGGAGTGCTTGTCGAGCACCGGGCCGGGCAGCGCCCAGGTCAGCACCGTGCCCGAATCCGCCATGGCCCGGGTCAGCGCCACCCGCTCGGGCAGCGCGAGGCCGCGGAAGAACACCGCCATCGCGAAGGCCGCCGCCTGCCCCTCCCCCACGGTGCCGTCCGTGAGGCCGCGGACGAAATCCCCGATCGCCTCGGGTTCGAGCGGCAGGCCGTCGCGCTTGGCCCGGATGATCTCTTGCGGAAGCCGCATGCTCAGAGTCCCCGCGCCTGCATCAGGGCGCCGTACAGGCTGCTCGCCCCGAGGCGGAAGGTCTTTGGAGTCACCCAGTCCGGCCCCATGATCCGGTCGGCGAGCGCCAGATAGGTGGCGGCGTCGGCAACGCCGCGCAGGCCGCCCGACACCTTCAGGCCGGCGGGGCGGCCGCCCGCACGAATCTCGGTCAGCATCGCCTCGGCGGCCTCCGGGGTCGCCGAGACCGGGCTCTTGCCCGTGGAGGTCTTCAGGAAATCGGCGCCCGCCTCCAGAGCGAGCCGGCTCGCCACCCGGATCCGTTCGGGATCGCCCAGCTCGCCCGTCTCCAGGATCACCTTGAGGGTCGCGGCACCACAGACGTCGCGCACGGCCTCGACCATATCGCGGGCCAAAGCCGCGTCGCCCCGCATCAGGGCGCGGTAGGGCAGGACGAGATCGATCTCGTCCGCCCCGTCGCGCAGGGCCTCGGCGGTGTCGTCGGTGGCCCGGGCGCAATCGTCGCCGCCGGCCGGAAAATTGATCACCGTGGCGATCCGGATGCCGGTGCCGGCGAGTGCCCGGGCGCCCTGCGTGATGAAGCGCGGCCAGACGCAGATCGCCGCGACGGACCCGGCCTTCGCGTCCCGGCACAGGGCGTCGATCTTCGTCTCGGTGCAGGTCTCGCCGAGGTCGGTGAGGTCGAGGAGCGGCAGCGCCCGGCGGGCGACTGCGCCGGTCTCGGAATCCGTCATGGCGCATCTCCTTCGGGCAGCCCGGCCACGAAGGCCCGGATCAGGCGGCCGAGTTCCTCCGCGGCCCGGGCCGCCACCGCCTTGGTCTCCGCGTGGTGCGGGGCGCCCCCGGCGATTCCGGCGGCGAGGTTGGTCACCACCGAGACGGCCGCCACCGGCAGGCCGAGGAAGCGGGCGAGGATCACCTCGGGCACCGTCGACATGCCGACGAGATCCGCCCCCAGGATGCCGGCCATCCGGACCTCCGCGGGCGTCTCGAAGCTCGGGCCGGAGAACCACGCATAGACCCCCTCCCCCAGAGGGATGCCGCAGGCGGTGGCCGCCGCGTGCAAACGCGCGCGCAGATCCGGGTCGTAGGCGTCGGTCATCGGCACGAACCGGGCGTCGCTCGCCTCGCCGATCAGCGGGTTGAGGCCGGACAGGTTGATGTGGTCGGCGAGCAGGACGAGCCTGCCGGGGCCCACCTCCGGCCGCAGCGAGCCGGAGGCGTTGGTGAGCAGCAGGCGCCGGGCCCCGAGCTGCCGGGCGCAGGCGAGCGGCACGCGCATCACGGCCGCATCGCCCCGCTCGTAGGCATGCGCCCGCCCCTCGAAGACCAGGACCGGGCGTCCTGCCAGGGTCCCGCGATGCAGCCGCCCGGCATGGCCGCTGACCCCCGCCCCCGGGAAGCCCGGAACCGCCGCGTAGGGGATGGAGACGGCCTCCTCCAGGCCCTCCGCGATCCCGCCGAGGCCGGTGCCGGTCACGAGGGCGCAGGCGTAGGAGCCCGCGAAGCCGGCGCCGCGCAGCGCGTCGAGGGCGGCGGCCTCACTCACCGAGCGTCTCCGGCCCGAAGGAGTCCGGCAGCAGTTCGGCGAGCGTGAAGCTCTTCGCGATACCCTCCGGGGTGGCGGCGTGGATCGGCGTGTCGGGGCGCGCGAATTCCCGGATGCGCTGGCGGCAGGCGCCGCAGGGCGTCACAAGGCCGGCGCCGTCCCCGCAGACGAGGATTTCGGCGATCCGCCGTCCCCCGGCCGCCACCATGGCGGCGATCGCCCCGGCCTCCGCGCAGGTCCCGACCGGATAGGCCGCGTTCTCGACGTTGCAGCCGGCATGGATGGCGCCGCGCTCGTCCCGGAGCGCCGCCCCCACCCGGAAGCGGGAATAGGGCGCATGCGCCCGCTCGCGGACCATCCGGGCGGCCGCCAAAAGCGCCGCTCCCTCATCCGCCCGTGCCGAATCCGCAGCCTGCATGGCCGATCTTTGGCACCCGCCGGGGCGGGATGTCGAGGGTCATGAGGAGCCCCGGTGCACGGCCTCGCGACGAGCACGCGTCCCAGCCTTGTCGGACGCTCGGCCGGACAAGATGTATGGCCTCATCGAGCCGTGAAGCTCGTCTGGTCGGCGAACGCCTGGGAGGATTACCTGCATTGGCAGGCGACCGACCACGATACGCTGGCCCGCATCAATGACCTCATCAAGGCCAGCATGCGAACGCCGTTCGCGGGCATCGGAAAGGTCGAGCCCCTGAGGGGCCATCTCGAAGGGTGGTCGTCACGCCGGATCGCGGCGGAACACCGCCTCGTCGACCGCGCGAGGGGCGTCGGAGACGACCAAGTCCTCGAAATCGCCCAGTGTCGATGGCACTACGACACCTGAGGCAGCCGCCTCAGCGCGCCGCCGGCCCCGCGCCGAGGAGACCCGCCACCTGCTGCAGAGCCGCATCGTCCCGCGGGCCGATCAACGCGTAGGCGGTGTCGCCCGCGTTCCAGGCGACGATGTCGCCATCCTCGGAACCGGTGAGCGTCGCCGGGCCGCCGCGGATGCCGCGGGTGGCGAACAGCGAGGCCTCACCGTAATCCCCGGCCTCGAGGGCGACCTCGATGCCGGTGCCGTGACGGGCCGGGAAGATCTGGATGTCGCGCACCCGCCAGCCCGCGGGCAGCGCCGGCAGGTCGATGCCGGTCACGGAGCGCAGGCGCGCCCGGTCGTAGACCGGCCCATCGGCCTCGCCGCTGATGCTCTTGCGCAGCTGCGCCACGGCGCGGGCCTGCCGGGCATCGGCGATCAGCGCGGGATCGGGCGTCGCCGCCAGGGTGTCGGGCACGCCGAAGCGGCCGATCTCGTCATGGGCGAGCCAGCCCGCGCCGACGAGAACCGCGATGGCGGCGGCCCGCTTGAGGCGCGAGGCCACCCGGCGCCAGCGCAGGTTCCGGTCGAAGCGGCGGGCGAGCGCGACGGTCCGGTCGGGCCCGGGGCCTGGGACCCGCTCGAAGCAGGCCCGCAGGGCATCGCGATCGTGCATCTCGGCCATCACCCGGGCGGCCGCCGCGGGGTCGGCCGCCAGATGGGCCTCGACGTCCAGGCGGCGCATCGGGTCGATCTGCCCGTCGACGAAGGCGATGAGATCGTCGTCTGTGATCGGATCAATCATCGTGAAGTCCTCAGTGCCAGCGTGCCCCGGAGCGCCCCGCCCTTCAACGGCGGTGGTCCCGGGCCTGTGGTCCCGCATGGTGGATTTGGAAAAGCCGGATGCCGCGTTCCCGCACCATGCCGCAGAGCGATCCGCCGGTCGCTGTCGTCAGTCCGCGCCGGCGCCGGGGACTGACGGTTGTCACAAGCCGCCCTCAGTTCTCCCCGGCGGCGCGCCGGAGCGGCCAGACGGATCGGCTCGGCGGCGTGTCGGACACGACGAGCCTGAGCGCGGAGGGCGGCCCGCGCCGGGTCTCTCCGGTCCGGTCGGATGGCTTGCCCGCCTCCGAGCCCACATTCTGATCCATCCGCGCGCCCTCCTCGAAGGCGCGCAGGGCGGCCCGGCCGCGGCCGAGGCGGGACATCAGCGTCCCGATCGGAATGCCGAGCACGGCCGCCGCGTCGGCGTAGGCCATGCCCTCCAGGGTCACGAGGTGCAGGGCGGCGCGCTGCTCTTCGGGCAGGGTGAGGAACGCCTTCCGGATCTGGGCGAGGCGCACCTGCCCTTCCTGGGCGGGGGGCGCCATGTCCTCGGCCATCCGCACCAGCGTATCGGCATGGCGCGCCTCGACCTGCCGGCGGCGCTGCTCGTCGATGAAGGCGTTGTGCAGCACCGTCATCATCCAGGTGCGCAGATTGGTGTTCGGGCGGAGCGTGCCCTGCATCTCCAGGGCGCGCACCAGCGTGTCGTGCACGAGATCGTCGGCCCGCAGCGCATCGCGGGTGAGCGACCGGGCGTAGCGCCTCAGAGGCACCAGCAGGTCGAGGAGGTCAGCGCGCTTCTGCTTGTCTGATGCCATGAGACGTGAACGGGGCGGCGCACGGCTTTAATCCCGCGGGCCTGTCGTGCCGGTTTCAGGCCTGGTCGAGGCTTGCGGCGATCCCCGAGATCACCCGTGGGTCGGTCGGCTCGACCTGCGTGGCGAAGGAAGCCGCGAGCGTGCCGTCCCGGGCGATCAGATACTTGTGGAAGTTCCAGCGCGGCGTCTCGGCCGGGCGCTCGGCGGCCGCCCACCGGTAGAACGGATGGGCGTTCGGCATCCTCACGTGGGTCTTGGCCGTGAGCGGGAAGGTGACGCCGTGGTTCTTCCGGGCCGCCTCCGCGATGGCGGGTCCGTCGAGCGGCTCCTGATTGCCGAAATCGGGGGACGGCACGCCGATCACCGTCAGGCCCCGGTCGCCGAAGCGGGTCCAGAGGGCCTGGAGGCCGGTGAGCTGTCCGGCATAGCCGCAGGCCGTGGCGGTGTTGACCACGAGGATCGGCTTGCCCGCATAGGCCGAGAGCGGCATCCGGCCGCCCTCCGGCGTCTCGAAGGCGAAGTCGGTGGCCCGCGCGGCCTCGGCGGCGCGGGCGCCGCTGGCCAGACCGGCGCCGATCAGGATCAGGGCCTCGCGGCGCAGCAATGTCATGACGTCAGCCTCGCCCCGGACGTAGTTCGCGAAACGCGGCGGGCGGCCGGACGTTTCGCCCACCGGGTCGGTCGATTCGCCGCAGGGCCGTGCGGCACCTCGGTTCCGACCCGAAGCCGCGTCCCGCAGGGCTTCCCTAGGCCGCGCGGACCGACGTGAGGAAGCGACGGACCTCCGCGTCGAGCCGCTGAGCTTGGCTCGACAGGTCGGCGGCCGAACCCAGGACCTGCTCGGCGGCGGCGCCGGCTTCCTCAGCCGCCTGCGCGACGCCCACGATGTTGTTCGTGACCGCGCCCGTGCCTTGCGCCGCCTGCCCGACGTTGCGCACGATTTCCTGGGTGGCCGCGCCCTGCTCCTCGACCGCCGCCGCGATCCCGCCGGCCAGAACGCTGATCTCGCCGATGCGGCTGACGACCACGGTGATCGCATCCGACGCATCCCCGGTCCAGGATCGGATCTCCCCGATCTGCCGCGCGACCTCCTCGGTGGCTTTGGCGGTCTGGCTGGCCAGATCCTTGACCTCGGTCGCCACCACCGCGAAGCTGCGGCCCGCCTCGCCGGCGCGCGCCGCCTCGATCGTGGCGTTGAGCGCCAGCAGATTGGTCTGCGCCGCGATGCCCGCGATGAGGCTGACCACGTCGCCGATCCGGGCCGCGCCCGCGCGCAGGGTCTGCATCAGGGTGGCGGACTTTTCGGCGTCCGCGACGGCCGCGGTGGCGAAGCCCGCCGAGCCCTGCACCTGCCGGCCGATCTCCGAGACGGAGGTGCCGAGCTGCTCGGCCGCCGCCGCCACCGTGCCGACGTTCGCGGCCGCCTGCTCGGCCGCCGAGGCCACGGTGACCGATTGCTGCGCGGTCTGCGTAGCGGCCGCGCTCATGCTCTCGGCGGCGGATTGCAGCTCCGCCGCCGCCGCCGCGACGGCGCGCACGACGCCGCCGACCGCCGCCTCGAAGCGATCGGCCAAGTCGTGCATGGCGGCCCTCCGCTGTGTCTCGACCGCCGCCCGGGCCTCCGCCGCCTCCGCTTCCAGCACTTGATTCCGCGCGAGCTTGTCCCGGAAGACCTGCACGGCGTCGGCCATGGCCCCGATCTCGTCGCGGCGCCCCACGCCCGGCACCGCGACCGACAGGTCGTCGGCGGCGAGCCGGGTCATCGTGCCCGTTATGGCGTGGATCGGCCGCGCGATGCCGATCTGGAGGAGGGCCAGCCCGCCTAGCGCCGCCAGCGCCACCGACCCAAGCCCGGCGTAGCTGGCCGAGCGCGACGACGCGACGGCCGCCGTGGACCGTGCCCCGCGGGTCTTCAGGAGATCCTGCTCCGTCTGCGTCAGCTCGGCCGCCTTGGCACGCAGGCCGTCCATCGCCGTCTTGCCGGCCACCGAACCGGCGAGGCGGCGCGCCTCATCCCGGGTCGCGGGGTCCTGCATCAGGGCGATCTCGCGATCCGCGATGGTCCGGCTCCAGTCCTCGGCCAAACCCTTCAGCGCCGTGAGCCGCGCCTGCTGGGTGGCGTTGGTGCGCGTCAGGCTTCGCGCGGCCTCCCAGGCTTGCGCGAAGGTCTTGCGGCCAATCTGCTCGGGTTCGAGGAAGGCGGGATCGGCAGAGATCAGGTAGCCGCGCAACCCCGTCTCCCGATCGATCATCGCGGCGATCATCCGGTCGATCTCGGACAGGACCTCGTGGGTGTGGACGGTCCAGGCCTCCGAATCCTCGATCACGCCAATATTCCGCAGCGAGATCGCCGAAACGCTGACCGTGATCGCCAGCATCACCGCCATGATCAGCGCGATCTTCGTGCTAATTCTCAGGTCGACCAACCGAATCGTCATGAACCGCCCCGCTCGCGAACGACGGCGCCCGCATGGGGCCCATGCCACCAGCGGCAAGCAGAAGAAAGCGATCGAGACGCGATTCAACGCAATAAAAAACTTACATCCCGGACATAACCCAACAACATTTTTCGATCTGTCGCCAATTCATGACCAGAGATGTGCGCCGACATTCTTTTTTATAAGCCGGCGACCATCATCAAACCGCGATGCAATCTTGGGATCAGGACCTATTGATACGCCTGCTGCAGATCGACCGTGCAATCCCGGCCGACGCGCTCGTAATTCTCCGCGAGCCAAGCCTGCGCAGCGGCGCGGCCCTTGTCGCGCAGGCGCTTGAACACGGTCCAGCGCGCGTCGAGCTTGGAGGCGGCGTTGTAATCCTCCAGGGCGTCGGTGCCGTCGATCCGGTGCACCAGCACCCGGCGGTACTGCCCCTGGCCCAGCGTCCCCTCCTCGATCAGCCCGTCCAGGAAGTCGATGGCGCGCAGTTCCCGCATCAGGTTGGCGTTGAAGGTGATCTCGTTGAGCCGGTCCCGGATCTCCGCCTCCGTGCGCGGGGTCTCGCGCCGCTCCACGGGGTTGATCTGCACCAGCAGGATGTCGCGCGTCTGGGCCCCCCGGTGCAGGGGGTAGAGGGGCGGGTTGCCGAGATAGCCGCCGTCCCAATAGGGCACGCCGTCGATCTCCACCGCCTGGAACACGGTGGGCAGGCAGGCCGAGGCCATCAGGTGGTCGACGGTCAGGCGCTCGCGCTCGAACACCGCGAGCTTGCCGGTCCAGACATTGGTGGCCGAGACGAACAGGCCCGCCGTGTCGGCCTCGCGCAGGCGCTCGAAATCGACCTGGTCGGCCAGCGCCCGGCGCAGCGGGTTGATGTTGAGCGGGTTCGACACGTAGGGGCTCGGCGACAGCATCTTGGCCCAGAACTCGGCCACCGGATTACCCTTCCACAGGCTGAACAGCCCGCTGACGACGTGGCGCTGGGTCGGGCCGAGGTCGCCGTCGAGGCTGACCTCCCGCCAGAACCGCTCGAGCCCTTCCCGGGCCCCGTCCGGGCCGCCCTTGAGCCAGCCATCCACCAGCACGACGGCGTTCATCGCCCCGGCACTCGCCCCGGTGACCGCCTCGAAGCCGAGCCGCCCGTCCTCGATCAGCGCGTCGAGCACGCCCCAGGTGAAGGCCCCGTGCGCGCCGCCGCCCTGGAGCGCGAGCGCCACCGGCTTCTCGGCCTGCGGGCCGGCCAGCATAGGGCCCGGCACCTGAGCGGGCTGCGGCTCGATCGCGTCGGAGACGGGGGTCTCCGGCACCGCGGTGACGGGATTGTGCGGCTCAGCGCCACCGAACTGCTCGCTCATCTCGGCCTCCTGTGTCGGGCCGACAAGATGGGCATGTTGCAACGCAACATCAACGGGACGGCGTCCCTGTGATCGCGCGCCGCATCGCCGATCGGCCGGGCGGATCGGCAACAGCCGCGGACGAAAACCCTGCTGGCCGCACGGCAAACTCGACATCTGCCCGCAGATACGACATGACAGCCGCGTATGCTGTCCAGCGCGATGCTGGCCCGCGTGGCGCCGGCTTGACGCCGCCCCGGGTCGTCCGCAACTCACCCGCGGCAGCCCCGAAGTTCCGGTGCGGCGTGTCCCCGGGACAGGCCGGACGGCCCTGACGGGCGCCGGCGCCTCGCGAGGCGCGCACCGAAGGTCCACGATGGAAGTCATGGAAGCCACCACCCGCTCCGACATCCCCGCCGAGAACCCGCTGGCCAGCGGCGGACCGGAGATCGCCGGCCCCGCCCCGCGCCACCGCACGGTCGGCGTCACGGTCGGCGAGGGTGCGGGCGCGGTCACGGTCGGCGGCGGCGCGCCGATCGTCGTGCAGTCGATGACCAACACCGACACCGCCGACATCGACGCCACGGTGGCGCAGGTCGCCCAGCTCGCCCGGGTCGGCTCGGAGCTGGTGCGCATCACGGTCGACCGCGACGAGGCGGCCGCCGCGGTGCCGAAGATCCGCGAGCGCCTCGATCGGATCGGCGTCAACGTCCCGCTGGTGGGCGACTTCCACTATATCGGCCACAAGCTGCTCGCCGACCATCCCGCCTGCGCCGAGGCGCTGGCCAAGTACCGGATCAACCCCGGCAACGTCGGCTTCAAGGACAAGAAGGACACGCAGTTCTCGGCGATCATCGAGCAGGCGATCAAGCACAACAAGACCGTGCGGATCGGTGCCAACTGGGGCTCCCTCGACGGCGAGCTGCTCACCCACCTGATGGACGAGAACGCCAAGGCGCCGCGGCCGATCGATGCCCGGGCGGTGATGCGCGAGGCGATGGTTCGCTCGGCGATCAGCTCGGCCGACCGCGCGGTCGAACTCGGCCTGCCGCAGAACAAGATCATCCTGTCGGCCAAGGTCTCGGCGGTGCAGGATCTGATCGCCGTCTACCGCGAGGTGGCGCGCCGCTCGGACTACGCGATCCATCTGGGCCTGACCGAGGCCGGCATGGGCTCGAAGGGCCTCGTCGCCGCCTCGGCCGCCATCGGCGTGCTGCTCCAGGAGGGCATCGGCGACACGATCCGCTACTCGTTGACGCCCGAGCCCGGCGGCGACCGGAGCGTCGAGGTGAAGGCGAGCCAGGAACTCCTGCAGACCATGGGGTTCCGCACCTTCGTGCCGATGGTGGCGGCCTGCCCGGGCTGCGGTCGCACGACCTCGACCACCTTCCAGGAACTCGCCCGCGACATCCAGAACTGGATCGTCACCTCCATGCCGGAGTGGAAGAAGACCTATCCGGGCGTCGAGGGGCTGAACGTCGCCGTGATGGGCTGCATCGTGAACGGCCCGGGCGAATCGAAGCACGCCGATATCGGCATCTCCCTGCCCGGCACCGGCGAGACCCCGACCGCGCCGGTCTTCATCGACGGCAAGAAGGCGATGACGCTGCGCGGCCCGACCCTCGCGAAGGATTTCGAGGGCATCGTGATCGACTACATCCAGCGCCGATTCGGCCAGGGCGGGACGCGCACCGCCGCGGAGTAGGGCACGGTCGGGACCGCTTCGCCCCCTCCCCCTTTGCGGGGGCGGGAGACCGCGCGTCTCACCCACCCGCGTCGATCGACCTCCCCGCGCCGAGACCCAGCTCCGCGCTCTTCGCATCTGCACGCGGTTTCCGCCTGCCCGCGGCCGTGGTAGCAACGCGGCACGATCCCGTGAGCGGTCGGCCCGGTGGCCGGCCCGCGCGGTTCGGCGGAGTCTTCGCGTTTTCTGCCCGGCCCCGACTGGCCCCTGAGCCGAACCGCGAAGCGCCGGCCACGCCTGAGCTTCCGACAATCGCATGAGCCACACCTTCGCACCCGGCGTAGCAGCCCAGCCCACGCCCGCGGCGTCCGACACCGCGCGCGAGACCGCCCCGGCGGCCGAGGGCGAGAGCCCTCTTCAGGGGCCCGCGACCTCCGGCACCCTCGACGCCCCCGAGAAGGCCGAGACCCGTCATGGGCATGCGGGCTTCTGGACGCTGCTCGTCGGCTCCGTCGGCGTGGTCTACGGCGACATCGGCACCAGCCCGCTCTACGCGTTCCGTGAGGCGCTGGTCCCAGCCCGGACCGACGGCATCCTGCTGCCCGAGGAGGTGATCGGCACCGTCTCGCTGATCCTCTGGGCGCTGTTCATGATCGTGACGGTGAAGTACGTCGCGATCCTGCTGCGCATGGACAACAACGGCGAGGGCGGCATCCTCTCGCTGATGGCGCTGGCCCGGAAGGCGCTCGGCGGCTCGCGCATCGTGTTCATGCTGGGGCTGCTCGGCGCCTCCCTGTTCTACGGCGACGCCGTGATCACACCGGCGATCTCGGTGCTCTCGGCGGTGGAGGGCCTGAAGCTCGTCACCCCCGCCCTCGACGATTACGTCCTGCCGATCACCGTGGTGATCATCGTCGCCCTGTTCCTCGTGCAGAACCGCGGCACCGCCAAGGTCGCGGCCTTCTTCGGGCCGATGACGATCGTGTGGTTCCTCGCCATGGCGCTCGCCGCGCTGCCGCATATCGCCCTCCATCCGGAGGTCTTTCGCGCGGTCAACCCGGCGCACGCCGTGATGTACCTGCTGGGTCACGGCACCGGCGCGCTGGTGGCGCTGGGTGCGGTGTTCCTGGCGGTGACCGGCGCCGAGGCGCTGTTCGCCGATCTCGGGCATTTCGGCCGCAAGCCGATCCAGGTGGCGTGGGTCTGCCTCGTCTTCCCGGCGCTCGCCCTCAACTATCTCGGACAGGCGGCTCTGGTGCTGGAGAAGCCCGACACGGCCGATCCGTTCTTCCAGCTCGTCCCGGCCTGGGGCCTGCTGCCGATGGTGGTGCTGGCGACGCTCGCCACCGTTGTGGCGAGCCAAGCGGTGATCACCGGCGCCTTCTCCCTGTCCCGGCAGGCGATCCAGCTCGGCCTGCTGCCGCGGCTTGAGATCCGCCACACCTCCGAATCGCATGCCGGCCAGATCTACCTGCCGCAGATCAACGGGCTCCTGATGGTCGGCGTCGTGTTGCTGGCGGTGCTGTTCAAGAGCTCCTCGTCGCTCGCCTCGGCCTACGGCATCGCGGTGACCGGTACGATGCTGCTCACCGCCTCCATGACGTTCCTGGTGATCTGGCGGATGTGGGGTTGGTCGCCGGTGGCGGCCGCCGCCGTGATGCTGCCCTTCATCATTCTCGAATTCCTGTTCCTGCTCTCCAACCTGATCAAGGTGGTGGAGGGGGGCTACGTGCCGCTGCTGCTGGCCGGTGCCCTAATCATCGTGATGTGGACCTGGGTGCGCGGGGTCACGATCCTGTTCAACAAGACCCGCAAGACCGACGTGCCCCTCGTGGAACTGGTCGGCATGCTGGAGAAGAGCCCGCCCCACCACGTGCGCGGCACGGCGGTGTTCCTGACGAGCGATCCCGAGATCGCCCCGGCCGCGCTGCTGCACAACCTCAAGCACAACAAGGTGCTGCACGAGAAGAACGTGATCCTCACCGTCGAGACGGTGGACACGCCCCGCTCGAACGAGGCCGACAAGGTGCGGATCGAGCCGGTGGGCCCGCATTTCTACAAGGTCGTGATGAAGTTCGGCTACATGGAGACGCCGAACATCCCGAAGACGCTAGTCCTGTTGCGCCGCCAGGGCTTCAAGTTCGACATCATGGCGACGTCGTTCTTCCTGTCCCGCCGCTCGATCCGGCCGGCGGCGCATTCGGGCATGCCGCTCTGGCAGGACCGGATCTTCATCACGCTCGCCAAGAACGCCAACGATGCGACGGACTTCTTCCAGATCCCCACGGGGCGGGTGGTGGAGGTTGGGACGCAGGTGACGGTGTGAGGATCACGCCGCCTTGGTCATCGGCACGCGCGTCCTGACGATCCGGAGCCCGGACGCGGATATTTCCGTCCCGGTCCGGCTCTGCGCGCCGGAATACGCGGATGGGCACTGGATCTGCCGCTACACGATCGATTGGCCCGGAGAGCCGCGGGACAGCTTCGGAGCCGGCGTCGACGCGCTGCAGGCGCTTCATCTGACGATGCAGAAGATCGGCATCGACCTCTACGTCAGCGAAGCCCACAAGGCCGGCACTCTGATGTGGGACAAGCCCGGCGATGGATACGGCTTCCCCATCCCGAAGAACGGCCGTGATCTGCTGATCGGCATGGACAAGGTTTTCGAGGGGTAAGCCGAGAGCGGTCTCGAGATTCACCTGCCGCACGTTCGGACCGGGTACGATCCGCCCTGAGCGACATGCGCAGGGTCACAGGAGTTCGGTGGACACACCCAGAGTACTACCGGCCTCGGCGAGCTTGCGATCGAGGGTCGCGATACTCAATCCGGCCTCGAACGCGATGGCAAGGTGGTCAGCGCCGAGACCAAGACCGAGGTGTCGACATAGGATCTCAATAGCGGTCTTCATCCCGCATTGTGCGGATGAAGGACCCAGCGCTCTCACCCTGCTCCGGCATGGCGGCAGTCACCGCGCGAAGGACGTCGAGACTGATGGGCTGCAGCGGGCTGTCGGTGCGGGTCAGAAGCGCAACCGGACGACCGTCACGGGTGATCGCGACCGAATCGCCGATCGCGACGCGCTCGATCAGAGCGCCGAGCTGTGTCTCCGCATCCGCGAGGCTGATCGTGTCCCTCCGTCGAGATCCGCGGTTATACCCACGGGGCTCGTTTTATACCGCGTCGCGGCGCGGTGGGCCAGCGGGCGCCGTCAGCCAGAGCACGATTACCGAGCGTCGCTTACCTGCTCGATTCATGTGCGCCACCGCACGCGGCATGTCCGGAACGCAACCACGCCGGGATGACCCGCCCCATCCCTGCGTTGCACCTGGCCCGAGGCCTGACTTAGAATACTTATTATTCTGAGCTTGAGCGTTCGCCCGCCGGCATACCCGCATCGGCGAACCTGAGCCGGCACAGCCGGCCTCGGCCCCAAGGCCCGGCTCGGACCCGACTGAACGCCGCTCCGGCGCCGCCAGACAGGACGCAACGATGATCAAACTCACCGTGAACGGAGCTGCGCGCAGCTTCGACGGCGACCCCGACATGCCGCTGCTGTGGTACCTGCGGGACGAACTCGGGCTCACCGGCACCAAGTTCGGCTGCGGCGTCTCGCTCTGCGGGGCCTGCACCATCCATCTCGGCGGCGCGGCGACCCGCGCCTGCATCACCCCGGTCTCGGCGGCGGCCGGCCAGGAGGTCGTCACCATCGAGGGGCTGTCGCCGGACGGCAACCACCCCGTGCAGGTCGCGTGGCGCGACCAGAACGTCGCCCAGTGCGGGTTCTGCCAGTGCGGCCAGATCATGCAGGCCGCCGCCCTCCTGAAGGACACGCCGAAGCCGACCGACGAGGACATCGACACCACGATGAGCGGCAACATCTGCCGCTGCGGCACCTACCCGCGCATCCGCACCGCGATCCACCAGGCCGCCGGCCAGACGGCGCCCGCCACCAAGGGAGAGCGCCTGTGATCCACGACGCCAAGCTGAGCGCTGAGCTCGCCGCCGGCACCAAGCCGGCCCTCGACAATGTCAGCCGCCGCGGCATCCTCGGCGGCGCCGGCGCCCTGGTGCTGGCCCTCTCGGTGCGCCCCGCCCGTGCGGACGAGACCCAGACCAAGGAGCAGAAGGAGCAGAAGTTCGGCGCCGACGGCATGCCGCACGGCTGGCGCGATGACCCGAAGGTCTTCGTCGCGATCGCGCCGGACGGCACCGTCACGGTGACCAACCACCGCTCCGACATGGGCCAGGGCATCCGCACCTCGGTGGCCTTCACGGTCGCCGACGAGCTGGAGGCCGATTGGTCGAAGGTGAAGGTGGTCCAGGCCTGGGGCGACGAGACCCGCTTCGGCAACCAGGACACCGACGGCTCGCGCTCGACCCGCCACTTCTTCCAGCATTTCCGCCACGCCGGCGCCGCCGCCCGGCTGATGCTGATCCAGGCCGCCGCCAAGCAGTGGGGCGTGCCGGTGGCCGAGGTGACGGCCGTCAACCACACGCTGACCCACGCCAAGTCGGGCCGCACCCTCGGCTACGGCGCGGTCGCGCAGGCGGCGGCCGAATTGCCGGTGCCCACGGACGTCAAGCTGAAGGATCCCAAGGACTTCCGCTACATCGGCACCGGCAAGATCGGGCTGATCGACAACTTCGACATCACCACCGGCAAGGCGATCTACGGCCTCGACACCAAGCTCGACGGGATGCTGTACGCGGTCGTCGCGCGGCCGGCCGTCTATGGCGGCACGGTGAAGTCCTTCGACGACAGCGAGGCCAAGAAGGTCCCGGGCGTCGTGAAGATCTTCAAGATCGACGCTACCCCGATCCCCACGGAGTTCATGCCGCTCGGCGGCGTGGCGGTGGTCGCCAAGAACACCTGGGCGGCCCTGAAGGCGCGGGACGCCCTCAAGATCACCTGGGATGACGGCCCGAACGCCGGCTACGACACGGACGCGTTCCGCAAGGAGCTGGAGGCCGCCGCGCGCAAGCCCGGCAAGGTCGTGCGCACCCAGGGCGACGTCGACGGCGCGCTCGCCAAGGCGAAGACCAAGATGCAGGCCGAGTACTTCGTGCCTCACCTCGCCCAGGCGCCGATGGAGCCCCCGGCGGCGGTGGCCCGGGTCAAGGACGGGTTCTGCGAGGCCTGGGCCTGCGTCCAGGGTCCGCAGGCGGCCAACGACCGCCTGATGAAGGCGCTCAAGCTGCCCGACGACAAGGTGAAGGTTAACGTCACGCTGCTAGGCGGCGGCTTCGGCCGCAAGTCCAAGCCCGACTACGTGGTCGAGGCGGCGCTCTGCTCGCAGGCCGTCGGCGGCGCGCCGGTGAAGCTCGCCTGGACCCGCGAGGACGACCTCCACCACGGCTTCTACCACACGATCTCGGTGGAGCATCTGGAGGCCGGCCTCGACGAGAAGGGCATGCCGGTGGCATGGCTGCACCGCTCGGTGGCGCCGACGATCGGATCGATCTTCGCGCCCGATCCGAAGCACGAGCTGCCGTTCGAGCTCGGGATGGGGCTGGTCAACACGCCGCTCAACATCCCGAACATGCGGCTGGAGAACCCCGAGGCCGCCGCCCATGTCCGGGTCGGCTGGTTCCGCTCGGTGTCGAACATCCCGCACGCCTTCGCGATCCAGTCCTTCGTGTCGGAGCTGGCGCACGCCGCCGGCCGCGAGCCGAAGGAGTACCTGCTCGACCTCATCGGCCCCGATCGCAAGATCAGCCCGACCGAGATCGGCGACGTCTGGAACTACGGCGAGGACCCGAAGCGCTACCCGATCGAGACCGGCCGCCTGCGCGGCGTGATCGAAGCGGCCGCCAAGGGCGCGGGCTGGGGCCGCGAGATGCCCAAGGGCAGCGGCCTCGGCGTCGCCGGCCACTACAGCTTCGTCACCTACACGGCGGTGGCGGCCGAGGTGGAGGTCGACGACAAGGGCCAGGTGAAGGTGAAGGCGATCGACATCGCGGTCGATTGCGGGCCGCAGGTGAACCCGGAGCGCATCCGCTCGCAGATGGAGGGCGCCGTGGTCATGGGGATGGGGCTCGCCCTGACCTCCGAGATCACCTTCAAGCAGGGCCGCGCGGTGCAGAACAACTTCGACGGCTACGAGGTCCTTCGGATCGACGCCGCCCCGAAGGTGGTTCGCGTGCACCTCGTGCCCAGCGGCAACTGGGACGGACCGCTCGGCGGCGTCGGCGAGCCCGGCGTGCCCCCGGTGGCGCCGGCCATCGCCAACGCGATCTTCGCGGCCACCGGCCGCCGGGTCCGGCAACTGCCGATCCGCGATCAGCTGAGCGCCTGAACCGTCTCCTGTCGCGAGACGTTGGGGCCGTGGGGGAACCCGCGGCCCCTTCTTTTTGGAAAGTGACCCGATCCGATGATGCGTTGTGCCCTGACCGCCTGCCTGATCCTGACGGCGGCCCCCGCCCTCGCCTCACCGTGCGGCGACCGGATCGACAGCCTCTCGAAGCGCGTCCAGTCCGAGGTCAGCCAGTCGATCTCGGCCAATACCAGCGGACAGGGCAATGCCGCCAAGCGCGCCGGCGAAGGCGTCACCGGCACGGAGGGCCAGCGGGCCAAGGAATCGCCGGAGGCCCCGCCGGAGAAGTCGGCCCAGGCCGGCCAGGGTGCGGACGCCGCCCAGCAGGCGAAGGTCGCCCTGGACGAGGCGCGCACGGCGGACTCGAAGGACGACGCCAAGGGCTGCGAGGCGGCGGTCTCGCGGGCCGAGCAGCAGCTCAAGAAGGCCCCCTGATTCGAAGTCAGGGTTTCAAAAGGGCGAGCCCTTTTGCGGGTGCAGGGCAGAGCCCTGCGGTAAACCTAGGGGCTCCGCCCCTGGACCCTGCCAAAGGGCAGGCCCTTCGGAAACCCGATCGGGCCAGCGGTTCATCGGTTCAGCGCGCTGATCTCGATCACGAATTTCCGCCGCAGGGCCCGCGAGAAGTCGCCGTAGCCGGCCGCCGCCAGCAGGAACGCGCCCGGGCCGCCGATGACGTGGGCGCGGTACCATTGCTCCAGGCTCGTGCGCTCCTGGGGCAACGGGGTCGCCCGCAACCCGTAGCCCGGGGCCCGGTAGGCGCCGGCCCCGACCACGTCGTTCTCGCCCGGAACCAGGATCGGCAGGCCGTTGACCGTCGCGCCGGTGTCGAGCAGCGCCTGGTGCGCGTCCGCGAGGCTGTCGGCGTCGGTGCAGTTGTCGATGCCGTCGCCCGAGACGTCGATCACCACCCGCTCGGCCGGCATCGGCAGCGCCGGCAGCACCCCCGCGGTGACCGTGCGGAACATCTGGCCGAGGCAGGTGAACTCGCCCGCCTGTCGAGGGGTCGCGCGGACCAAGGCTGCGGTGGCAGCGGCGTCGGCCCGGCTGGCGATCCGCCGCCAGCCGACCGCGAGGTTCGCCCGGTCCGCCCAGGTGACCATCGCGAACAGGATGCCGCCCGGGTTGCCGGTGATGGCGCCGACGACTGAGGGATCCTCCAGGGCTTCGGCGATGCCCTCCATCTGCAGCCGGAACCGGGTGTCGTCGACGGATTGCGAGACATCGACGGAGACCACCAGCGCGGTGGCGACGCCCTCGGCCGCGACGGCGGGGCTCAGACCGAGGATCAGGGCGGCCGCCCGCAGCGCGCCGCGGCACAGCCATCCCGAACCCGTCCGCATGCTCGGCATGGGTGTCCCCGGACCTCACGGAGCCGGAGGGCCCCGCGGGATCGTTAGGGCATGTTTCCCGGCCCGGTGAAACCGGCCTTTCGGGGGAGACGGGAGGCATCGGAAGCCTCCCGAACCGGGACGGATTCGCGTCCGGCGGCGCTTGCGCTCATCTCGGAGGGAATCGTCCAGCGCTTATCCCGCGCGCGGGATACCCGGGGCGGTTGAGCCGCCCCGCATTGCGGCCTCAGGCTGCGGCGGCAGCCAGGGCATGGCGGTGGCCGTTCAGGCCGGCGCAGAGATCGTCGATCTCCGTCAGGTTCAGGGCCTCGCCGGTCTGTCCGGCGATCGTGTCGATCAGGTGGTCCTGGCGCGGGTCGAAGGGATGTCCCTGCATCCGGTAGAATTGATAATAGCGCAGCGCCGCCAGGACGGTGTCACGCTCGCGGTCGGTTACGGTGAAGTGCTGCATGGGTCGTAGCTTCCCCTATGGCTTCAACGAACGCTCGGGAGGGCCGCGACGCCGAGCCCGAGCTTGGCCGTTGTAACCGGTCGGCAACTATCCGAACAGTTCTTGACAGCTCGCAACGAAGTGATTCGCGGAAATTAGGATCATGATCCTCGATAACCGCAATGCGTTTTATGCCGAAATACACAGTTATCTCAGTGTGTTGCCGGCTTAGGTACGGTCACAGACCCAGATCCGCGAGATAACGCGGCAGCGCCTCGCTGGCCGGTCCGTACCGCGCCGCGTCGAACGCGTCGGCATTGTCGGAGGGTTCGAGGTTGATCTCGCAGGTCGGAATTCCGAGCGCCCGGGCCTGCCGCACGTAGCCGGCCGCCGGGTAGACCGCCCCCGACGTGCCCACCGCCACGAACAGATCGGCCTCCGCCAGCGCCGCCTCGATCGCGTCGAGGTGCATCGGCATCTCGCCGAACCAGACCACGTCCGGCCGCATCCGGCCCTCGGCCCCGCAGGCCGGGCAGGCCTCCGCACGCGTCAGGTCGGCACGCCAGGGCGTGACCGTCCCGCAGGCGCAGCAGCGGGCCTTGAGCAGCTCGCCGTGCATGTGGGTGACCGCCCGGGAGCCCGCCCGCTCGTGCAGGTCGTCGACGTTCTGCGTGCACAGGAACAGCCGCCCGCCCCGCGCGGCGAGCCGCGCCTCGGCCTGCGCCAGGGCGCCATGCGCGGCGTTCGGCTCGGCCGCGATCACGCCCCGGCGGCGATGGTCGTAGAAGTCGAGCACCGTGTCGGGGTCGGCCGCGTAGGCCTCCGGGGTGGCGAGCTTCATCGGGTCGAACCGCGCCCAGATCCCGCCGCGGTCCCGGAACGTGCCGAGCCCGCTCTCGGCCGAGACGCCGGCGCCGGTCAGCATGAAGATCTTTTTGGGATATCCCGTCATGCGTGTACTCCGGGGGGCCGCGTGGGATGGCCGGAAATGTCCGCTCGTTGGCGGCAGCGTTGCTTTCGCACGGAGCCCGCGAGCGGGATGCTGGCCCTGCACCCACCCTTGCGGAGGCAGGAAATGTCCGATGTTGCGCTGCTGGTCATCGATGTCCAGGAATCCTTCCGGCACAGGCCGTTCTGGACCGAGGCCGATCTCCCGCGCTTCACGGAGCGTCAGCAGGCGCTCATCGACGGCGCCGTGGCGCGCGGCATCCCGGTGCTGCAGGTGTTCCACGTGACGGAGACCGGGCCGTTCTCCCCGGAATCGGGCCATGTCCGCACCCTCGCTCCCATCGTGATCGCGCCGACAGCCGTGTTCCACAAGCGCCGGCACAGCGCCCTGGTCGATAGCGGTCTCGCGGGCTGGCTGACGCAGCACGGCATCCGCCGCCTGATCGTGTCGGGGATCCGGACCGAGCAGTGCTGCGAGACCACCACGCGCCACGCCTCCGACAGCGGTTGGCAGGTGGATTTCGTCACCGAGGCGACCCTGACCTTCGCCATGACCCATCCGGATGGCCGCCGCTTCGAGGCCGACGCCATCAAGGCCCGGACCGAGCTGGTCCTGACCGAGCGCTTCGCCCGCATCGCCACGGTGGAGCAGGCCCTGGCCGGCCGGGCGCTGGCCGCCGCCGCATGACCGGGCCGGGGCGCCGCATCCCGATCCTCGTGGTGCTGCCGCCCCGGGCCCTGCTGCTCGATCTGGCCGGGCCGATGGAGGTGCTGCGGATCGCCGGGGCGGTGCAGGACCGGATCGCCTTCGACCTGCGCTACGCGGCACCGCAGGGATCGACCCGCAGCTCGATCGGGCTCGATCTCGGCGGGGCCGGCCCGCTGCCGCCGGAGATCGCGCCCGGGACGGTGGTGCTCCTGCCCGGCGCGACCGAGCACCCCCTCGGCCCCGACCGGGACCGGGCCGCCGAGGCCGCCGCGGAGGCGCAGATCGTGGCGTGGCTGCGCGCGGCGATCCGGCCGGGCCACACGGTCGTGACGGTCTGTGAGGGCGCGCTGCTGGCGGCGCGGGCCGGCCTGCTCGACGGCTACGCCTGCACCACCCATCACGGCAGCTGCGCCCGCCTCCGGGCGGCGGCGCCCCGGGCGAACGTGCTGGAGAACCGGCTGTTCGTGCAGGATCGCGACCGGTTCAGCAGCGCCGGCGTCACCGCCGGCATCGACCTGATGCTGCACCTCGTGGCCGAATGGGCCGGCCCGGCGACGGCCGTCGCGGTGGCCCGCACGCTGGTCGTCTACATGCGCCGCGGCCCGGACGACCCGCAGCTCTCCCCCTGGTTGGAGGGCCGCAGCCACCTGCATCCGGTGGTCCACCGGGCGCAGGACGCGATCGCGGCCGACCCGGTGCGGGACTGGTCGCCCGCCACGCTGGGCAAGCTGGCGGGGGCGAGCCCGCGCAACCTCGCGCGGCTGTTCCGGCTCCATGCCGGGATGACCGTGACGGAGGCGGTGAACCGCGCCCGGATCGCCCGCGCCCGGGATCTGATCGCGCAGACCGATCTCGGCCTCGAACAGGTCGCCGAACGGGCGGGCTTCGCCTCGGCCCGTCACATGCGGCGGGTCTGGGCCCAGTTCCACGCGACGGCGCCGTCGATGCTCCGCGCCAAGAACCCGGTTTCGAAAGGGCGTGCCCTTTCGCGGGTTCAGGGCATCGCCCTGATGGGTTCGGGCAAAGCCCGATAACGGGGCCAAAGTACTCGGGGCTCTGTCCCACTTCCCCGCCAAAGGGCTGAGCCCTTTGGAAACCCATGACGGGGAGACGCTGGACCCGGACGATCGGCTGTGACCTCCTGGCGGCACCCGAATCGGCGCGGACCATGCATCGCCCCGTGGCGTGGAGGAGCGACCGGCATGCCCGAATACGATCTGGCGATCCGCGGCGGCACCGTCGTCACGGCGAGCGATACGGTGCGGGCCGATATCGGCGTGCGCGGCGGCCGCATCGTCGCGGTGGCGGAGGGCATCGCGGATGCCGCCCGGGTGATCGACGCCTCCGGCCTGCTGGTCCTGCCCGGCGGCATCGACAGCCACGTCCACATCGCCCAGGATTCGGGCCCCGGCATCGTCATGGCGGACGATTTCGCCAGCGCCACCCGGGCGGCGGCGGCCGGTGGCAACACCTGCGTGATGCCCTTCGCGCTCCAGCCCCGGGGCGCCTCGCTGCGCGAGACGGTCGATGCCTACCGGGCCAAGGCCGAGGGCCAGTGCCACGTCGACGTGGCGATCCACATGATCATCTCGGACCCGACCGAGGCGGTGCTCGGCCAGGAGCTGCCGGCCTTGGTCGCCGACGGCTACACCTCGTTCAAGGTCTTCATGACCTACGACGACCTCGTCCTGAACGACCGCCAGCTGCTGGACGTGTTCCACGTGGCGCGGCAGCAGGGCGCCCGGGTGATGGTCCACGCCGAGGGCTACGACGCGATCCGCTACCTCAGCGAAAAGTTGGAGCGGGCGGGCGAGACCAGGCCCTACGGCCACGCCCTGTCGCGCCCCGAAGTGGTCGAGCGGGAGGCGGCCCACCGGGCGATCAGCCACGCCGAGCTGATCGACCTGCCGATCGTGATCGTCCACGTCTCGGGCCGCGAGGCCACCGAGCAGATCGCCTGGGCTCAGGGACGGGGCCTGAAGATCCGGGCCGAGACCTGCCCGCAATACCTGACCCTGACCGCCGAGGACATGAAGGGGCTCGGTCATGACGACCCCATGGCGGGCTCGAAATACGTCTGCTCGCCGCCGACGCGGGACGTCGCGAGCCAGGAGGCGGTGTGGTCGGGGATCCGACGCGGGATCTTCGACGTGGTCTCGTCCGACCATTGCCCGTTCCGCTACGACGACCCGCAGGGCAAGCTGAACCCGCGCGGCAAGACCTCCTTCCGCTGGATCCCGAACGGCATTCCCGGCATCGAGACGCGGCTGCCGGTGTTTTTTTCCGAAGGTGTCTCGAAGGGGCGGATCAGCCTCAACCAGTTCGCCGCGCTCACCGCCACGAACCACGCCAAGCTGTACGGGCTCTACCCGCGCAAAGGCTCGATCGCCCCGGGCTTCGACGCCGACCTGACCCTCTGGGACCCGAAGCGGCGCGAGACCATCCGCCAGGAGATCCTCCACCACGGCTCCGACTACACGCCGTGGGAAGGGTTTGAGGTCACCGGCTGGCCGGTGATGACCATCGCGGGCGGGCAGGTCATCGCCGAGGATGGCCGGGTCCTGTCCGAGCCGGGCCGCGGGCGGGTGCTCGACCGGGCGGTCGATCCGGCTGAGCGGCGGGAGGTGTAGCCTTGGCCCGCCGCTTGCTCCCCGGTGTCGGATGGCGGGCGACACAGGGAGCATCGATGACGCGGCCGTGGCGTCGACCGGATCGAGCGCGGGTCCCCTCTCCCGTGCGGGAGAGGGACAGGGAGAGGGACAGGGTGAGGGGCGTGCGGCTTCCGGATAGGGCGCGCACGGCAAGGGTGTGCCCCGTCCTGAACGTTCTCGTCCCTCACCCCTACCCTCTCCCGCACGGGAGAGGGGGCGTGTCGCGGCCTTCAAGAGTGATCGTGCCACTCTTGTATCTTGCACATCGCCGGAAGCAGGCGAGCCTCACATGAATGTCGAGCTGATCGGCCTGACCAAGCGCTACGGCGCGGCCATCGCGGTCGATGCCATCGACCTGAAGGTGCCGTCCGGGGCCTATTGCTGCCTGCTCGGCCCCTCCGGCTGCGGCAAGACCACGACGCTCCGGATGATCGGCGGCCACGAGCGTGCCAGCGCGGGCGACGTGGTGATCGGCCCGAAGGCCGTCGGCGATGCGCCCCCGGTGGAGCGCGGCACCGCCATGATGTTCCAGAGCTACGCGCTGTTTCCGCATCTGGACGCGCGCGACAACGTCGCCTTCAGCCTGAAGATGCGCGGCATCGGCAAGGCGGAGCGCCGCGCCAAGGCGATGGCGATGCTCGATCTCGTGCAGATGAGCCACCTCGCTGGGCGCCTGCCGGCCCAGCTCTCCGGGGGCCAGCAGCAGCGCGTGGCGCTGGCCCGCGCCCTCGTCACCGGCCCGAAGGTGCTGCTCCTCGACGAGCCGCTCTCGGCCCTCGACCCGTTCCTGCGGGTGCGGATGCGGGTGGAGCTGAAGCGGATCCAGACCGAACTCGGCCTCACCTTCATCCACGTCACCCACAGCCAGGAGGAGGCGATGGCGCTCTCCGACCTCGTGGTGGTGATGAATGCCGGCCGGATCGAGCAGGCCGCCGACCCGCGCACCGTGTTCGAGCGCCCGGCCACCGCCTTCGTGGCCCGGTTCATCGGCGGCCACAACGTGATCCGTCTACCCGAGGGCCTCGTCGCCGTGCGGGCCGACCGGATGCGGCTCGGCGCCGAGGCTGGCCCCGCCGCGCGGCCGGCCCGGGTGGTGGCGGTCGAGTATCAGGGCACCAGCGTCCATGTCGGCCTCGACGCCGAGGGGCTGGAGCGCGCGCCCGAGAGCCCCGCCGCCCTCACGGCGATCCTCAGCGACGCGGATTTCGCCGCCCGCCCGCTCTGCCTGGGCGACACGATCCCGGTCGGCTGGGACGCTGCCGCCGCCCACCGCCTCGACGCGTAACCGTATGGAGACGACGATGGACCTTTCCCCGAGCCGCCGCACGCTCCTGAAGGGCGCCGCCGCCTTGGCCGCCGCACCGGTGACCGGCTTCCCGGCGGTCCACGCCGCCGAGCCCGTGACGCTGCGCTACCTCGGCACCGCGGTGAACCAATCCGCCGACATCGCCAGGAAGGTGAAGGAGGATCTCGGTATCACCCTCGAATACATTCCGGTGGTGACCGACGAGGTGACCAAGCGCGCGGTCACCCAGCCGAACTCCTTCGACCTGATCGACACCGAGTATTTCAGCCTCAAGAAGATCCTGCCCTCGGGCAACCTGCAGGGCATGGACGCCAAGCGGATCAAGCTCGCCGACAAGATCTCTTCCGTTTTCACCAAGGGTGAGGTGGCGGGTAAGCGGATCGGCGACCAGGGCACGGCGCCCCGCAAGGTCTTCTATCTGGAAGGCATCGACTCCAAGAAATTTGCCGGCGAACAGACTGAGTGGATCTCCCTGATCCCGACCGTCTACAACGCCGACACGCTGGGCATCCGGCCCGACCTGATCAAAACGCCGGTGACGAGCTGGAAGGAACTCCTGAACCCCGCCTTCAAGGGCAAAGCCGCGATCCTCAACATCCCGTCGATCGGCATCATGGACGCCGCCATGGTGGTGGAGGCGACCGGCGACTACACCTATGGCGACAAGGGCAACATGACGAAGCCCGAGATCGACCGCACCATCAAGGTGCTGATCGAGGCCAAGCGCGCCGGCCAGTTCCGGGCCTTCTGGCAGGACTTCAACGAATCCGTGAACCTGATGGCCTCGGGCGAGACGGTGATCCAGTCGATGTGGTCGCCCGCCGTCACCAAGGTGCGGGCCCAGGGCGTGCCCTGCACCTACCAGCCGCTGAAGGAGGGCTACCGGGCCTGGGCCTCGGGCTTCGGCATCCCCAAGACCCTGAGCGGCAGGAAGCTCGACGCCGCCTACGACTTCATCAACTGGTTCCTGTCGGGCTGGGCCGGGGCCTACCTCAACCGGCAGGGCTACTATTCCGCGGTGCTGGAGACCGCCCAGGCGAACATGCAGCCCTACGAGTGGGCCTTCTGGATGGAGGGCAAGCCCGCCGAGAAGGACATTCTGGGCCCCGACGGCACGCTGATCGAGAAGGCCGGCGCCACCCGAGACGGCGGCTCCTTCGACGCCCGGATGGGCGCGGTCGCCTGCTGGAACGCCGTGATGGACGAGAACACCTACATGGTGCGCAAGTGGAACGAGTTCATCGCGGCGTGAGTGCGGTGGGCGCAGCCTCTCCCTCCCCCCTCTGCGGGCATCTAGAGACGCCGATCCTGCGCAGCGACGCGGCCGCCGGATGGAACGCGGGTCCCCTCTCCCATGCGGGAGAGGGACAGGGTGAGGGGCGTGCCCTGTCCGGAGAGGTCGCCTCCCTCACCCCAACCCTCTCCCGCACGGGAGAGGGGGCGCGTCGCGCCTCGCAGAGGCGGATGTGTCAGCATCGCGATCCGCGGAGGGGAACGGCCGCAGCGGCAAGCGTGGGGCGAACCCGATGACCGATCTCGCTCTGCCCACCGCCGCGACCGCCGAGCGGGCCGTCGCGCCCGCCGTCGCGCCCCGCCCGCGCCGCCGCACCCTCGCCTATCTCCAGGCCGCCCCGCTGGCCCTGGTCTTCCTGATCTTCCTCGTGATCCCGCTTGTGCTCACCGGGATCGTCTCGCTCTGGGAGTACAACGAGTACGAGATCATCCCGGCGCTCACCCTCCAGAACTACATCGACGTGTTCGACGGCTGCCTGTCGGCCGACCTCTGCACGACTTTGCGCACCTATCTCTCGACGGTGAAGTTCGTCGCCCTGACGCTGGCGATCACCCTGCCGCTGGGCTTTGCCATCGCGTACTTCCTGGCCTTCCACATCCGCTCCGGCACGGTGCGGATGGGGCTGTTCCTGCTCTGCACGATCCCGTTCTGGACCTCGAACGTGATCCGCATGATCTCGTGGATCCCGCTGCTCGGCCGCAACGGCCTGATCAACGACACGCTCCGCGCCCTCGGGCTGATCCGTCAGCCGATCGAGGGCCTGCTCTACTCCGACTTCGCGGTGGTGCTGGCCTTCGTGCACCTCGACACGGTGTTCATGATCGTGCCGATCTTCAACAGCCTCGCCCGGATCGACCGGCGGCTGATCGAGGCGGCGCGCGACGGTGGCGCGTCGGGCGCGCAGATCCTCTGGACCGTGATCCTGCCGCTCGCCAAGCCCGGCATCGCCATCGGCACCATCTTCGTGACCACCCTGGTGATGGGCGACTTCGTCACCGTGGGCGTGATGGGCGGCCAGCAGATCGCCAGCGTCGGCAAGGTGATCCAGGTGCAGATGGCCTACCTGCAATTTCCGGCCGCCGCCGCCAACGCCGTGGTGCTGCTGGCCGCCGTGCTGCTGATGATCCTGGGACTCACCCGGATGATCGATCTCCGGCGGGAGCTGTAGCGATGGACCAGCCCCGCGGCCGCGCCTTCTACCTGCTGGCGGCGGTCTTCGCCCTCTACGTCCTGTTCCTCTATGGGCCGACGCTGACCATCCTGGCGCTCAGCTTCCAGGGCCCGTCCGGCGGCCTGACCTTCCCGATGAACGGCGTCTCGACCCATTGGTTCGCCAAGCTGTGGGAGGGCGTCGGCGTGGTCGACATCTGGGCGGCGCTGCGGCGATCCCTGGCCCTCGGCCTCGTGGTGATGGCGCTCACCGTGGGACTCGCGTTCTACGCCGGCCTCGCCTTCCGGAAGGGGTTCCGGGGGGCGGGCCTCGTCTTCGCCCTGGCGGTGTCGAGCCTGATCGTGCCCTCGATCGTGGTCTCGCTGGGCATCGGCCTGGAATTCCGGCTCCTCGACGACGCCATCAAGGCGCTCGCCGCCGCCACCGGCTGGGGGGTCCTGCAGGATCACGGCACCCTGATGGGCCTCTACAGCTCGGCGCTGGGCGCGCACCTCACCTGGACGCTGCCCTTCGGCCTGCTGATCATGTTCGCGGTGTTCAACCGGTTCGACCCGGCCTACGAGGAGGCCGCCCGCGACCTCGGCGCCAGCGGGCCCCAGACGCTGCGGCACGTGGTGGTGCCGATCCTCGCGCCCGCCCTCGTCGGCGTCGCCCTGTTCGGCTTCACCCTGTCGTTCGACGAACTCGCCCGCACCAGCCAGGCGATCGGCGGCCGCAACACCCTGCCGCTGGAATTGCAGGGCCTGACCACCACGGTGACGACGCCGGAGATCTACGCGCTGGGTACGGTGACCACGGCGGTGTCGGCCCTGGTGATCGGGACCGCGCTCGGTTTGACCCTGTGGCTGCAGAAGCGCCGGGCGCGGCGGGCGCTGGCGGGGTTGTAGACGTAGGCGCGAAGAAAATCGTTACGCTATGCGCCACGCTTGGCCGCGCTCATGCGCTGAGCATGATGGGCATGCAGATCCGCGAAAACCTGATCTGCAGGTATCGTAGGGCGCGGATCGTCCAGCGCTTCCTGAACACGCTGCCGCAGAATGGCCTCCAGCGCAGCCTTCTCGCGGTTGAGGGCTCGCGGCTCGCCGAGGACGGCCGTGATGGGTTTGCTCGCGCGCATAGCCGGATGTCCGCGGTGGATGGGGTCCGCCGTTGCCCAACAGGGTTGCGGCGAGGCACCAATCTTCTCACCATGCCCGCATGCGAGTCGATGAGGTTCGCTTGTGTGGCTGGCCGATTCCGTTGCGATCACGATCCTCGATTACGGCCGGGGAAATACGGTCCTGATCGAGATCGAAACGCCGGTCGGGCGGCTGCAGGCAGTCGGCGAACTGGAGCAGATCGGCCAAACATTGTATTTTCGCCGCGCCCATATTCAGGGGCTGCACAGGGGTGCCCTCGGGCGAGTTGGTCTCAACGCGATCGGTGCGGCGATCTTGAGAGAGGCTGAAGTCGATGCGATCGTCATTGAAGGAGGCGCTCGAACGACGGGAGCGGGACCGAAGCGCGGGCGCCGACCACCGCCCTTCCGGTATCCCCGTTGAACTCGTGCTCCAGGCCTCGAGCCCGATCGAGCAACCCGTCAGCCTCGTGCGAGCCCTGATGGAGTTCGGTCTGGATTTGCGAGACGCGCACGACACCGTCGATCGCCTCGCGAGCGGCGAGCGAATCTCCGTGACCCTGCACCTGACGCCGAGTGGCAACTCGCCTTTTGCCCTGAGCCAGTTCGGTCTGGCTGTGTCCGCGCCCCAGCCGGTCGAGGCCTCGACAATCCCCGGCGATGTCCTGGGCGCGATCGATGCATGGCGCCTGTCGCGGCCGGAGCGGCCGAGCCGGGAGGAAGCCATCGGCATGATTATCCGGAGAGGGCTCGCAGCCGCGTAGCGGCGCCACCCGAACGTTGCCAATCCACCCCCATCCGTGTAAGCGCACCCCGCGCCCCCGAGACACCCTTGGAGGCAGGGGCGCGCCGGGAAGGTTATCAGCCGTCCGTAGCGGGCGGCTTTTTCGCGTTCCGGCTCCAGCCATCAGAAGGATCACGCCATGAGCGCTGTGAAGACGCTTGAGGCCGTGGCACGCGACCGGGTCGGCAAGGGGGCCGCCCGGGCCGTTCGTCGCCAGGGCCACGTTCCCGCCGTCATCTATGGGGGCGGCCAGCCGCCGCAATCCATCGCGGTCGACCTCATCCGCACCCGCACCCTGATCTACGCCGGCGGCTTCAAGACCACGCTGTTCGAGATCAACGCCGGCGGCAAGAAGGTCCGCGCGATCCCGCGCGACTTCCAGCTCGACCCGGTGACCGGCGTGCCGCTGCACGTCGACTTCCTGCGCGTCGTCTCGGGCCAGACCGTCACGGTCGAGGTGCCGGTGCACTTCATCAACGAGGACGAGGCCCCCGGCATCAAGAAGCTCGGCGGCACCCTCAACATCGTGGCCCACACCCTGAGCCTCGACGTCGCCCCCGACCAGATCCCCGACGCGATCGAGGTCGACCTGACCGGCCGCGCCATCGGCGACGTGATCCACGTCTCCGACATCAAGATCCCGGCTGGCACCTACACCGGCGAACAGACCGACCCGGTGGCCAACATCGTGCCGCCGACCGTGCTGGGCGCCGAGGTGGAGGCCGAGGAGGCCGCCATCGCCGAGGCGCAGTCGGCCGAGGCCGCCGAGGAGAAGGCGGAAGCCGAGGCCGAGGCCGCCGAGGACGAGAAGAAGGACGACGAGGAGGCCTGAGCCTCGTCGGACCGTTCCGCGCGATCGAGAGCCCCGGCCCCGCCGGGGCTCTCTTCGTTTCAGGGGCGGAAGCTCACGGATAAAGGCGCGCGCGGCTCCAGCCGTCATCCGCCCGGGTGAAGCGGACCCGGTCGTGCAGGCGGTAATCGCCGTTCTGCCAGAACTCGATGCTGGTCGGCGCGATGCGGAAGCCGGTCCAGTGCTCCGGCCGGGGAATCGGCCCGTCCCCGTAGCGCTCGGCGAGTTCCGCCACCGCACCCATTAGGGTGGCGCGGTCGGCAAGCGGGCGGGATTGCTGGCTGGCGATGGCGCCGAGGCGGCTTTCCGGGTGGCGGCTTGCGAAATAGGCATCCGCCTCCTCCGGGCTCACCTGGGAGACCTGGCCCCGGGCGCGCACCTGACGCCGCAGGCTCTTCCAGTGCAGCACGAGCGCCGCCTGTGGATTCTGGGCAAGCTCCTCGCCCTTGGCCGACTGGGCGTTGGTGTAAAAAACGAAGCCGCGCGCGTCAAAACCCTTCAGGAGCACCACGCGGACATCGGGCAGCCCGTCGGACCCGGCGGTGGCCAGCGCCATCGCGTTCGGGTCCTCGGGCTCGGCGGCCTCCGCCTCCTTCATCCAGGCGGCGAACAACGCGAAGGGGTCGTCGCTCCGGGTGAAGTCCGCAGCCTGCGGGTCATCGGTCCTTAACTGATCCACGCCAAGACTCCTGCCTGCCGCGTCCAGGGGCCTGAGGGGGCACCGACATCGGCATGTTCGGTCGAGCGGAAAGCCCGTCGTGAGTCAGGTGTAATGCGGCGATGCGCATGTAAAGGGTCACGGCGGCGGCCAAGCTTCGGTGCGTCCGTGCTGTCCCTGTCGATGATGCTGATTCTCGGCGGCTGCAGCCAGCCGCTGCTCGTGTTCCGAGGCGAATCGGAGGCACCGCCGATCGTCGCGGAGCCCACCGTTACGGGCAGCATCGAGAAGCGGCCGTTGAGCTTCGGGAACGACCTTGCCGAGGAGGATTGGCGGCGGGCCCGGGCGGCCCTGACGGTCGCGCTGGATCCGCAGGGCAACGGACGTCCGGTGAAGTGGGACAATCCCGATACGGGCCTGCACGGCGCGATCAACCCCACCGGCCTGCCTTACGTGGCCGACGACCAGATCTGCCGCAACTTCCTGGCCTCCGTGGTCGGACCGCAGCGGAGCCGCTTCGTGCGCGGCACCGGCTGCAAGCCCTCGGGCGGCGCCTGGACGCTCACGCGCGTCCGGACCGCGAAGGCTCCGGGCGCCTCTGACGATGGCCGGCCCCCTGCGGGAGCCGGCGCCGGCGGAACGGCTCAGTAGGGATGGCCGTAATAGGGCCGCATGCGCAGCCGCGGCTGGGCGGCCGGCGGAGCAACGTAGCGGGCCGCAGCCTCCGGATCGTAGGTCCGGATGTAGGGATCGAGCGCCGGGTCGCGGTAATTGCCGTTGTTCACGCCGGCTGAGCGGTCATTGCCGCTGAGTGCCGCGTAGGGCGAGAGTCCGCTCCCGCTGTCACCGCCACCACCACCGCCGCCCCAGGCGAAGGCCGCAGCCGGAGCCGCGACGACGAGCATCGCGGCCAGAGGTAGCGTCAGCGTCTTGCGCGTCATGTCCTGTCTCCAAAACCTCTGATTGCACGAACGGCTCAGCCGAACGGGGAGTTCCCGGACGGCCCGGACCAGCCGCGCGACACGGTATCACGGCGGTATCAGCGAGATTCACGATGCTGGACGAAACGCATCAATTTTCGATGACGTCGGCGGGAATCGCACGGCATGGCCGGCCCGTTCTGGTGGACAATCGACCGGTCTTGCTGGATCGTGCCGCCAAGCAACTGCTTCCAGGCCCGCATCGACCGTATTGACGGCCGTCTGGGGGCGCTTTTCAGGGCCCCTGACCGTGCGCGTCGTGTCGCAATACGAGTGGTCGAGCGCGAGGCCGCTCGGCTGATGGAGCGCCCGATCGGCGGCTCGGACCGACCGATGGCCGGCGGGCGGGCTCCGGCCTGTCCCGGCCCCCTGCCGTCCGCCCCCCGGGGGTCTGGCCCGGGGACCGCCGCGCGATCCCTCATCGTGCGCCTGGATCGTCGGTGCCTGCGCGGCTGGCACATCCGCCTCCTCGATCAGCTGGGTCAGCGCCCCGACCGGCGCGTCCGGATCGCCTGGGTCACGCAAGGCGGTGGCCTGCCCGCCAATGCGGAGCTGCTGTTCCGCCTGGAGGCGGCGATCCATGGGCTGCCCCGCCCCGGACTCGCCACCGCGGCCGAGCCGGTCGCCCTCGCGCCCTACGAGATCGGGCCGGACGAGGCTGTGAGTCCCGGGGACGAGATCGTCCTCGACCTCTCGGGCGCGCCCGCCACACCGACCGCCGCGCCGGTCTGGCGGCTCGACTTCGACGGGCTGCCCGGGGAAGCCGGTCTGCTCGCCGCCCTGTTCGCCCGCCGGGCACCGGTGGCGGCCCTGCGCGGACCGGACGGCGCCCCGGTGGCGGTGGGCCGCCTCGGCGCGGAATCCCACACCGTGATGCTGGCCGCCTTCGAGGATTACCTCGCCCGGACGATCACGCTGATCGCCGCCGCCCTCGACGGCGCCGGATCGCCGACCCTGCCCGACGGCGCCGAGGCGCCGCTGCAGCCGGGCCGGGCCTTCGACCTCGACGGGCTCGGGGCCGGGCGGCGCGCCGCCGGGGGCCTCGCCCGGCAGATCGCCCGCCGGCTCTACGCCCTGTGCTTCCAGGGGCCGCGATGGCGGGTGGGCTGGCGGCAGGTCGTCGGCCCCGACCTGATCGACCTGCGCCGCCACCCGGAGGGCGGTTGGAACGACCTGCCGGACGACGGGCGCCGCTTCTACGCCGATCCCTTCGCCATCGCCCGGGACGGGGCCGTGACCCTGTTCGTCGAGGAATTCGACTATCGCCGGGGCAAGGGCGTGATCTCGGCGGTCGGATTCGAGGCCGGCGGCCCCCGGGGCCGGCCGGAACCGGTGCTGGAGCTCGAGACCCACCTCTCCTACCCGTTCGTGTTCGAGGCGGACGGGCAGGCCTGGATGATCCCGGAATCCCACGCCTCCGGGACCATCGACCTGTACCGCGCCACCGCCTTCCCGCGGGGCTGGGTCCACGAGGCGGTGCTGGTCGACGGCGTCGTGGCGAGCGACGCGACCCTGCTGCAGCATGGCGGACGCTGGTGGCTGTTCGCCACGGTCCGGACCGGCGGCGGCAGCTATTCCGACACCCTGCACCTCTGGCACGCGCCGCATTTCCGCGGCCCCTGGACGCCGCACCGGCGCAACCCGGTGCTGATCGATGTCGGCTCGGCCCGGGCCGCCGGGCCGGTCGTGGCGCGGGGCGGCGCCCTGATCCGGCCGGTGCAGGATTGCCGCGGCGGCTACGGCGCGGCCCTCGGCCTCGCCCGGATCCTGCGCCTCGACGAGGAGGGCTACGCCCAGCGGGTCGAGACCCGCCTCGGCCCCGGGGCGGCCTGGCCGGGCTCGCGCCTGCACATGCTGAGCGCGGCCGGGGGGCTGGAGTTCATCGACGGCTCGCGCCCCGCCCGGCCCCGGCTGCCGCGCTGATCCGGCCCGGCGGGGACCCGTCGGTGCCGAACGGCACCCGCTTCCGGCTCGCATCCCGGCGCCGCTCGCGCTAAGCCGATGCTGCACGTGCGAACCCCAGACGAAGCGCCGGGACGATCTTCATGGCGAGCCCCGTCGAACATGCGAGCTTCCTGCCGCCGGTCCTGACCTTCCTGTCGGCGGCGGTGATCGGGGTGCCGATCTTCCGGCTGATCGGCCAGAGCGCCGTGCTGGGCTACCTCGTGGCCGGCGTGCTGATCGGGCCGTCCGGCCTGTCGCTGATCGCCGAGCCCGAGACCGCCGCCAGCGTCGCCGAGATCGGCGTGGTGCTGCTGCTGTTCATCGTCGGGCTGGAGCTGCACCTGTCGCAGCTCGTCTCGATGCGGCGGGACATCTTCGGCCTGGGCACCGCGCAGCTCGTCGTCTGCGCCCTGGTGCTCGGCGGCGCCGGCATGCTGGCGGGCCTGAGCTTCGGCGCGGCCGCGGTGATCGGCCTCGCGCTGGCCCTCTCGGCCACCGCGGTGGCGCTGCAGCTCCTCGAGGAACGCGGCGACCTGAACAGCGCCTATGGCGCCCGCGCCTTCGCGGTGCTGCTGTTCCAGGACCTCTCGGTGGTGGGCATCCTGGCCCTGATGCCGCTGCTCGCCTCGGCGGGCGGGGGGAGCGACGCGTCCTGGCTGGGGGACGCCGCGCTGTCCACCGGCAAGGCGCTCGGGGCGATCCTGACGGTGGTCCTCGTCGGCCGCTACGGCCTAAACCCGTTCTTCCGGCTGCTCGCGGCGAGCGGCGCCCGCGAGGTGATGACGGCCGCCGCCCTGCTGGTGGTGCTCGGCACCGCCCTGCTGATGGAGCAGGTCGGCCTCTCGATGGCGATGGGCGCGTTCCTCGCCGGGATCCTGCTCGCCGAGTCGAATTTCCGCCATCAGCTCGAAGCCGATATCGAGCCGTTCCGCGGCATGCTGCTCGGCCTGTTCTTCATGAGCGTGGGCATGTCGATCGACGGCAACCTCGTGCGCGAGGTCTGGCCGGCTTTGTTCGGGGCGACGCTCGGCGCCATCCTGGTGAAGGTCGCCCTGGTGGCGGGCCTGTTCCGGCTGTTCGGCTCGGACACGCTGGGAGCCCTGCGCGGCGCGGCCGTCCTGGCGCCGGCGGGCGAGTTCGCCTTCGTGCTGCTGCCGCAGGCGGCGGATCTCGGCCTGACCGGCGCCACCGCGACGCGCTTCGCGGTGGCGCTCGCCGCGCTGACCATGCTGATCGGGCCGATCGCCGCGAAGGGGCTCGACAAGTTCGTCGAGCGGCGCAACGCGCGCAGCACCCAGGCGCTGGAGGCGCCCTCGACCGAACTCACCGAGAGCGGCGATGCCCGGGTCCTGGTGATCGGCTTCGGCCGGTTCGGGCAGCTGCTGACGCAGGTGCTGCTCGCCGAGGGCATCAACGCCACCGTCATCGACAAGGACGTGGAACAGCTCCGCGCGGCCTCGCGTTTCGGCTTTCGCATCTATTACGGCGACGGCACGCGGCTCGACGTGCTGCGCGCCGCGGGCATCGGCCGGGTCGAGCTGGTCTGCATCTGCGTCGACGATCGGGAAGGCGCCTTGAAGATCGTCGACATCGTGCACGAGGAATTCTCCGACGTGCGCACCTATGTGCGGGCCTACGACCGCCTCCATGCGGTGGAGCTGATGAACCGGGACGTCGACTACCAGATCCGCGAAACCGCGGAATCGGCGCTCGCCTTCGGGCGCGCGGCGCTGGAGGCGCTCGGCCTGTCGCCCGAGGCGGCGGCCGCCCGGACCGACGACGTGCGCAAGCGCGACATCGCCCGCCTCGTCCTGCAGCAGGCGGGCGCCCTGCCGGACGGGTCCAGCTGGATGCGCGGCGCCGCCGCGGAGCTGAAGCCCGAGCCGCTGACCGTGCCCGTCCGGCCCGCCCGGGCGCTCAGCACCGAGACCCGCGACCTCGTGGGCAGCGACCGGCGCGAGGCGGCCGAGCGCGTGCTCGAGAAGCCGGCGCTCGCCCCGCAGGAGGTGGAGGCTGCCGAGGCCGAGGGCGATCCGGAGGCGGAACTGGAGACGGAAGGAAGCATCCGGGATGCGTGATCGCCCCGATGCCTGACCCGCAGGATGTCTGACGGCCTGCCCCCACCGGAGACGGGCCGTTTCGTCACGGGTTCGATCCTCCGGCACGTGGTGGTGATGGGCGCCACCGGCTCGGTGGGGCTGATGGCGATCTTCGCCGTCGACCTGCTGTCGCTGCTCTACATCTCGACGCTCGGCGATCCGAACCTCACCGCGGCGGTCGGCTTCGCCGGCATCGTGCAGTTTTCCGCCACCGCGGTGAATATCGGCCTGATGATCGCCGCCGGCGCCCTGGTGGGCAAGGCCGTGGGCGCGCACGATCCGGCCGCGGCCCGCCGCCTCGCGACCTCGGCGCTGGCGCTGGGCACCCTCGCCTCCACCCTGATCGCGGTTCTGATCGCCCTCTCGGCCGAGCCGCTCCTCACCCTGATCGGCGCCCGTGGCGAGGCCCTGCGGGTCGCCACCCTGTTCCTGCACATCACCCTGCTGTCGAACCCGCTGCTCGCCGCCGGCATGCTGTTCACCGGCCTGCTCCGGGCGGTCGGCGCGGCGGGGCAGGCGATGCTGGTCACGCTGGCCGGCGCCGTGGTCACCGCGATCCTCGACCCGCTGCTGATCTTCGCTGCCGGCCTCGGCGTGGAGGGGGCGGCGATCACCGTCTGCGTGGCGCGCTTGACCTTCGTGGCGGTGGGCCTGCGCGGCGTCGCCCGGCATGGGCTCCTGGGCCGGCCCCGGGCCGCCGACCTCCGGGCCGACGCGCTCGCCCTGGCGGTCGTCGCAGGCCCCGCCATCCTCACCAACCTCGCGCCCTCGGCGGCGAGCGCCTTCCTGGCGCGGCTTTTCGCCGGCTACGGAGCCGAGGCGGTGGCCGCCGCCTCGGTGATCGACCGCCTGACGCCGGTGGCGTTCTGCGGCCTGTTCGCCCTCTCGGGGGCGATCGGGCCGATCCTCGCGCAGAACTGGGGGGCGGGCCGGTTCGACCGGATGCGCGGCGTCCTGCGCGATGCCGCCGGGGTGACGCTCGCCTACGTGAGCTTGGTCTGGCTGGTCCTGGCGCTCGCCCGCGGCCCGATCGCGGCCCTGTTCGGGCTGCACGGGGTCGCGGCCGATCTGTTCGGCTTCTTCTGCCAGGTCGGCGGCGCGATCTGGTTCTTCAACGGCCTCCTGTTCCTGGGCAACGCGGCCTTCAACAACCTCGGCTTCCCCCTCCGCTCGACGCTGCTGAACTGGGGGCGGGCGACGCTGGGCACGATCCCGCCCGGCCTGATCGGGGCGTCGCTCTACGGTCCCCGGGGGGTGGTGGCCGGCATGGGGCTCGGCTCGCTGCTCTTCGGGGTGCTGGGCTTCCTGCTCGCGCGCCGCACCGTCGACCGGCTGGAGGGTGCCGGGCCGAACCGCCTGCCGACCATCGGCACGCCGGAGACGCCCCACCGGGCCGCACCCCTGCCGGTGGGCCATGCCCATCCCGGCCCGGTGGGCTGAGGGCGACGGTCGGGCCGCACTGAGCACAAGTAAAACGGGTGGGAACTGGTATTTCCCCGCGCAACGGGTCACGATGCTCTCCCCGGGCGGTCCGACCGGGCCAGGATCCAGGCGTCATGTTCAACCCGCTCGAGATGTTCCAGGCCCAGGGCGAGGCCGGGTTCCAGGCCCTGGGGCAGCAATTCGGCCTGACGACCGAGCAGACGGCCCGCGCCTTCGAGGCCCTGATGCCGGCCCTGACCCTCGGCCTCCAGCGCAGCGTTGGCATGGATCCGAGCGGCCTCACCCGGATGTTCGGCCTGCCCGATGCGTCGCGCCCTGCGGCGCCGCAGGGGCTCGATGCCCTGAGCCAGATGTTCGGCTCGGCCCAGCTGCTGCAGGGGGTGCTGCAGCAGGCCTCGGCCACGAGCGGCGTCGGCGCGCAGGTGCTGCGCCAGATGCTGCCGATGATGGCGGGCGCCGTGGTGGCCAGCATCGTCCACGTGCTGCTGAACCAGCCGCAGGCCGCGCCCGCCCAGGCACGGACGAGCGCGCCGCCTCCGCCCGTGCCGTTCCCCTTCGGCCCGGCCTGGGCCGACATGGCGCGGGCCTTCCTGCCCGCCGAGGCCCCGGCGCCCAAACCGACCCCCAAACCGCCGGAGGCGAAGCCGGGCGAGGCCGGCTCGGACATGATCCAGCAGATGCTGCGCACCGGGGCCGAGGTGCAGGGCAACAACATCCGGGCGATGCAGGACCTGTTCGAGACCTTCTGGCCCTCCAAAGGAACGCCGGCCGATGCCCCCCGGGACGCACGGGCGGCCGCACCGTCCGAGCCGCAGGCCCCCAAGGCCAAGCGCGGGCGTACACCCCAGGGTGGCAACGGTTGACGCAGGCGGCAGGCCCGGAGCGGCTGTTGACCGGGCCGATCCGCGGGGCATCTCTCATCACTGGAAACCGACTCGATCCGGTCGGCGGGGAGATGCAGCAATGACCGACCACCTGACCGCCTGGGACGACCGGACGGAGAGCGTCGCGGGCAACGGTGTGGCCAAACGCGCGATCCCGGGCGCCGGCGCGAGCCTCGTGCGCGTGGTGGTGCCGGCGGGCGTCTCCGCGCCGCGCCACAGCCACGATCACGAGCAGTTCGTGCAGGTCGTCTCGGGCTCCGGGATCCTGGAGACCGAGCAGGGCCGCAGGCCGTTCGGCGCCGGCAGCGTGTTTCACTTCCCCGCCGGGGCGTGGCATGCGGCCGCATTCGAGACTGAGACGGTGCTGATCGAGACCAACCTGGCCCCTTGAGGAGCCGGGTCTGGGCGACGGTGATCCCATCCAACCCCTCATCCTGAGGTGCCTGCGCTGCACTCCGGCGCCCCGGATGAGGTGGTAGACTGGACAGCCGATCCGAACCTTCCTGTTGTCATGGCCTCATCGGAAATCCCGGCCGAACAGGCTCCCGGTGTTCAATTTCTTTCAGCCATCCCGAAAAATGCCTGTGCTTGGCCAGAAGGCCGCGCGCGTGTAGAAATCCGCGTTCGAACGCCCGCCCGTGCACGCCGACGAAAGGCCGGGCATCGCCCCTACCAGAACAGAGGCAGACCATGAGCGCCGGTACCGCCGCCGACAAGCACTTCTCCAACAGCTTCTTCGCCGCCCCCCTCACGGAAGCCGATCCCGAGATCGCCGAGGCGGTGGCCAAGGAACTCGGTCGGCAACAGCACGAGATCGAGCTGATCGCCTCGGAGAACATCGTCTCCCGCGCCGTGCTGGAAGCGCAGGGCTCGGTGCTGACCAACAAGTACGCCGAGGGCTATCCGGGCCGGCGCTACTACGGCGGCTGCCAGTTCGTGGACATCGCCGAAGACCTCGCCATCGAGCGCGCCAAGCGCCTGTTCGATTGCGGCTTCGCCAACGTGCAGCCGAATTCAGGCTCCCAGGCCAACCAGGGCGTATTCCTGGCCCTGATGCAGCCCGGCGACACCTTCCTCGGCCTCGACCTCGCGGCCGGCGGCCACCTGACGCACGGCGCCCCGCCGAACGTCTCGGGCAAGTGGTTCAAGCCGGTCTCCTACACGGTGCGCCGCGACGACCAGCGGATCGACATGGATCAGGTCGCCCAGCTCGCGCAGGAGCATAAGCCGAAGGTGATCATCGCCGGCGGCTCGGGCTACCCGCGCCATTGGGACTTCGCGAAGTTCCGCGAGATCGCGGATTCGGTCGGCGCCTACTTCATGGTCGATGCCGCCCACTTCGCCGGGCTGATCGCGGCCGGCGTGCATCCGTCGCCGTTCCCGCACGCCCACGTCGTGACCACCACCACGCACAAGACCCTGCGCGGCCCGCGCGGCGGCATGATCCTCACGAACGACGAGGCGCTCGCCAAGAAGTTCAACTCGGCGATCTTCCCCGGCCTCCAGGGCGGCCCGCTGATGCACGTGATCGCCGGCAAGGCGGTGGCCTTCGGCGAGGCGCTGAAGCCCGAGTTCAAGATCTACGCCCGTCAGGTCGTGGAGAACGCCAAGGCGCTCGCCGACACGCTGATGTCGGGCGGCTACGACATCACCTCGGGTGGCACCGACAACCACCTGATGCTGGTCGACCTCCAGAAGAAGGGCCTCACCGGCAAGGCCGCGGAGGCCGCCCTGTCGCGAGCCGACATCACCTGCAACAAGAACGGCGTGCCGTTCGACCCGCAGAAGCCGACCATCACCTCGGGCATCCGCCTCGGCACCCCGGCCGGCACGTCGCGCGGCTTCGGCGTCGCCGAGTTCAAGCAGATCGGCGGCTTCATCGTCGAGGTGCTGGACGGGCTCGTCGCCAAGGGCGAGGCGGGCGACAGCGCGGTCGAGGCCGACGTGAAGACCCGCGTCCACGCGCTGACCGACCGGTTCCCGATCTACGGCTGAGGCGTGAGCCGGGCCGGCCTTCCGGGTCGGCCATAGGTAGTCTAGGACACGGCCGCGGATCGATCCGCGGCCGTTTCCATGTCTGAGTATCCCATCCATGCGGTGTCCCTATTGCGGCGGCTCCGAGACCCAGGTGAAGGACTCGCGGCCCTCGGAGGACGGCGCCGCGATCCGGCGCCGCCGGGTCTGCCCGGACTGCGCCGGCCGCTTCACCACCTTCGAGCGCGTGCAGCTGCGCGAGGTCGTGGTGCTCAAGCGCTCGGGCAAGCGCGTGCCCTTCGACCGGGACAAGCTCCAGCGCTCCATCGGGGTGGCCCTGCGCAAGCGCGCCGTCGATCCGGAGCGGATCGAGCGGCTGGTCAGCGGCATAACCCGGCAGATTGAGAGCGCGGGTGAGCCGGAGGTGACCTCCGAGGCGATCGGCGAATTGGTGATGGCGGGGCTGAAGGGGCTCGACGACGTGGCCTACGTGCGCTTCGCCTCGGTCTACAAGAACTTCCGCGAGGCCAAGGATTTCGAGGATCTGCTCGGCACCCTCGGCGACGGCCCCCTGCCGACGGCGGCCACGCCGGATCCGGAGGTCGAGCCCGAGCCCGAGCCCGAGCCGCCGCGCCGCCGCGCTGGGCGGACATGAGCGACGACACGCACTTCATGCGCCTCGCCCTGGCGCTGGGCCGGCGGGGCCTCGGCACCACGTGGCCGAACCCCTCGGTGGGCGCCGTCGTGGTCGAGCCCGGGACGGGGCGTATCCTCGGGACCGGGGCGACGGCGCCGGGCGGGCGGCCGCACGGGGAGCCCCTGGCGCTCGCCGCCGCCGGGGAAGCCGCCCGGGGCGCCACCCTCTACGTGACCCTCGAACCCTGCTCGCATCACGGCCGGACGCCGCCCTGCACGGACGCGATCCTGGCGGCCGGAATCGCCCGGGTGGTCAGCGCCCTGGAGGATCCCGACCCGCGCGTCGCCGGGCGCGGCCACGCCCTGCTGCGCCAGGGGGGCGTGGCGGTCGAGACCGGGCTGATGCGGGACGAGGCCGCGCGCGACCATCTCGGCCACGTCACCCGGGTGACCCGGGGCCGCCCGGCCCTGCACCTCAAGCTCGCCCGCACCCGCGACGGCTTCTGCGCTTCCGCCGGGCCCGAGCGCCTGCGGATCACCGGGCCGGTGGCGGATGGCGCGGTCCACCTCTGGCGCGCCCATGCCGACGCGATCCTGGTGGGCATCGGCACCGCCCGGGCGGACGATCCGTCTCTGACGGTGCGGCTGCCGGGACTGTCCGGCCGCTCGCCCCTGCGGATCGTCCTCGATACGCAGGGGCGGCTCTCGCCGGCCAGCGTGCTGGCGCGGACCGCCCGCGACACGCCGACCCTGGTGCTCACCACCCGCTCGGCCCCGGCCCATGCCAAGCGTGCCCTGGAGGCCCTGGGCGTCGAGGTCGCGACCGTCCCGGCCGACCCGGTCGGCGGGCTCGATCTGCCGGCGGCGCTGGCCTATCTCGGTGAGCGTGGCCTGACCCGCCTGTGCAGTGAGGGCGGCCCCCGCCTTGCGGAGGCGCTGGTGCGGGCCGATCTGATCGACATCTGCACGCTGGTCACCGGACCGGTCGCGCTGGGACCGGCGGGTGGCCTGCCGGCGCTGGGTCCGACCCTGGTGGAAGCCCTGGCGGGCGACCGCTTCCGCGAAGCCGAGCGGTTGCAGCTCGGCTCCGACGAGGCCGTAACCTACGAACGCAACGGGATCTGAGCGATGTTCACGGGCTTGGTCAGCGACGTCGGCACGGTGCTCTCGGTCGCGGGCGAAGGCGACCTGCGCCGGATCGCCATCCAGGCCTCCTACGATCCCGCCGGCATCGCGCTCGGCGCCTCGATCGCGTGTTCCGGCCCGTGCCTCACGGCGGTCTCGGTCGAGCCGGCCGAGGGCGGCTGCGTCTTCGCGGTGGACGCCGCCGCCGAGACCCTGGCGCGCACCACCGTGGGATCCTGGACCGCGGGCACGCGGATCAACCTCGAACGCTCGCTTAGGATCGGCGACGAGCTCGGCGGCCATCTGGTGACCGGCCATGTCGATGGCCTCGCCGAGATCGTGGAGCGCACGAGCGTCACGGCGGATGCCTGGGGGGCCAGCGAGCGCTTCACCCTGCGGGCGCCGGCCGCACTGAAAAAGTTCATCGCCGAGAAGGGTTCGGTCTGCCTCGACGGCACCTCGCTCACTGTGAATTCGGTCGCCGACGATCTGTTCTCGGTGCTGCTGATCCCCCACACCCTTCAGGTCACCACCTGGGGCGAGCGTCGGCAGGGGGACCGGCTCAACTTGGAGGTCGATCTGATCGCCCGCTACGCGGCGCGGCTCGCCGAGGCGCGGGCCTGAGAGATCCACCAGGGCTCCGCCCTGGACCCGCGAAAGGGCGCGCCCTTCCGAAACCAGGACTCGCGATGCGCGAACACCGTGCGCTCAGCGCGGCGGGATCGAGTAGGTCCCGGTGGCGTGGCAGACGAGATCGGGGTTGCCCGCGGCGGTGATCAGCACCTCGCCCACCGCGAGGCGCCGGCCGAGCTTGAGCAGCCGGCAGGCCGCCAGGAGATCGCCCGAGGCGGGCTTGCGCAGGAAGTTGAAGGTCAGGCTCGTGGTCACGGCCAGCGCCACCGGGCCGATATTGGCGAGGATCGCCGCATAGAGGGCGTAATCGGCCAGCGCCATCATGGCTGGGCCCGACACGGTCGCGCCGGGGCGCAGGAAGCGCTCATGCGCCTCCAGCCGCATCCGCGCCGTGAGCGGGCCGACATCCTCGAGATGATAGGCGCGGCCGCCCGCCTGCATCTGCGGGAATTCCCGGTCGAGGAAGTCCTGGGTTTCGGCGAGGGTCAGGATCGTGGCGGTCATGCGTGTCTGCCGCGTGGGTTGAGGTGCCGGGCCGTCGCGGGCCTCCCAGCCAACCACCTCATCCTGAGGCGCCGAAGCGCACCGTAGGCCTCGAAGGAGGCCTCCAGGGATCAGGCGGCGTGCGGGAGCCCTCCTTCGAGGCCCGCCGGCGCGGGCACCTTAGGATGAGGGGGGATGGATAGGACGACCCGCTAAAAAAAGATCGGCCGTGCGCTGGCGGTGATCTCGCCCAGAACCGTGCCGGTGGCCGGCTCGATCTCCTTGAGCACCACGTCGTAGCCCCACAGATCGGCGAGGTGCTGGAGCACCCGCTTGGCGTCGTCCTTCTGCAGCGTGATCTTGTTGATCGCCTTGTGGTGCAGGATCAAGCGCCGGTCGCCTTCGAGATCCACGTCCACAACCTCGATGTCGGGGTCGAGCCACGCCACATCGTACTGGCGGGCGAAGGACCGGCGCAGCTTGCGGTAGCCGCGCTCATCGTGGATCGCCTCCACCCGCAGTTCCGGCTCCTCGGGGTCGTCGACCACATGGAACAGGCGCAGGTCGCGCATCAGCTTGGGCGACAGGAACTGCTGGATGAAGCTCTCGTCGCGGTAATTTTCCCAGCAGTCGCGCAGTACCGCCATGGCGTCGCCGGTGCCGGCGATGTCGGGGAACCAGTCCCGGTCCTCCTCGGTCGGCTGCTCGGTGATGCGGGCGATGTCCTGCATCATCGCGAAGCCGATCGCGTAGGGGTTGTGACCACCGTAGGAGCGATCATCGTAGGTCGGCTGCCGGATGACGTTGGTGTGCGATTGCAGGAATTCGAGGTAGGCCGCCTCGGTGATCTGCCCGGATTCCGACAGGGCGTTCATGATCCGGTAGTGGCAATAGGTGGCGCAGCCCTCGTTCATCACCTTGGTCTGGCGCTGCGGATAGAAGTATTGGGCGACCAGACGCACGATCCGCAGGATCTCCCGCTGCCAGGGGCGGAGCCGGGGCGCGACCTTCTCCAGAAAATAGAGAATGTTCTCCTGCGGCAGTTCGAGCAGCGCCTTGCGCCGTTCCGCCGCCACGTCCGGCCGCACGGTGCCGATCTTCTGCGGCAGGGTGCGCCAGAGATCGTTGTAGATCTGCTCGCCGTGCTCGATCCGCTCGCGCTCGCGGCGCTGCTCGGAGGCGAGGTCCGGTCGCTTCTTGCGCGGGTAGCGGTGGACGCCCTGGCTCATCAGCGCGTGGGCGGCGTCGAGCACCTGCTCCACCGCCTGATGGCCGTAGCGCTCCTCGCAGCGGGCGATGAAGCCCTTGGCGAAATCGAGATAGTCGAGGATGCCCTCGGCATCGGTCCACTGCCGGAACAGATAGTTGTTCTTGAAGAAGTGGTTGTGGCCGAAGGCGGCGTGCGCGATGACCAGCGTCTGCATGGTCGCCGTGTTCTCCTCCATCACGTAGGAGATGCACGGGTCGGAGTTGATGACGATCTCGTAGGCGAGCCCCATCAGGCCGCGGCGATAGCCGGCCTCATGCTGGGCGAAGTGCTTGCCGAACGACCAGTGCTTGTAGAACAGCGGCATGCCGATCGACGCGTAGGCGTCGAGCATCTGCTCGGCCGTGATGATCTCGATCTGGTTCGGGTACCACGACAGGCCGAGCTGCGGCCCGGCCACCGCCTCGCAGGCGTCGTGGATGCGCCGGATCGTGTCGAAATCCCAGTCGTTGCCGATGAACAGGGGTTTCTGACCCCCGGAGATAGTCTGGGGCGTCCGTGCCTTGACGAGCGTCATGCGGCCTCCCGATCGACTGTGTAAATTCGGTCGGCTCCGCTTCTCCCCCTCCCCCCTTTGCGGGGGAGGGTGGCCCCTGCGTCAGCAGGGGTCGGGAGAGGGGAGCGACAGTGCAGGAAGGCACACCGGCCTTCATGAAGGCCGCGCCACTGCCGGAAGCCGGGTTCCCCTCTCCCCCCCTGCTGCGCAGGGTACCCTCCCCCGCAGAGGGGGGAGGGAGACGCGGCGCGGGGCATCGTCACGCCTCCGCCTCGGCGCGGCCTTCCTTGCGGCCGAACAGCTCGCGGAACACCGGGTAGATCTCCCGGCGGTGGTTGACCTTGCGCATCGCGATCGGCCCGCCCGCCTTGGCGATCGCCTCGTAGGTCCGCCACAGGGTGGTGCGGTGCTCCACGAAGCCGGCGCGGGGGCCGTTCTCGTCGCCGACCTCCAGATAGGCGAAGTGCTGGCAGGCCGGCAGGATGTGGGCCCGCAGCAGCTCCGTCGAGGTCGGCCCGTCGGAGGAGACGTTGTCGCCGTCCGAGGCCTGGGCGGCGTAGATGTTCCAGTCGTTGGGGTCGTAGCGCTCGGCGATGATGCGCTTCATCTCCACCAGCGCCGACGACACCAGCGTGCCGCCGGTCTCCCGGGAGCCGAAGAAGGTCTCCTCGTCCACCTCGGTCGCCCGGTCGGTGTGGCGGATGAACACGATCTCCACGTGCCGGTAGCGGCGCGTCAGGAAGATGTGCAGCAGGATGTAGAACCGCTTGGCGAGGTCCTTCATGTGCTCGGTCATCGAGCCGGACACGTCCATCAGGCAGAACATCACGGCCTGCGCGATCGGCCGCGGATAGGGCTCGAACCGGCGGAAGCGCAGATCGATCGGGTCGACGTAGGGAATGCGCTTCGACCGCTCGCGCAGCTTGAACAGGGCCTGCTCCAGCTCCGCACGGTCCGGGTCGCCTGCGGGCAGCGCGTCGAGCTTGGCCGCCAGGGCCGCGACCTCGTCGGGCTTCGGCCGCTTGAGGGCGATCCGGCGGGACATCGAGTTGCGCAGGGTGCGGGTCAGCGCGAGGTTCGCGGGCGAGCCCGTCACCGTGTAGCCGGCGCGGCGCAGGCCCTCCGTCTCCACGATGGCGAGTCGGCGCTTGGCCAGGTCCGGAAGCTCCAGATCTTCAAGGAACAGCTCCAGGAACTCCTCGCGGGTGAGCACGAAGCGGAACGCGTCCTCGCTGTTCTCGCCGCCCTCCCCGCCCTCGCCGGAGCCGCGCCCACCGCCGCCACCCGGCGGGCGCTCGATCGTGTCGCCCTCCACGTAGGTCTTGTTGCCGGGCAAGATGTGGTCCTGCAGGCCGGTGCCGGGCTGGCGGGAGAAGCGCGGCTCGCGCACGCCGTCGGCCGGCACGGTCACCCGGCCGTCCTTGCCCAGATCCTTGATGTCCTTCTCGCGGGCGGATTCGCGCACCGCCCGCTGGGCCACGTCCTTGACGCGGCGCAGGAAGCGCTGGCGGTTCGGGAGGCTCTTGCCGCCCGGGTTCAAACGTCGGTCGACGATGTGCATCCGCTGCGAAAACCCTCGTCCGCGTGTGCCGGCCGGGTCCCGACCCTTGTCGTCTCATGCTGTTGCGGAAGGGACGGATCCCCTCCCTCGCAGCAAGGCCGACATCCTCACCGGCCGGTCGTCCGAAACTGTGGCGGCGGAGGGTCGGAACGGAGCCCGGCCGAACCGGGCCCCGTCGTCCCTCAGCCGGCCTGCTTCACCCGCATGTACCATTCCACCAGACGGCGGACCTGCCGCTCGGTGTAGCCGCGCGCCACCATGCGCTCGACGAACTCGCCATGCTTCTTCTCGGTGTCGCCATCCTTCTTGGAGCCGAAGGAGATCACCGGCAGCAATTCCTCCACCTGGGAGAACATCCGCCGCTCGATCACCTCGCGCAGCTTCTCGTAGCTGGTCCAGCTCGGGTTGCGGCCGCCGTGCTGCGCCCGGGAGCGCAGGGCGAACTTCACCACCTCGTTGCGGAAGTCCTTCGGGTTGGCGATGCCCGCCGGCTTCTCGATCTTGGTCAGCTCCTGGTTCAGGAGCTCCCGGTTCATGAGCTGGCCGGTCTCGGCGTCCTTGAAGTCCTGGTCCTCGATCCAGGCATCGGCGTAATCGATGTACCGGTCGAACAGGTTCTGCCCGTAATCGTGGTACGATTCGAGATAGGCCTTCTGGATCTCGTGGCCGATGAACTCCGCGTAGCGCGGGGCCAATTCGGTCTTGATGAATTCCAGGTACTTCTTCTCGGTCTCGGGCGGGAGCTGCTCGCGGCGCAGCGACTGCTCCAGCACGTACATCAGGTGCACCGGGTCGGCCGAGACCTCGGTGGTGTCGTGGTTGAAGGTCGCGGCGAGCACCTTGAAGGCGAAGCGGGTCGAGATCCCGTCCATGCCCTCGTCGACGCCGGCCGTGTCCTTGTATTCCTGCATCGAGCGGGCGCGGGGATCGACCTCGCGGAGCGACTCGCCGTCGTAGACCCGCATCTTCGAGAACACGTTGGAATTGGCGTGCTCGCGCAGGCGGGACAGCACCGAGAACCGCGCCAGCATCTCCAGCGTGCCGGGCGCGCAGGCCGCATCCGACAGCTCCGAGCCGGAGATCAGCTTCTCGTAGATCCGCTGCTCCTCGGTGACGCGCAGGCAGTACGGGACCTTGATCACGTAGATCCGGTCGATGAAGGCCTCGTTGTTCTTGTTGGTCTTGAAGGTCTGCCACTCGGCCTCGTTCGAGTGGGCCAGGATCACGCCGGTGAAGGGAATCGCGCCGATATTCTCGGTACCGACGTAGTTGCCCTCCTGCGTCGCCGTGAGCAGCGGGTGCAGCATCTTGATCGGCGCCTTGAACATCTCGACGAACTCGAGGATGCCCTGGTTCGCCCGGTTCAGGCCGCCCGAATACGAGTAGGCGTCGGGATCGGCCTGCGACAGGGTCTCCAGGCGCCGGATGTCGACCTTGCCGACGAGCGAGGAGATGTCCTGGTTGTTCTCGTCCCCCGGCTCGGTCTTGGCGATGGCGATCTGGCGCAGCCGGGAAGGCCGGACCTTGATCACCTTGAAGCGCGAGATGTCGCCGTTGAACTCGTCGAGGCGCTTGAGCGCCCAGGGGCTCATCAGGCCGGTCAGCCGCCGGCGCGGGATGCCGTAGCGCTTCTGGATCTCCTCGCCCATCGTGTCGGGGTCGAACAGGCCCAGCGGGCTCTCGAAGACCGGCGACACCTCGTCCCCGGCCTTCAGGACGTAGACGGGGTGGACCTCCATCAGGAGCTTCAGCCGCTCGGCGAGCGACGACTTACCGCCGCCGACGGGCCCGAGCAGGTAGAGGATCTGCTTGCGCTCCTCCAACCCCTGCGCGGCGTGGCGGAAGAACGAGACGATCCGCTCGATCGTCTCCTCCATGCCGTAGAATTCACGGAACGCCGGATAGGTCCGGATCGTCCGGTTCATGAAGATCCGGCCGAGGCGCGAATCCTTGGCGGTATCCACGAATTCCGGCTCGCCGATCGCCGCCAGGATGCGCTCGGCGGCCGAGGCGTACATCAGCGGCTCGTCGCGACAGGCCTCGAGATACTCGGAGAGCGTCATCTCCGTGTCGCGGCGGGCCTCGTAGCCTCGGGCGAAGCTCTGGAAAAGGTCGTTCGTCGCATGCATCGGCATTCGATAACCCTCTCAGACCGTGACAGCTTCATCCTGTCTCGGCTCGGATGCAACCGACAGGCCCGCTTTTGTCGCAGTGCGGCGAGCGTGTCGCCCGGCATGTCGATTGCATGCAACACTCCTCGTCTCTGAGGACGGCGCAAACGAGAGTCTGGGCCGCCTCAAGGCGCGTGTCGAGAGCTGCAAAACTGCGCAGAAGCCGCAGATGTTGGCCGCAACTCACAAGTCCGTGCCCTCTTTCTTGGCATCGTCTCCGGATTTGGCGCCGTTTCCACCAACCGTGATTTTCACGGTCTGCGTCTGGACTTGCCCGTCGGAGGCTTTCACCTCGAAGGTGACTTCGTCGGTACCGGTAAAGCCCGCGTTGGGCTGGTAGAACAGGGCCTGAACCGCGGCCTCCTTGTTGGGGCAGCGGTAGCTCGCCGGCGTCTTGAGCTTGCCGACCTTGGTGATCACCGAGCCGTTCTTGGGCGGCCCCGAGACCTTGAACTCCGGCATCGGGCCGGGCGAGCAATCCTTCTTGAGGTTGGGGGCGATCTCGAGCCGCACCGTCTTGCCGGGGGCGACCGTCTTGGATCGGTTCGTCGGACTTTCGGCCAGCGCCGGTCCGGCCAGGGCCAGACTCCCTGCGAGCAGCGCGGCGAGCGGACGAAGGGCGATCATGGCAGCGTCTCTCCGGTGCCGAGCCGGGCGCCATCTCCGGAGTGATTTCCGGGTGCCCCTGTCCTCGGTGGGGAGCATGTGGGGACGTTCTGCCCAGGCGTCGAGGGCGCGGGGGGCCGATGGGCGCCGCTTAATTCTGAAGCACCGCCGCCACGATCCCGGTGACGCGGGCGATCTGCCCGGCATCGAACTCATCCGCTAGGGCGGCCTGGAGGCGGGCCTCCACGCGGGCGCGCTCGCCGGCATCGGCGAGCGGCACGGACGGAATCTCATCCTCGGCGAGGCGGCAGACGCGGCGGATCGCCTCCGCGGCCGTGAGCAGCTTCTCCCGGTCGGCCGGGCCCATCTCCCAGAGCGGGTTGCGCAGGCGGCTGATCACCCGCTTGGCGTCGCGGTACTCCCGGTCGACGCTGGTGGCGGCCACGATCTGGCTGACGAGGAACATGAGTTCCAGCATCTCGCCGGCCGCCTCCGGGCAGGTCCGGACGATCCGCATGATACGGGCCATCAGTTCCTGGCTGGGCGACAGCTTGGATCGGGATGTGGCCATGCGGGCGACAACGCGGGGTCCGGGGGAAAGTTCGCCCGGCCCTTGCAAGGTCCCTGCCGTGGCTTGGCCGCGTGCCCGCGACCGGGGCGTCAGGCCTCCGGGGGCGTGTTCAGCCGGTCGAGCAGGGCGCGGCAGGCGCGCAGTTCCTCCAGGGCGGCCGCCAGGGCCGCGCGGTCCGGATCCGCGAAGGTGCCGGTCTCCGATTCGACATCCTGGACCAGGGGCTCGGCCGCCACGGCATCGCCGCGGCCCACCGCCTGGACGAAGCGGACGCCGTTCTCCTTGAGCACCCGCTGCGCCCCCGCGATGGTGTAGCGCTGCACATGGAGGAGCTGGCGGATGCCGGCGACGAGTTCGACATCCTGGGGCCGGTAGTAGCGCCGCCCGCCCGCCCGCTTGACGGGGCGGATCTGGCCGAAGCGCGTTTCCCAGAAGCGCAGCACGTGCTGGGGCACGTCGAGCTCCTCGGCGACCTCGCTGATCGTGCGGAACGCGTGGGCGCTCTTCTCGCCGGGTTCGGGGGCGTGCTGGGCAGCGAGGGCTGGCGACATGGCGATTCGGCGGCGGTCCGACGGATCGGGCGATCTTGCCGGCTCATGAGGCCAAGCTCAAGCCTGTTCGGCGCCACACGCGGATCGCGCCGCTTGTGGCGCCGGCCGCTTCGGTCTAACCGTCCTCCCCTCGCGGGCGCCCATGCCGCCCGCCAACCCCCGACAACCCGGCCGGACGAGAGCCATGGTCGCCCATACCCGCGCCGATGCGGCGCCCAAGCCCCAGAACCCGGCGCTCAAGGACCCGGCCCTCGCCGGCGCCCGCGTCCTCGTGGTCGAGGCGCGCTACTACGATGCCCTCGCCGACGAGCTGCTGGCCGGCGCCCGCGCGGCGATCGCGGCGGCCGGCGCACACGCGACCGTGGTGACGGTGGCGGGTGCCCTGGAGATCCCCGCCACCGTGGCGATCCTGCTCGACGCGCACGCCTTCGACGCCGTGGTGGCGTTGGGCTGCGTGATCCGGGGCGAGACCGGCCATTACGACATCGTGGCCGGCGAGAGCGCCCGGGCGCTGATGGACCTCTCGGTCGACCGCCGGATTCCCCTCGGCAACGGCATCCTCACCGTCGAGACCGAGGCGCAGGCGCTCGCCCGCGCCCGGGTGGCCGAGATGAACAAGGGCGGCGGCGCGGCCGAGGCGGCGCTCGGCGTGCTCGCCCTGAAGCGCGCCGCGGAAGCCGCGCGTTCGCGATGACGGATACCACGATGACCGGGACCACCGATACGAAGCCCGAGCCGGCCGCGAAGGCGATCAGCCTGCGCACCGGAGCGCGCCTCGCCGTCGTGCAGGCGCTCTACGAGATGGACGTGTCCGGCAAGGGCGTCCTCGACGCGCTCGCCGAGTTCGAGGCGTTCTGGATCGGCCAGGAGGTCGACGGGATCGCGCATCCCCAGGCCGAGACCGCCTTCTTCCGCGACCTGCTGCGCGGCACCGTCGAGGAGCAGCGGGCGATCGACCCCAAGCTCGACCAGGCTTTGGCCCAGGGCTGGCCGCTCCGGCGGATCGAGATCGTGCTGCGGGCGATCCTGCGGGCGGGTGCCTACGAGCTGATGTTCCGCCCCGACGTGCCGGCGGCGGCCGCGATCTCCGAATATGTCGACGTGGCCCACAGCTTCTATCCGGGCGACGAGCCGGGCCTCGTCAACGCGGTGCTCGACCGGGTCGCCCGGGAGGTCCGCCCCGGCGAGGTCGGACCCGCCAAGGGTTCGAGCAAGCCGGGCTCGTCCAAGCCGCTGCCTGCGAAGCCGGCCCCCGGGAAGGCCTGACCCGTGGCCGGGCCGGTCCGCGCCTCCGAGGAGGGGCTGATCGCCCGCTACTTCGCGCCGCTCGCCGGTCCCGGCGCCGACGGGCTCCGGGACGATGCCGCGACCCTCACCCCATCGCCCGGTCACGACCTCGTCCTCACCACGGACGCCATCGTGGCGGGGATCCACTATTTCCCGGACGATCCGCCGGCCTCGATCGCCCGCAAGGCGCTCGGCGTGAATCTGTCCGACATCGCCGCCAAGGGCGCGGTGCCGCGCGGCTTTCTTCTGACATTGGCGCTGCCCGACGACTGGACCGAGGACTGGCTCGCCGGTTTCTCGGCCGGGCTCGGCGCGGCCGCCGCGGAGGCGGGCTGCCCATTGCTCGGCGGCGACACGGTGCGCTCCGGCGGGCCGGCGCTGATCGGCGTGACCCTGATGGGCGAGGTGCCGGCCGGCACGATCGTCCGGCGCAACACCGCGCGGATCGGCGACCGGATCTGCGTCACCGGCACGATCGGCGACGCGGCGCTCGGCCTGCGGCTGCGCCTCGACCCAGCGGCGCCCTGGGCGTCCGGCCTCGATCCGGCGCTGCGGGCGGTGCTGGCCGACCGCTACCTGCATCCACGCCCGCGCCTCGCCGCGGCCGCCGCGATCCGCCGCCACGCGACCGCCTCCATGGATGTGTCCGACGGGCTCGCGGGCGACCTCGCCAAGATGCTGGGCGATGGCCGCTCCGCCCGGATCGCCATCGCCGCCGTACCGCTCTCGGAGGCGGCGCGGCGTGCCTGTGCGGCGGAGCCGGACTTGATCGAGGCCGCGCTCACCGGGGGCGACGATTACGAGATCCTCTGCACGGTCGCGCCGGAGGGGTTTGAGGCGCTCCGGGCCGAGTCCGAGGCGGCCGGGGTGCCGCTGACCGCCATCGGTCGCGTCACCGCAGGCGACGAGCCGCCGGGCTTCGAGTCGGCACACGGCAGGGTGCAGATCTTCGCCGCCGGGGCCTTCAGCCACTTCTAAATCGGCTTCTCATGGTTGCGGGACGCACGCGCATCCAGCGGGCACGCCCCGCAATAGGCATTATAATTATTGAAGTGCCGCTGAGTCCGATGCCGATCGGTCGGTTGCGTCGCCTGCGACCGAAACTCGGCGTTTGCGCTCCCCGGCGAAGTTTGGCAATCAAGGTGTTGTTCTGGGAAGGAAAGCCCCGAATCCGAGCGACACGTCCCATGGCCGTCGTCCGGCGGCCAAGCTCGGCAATCATAAGCCCACGCCAGGCACGATAATGACAAGGACGGTCGAATGATTCCCTTGCTTCTGATCATCGTGGGCGGGCTCTGCGCCGTCGCCTACGGCATCGTGACGATTCTCGACGTGATGCGGCGTGACGCCGGCACACAGCGCATGCAGGAGATCGCCGCCGCCATCGCGGAGGGCGCACAGGCCTATCTCCGGCGGCAATACACGACCATCGGCCTCGTCGGCGTGGTGCTGTTCGTGCTGCTCGCCGTGTTCCTCGGGATCAAGGTCGCCATCGGCTTCCTGATCGGCGCCGTGCTGTCGGGCGCGGCGGGCTTCATCGGCATGAACGTCTCGGTGCGGGCCAACGTGCGCACCGCCCAGGCCGCCTCGACCTCGCTGGGCGGCGGCCTCGACGTGGCCTTCCGGTCGGGGGCCGTGACCGGGATGCTGGTCGCCGGCCTCGCGCTGCTCGGCGTCGCCCTCTACTACCTGTTCCTCACCCGCGGCGCCCATCTCGACCCGTCGAGCCGCGAGGTGATCGACGCGCTGGTGGCGCTCGGCTTCGGCGCCTCGCTGATCTCGATCTTCGCCCGCCTCGGCGGCGGCATCTTCACCAAGGGCGCGGATGTCGGCGGCGACCTCGTCGGCAAGGTCGAGGCCGGCATCCCGGAGGACGATCCGCGCAACCCCGCCACCATCGCCGACAACGTGGGCGACAATGTCGGCGACTGCGCCGGCATGGCGGCCGACCTGTTCGAGACCTACGCGGTGACGATCGTCGCCACCATGGTGCTGGCCGCGATCTTCTTCTCCGGCCCCACCGGCAGCGGCCGGGACGTGCTGGAACCGATGATGCTCTATCCGCTCGCCATCGGGGCGGCCTGCATCGTCACCTCGATCGCCGGCACCTACGCGGTGCGGCTCGGCGCCAATCAGTCGATCATGGGGGCGCTGTACAAGGGTCTGATCACTGCGGGCGTGCTCTCGATCGCGGCGATCGCCATCGTCAACATGACGCTGCTCGGCGGCTTCTCGACCACCTTCACCACCTCGACCGGCGTCACCTTCACCTCGGCCGGCCTGTTCGGCTGCGCGGTGATCGGGCTCGCCATCACGGCGCTGATCGTGGTGATCACCGAGTACTACACGGGCACCAACTTCCGCCCGGTGAAGTCGATCGCCGACGCGTCGGTGACCGGCCACGGCACCAACGTGATTCAGGGGCTGGCGATCTCGCTCGAATCGACGGCGTTGCCCGCCATCGTGATCGTGGCCGGCATCATCAGCACCTACGCGCTCGCCGGCCTGTTCGGCATCGCCATCGCGGTCACCGCCATGCTGGCGCTCGCGGGCTTCATCGTGGCGCTCGACGCCTTCGGGCCGGTCACCGACAACGCGGGCGGCATCGCCGAGATGGCGGGCCTGCCCTCAGAGGTGCGCAAGTCGACCGACGCCCTCGACGCGGTCGGCAACACCACCAAGGCGGTGACCAAGGGCTACGCGATCGGCTCGGCGGGCCTCGGCGCGCTGGTGCTGTTTGCCGCCTACACGTCGGACCTGAACTACTTCATCGCCAATGCGAGCCCGACGCAGTACCGCTTCTTCCAGGGGGTCAGCGTCGATTTCTCGCTGTCCAACCCGTACGTGGTGGTGGGCTTGCTCCTCGGCGGCCTGATCCCGTTCCTGTTCGCCGGCATCGCCATGACGGCGGTAGGGCGCGCGGCGGGCGCGGTGGTGGAGGAGGTCCGGCGCCAGTTCCGGGAGAAGCCCGGGATCATGCAGGGCACCGACCGGCCCGACTACGGCCGGGCCGTGGATATGCTGACCCGCGCGGCCATCAAGGAGATGATCGTCCCCTCGTTGCTGCCGGTGCTCTCGCCGGTGGTGCTGTTCTTCGTGATCCAGCTCATCGCCGGCAAGAGCCAGGCCTTCGCCACGGTGGGGGCGAGCCTGCTCGGGGTGATCCTGACCGGCCTCTACGTGGCGATCTCGATGACCTCGGGCGGTGGCGCCTGGGACAACGCCAAGAAGTACATCGAGGATGGCCACCACGGCGGCAAGGGCTCGGACGCCCACAAGGCGGCGGTGACCGGCGACACGGTGGGCGATCCCTACAAGGACACGGCGGGCCCCGCCGTGAACCCGGCGATCAAGATCACCAACATCATCGCCCTGCTGTTGCTGGCGGTGCTGGCGCATAGCTGAGGGTGCCGGCCGCGGCAGGATCTTTGGGTCCCGCCGCGGCCATGCGGTGAGGCCTTAGCCCTCGGGCGAGCTGGGATCATTCCCGCACGAATCGTCCGGATGGCGCTCGGAGATGAGCCTGGGGCGCGGCTCCATCCGCTCGTGCAGAACCCGGAGGATCACGACCTCGCTCCCGAACTCCACGCGGTCCACGATCGTGAAATACAGAACATGGGATGCGCTCCGCTTCCGGTCGCTCGCCAGGGCGATATGAAAGGAGCGCACGCCGGCCACGAGGTCCGACCGGTCCTTGGATGACGGGCGCTCCGGCTCATCGGCAATCAGACCGATCGCCCGATCGATCAACGCAGCGTAGATCCGCACTTGGCGCGGGCCGAACGCGCGAAGCGTCTCCTGGAGAAGATGCTTGAGGTCGTCGTCGGCCCGTTGCGTGAGCCTATGACGCATGCCCGGATGCCCGGATCACGTCGTGTGCGATATCGATGGCCGTCCGGCTGCTGAAGCGCTCCGCTTGCGCGTCGGCCAAGCCGGCCTCGATCGCGCGTTTCAGGATGTCGCGTTTCTCGATCTCGACGGCACGCTCCTGTTCGAGCAGGCGCAGGCTGTCCTGAACCACCTCGCTGGCCGAGGCGTAACGTCCGGATTTCACGAGCGCATCCACGAAGGCCAGCATCTGCGGCGAGAGGCTTACGTTCACGGTGGCCATCGTGCATCTCCTCACGGCATCAGAGGCGGGATCGCCAGGTCTTGTCAACGCGAGCACGGACCCGGAGGCGACACGTCTGGACCAAGCGCTGTAGCCGATTCGCCATGTGCGCCTCCGCACGACGCCGCCGTCCCGGGTGCGCTGCACCTTGGCATCGCCGCGCCGCAGCGCCACCTCGGCGCGTGAACGAACCGGATGCGGCGCGGCCGCACCAGCACGAGGTATCCCATGCCGTCCCTGCTCGACCCGATCCGCATTGGCGCCATCGAGGCGAAGAACCGGATCTTCATGGCCCCGCTCACCCGCGGCCGCGGCACCCGCGAGCACGTGCCGACCCCGATCATGGCCGAGTACTACGCCCAGCGCGCCGGCGCCGGCCTGATCCTCACCGAGGCCACCGGCATCTCCCAGGAGGGCCTCGGCTGGCCCTACGCGCCGGGCATCTGGTCGGACGCGCAGGTCGATGCGTGGCGGCCGATCGTGAAGGCGGTCCACGACAAGGGCGGCAAGATCGTCTGCCAGATCTGGCACATGGGTCGGATGGTCCATCCGGACTTCCTCGGCGGCGCGAAGCCGGTCTCGTCCTCCGCCACCACGGCGCCGGATCAGGCCCACACCTACGAAGGCAAGAAGCCCTACGCCGAGGCCCGGGCCCTCGAAGTTGATGAGATTCCGCGCCTGCTCGCCGATTACGAGCGCGCCACCGCCAACGCCCTGGCCGCCGGCTTCGACGGCGTGCAGATCCACGCGGCGAACGGCTACCTGATCGACGAATTCCTGCGCGACGGCACCAACCACCGCAGCGACTCGTACGGCGGTTCGATCGAGAACCGGGTGCGGCTGCTGCGCGAGGTGACCGAGGCGGTGTCCAAGGTCGCGGGGTCCGAGCGCACCGGCGTGCGCCTGTCGCCGAACGGCGCGATCCAGGGCTGCAACGATTCGAACCCCGAGCCGCTGTTCGTGGCCGCCGCCCAGGCGCTGGCCGATCTCGACATCGCCTTCCTGGAGATGCGCGAGCCGGGTCCGGACGGCACCTTCGGCAAGGCCGATCATCCGCCGATCGCCCCGGCGATGCGGCGCGTGTTCCGCAACCCGATGATCCTCAACGCCGATTATGACGGCATCAGCGGCCAGAAGGCGCTGGATGCCGGCGAGGCCGACGCGATCGCGTTCGGGCGGACCTTCATCGCCAATCCCGATCTCGTCGAGCGAATCGCCAAGGGCGCGCCGCTCAACACGGACGAGGCCGCCACCTGGTACAGCCAGGGGCCGAAGGGCTACATCGACTATCCGACCCTCGGGGAGTCCCGCGCCGCGTAAGGCGCCGCCGCGATCGGCTGCCGCGCCCCTCACGGGCGCGGCCATAAGGGATTGACCGGTCCCGGATCGCTTCCGGAAGCAACCCTAAGTTTTCAGATTCCGCCTGCTCCGGGACCGGATCGGTGTCTCCGTCCGCACTGCGCGCCCTAGGCAGAGGAACCCAACAGGCCTATGTGACGGCGGAACCATGGATGTGCCGTCACCTCACGCGCTTGCGGCTCCCCAACCGACCGGTGGCGCCTGGAGCACCGCGCACCGGATCGCGGAACTGCGCGACCTCGCGATCCTCGATACGGAGCCCGAGCCGCTCTACGACGATCTCGTCCGGGTCGCCGCCCATGTCTGCCGCGTGCCGGTCGCCCTCGTCAGCCTCGTGGATGCCGAGCGGCAATGGTTCAAGTCGGAGGTCGGGCTCGGCAAGCGCGAATTGCCGATCAATTGCTCCGTCTGTGCCCACACGATCGCGTCCGGCAGCCTGCTCGTCATCCCCGATCTGACCGCCGATCCGCGGACCGTCGAGAATCCGCTGGTCACCGGGCCCGAGGGGTTCCGCTTCTACGCCGGCGCGGTGATCCAGGGCGGCCAGGGTATCCCCCTCGGCGCCCTCTGTGTGCTGGACCGGGCGCCGCGGCCCGGGGGGCTCGATTCGGAGCAGACGGCGACCCTCGCCGCCCTGGCACGGCAGATCTCCAGCCTGCTGGAGCACCGCCGGACCCTGGCCCATGTGGCGAGCCGGGAGGCGGAACTCGCCGCCAGCGAGCGCCGCTTCCGGGTGATGACCTCGGCGATGCCCCAGATGGTCTGGACCACCCGGCCGGACGGATTCCACGATTACTACAACGACCGCTGGTACGAGTTCACCGGCGTGCCCCACGGCACCACCGACGGCGAGGGCTGGAACGACGTGTTCCATCGCGACGATCAGGAGCGGGCCTGGGCGCGCTGGCGCCACTCGCTGGCCACCGGCGAGCCCTACGAGATCGAATATCGCCTGCGCCACCACAGCGGCGCGTACCGCTGGACGCTCGGCCGCGCCATGCCGATCCGCGACGCGGCGGGGCGGATCGAGCGCTGGTTCGGCACCTGCACCGATATCGACGACCTGAAGCGGGCCGAGGCCGAGGCGCGCAAGCTCGCCGCCATCGTGGAGACCTCGAAGGACTTCATCGGCCTGTGCACCCTGGACGGCGCGGTCACCCATCTCAACGAGGCCGCGCTCGCCCTCGTCGGCCTGCCCGATCTCGCCGCCGCCCGCCGCCACCGGATGCGCGACTTCTTCACCGAGGACAGCCGCCGCATCCTGGACGGGACCGCGATGCCGGCGATGCGCCGGGACGGGTTCTGGGAGGGCGAATTGGCCTTCCGGCATTTCGGCACGGGCGACCCCGTGGCGGTGCTCTACAACATCTTCCCGGTGCGCGATCCGACCGGGGCCGAGGTCGGCTACGCCACCGTCACCCGCGACCTGCGCGAGGCCAAGCGCGCCGAGGAGGCCCGCGACCTGCTGATCCGCGAGCTGTCGCACCGGATCAAGAACATCTTCGCGGTGGTCGGCGGTTTGGCCGCGCTCACCGCCCGGAGCGACCCCGCGGCCCAGCCCTTCGCCAAGGCGTTCCGCGAACGGCTCGGCGCCCTGGCGCGGGCCCACGAATATGTCCGGCCGCATTCCCCCGACAGCGCCCCCGCGGTGGCGGGCCAGACCGTGCTCGGCCTGATGCGCCTGATCATGGCCGCCTACGAGGAGGGCGGACAGGCCCGGGTCGCGATCTCCGGGGACGATGCCGAGATCGGCGAGCGCACCGCGACCGCCCTGGCGCTGATCATGCACGAGCAGGCCACCAACGCGATGAAATACGGCGGCCTCTCCACCAAGGAGGGCGGCGTCTCCCTGAGCGGGCTGCGGGAAGCGGGGCGCTACACCCTGATCTGGCGGGAGGCCGGCGGTCCCCCGGTCACCGGTACGCCCTCCCGGAAGGGATTCGGCACGGTGCTGGCTGAACGCAGCGTCGCCGGCCAGCTCGACGGCGTGCTGGAGCACGATTGGACGCCCGGCGGCCTCCTGATGCGGCTCAGCGTGCCGATCGAGAATCTCCGGGCCTGAGATGGCCCGTCGGCCGGACGGCGCTCCGCCGCGCCTCGTCGTGCTCGATTTCGACGGGACCCTGGCCGACAGCTTCGACTGGTTCTGCTCGGTGATGAACGGCGTCGCCGCGCGCTACCGCTTCCGGCAGGTCGAGGCGCACGAGGTCGAAGGCCTACGCCTCCAGGGCGCCCGCGCCATCGTGGGCTATCTCGGCATCCCGCGCTGGAAGCTGCCGCTGATCGCCCGCCACATGCACCATCTCGCGGCCCGCGACGCGGCGCAGATCGCGCTGTTTCCGGGTGTGCCCGAGATGCTGGCCGGCCTCGGGCAGGCCGGCGTACCGATGGCGGTCCTGTCGTCGAATCGGGCCGATACGGTGCGGCGCGTGCTCGGGCCGGACAATGCCGCCCGGATCGACGCCTATGCCTGCGGGGCTTCGCTGTTCGGCAAGGCGCGGCGCCTACGGAAGCTTCTGGCGCGCCGGGGCGTGGCACCCGCGCAGGCCCTGTGCATCGGCGACGAGATCCGCGATCTGGAAGCGGCCCGGGCCGTCGGCTGCCCGTTCGGCGCGGTGGCGTGGGGCTACACGGATCCGCAGGCGCTCGCGGCGCAGGGCCCCGACCACCTGTTCTCGGAGCCCGGCGAGATCGCCCGCCTGCTGGCGGGCGCCCCGGGTCACATGCCGCGGTTGGCGCCCGGCACGACGCTGGTGCCCTTGCCGCTGCCGAACGGCTCGTAGCGGGTCAGGCCGCGGAACAGCTGGCTGAGGAAGGCCCGGTCGGCGCCGCTCGTCGGCGTGGTGCGCTCGATGAAGTCGAAGATACGCCCGTCCTGCAGGCCGTAGAGCGCGACGCGCTCGACCTTGAAGGCGGGGGTGAAGTAGACGGCCGTGACCTTCTGGTCCTCGACCTGCTCGCCCAAGAACATGATCGTGCGGCGGGTGTTCTGGGAGATGTAGTACCAGGACTTGTTGCCCACCGTGGACACCGTGGAGGGCGTGCCGAGGATCTGCAGCACCTGCTCGGGGCTCATGCCGGGCTTGATCGTGGCGAGCGCCGCCTGATCGACCTGGTAGCCGTGGCGCAGCTCCTCGCCGATGCAGCCGGACAGGCCGGCTCCCGCGAGCCCGACCAGGGCGAGGCGCGCGAAGGACTGGACGAGACGGCGCCGCATCGGGCCCCCATGAAGCATGTGGACGAACAACGTGTGCACGGACGGGGCGCAACCGATGCCGCCGGCACGGAATTCCGGCGACGCTTGCGCCCTGGGCGTGGGTTGCCGTACCGCGGGGTTATGGCTTTGACAAGGCAAGCTTGGCCACACTTCCCGGCAGCTTGGCACCGAGGGGCGTGGCACCGATGATCGCGGGACTGTTCCGACGGGCGAATGCGCGGCGGCAGGCCGTCGAGGGCCTGCACGTGGCGCTCAGCATGGCGGCCCGCCGCCCGGGCCTCTACACGGGCCTCGGCGTGCCCGACACCGTGGAGGGCCGATTCGAGGCCCTGTGCCTGCACGCCATCCTGGTGCTGCGCCGGCTGAACCGTCTGCCGGCCCCGGCCGCCGAGGTGGCGCAGGATCTCGTGAATTCCGTCTTCACCCAGCTCGACGCGTCCCTGCGCGAGCTCGGCGTCGGCGACATGGGCGTGGGGAAGCGGATGAAGAAGCTCGGCGCCGCCTTCTACGGCCGGGCCACGGGCTACGACGCGGCCCTGGACGCGGGCGACACGCAGGCCCTGCGCGCGGTGCTCGTCCGCAACGTGCTCGGCGGCGAAGGCGACGGGGCGGGGCTGGCGGCCTACGTGCAGGCCGCCGACGAAACGCTGACCGGCGCGGATCTCGACACCCTGCTCGGGGCCGGGCCGCCTTTCCCGGAGCCGGACGGCTTCGCGCCGGACCGGAAAGCAGAAGGAGCCATCGCATGAGCCGGGACAGCCGCCGGGAGAACGGCCAGGACAGCTTTCCGCTCGCGCGCTGGGTCAATGTCGAGCGCCTGCCCCAGGGGCGCGGCGCCGTCACCGTGGAGGCGAGCCCGGCCGAATGCGCGGCGTTGGCCGCCGACTTCAAGATCCCGGGCATCCGCGACCTCGTCGGGCACTTCGCCATCTCGGGCCCCACCAGCCGCCTCACCGTGACCGGCACCGTGGAGGCGCTGGTGACGCAGGTCTGCACCGTCAGCCTCGAACCGTTCGAGGCGCCGGTCCGCGAGCCGGTGGAGGTGGTGTTCACCGACACCGATCAGCTCGCCGGCACCGACGCGGAGGATGCCGACATCCCCGATCCGCTGGTCGGCGGGCGCATCGATTTCGGCGCGCTCACCGCCGAGTTCCTGGCGCTCGGCCTCGATCCGTATCCGCGCAAGCCCGGCCTCGCCTTCGAGCCGGTGGTGGTGGGGGAGGATGCGGGTCCGCTCGCCGGCCTGGCCAAGCTGCGCGACGGAGAAGCCTGACAGCGGGAACCGTCCGGCGGCCGATTTCATTTGCCCGCCGGGCCGGTATCGCTATGGTCCGCCGCGCCCGGCGGGGCCTCGCCCGCCTTGTCCCCCCGCCGAGATCCGCGACCCGCTACCGACATGTCCCAACGCGTGTGCATCTCGCTCGACGCCATGGGCGGCGACCACGGGCCCTCCACGGTCGTGCCCGGCGCCGCCCTGGCTCGCGAGCGCCATCCCGACACCACCTTCCTGATGTTCGGCGACGAGGCGGTGATCGCCCCGCTCGTCGCCAAGGAGCCCCGGCTCAAGGATTGCGTGGAGATCCGCCACACCAGCGTGGCCATCGCCATGGACGACAAGCCGAGCCAGGCGGTGCGCCAGGGGCGGGGCAAGTCCTCCATGTGGCAGGCCATCCAGGCGGTGCGCGACGGGCAGGCCCAGGCCTGCGTGTCGGCCGGCAACACCGGCGCCCTGATGGCCATGTCGAAGATCTGCCTGAAGACCATGTCGGGCATCGAGCGCCCGGCCATCGCCTGCCTGTGGCCGACCGTGCGCGGCGAGAGCATCGTGCTCGACGTCGGCGCCACCATCGGCACCGATGCCGAGCACCTCGTCGAGATGGCCGTGATGGGCTCCGCCATGGCGCGGATCGTGTTCGACCTCGACCGGCCGACCGTCGGCCTGCTCAACGTCGGCACCGAGGAGATGAAGGGCAACGAGGCGGTCAAGGAGGCCGCCCGGATGCTGCGCGAGATGGAGAACCCGGGGCTCGCCTATCACGGCTTCGTCGAGGGCACGGATCTCGGCCGCGGCACGGTCGACGTGGTGGTGACCGAGGGTTTCACGGGCAACATCGCCCTCAAGACCGCCGAGGGCACCGCCAAGCAGATCGGCACGTATCTGCGTGCCGCCATGACCCGGACCCTGTCGGCCAAGATCGGCGCGTTCTTCGCCCGGCACGCCTTCCGGGCGCTCAAGGACAAGATGAACCCGAGCCGGGCCAATGGCGGCGTGTTCCTCGGGCTGGAGGGCATCGTCATCAAGAGCCACGGCTCGGAGAACGCGCAGGGCTTCGCGGCGGCGATCGATCTGGCGCACGACATGGCCCGCCACGACATGATCCGCACGATCCGCGAGATGCTCGATCAGACGGCGGCCCTGGCGCCGGCCTGACGCCGGGCGGAATGGAAAGCGGACTGCTCCGGTGTCACGCCTGACGGTTGTGGCGTCGGAAGCAGTCCGGGAAGGACAGAGATGGCAACCCTCCGCACAGACCCCGATCAGAGCCGGCGGACCCCCGCCCTGCGCTCGGTGGTGGTCGGGACCGGCTCGTGCCTGCCCGAACGCGTGGTGACCAACGCCGATCTCGCCGAGCGGGTCGATACCTCCGACGAATGGATCGTCCAGCGCACCGGGATCCGCCAGCGGCACATCGCGTCAGCCGACGAGACCACCTCGGTGCTCGGGGCCCGCGCCGCCCGGGCGGCGCTCGACGATGCCGGGCTGACGGCCGACGACATCGATCTCGTGATCTGCGCGACCTCGACGCCGGATCACACCTTCCCGGCGACCGCTACCCAGATCCAGGCGGCTCTGGGCATCCACCAGGGGGCGGCCTTCGACCTGCAGGCGGTCTGTGCCGGCTTCGTGTTCGGAGTCTCGACCGCCGACAAGTTCCTGACCACCGGGGCGGCCCGCCGGGCGCTGGTGATCGGCGCCGAGACCTTCTCGCGGATCCTCGACTGGGAGGACCGCACCACCTGCGTGCTGTTCGGCGACGGGGCCGGCGCCATCGTGCTGGAGGCGCGGGACGACGCGGAGGGCCGGGGCGTGCTCAGCAGCAGCCTGCGCTCGGACGGGCGGCACCGCGAGAAGCTCTACGTCAACGGCGGTCCGGGCTCGACCGGCACCGTGGGCCACCTGCGCATGGAGGGGCGCGACGTGTTCCGCTTCGCCGTGGGCCAGGTCACCGACGTGATCGTCGAGGCCTTCGCGCAGGCCGGCCTCGCGGCCGACGACCTGACGTGGTTCGTGCCCCATCAGGCCAACCGGCGGATCATCGAGGCCTCGGCCGACAAGCTCGGGATCGCCCGCGAGAAGATCGTGCTGACGGTGGATCGCCACGGCAACACCTCGGCGGCCTCGATCCCGCTGGCCCTCGACGTGGCCCGGCGCGACGGACGCATCCAGGCGGGCGATCTGGTGATGATCGAGGCGATCGGCGGCGGCTTCAGCTGGGGGGCGGCGCTGATCCGCTGGTGACAGACCTGAAACAATTCGTTGCGCCCGCGCGGTTGACCGGGGGCGGAGCGCCGATTAGCGTGCCGGATCATAGGGATACGTCTTCAGCGTTCGGTGCGGCTGCGTTTCGCCGCACCCGGCGCCATGGGACGAGAGACGCGGGCGAGGGGAGACGGCATGGCAGGCAAGACGGTGACGCGCGCCGACTTGAGCGAGGCCGTCTACCATCAGGTGGGCCTGTCACGGACCGAGTCGGCCGCCCTGGTTGAGACGGTTCTGTCTGAGATCTGCAGCTGCCTGGCGAGCGGAGAGACGGTGAAGCTGTCCTCGTTCGGCTCCTTCGTGGTGCGCAGCAAGGGCAAGCGCGTCGGCCGCAACCCCAAGACCGGCGTCGAGGTGGCGATCGAGCCGCGTCAGGTGATGGTGTTCAAGCCCTCGAACGTGCTCAAGGCCAAGATCAACGGCCTCAACGGCGCGGACGGCCACGACGACGACGAGTGAGGTTTCTGCGCGGACCGGCATGGTGCCATGTCCTGCGACAGCGATGCCTTCTCCCAATGAGGCGCGTATCCCCTCGCCCCGCGTGCGGGGAGAGGCCCGCACGGACCTCGTCGTCCGTGCGGGAAGCGGAGGCGAAGCCGCAGCGGCGGTGAGGGGGCGATTCCGAACGAGACTCTCCTGAGCCGCCCCCTCACCTTCGGCTGCCGCCTCGCCGTGCTCCCCGACGAGGGGGAGACACGCCCCTCTCCTCGCAAGCGGGGCGAGGGGGAATTGCGGCCATCGTCGGCCGCAGGATCCGCGAAACCTATCCCACCAGCGGCGGCAGCGGCGCGGATTCTCCCTTCGGCACCGCCGTGCGGGCGACATTCATCGTCATGGCCAGCAGCGCGTAGTAGCCGTTGATCCCGGTGAGATCGATCACGCCCTGCTCGCCGAAGCGCGCCACGGCGGCCACGTAGGTGGCGTCGCTCACCGCGCGGTTCTGCGTAAGCTCCATCGAAAAATCGTAGGCCAGCGCCTCGTCGGCGCTCATCGTGTCGGGGCGGCGCCCCTCGGCCAGGGCCTGCGCGGTCTCGGGGGCGACCCCGGCCTTCAGGGCGATCGGATGATGGATCGCCCACTCCACCGGCTGGCTCCAGGCCCGGGCGACGATCAGGATTGTGAATTCGCTGAGGCGAAGCGGCAGGGCGCTGCCGTAGCGCAGGTAGAGCCCCATCCGGCTCGCACACTGCATCAACTCGGGGCTGCGCAGGAGCGGCACGAACGGGCCGAAGACCGGGACGCCGCGCTCGGCCTCGAAGGCCGCGGCGGCCTGGACTTGAGCCGGGGTCAGCCTGTCGGACGGGATCGCCGGCAAGCGGTCCGTGGTGTCGCGTTCCCCAGTCATCGCCGCCTTCCCTTTCCGCGCCGCAGCACGCTCTGGATTTCCGACCGCACTGCGCCTAGACCATTCAGGCTCACCGGCACGACCTGCGACCCGATCGCGATTCCGACACGCCAGCGAGGCTTACGGCTTTGGCCCTCCCCGTCAACGATCGCCGGCGCATCATGCTGCTCACGGGCGCGAGCCGGGGCATCGGCCACGCCACCGTGAAGCGCTTCTCGGCCGCGGGCTGGCGCGTGATCACCTGCTCGCGCCACGCCTTCCCGGAGAATTGCCCCTGGGAGATGGGACCCGAGGACCATCTCCAAGTCGATCTCGCGGACGCGCAGGATACGATGCGCGCCGTCGAGGAGGTCCGGGGCCGGCTCGCCGCCGAGGGCGGGGTGCTGCACGCGCTCGTCAACAATGCCGGGATCTCGCCCAAGGGTTCCGAGGGCGAGCGCCTGGGCGCCCTGGCCACCGAATTCGACACGTGGCAGCGGGTGTTCCAGGTCAACCTCTTCGCCACGATCCTGCTGGCCCGGGGCCTGCGCGAGGAACTCGCCCGGGCCAAGGGCTCGGTCGTCAACGTGACGTCGATCGCGGGCTCGCGGGTCCATCCCTTCGCGGGGGCGGCCTACGGCACCTCCAAGGCCGCGCTGGCCGGCCTGACCCGGGAGATGGCCGCCGATTTCGGCCCCCTCGGGGTGCGGGTGAACGCGATCTCGCCCGGCGAGATCGACACCTCGATCCTGTCGCCCGGCACCGAGAAGCTCGTGGAGCAGATCCCGCAGCGCCGGCTCGGCACGCCCGACGAGGTCGCCAAGGCGATCTACTTCCTGTGCACCGAGGCCTCCTCCTACGTGAACGGGGCCGAACTCCACATCAACGGCGGCCAGCACGTTTGACCGGAGCCCGTCTCTCCTTGGACGCGGATCACGCTGCGCGATCGGGCGGGCGGAGCCGGGCGCTCCTCCTGCTCCTGCTGCTCTGCGCGGCCCCCGCGGGTGCGCGGGCGGAGCCCGCGGTCCGGATCCTCGATCTGCCCTTCACGGTGCGGGCGCTGCGCGGCCCCCGCAGCGAGGTCGCGGTCTCGGTCGCGACCTCCGGCCTGCTGCCGATCGCCGGCGCGAAGACCGGCCATGAGGCGGGCGATGAGGAGAGCGCGCCGGTCGCCGTGGCCTGGGGCGACGAGGGCGGCGCCGTGCTGACGCTGGCGGACGGCACCATCACGGTGAAGCCGATCGGGCGCGAGGCCGTGGAGGGCCTGAGCGCCGCCGAGACGCCGCGGGGTGCCCTGCCGGGCACGCGGCGGGCCCTGTCGGGACCCGTGAGCGCCTATCTCACCGGCCGCACCCGCACCCCCGACGGCGGCGAGGCCGCCGCCGTCCTGACGATCCGCGAGCGCCAGCCGATGGCGGTCAGCACCGATCCGAAGCCGGTCCCGGTGGCCACCGCGACGGTGCCGGCGGGGGGCGAGGCGGTGTACGCGCCCCTGCGGCCGCGCCTGCTGCGCCTCGCCGGTCGCCCGGCCCTGCTGGCGGCGACCCTGTCGGGCACTGATTCGGGCGGGCTCGCGCTGATCACGCATCCGAGCGGCGGGGGAAGCTGGAGCGTCGCGGCGCGCACGCCGCCGCAGCCCGGCCCGCCCCTCAAGATCGCCGGCATCGCCGATTTTTCCGGATCCGGGGCGCTTCAGGCCGCGACGGTCAGCGCGAAAGGCCGGCTGCAGCTCTGGACGCTGCGACCCGACACGATCGAGGCCGCCGGGGACGCCGCAGGCTATGCGGCCGGCGCGGGTGATGCGGATCTTGCGGTCACAAATCCGGCGGGCGGCGCGCCGCCCGAGCTGGTGCTGCCGGTGGCGGGTCGGCCTGAGATCGCCCTGGTGTCCGCGAAGGGCACCCTGCACGAGCGCCTGCGCGTGACGCTGCCGGCACCCGTCACGACCGGCATCGTGGTCCTCGGCGAGGGGAATGCGGCGCGGCTGCTGGTCGGCCTCGCCGACGGACATGTGGCGGTCATCGCACCGGACGGGGGGACGCCGTGAGCGCGGAAGCCGACAGCCGCCTGTTCCCGGCGCGGCCCTTCGTGGGGGCCTCGATCGCGGTGATCCGGGACGAAAGGGTCCTGCTGGCGGCCCGGGCCAACGAGCCGATGCGCGGCGTCTGGACCCTGCCGGGCGGCCTCGTGGAGGCCGGCGAATCCCTGGCCGAGGCGGCGCTGCGCGAATTGTCGGAAGAGGTCGGCCTGGGCGCCGAGGTGGTCGGCGTGCTCTCGCCCACCGAGATCATCGTGCGCGACGAGGCCGGCCGCGCCCGGCACCATTACGTGGTCCATCCGCACGCCGCCCTCTGGCGCGGCGGCGAGCCGGTGGCCGGCCCGGAGGCGCTCGGCACCCGCTGGGCGACGCTCGATGAGGTCGCCACCCTGCCGACCACACCGGGCCTGATCGGCACCCTGCGCGAGGCGTTTGCGCGGATCGCCGCACGGGACGGGGAGGCGACGGCGTGAGGCGACCGGCCGCGATCCTGTGCCTGCTCGCGCTCCTGGCCGGGGCGGCTACCGCGCCGGCTTTGGCGCAGCAGCGCTCCGGACGGGCGCCCGCGCCCGCCAAGGAGACCGCGAAAGAAGCCCCCAAGGACGCGAACGCCCCGGCCGATAGCCCCGCCCCCTACGACCGCGACCTGATGCGCATGTCCGAGATCATCGGGGCGCTCGCCTTCCTGCGCGGCCTCTGCGCGGCGCCGGACGCCGCGGACTGGCCGGCCCGCATGAAGGCGCTGATCGAGTCCGAGGGCGTGACGCCGGCCCGCCGCGACCGGCTGGCCGGCGCCTACAACCGGGGCTACCGCGGCTACGCCTTGACCTACCGGGTCTGCACCCCGGCCGCCCACGAGGCCGCCGCCCGCTACGTGGCGGAGGGCGACAGGCTGTCGCATGCCCTGGCCGGTCGCTTCGGGGGGTGACGCCGAAGGGTGATGCACCCGCGACACACCCCGCCGCGATGCCGGCGAAGCATCGGATTTGAGCCCTCGCGTTAACCGATCCGAAATTCCCGGCTGGCCGAGCCGCCGGGACCCGCCTATCATCCGTTGGTCCACCGGGTCCTCGGCCCGGCGCAACGGAAGTATCGGGTCATGCAGCACATCTCTCAGACCGCTCCTCTCGAGGTCGATGTCGAGGAGAAGCGCGTCGCGCTGAGTTACGTCTCGGAAGCCTTCGCGGAAGGCTGTCTGGACGGGCTCGACGGAGATTGTATGGCCCAGGCCGCCCTGTTCGCGGCCTTCCAGGAACTGGTGATGACCTACGGTGAGGAAGCCACGGCCCGCTACGCGGAAGGATTCCCCGAGCGCATCCGCGGGGGTGCCTTCACCACGACGCTCCAGCATTGAGGTCCTGATCGCGCATGGTTGAGGCGCGGGCTGGGAGCGACTACCTCCCGGCTCGCTAAGCAGATTCGCGTTGGCTCGCCAACGCTTCATCCGCTTAGGTTCTTGGTTGATCGCAGGTTTTCGCCGCAAAACCGGCGGCCACTTTTGCGAAACCTGCTTAGCCCCACCCCGTCGCGCGAGGAATCGCCTGCCATGCCCGTCGCCCTGCTGCCGGACCGCGCCCTCGTCACCGTCACCGGGCCGGATGCTGCCGCGCTGCTCCAGGGCGTGCTGACCTGCAATGTCGAGACGCTCCAGGATTCGGAGGCGCGTCTCGGCGCCCTGCTGACGCCGCAGGGCAAGATCCTGTTCGATTTTCTCGTCTCGCGGGTGCCGGATGGCTTCCGGTTCGACGTGCAGGCGGATCGCGCAGCCGATCTCGCCAAGCGCCTGACGCTCTACCGCCTGCGCGCGCAGGCGACGATCGCGGCCGATCCGACCGTGGCGGTCGCAGCCGCCTGGGACGGGGCCGCCCCGCCCGCGGCCGAGGCGGTCGCGGATGCCCGCCATCCGGACCTCGGCGCCCGGCTCTACGCCGAAGAAGGCGCCTTCTCGGCCGACGCCGCGGAGGCGGATTACCACGCGCATCGGATCGCGCTCGGCATCCCCGAGGGCGGGCGCGATTACGCCTTCGGCGACGCCTTCCCGCACGAGGCGCTGATGGATCAGCTCGGCGGCGTCGACTTCAGGAAGGGCTGCTATGTCGGCCAGGAGGTGGTCTCGCGGATGCAGCACCGGGGCACGGCCCGGACCCGCATCCTGGCGGCCACCTACCCGGATGGCGCCCCCGCCCCGGGCACCGAGATCGCCGCCGGCGGCAAGGCGCTGGGCACCACCGGCAGCGTCGCCGGTTTACGCGGTCTCGCCCTGGTGCGGATCGACCGTCTGGGCGATGCACTGGCCGCCGGCGAAACGCCGCTTGCGGGCGCGCATCCGGTCCGGCTTGAGCGGCCGCACTACGCGACCTTCGCGATGCCGGAGGGTGCGGCGAGCGCGGCTGGGTGAGTTCATAAAGTCGCCGCTCGCGCGGCGAGTCTTGCGCTGGGTCCCGGGTCGCATTCCGCTTTCGCTGCATGCGCCCGGGAAAGGGGCTGCGTGTTCTATCCTCCACGGCCCCTTTCCTGGACAGGTGTAGCGTAGCGGAACCTGATCCGGGATCCAGCACAACAATATGCCGCGCAGCGGCTCAGCCTGATTCCGGCGATGGCGTTCCGCTCCTGTTCTCGTTAAACCGGTCGCATGTCCGAGACCGGCCTGATCGCGCATCCCGATGGCTGCCCCCGCTGCTGGTGGGCGGGCCTCGACCCGCTCTACGTCGCCTATCACGACACCGAATGGGGCGTGCCCGAGCGGGACGGCCGGGCGCTCTACGAGAAGCTGATCCTCGATGGATTCCAGGCCGGGCTCTCGTGGATCACTATCCTACGCCGCCGCGAAGGCTTTCGCGAGGCCTTCGCGGGCTTCGATCCCGCTCAGATCGCCCGCTTCACGGAGGACGACGTGGCCCGGCTGATGCAGGACACCCGCATCATCCGCAACCGCGCCAAGATCGTCGGGACGATCGCGGGCGCCCGGGCCTGGCTGCGGATCGAGGAGCGTGGCCCCGGCTTCGCGCGCTTCCTCTGGGACTTCGTGGACGGGCAGCCGATCCAGGGCAGCGCCCGGACCCGGGCCGAGATCCGGACCGAGACGCCGGTCTCGCGGGCGATCGGCAAAGCCCTCAAGGCGGAGGGGTTTTCCTTCTGCGGGCCGACCATCGTGCACGCCTTCATGCAGGCGGTCGGCCTCGTCAACGACCACCTCGTCGGCTGCCACCGGCACGGACCCTGCGCCGAACTGGGAGGGCCGCGGTGAACGCCCCGGCCCCGCGCGCGTGGCAGCGGATGCTCTCCGGCCGCCGCCTCGACCTGCTCGATCCCGCCCCCGGCGACATCGAGATCGCCGACATCGCCCACGGCCTCGCCCGGGTCGCCCGCTGGAACGGCCAGACCCGGGGGCCTCACGTCTTCTCGGTGGCCCAGCACAGCCTACTGGTCGAGGCGGTCGGTTGCCATCTCGCCCCCGGCTGCACCGAGCCCGACAGCCTGGAGCTGATGCTCCACGACGCGCCGGAATATGTCGTCGGCGACATCATCTCCCCCCTGAAGGCCGCGATCGGCGATGCCTATCGGGGCGTCGAACTGCGCCTGCTCGACGCCATGCGCCGCCGTTTCGCCCTGCCCGCCCCCTCCCCCGCCCTGGCCGGCCTCGTGAAACAGGCCGACCGGGCCGCCGCCCATCTGGAGGCCGTGCGGCTCGCCGGCTTCGCACCGGAGGAGGCCGAGCTTTATTTCGGGCCCCCCGCGGACCTGCCGGGGGCTGTCGTGGCCCTCACCGAGCCCTGGCCCACCGCCGAAGCCGAGGCGCGGTTCCTGGCGCGGTTCCGCGCGCTGCACCCGAACTGACGGCCGCCCTCGATCCGTCACGATCGCACGGCAGAGGCGCCGTCACGATGCCCAGCCTGCATGTCTGCCCCCTCTCGCGCCTGCCCGAGACCGTCGCCGCCACCGGCGCGAGCCATGTGCTCACGCTGATCAATGTCGGGACGCCTCTCGAACGGCCCGCATTGATCGAGGCCGACAACCACGCCATCATCGGGGTCAGCGACATCGCGGAGCCCCGGGACGGCCACGTTTTGCCGGCTGAGGAACACGTCGCCGGCATCCTGGCCTTCATCCGGGCCTGGCCCCGGGAGAAGCCGCTGGTCATCCATTGCTATGCCGGGATCAGCCGCTCGACCGCGGCGGCCTATATCGCGGCCTGCGCGCTGGCGCCGGAGCGCGACGAGGGCGCGCTCGCCGATACCCTGCGGGCGGCCTCCCCCTCGGCGACCCCCAACCCCCTGTTCGTGGCCATCGCCGACCGGATGCTCGGACGCGACGGCCGCATGGTCGCGGCGATCGCGCGGATCGGCCGCGGTGCGGAGGCCTTCGAGGGGGTGCCGTTCAGCCTCGCGCTGCCGTGAGGCCATTCGGGTGTGGCGGAAAGGCCGCCGCACCGCTTCAAAACGGCCCGGCGTGGCCCGGCGTTCTGGTCCCCTGGGTTGTGGCCCCGGGGGCTGGCACCGTAGAACCGGTTCAAAGGACGGATCTGGAATGAGTGCGAGCAGACCCGAGGTGGCCCCCGCCGCCGGCGACCTGCCCTTCGAGAAGGCCCTGGAGCAACTCGAGGAAATCGTGCGCCGGCTCGAACGGGGCGACGTGCCGCTCGACGAGTCGGTGGCGATCTACGAGCGCGGCGAGGTGCTGAAGAAGCACTGCGAAGCGCTTCTCAAGCGGGCCGAGGCGCGGATCCAACGGATCACGCTGGGCTCCGACGGGCGGCCCGAGGGCGTGGCCCCGCTCGATATGTCCTGAGGCTCGGCCATCAAACCGATCCTGTCCGATAGAGGTTGATGCCGTGGCGATTACCCCAGAGCAGAGCGCACTTCTCGACCGTGTCCCGAACCCCGCCGCCCTGCGCCGCCTGCCCGAATCGGAGCTGCCGGCGGTGGCCGAGGCCGTGCGCGCCGAGATGATCGACGCCGTCTCGATCACCGGCGGCCATCTCGGATCCGGGCTCGGCGTCGTCGAGCTGACCGTCGCCCTGCACCACGTGTTCGACACCCCCGACGACCGCATCGTCTGGGACGTCGGACACCAGTGCTACCCGCACAAGATCCTCACCGAGCGCCGCGACCGCATCCGCACCCTGCGCCAGGGCGGCGGCCTGTCGGGCTTCACCAAGCGCTCCGAGAGCGTCTACGATCCCTTCGGCGCGGCCCATTCCTCGACCTCGATCTCCGCCGCGCTCGGCATGGCGGTCGCCCGCGACCTCGACAACGCTACCGCCAAGCAGACCGGCGGCGCGCAAAAGCGCCGCAACGCCATCGCGGTGATCGGCGACGGCTCGATGTCGGCCGGCATGGCCTACGAGGCGCTCAACAACGCCGGCGCCCTGCACTCGCGCCTGATCGTCATCCTCAACGACAACGACATGTCGATCGCCCCGCCCGTGGGCGCCATGTCGGCCTACCTCGCCCGGCTGGCGTCGGGCGGCGCCTACCAGTCCCTGCGCGAGACCGCCAAGCAGCTCGGCAAGCTCCTGCCGAAGGCGATCTACCAGCGCGCCGCCGCGGCCGAGGAATACGCCCGCTCGCTGGTGGTGGGCGGCGGCACGATGTTCGAGGAGATGGGCTTCCACTATGTCGGCCCGGTCGACGGGCACAACCTCGACCACCTGCTGCCGGTGCTCAAGAACGTGCGCGACGCCGAGCACGGCCCGATCCTGCTGCACGTGGTGACCCGCAAGGGCAAGGGCTACGCCCCCGCCGAGGCCAGCGCCGACCGCTACCACGGGGTGGTCAAGTTCGACGTGGTCTCGGGCGTGCAGGCCAAGGCCAAGCCGAACGCGCCGGCCTACACCCGGGTGTTCGGCGAGAGCCTGATCAAGGCGGCGGATGCCGACGACAAGGTCGTGGCGATCACCGCGGCGATGCCGGGCGGCACCGGCATCGACCTGTTCGGCAAGGCACACCCGGACAAGACCTTCGACGTGGGCATCGCCGAGCAGCACGCGGTGACCTTCGCGGGCGGGCTGGCGACCGAGGGCTACCGGCCGTTCGTGGCGATCTACTCGACCTTCCTGCAGCGGGCCTACGACCAGGTGGTGCACGACGTGGCGCTGCAGAACCTGCCCGTGCGGTTCTGCATGGACCGGGCCGGTCTGGTCGGCGCCGACGGCGCGACGCATGCCGGCGCGTTCGACCTCGCCTACCTGTGCTGCCTGCCCAACATGACGGTGATGGCGGCGGCGGACGAGGCCGAGCTGGTCCACATGGTGGCGACCGCGCATGCCCATGACACGGGCCCGATCGCGCTGCGCTACCCGCGCGGCGAGGGCGTGGGCGTCGAGCTGCCGGAGCGGGGCGAGGTGCTGCCGATCGGCAAGGGCCGGGTGGTGCGGCGGGACGCGGAGGCGCGGGTGGCGATCCTGTCGCTCGGCACGCGACTGGCGGAGGCGCTGAAGGCGGCGGACGCGCTGGCCGAGCAGGGCGTGGCCGTGACGGTCGCGGATGCGCGGTTCGCCAAGCCGCTGGACGAGGCGCTGGTGCTGGATCTGGCGCGGGACCACGCGGTGCTGATCACGATCGAGGAGGGCTCGCGGGGCGGGTTCGGGGCGATGGTGCTGCACCTGCTGGCCGAGAAGGGCGCGCTGGATGCGGGCGGGGTCCGGGTGCGGACGATGACGCTGCCGGACGCCTACCAGGACCACGACAGCCCGGAGAAGATGTACGCCGAGGCCGGGCTCGACGCCGACAGCATCGTCAAGATGGCGCTCGATACCCTGCCGGCCGAGGCCGGCAAGGCCGAGCCCGCGAGCAACGTCGTGAGCGTCCGCCGTCGCCCGCGCTGACGGCACGTTCTGCAACGACTCTCCCAACCCTCCGCCTCATCCTGAGGCGGCGGAGCGGAGCGTAGCCCTCGAAGGAGCCCTCCAGCGGTCTCGCGATCCCTGGAGGGCTCCTTCGAGGCCCGCTGGCGCGGGCACCTCAGGATGAGGGTGTGGAAGGGAGGCTCGGGGCGATTAGCCTACCCCAGCGCCTGCTCGACCGCCTTGCCGCAGGCCTGCGTGTCGGCATTCCCGCCGAGGTCGCGGGTGCGCAGCGTCCGCTCGGACAGCACCCGCTCGATCCCGCTGACGATCTCGGCCGCCGCGGCGTGCTCGCCGAGATGCTCCAGCATCATCGCCCCCGACCAGATCTGGCCGATCGGGTTGGCGATCCCCTGGCCCGCGATGTCGGGCGCCGAGCCGTGGACCGGCTCGAACACCGACGGATGCACCCGCTCCGGGTTGATGTTGCCCGACGGCGCGAGACCGATCGTGCCCGTGCAGGCGGGACCCAGATCCGACAGGATGTCGCCGAACAGGTTGGAGGCCACCACCACGTCGAACCGGTCCGGGTTCAGGACGAAATGCGCGGTCAGGATGTCGATGTGGTACTGGTCCCACCGCACGTCCGGATAGGACTCGGCCACCGCCTTCACCCGCTCGTCCCAGTACGGCATGGTGATCGAGATGCCGTTCGACTTCGTGGCCGAGGTCAGGTGCTTCTTCGGGCGCTTCTGGGCGAGCTCGAAGGCGAACTTCAGGATCCGGTCCGTCCCGTGACGGGTCATGATCGTCTCCTGCAGGGCGAATTCCCGGTCGGTGCCGGCGAACATCCGCCCGCCCGCGTTCGAGTACTCGCCCTCGGTGTTCTCCCGGACCACCCAGAAGTCGATGTCGCCGGGCTTCCGGTCGGCGAGCGGGCACTTCACCCCCGGCATCAGCCGCACCGGCCGCAGGTTGGCGTACTGGTCGAATTCCCGCCGGAACAGGATCAGCGAACCCCAGAGGGAGATGTGGTCCGGCACGCGTTCGGGCATGCCGACGGCGCCGAAATAGATCGCGTCGTGCGTCTCGATCTGCGCCTTCCAGTCCTCCGGCATCATCCGGCCGTGCTGCTCGTAGTAGTCGCAGCTCGCGAAATCGAACCAGTCGAGCTGGAGCGAGAAGCCGTGGCGCTTGGCCGCCTGCTCCAGCACGCGCACGCCCTCGGGCACCACCTCCTTGCCGATACCGTCGCCCGGGATCACCGCGATGCGGTAGCGGCGCTGCTGGCTGGTCTCTGGACCGGGCATGAATCCTCCACGCGTTCTGGGACAGCGGGCCCGCGCGGGGCCCGGGTCGTCGGCGTCAGGTGATTGGTCCGCGCCGGGATCGGGTCAACACCCCGGCCTGACAATCAGTCGATTTCCCCCGCCATGGCCCGGCGCTGGCGGTCGAGCTCCTCGCTGTAACGCTTGAGCGTGTGGCTCTCGGTGAGCAGGCCCAGGACCCTGCGGGTCTCGGGCCCGTCGACCACCGCGAGCGCCTCGCTCTCGGTGCGGTCGAAGGCGGCGGCGGCGTCCTTGGCGTTCATGCCCGGCGTGAGGAATGCGTCGGCATGCAGCAGCAGGTCGGCCAGCACGGGCTGCGCCGCCGCCCCGGCATCCCGTACGGCCGCGTGCGCCTCGGGGACGTTCACGATGCCCGCATAGCGCCCGGCCCCGTCGACGGCGATCACCCGGGAGGGGGAGCCGAGGGGATGGGCGCGCAGGAAGGTGGCCAGCGGCGTATCGACCGCCACGGTACCGGGATCCCGGCGCATCAGCCGCCCCACGGTGAGCGAGCGGATCCAGCCGATATCGTGCGGGCTGCGGATGCTCTCGCCGCGCAGATGGAAGCGCCAGGTCGCGAAGGAGTAGCCGAAGGTTTTCCGGACCGTCAGCGAGGACGCGATCACCGCGGCGAGCACCAGCCCGGTGATCGGCAGGCTGCCGGTGATCTCGAGCGTGAGGAACGTCATGGTCAGCGGCCCGCCGATCACCGCCACGGCGAGCGCGCTCATGCCGATCACCGCGTAGGCGAGCGGGGTCAGGCCGAAGCCCGCGAGCGCGGGCACCAGCAGCGGCGCCGCGGCGGCGAACAGCTTGCCCGCGATAGCGCCGAGGAACAGCGAGGCGAAGAACAGGCCGCCCCGGAAGCCGGAGCCGATCGAGATCGCCGAGGCCGTGGCCTTGGCGGCGAACAGCAAGGCCAGCGCCGCGATCCCGTGCCCCTGCCCCTCGGTGGCGAAGTGCATGTGCAGGGCGCCGTGCCCCCCCGAGAGCACCTGCGGCGTCGCGATCAGCGCCAGCGCCCCGACGCACAGCCCCCCGACGGCCGGCGCGGCCACCCGCGGCACCCGCGAGGCCTGGACCAGCCGCTCCACCAGGGTGACCCCGCGCATGATCAGGATGCCGAGACCCGCGCAGACCAGCCCCAGGGCGAGGCTCGGCAGGATCTCCATGCTGGTGACGTGCGAGGTGGTGATCGCCTGAACGTCACCGAAATCGACCAGGGGCTGCGTCGCGATCAGCTGCTGCGCGACCAGGTTGCCGCACAGCGCGGCGACCACCACGGGCGTCAGCGTGGCGATCGAGTAGGTCCCGATGATCAGCTCGAAGGCGTAGAAGGCGCCGGCCAGCGGCGCGCCGAACCCGGCCGCGATCGCCCCGGCGGCCCCGCAGCCGACCAGGGTCCGCAGGTCGCTCCGGCGGACCTCGAAGGCGATGCCGAGCCGGGAGGCGAGGCCGGAGGCGAGCTGCGTGTAGCCGGCCTCCAGCCCCACCGAGGCGCCGCACCCGTTCGAGACGACGTTCTGGAGGGCGAGGTAGAGGCTGTCGCGCAAGGACATCCGGCCGCCGTGCAGGGCATTGGCCTCGATCGGATCGATCGCGGGGCGCTTGCGCGGGCCGCGGATGACGCCCGCCGCGACGATCACCAGCCCGAGCAGCGCGCCGCCGAGGCACGGCCCGACCAGCAGAAGCACCGGCGACACCGCATCGGCGGCGCTGAGCCGTATCCCGGACGGCAGGAGGAAGAGCAGCTCGCGCAGGCTCTGCGTGGCCCAGTTCATGGCGGAGACCGCGACCCCGGCGACGCAGCCCACCAGGGTCGCCAGGGCGACGAGGCCGCCCTCGCTGCGGCGCACGAGGCTGCGCAGCTGCCCCGGCGCTTGGACGAGCCCAAAGCCGGTCCAGCGGCGCCGGGCACGCGCCTGCGACCCGGCCGCCGGCCGGTCGCCGGAACGCCGGTTCCAGCTCGGGTCGGTACTCTTGGCCGAGCTCTTGGCCGAGTTCTTGGCCGAGCCCTTGGCCGCCGCTGGCTGTCGTGCGCTCACGGTCCGTTCGTTCACCCCGGTCCGGCCCGGTCGCCGCATCGACGGTTCGACGCGGTAAGTGCACTATCGGGCGCTGCGTGTCGAACGGGCCGCCGGTTCGGCGCGGGTCGCCCCACGCCGGCCACCCCGACCGGCCGCAATCGTCTCGACCCTGCACAAGACCGCGCACGTCGCTTGAAAACTGCCGCGGCCCACGATACACCCCCCGCCAGTGCCGCCGTAGCTCAGTTGGTTAGAGCACCAGATTGTGGATCTGGGGGTCCCCCGTTCGAGCCGGGGCGGTGGTACCATTGATTTCGTATGATAGCGCAGGGGGTTGGCGGATCGCCGGCCCCTTTTGCGTTCGGGGGGCGTCTCCTGGGTGACGCTGCGGCACTCCGTGTGCATGTGCCCGGCGCATCCACGGTTTCCCCCGCACCCCGGTGACGCTAAGACCAAGGCCGGACGCGGCGGCGGATCCCGCCCCGCAACCGGGATACCGGGACACGTGAGATGAGCATCCCCGAACGGCGCGTGCGAACCCTCTTCGACGAGGCGGCCATCGCCAAGCGCAACGACGAACTCGCCCAGGAGATCCTGGCCGCGCGGCCGGAGAACCTTCTGGTCGTGGCGGTGCTCAAGGGCAGCTTCATGTTCGCGGCCGACCTGCTGCGGGCGCTGCACCGGGTCGGGCTCGCCCCGCAGGTCGAGTTCGTCCATCTGTCGAGCTACCGCACCGCGACGGTCTCCAGCGGGCAGGTCGAGATCCTGCGGGACGTGCAGAGCGAGGTGCGCGGACGCGACGTGCTGCTCGTCGACGACATCCTCGAATCCGGCCGGACCGTCGTCTTCGCCAAGGACCTGCTGATGGCGCGCGGCGCCCGGCGGGTGCTCACCGCGGTGCTCCTGGAAAAGCCCGGCAAGCGCGCCGTGACGATCGACGCGGATTTCGTCGGCTTCCTCTGCCCCGACGTGTTCGTCGTCGGCTACGGGATGGACGCCGCCCACGCCTACCGGCAGCTGCCCTTCGTGGGCGTGGTCGATTACGGCAGCGGCGATCCCGATCTGTTCGATTCGTAACGCCCCGTCCCGCAGCGCGGCATTTTCGCCGCAGCCGGCGGCGATATGCCTGTATTCGATGCATGCCATCTTGACAGGCGGCGGATCGGTCTGCGTCTGTCGGCTATCGAGGGCCCGTCGTCATCGCGAAGGGCCCCGCGGATCGGGGACGTTCACGGGACCACATGGCGCGCATCCTTTTGGTGGATGACGAGGAGACTGTCCGGGGCTTCCTCAAGCGGGGGCTCGAGATCGACGGGCACGCGGTCGTCACCGCCAACGATGGAAGCGACGGGCTGGACCGCCTCAACGAGGCCGATGGCGGCTTCGATCTGATGCTCACCGACATCCGCATGCCGCTCATGGATGGCATTGCCCTGGCGCTGGCAGCCAAGCGCGACTTTCCGGACCTGACCATCCTGCTGATGACCGGCTTCGCGGATCAGCGCGAGCGCGCGCGCGGGCTCGACGCCATCGTCACCGACGTGCTGACGAAACCCTTCTCGCTGGCGGATCTGCGGGCGACGGTGAAGCGCGCGCTCGCGGCCTGACCGCCGGTCGCCCTTCAGGGGTTCGCGGCGCACGCCCATCACCGGCAGCGCTGAAGGCGCGCGGCGGCCTATTCAAAAAGGCGCGCGCCGCGCGATCCGGCCGCGCCCGGCCGGATCGGACAATGGACCTTCCGCTTCCGACTTTGACGTTGTCTTGAAAACAGATTCCGGCATCGGCATCATGCCTGTACCGTCTTGACGCGAGTCAGATCGGTATTCGGGAGTCCGGCCGGTGCTCGATTACAGTCCCAAGATCGTCGCGCTCGCGGACGAGATCGGAGCACGGATCGATCGGGCGGCCTTCGATCCCGAGGCGTGGGAAGACGTCATGACGGCCTTCGCGGCCGCCGTTCCGGGCGGGAAGACGGGGATCCAGGTGGTCGATGTCCTCGGCCAGAGCGCGGTGCCGCTGACGGCGTCGGGCTGGCCGGACGGCGTCGTGGAGCGCTACGCCGAATACTACAACGCCATCAATCCCTGGATGCCGGTGATGCTGTCCGCACCGGCGATGCAACCGATCTTCAGCGAGAGGCTCCTGCCCGCCTCGGAATTCGCCAAGACGGAATTCTATACCGACTGGCTCTCCCGGGCCGGGGGTGCCGACGCGTCGAGCGGCATGCGCTTCGCCGAGAGCGGTGGCCGGCTCGGCTTCATCTCGCTGCATTACGATCTGCGCCGCGCCGAATCCGCCAACGCCGTCTACGAGCCCCTCCTGAAGGTCCTCGGACCCCGCATCCGCCGGACGCTCGATGCCAGCCGCCACGCGGGATCGGGACGGCTGGGCGGCTCCCTCCTCGACGCCCTGGTCGAACCGGCGCTTCTGATCGCGCCGGACATGCGGATCTACGGGGCGAACGACGCGGCGGAGGATCTCCTGCGGGACGGCAAGGTCGTGCGGTGCGGGCGATTGAACGTCCTGGATGTGCGCGATCCCGACCTGCGCACCCGCATCCGCGACGCGGTGACCGCCGCCTGCGCCCCGGGCACGCTGGTCGGTCCGTTCTCGATGGCCCCGGCCGTTGCGACGCCCTGGGGGACGTTCGCGGCCTGCACGATGCCGGTCGATCCGAAGTTCCTGAGCGCCGGGCGCTTCGGTCTGCTGGTGCTGCCGCTCAAGCTGGCTCTGCTGGTGCTGCGCCGGTGCGAGGCACCCCGAAAGCCCGCCGACGTCCAGGGCGCCCTGATGAAGACCTACGGGCTTACGGCCGCCGAGGCCCGGCTCGCCGCGGCCCTCGACGGCACGGCGAGCCTGAAGGAGGCCGCCGAGCGCTACGGTATCACGATCGATACGGCGCGCTCCCAGCTGCGCGCGGTGTTCCGCAAGACCGGCGTCTCGCGGCAGGCCGAACTGACCCGGCTTGTGCTCATCGAGGGCGGGCGCACGCGCTGAGGGCAGCCCGTCACGGACTTTGAGCGGCGACGGCGGGGCTGGCTCGGCGACCTCCGTCGTGCGCATCGTGCAAGTGGCCCATGGCCGAACGAAGCGGGCGACCTAGGTCCCGGAGCCATCCCGCGAGAGACCAGCCATGGCTTTGCCCGATCCGAACGAACCCAGCGCGACCACGATCGACGATCTGGAGCTGGTCAACACCCTGATCGAGCGCAAGGAGGCCGGTGAGCCGGTCGACCCAGACATCCTGGCGCTGCTCAACGACATGGAGCGGCTCGGCCTCACCGCGACGGATGCCTACGCGACGCTCGATGCCTATCGGCCGGGACCCGCGGTCGGAGCCACCGGCGGGGACGATCCCGGTGAGGCTCAACCCTGAGCCCAGCCTCCGACGGGCACTTCGGCTCGGCCCGGTCCAGCGGCCTGAAGCGATCAAATGATGCCGCCGCGTTGTCGCGGTGGTAAGCATGACGACAGCAACGCGAGGATTCGGGCGTTGCTGTCGCGCGGAAGTAAGCCGCGACGCCTATCTGTTCATCTGGGAACGCGTCGAGGGCAGACATGACGGGTGAACAGCGCCTGGCCGGCCGGACGGATTGCTTCAGTGCAGGGCATATCATGGTCGCCGATACGGGCCGGAGACTGCGCTGCCTCGTCTGGAACATGTCGGATACCGGCGCGCTGCTGGAGGCCGGCGACGAGGACGCCGTGCCCGAGACCTTCACCCTTCTGACCGCGATCGATCAGACATCGCGCCGCTGCCGGGTCGTCCGGCGCACCGGCGCCCGGTTCGGCGTCGTCTTCGCGGACGCTTGAGCCGCGCTGGAGCGGGGCGGTCGCCGGCCGGTGCGGGACAGGTTGAGCTGGACCGGTCGCCGATCGGGCAGATGAAAAATTTTTGTTTACTGGTATTTCCCTCTCAAGGAATTGAGCTGATTCACACCCATCTCGATGATCCCGGGACGGCGCAAGGCTGCGCCTCGCGCAGTCCAGTCATCGGTTCAAGGGTGTGCCGGCCAAAGGTCCCCCTGTCCCGATCGGGGGCTGAGGCCGGGTGCCCGTGTCAGACAAGAGACTTCTGAATGGCCCAGTTCGGCCCTCCCATCCTGAATCCCCATCCTGGGTTCCTGCTCATGTTCCGGCTGTCTCCGGATCGGTTCTCCAGGGACCCTGAGGATCTCTAGGGCGCCGCCCGAACGCCCGCCGCGCGGGCCACGCCCCGGCCGTGCCGTCCTGCGATCCATCCGGTATCGACTCACGATTTGACCGAAGGTCGCCGGTGCCACGCGCGACCGGCCGTTCCGGCAGGAGGGCGGCCGGACCCGATCGCCCGGCCCGAAACGATTCCCCCGCTCATTCCATCGATAGAGGAGACCATGATCCGACTTCGTACCGCCGTGTTTTCGTCCACCCTGCTCCTGGCTCTCGGCGGGGCATCGACCGCGTCCAGCGCGGCCGGTCGCTTCGACGGAGCTTGGTCGGTCGTCGCAACGACCGACAACGGGACCTGTACCGGACCGTACCGCTATCCGATCGTCATCCGGGATGGGGCTGTGGACGATGTCGGAGGGAACGGCGTCGACGCGTCCGGCCGCGCCACGTCCGATGGCCGGATCAGCGGCACGATCCGGAAGGGACTCGCCAGCGTGACGGTCTCGGGCCGTCTCCGCGGATCCCGCGGGAGTGGCCGTTGGTCGCTGTCCGGGCTCGGTGCGTGCTCGGGCCCATGGACGGCCCGCCGCACGAGCTAGGGTCTGTTCGGCCCTGTCGTGCGGAATCGGCCCGGGACGGTCACGGCGTGCCGGTGCCGCCAGACCGCCCTGGCCACCGCCCTGGCCGCCACCATTCGCTGGCCGGAGGGGGAAGCGCCTTGCCTGATGGGACGCGGCCGGCGGCGCCTTGACGAAGCCGCCAAACGTAGTCAAACGCACTCCTGACGCTCCGAAACCGCCAGTTTCCTCAACGGCTTCAGAGCGCCTGCCGGTGTAGCACAGCGGTAGTGCAGCGGTTTTGTAAACCGAAGGTCGGGAGTTCGATCCTCTCCACCGGCACCAATGAGTTCCCGGCGGGGCGCCGGCACGCGCGGATGCGCGAAGATCGCGCCCGTCGCCCGACCTTGTCATGCGGTGATCGCACGTCGGCGAAGATCCGTTCGGGCGATCTGCGTCCCCACCGCCTGACGGCCCGGAGGCTTCGCCCGGACTTCGAGACAGAACTTCGGGTTCCCAGCGGTCGGGGATTCCGACGCGGGCGCGGATGAGATGCGAACGCGCGCGGCGCGGGACGTCAGGCTGAGCCAGTCCTATAAATGATAGCTTATCGAGCAGCCCACACCGCAGAGCCACTCCGCGCGGCAAGTCATATATATGATATAGGAGTGTTGACAGACCCTCCCCGGGGCGTATCCTCGAACCGACGCTGACGGCCTTGCCAAGATTGGCGCACGAACGGGTAGGAACGCCATGACGGTACGGGGCATCATCCGGCTCGTCGGGACGGTCGCGGTCCTGTGGGGGGCGCTCGGCGCCGCCCAGGCCGAGGTCGCGACCGTGCGGCTCGCCAAGCAGTTCGGAATCTCCTACCTGCCGCTGACGGTGATGGAGGAGGAGGGCCTGCTGGAGAAGCAGGCCAAGCAGCGCGGCCTCGAGCTCAAGGCCGAGTGGCTGCGCTTCACCGGCGGCTCGGGGATGAACGAGGCCCTGCTGTCCGGCAACCTCGATCTCGCCTCCGGGGGCGTCGGCCCGTTCCTGACGATCTGGGGCCGGACGCAGGGCAATCTCAAGGTCAAGGGCGTGGCGGCGCTGAACGCGATGCCGCTCTGGCTGGTCACCGTCAACCCGGCGGTGACGTCGATCAAGGATTTCGGCCCCCAGGACAAGATCGCCCTGCCGACCGCCAAGACCTCGATCCAGGCGATCACCCTGCAGATGGCCGCCGAGAAGGCCTTCGGGCCCGGCCAGCAGGGCAAGCTCGACCCGCTCACCGTCTCGATGGGCCACCCGGACGCGCAGACCGCCATGATGGGCGGCCGCTCCGAGATCACGGCCCATTTCGGCTCGCCGCCCTTCCAGGAGATGGAGCTGAAGGACCCGCGCGCCCGCAAGGTGCTCGACAGCTACGACGTGATGGGCGGTCCCCATACCTTCAACCTCGTCTGGGCGACCAGCCGCTTCGTCACCGACAACCCCAAGGTCACGGCGGCCTTCCGGGCGGCGCTGGAGGAGAGCCTCGCGCTGATCCGCGACGACCCGGCCCGGGCCGCCGCCCTGTGGATCAAGGCCGAGGGGGCGAAGATCTCGAACGCGGAGGCCGTGGCGATCATCCGCGCGCCGCAGAACGCCTGGACCACCAAGCCCGAGCGGATGCTGGCCTACCTCGCCTACATGAACCGCGCCGGACTGGTCTCCGCCACAGCCTCCAGCGAGAGCGAGCTGTTCTTCCCCGATCAGAGCGCCGGCGCCCCGAAGGAGGCCAACCGGTGACGGCTTCCGTCGATCTCGCGACCGTCGACCCGGGTGCCGGCGATACGCTGCGTGTACGGGTGCGGCGCGGCGCGGCCGTCGCGGACTACGCGGTGCCGCGCCGGGCCAACCAGACGGTGCTCGACGTCGTCACCGAGATCCAGCGCGATCAGGATCCCACCCTCGCCTACCGCTTCGCCTGCCGGGTCGGCATGTGCGGCTCCTGCGGCATGACGGTGAACGGGCGCCCGCGCTGGACCTGCCGGACCCGGGTCGCCGCCGTGGCGCCCGACGGAGAGCTTCTGCTGGAGCCCCTGCGCAACCTGCCGGTGGTGAAGGACCTCGCGGTCGACATGGAGCCCTTCTTCGAGAAGTGGCGCCGGGCCCACGGCTTCTTCGAGCCGGGCGCGAATCCGCCGGACGACTTCGCGACGGTCGCGCCGGACTCGCCCGCGCGCCAGGAGGTCGATGCCGGCATCGAGTGCATCAATTGCGGCGTCTGCTACGCCGCCTGCGATCTGGTGACGTGGAACCCCAACTATCTCGGCCCCGCGGCCCTCAACCGGGCCTGGACGCTGGTCAACGACGTGCGCGACCAGGACCGCGACGGGCGGCTCGCCGCGGTGGCGGGTGATGCCGGCTGCCATTCCTGCCACAGCCACATGAGCTGCACCGAGCACTGCCCGAAGGGCCTGAGCCCGACCTTCTCGATCGCCGGCCTGAAGCGCGAGACCGGCAAGGCGGCGCTGCGCCGGTTCTGGAGGCGCCGATGAACCCGCTCCTGTACCTCGCCCAGCGCGGCACGGCCGCGATCCTGGCGGTCACGGTCGCGGTCCATCTCGGCACGATCCTGTACGCGGTGCGCGGCGGGCTCACGGCCGGGGAGATCCTGGGCCGGACGCAGGGCAACCTCGCCTTCCTGCTGTTCTACGCGGTGTTCGTGCTGGCCGCCGCGATCCACGCGCCGATCGGCCTGCGCAGCATCCTGCGCGAGTGGACCGGCTGGCGCGGCCGCTCCCTGGACCTCACGATGATCGGCCTCTCGGCCCTGCTGGCGGGGCTGGGCCTGCGGGCGGCCCTGGCGGTGTACTGGGCATGAGGGTGGCCACGAACACGTCCGAGAGCCCCGCCGGGCGGACCGGCCTGACCCGCGCGTCCCTGCGCCGGCCGGGCTTCGCCGCCGCCCTGATCCATCGCCTCTCGGGGATCGCCCTGGCGCTGTTCCTGCCGATGCACTTCATCGCGCTGGGCACCGCGCTCCAGGGCGCCGACCGGCTCGAGAGCTTCCTCGGCCTCACCCATAACGGCTTCGTCCGCACCGCCGAGTGGGGCCTCGTCTGCGCGCTCGCCGTCCACATGGCGCTCGGCCTGCGGGTGCTCGCCATCGAGTGGCTGCGCTACCGCGAGCGCACCGCCCTCGTCGTCTCGGGCTGCCTCGCCACCGCCTTCGCGGTCGGCCTCCTGTTCCTCCTCAGCGGGGCCTGATCCCCCGCCCCTCGCCAGCGGAGCCCCGCCATGGATCTCGACATCCGCGAATTCGAGGCCGTCTGCCGCGACCTCTACGTCCGCGCCCTGAAGATCCTGCCCCCCGACATCAAGGCGGGCTTCGCCGATCTGCAGCGGAGCGAGACCAGCGCCACCGGCCGCGCCATCCTCGACACGATGGTGGAGAACGTCGCGGTCGCCGAGCGGACCCGGAACATCCTCTGCCAGGATACCGGCATCCCGATCTACAACATCGTCATCGGCGCCGACGTCCGCTACGACGGGGCCGCGCTCAAGGCCGCGATCCGGCGCGGCTGCGAGCGGGCGACCAAGGATTTCTCCCTGCGCTCCTCGGTGGTCCACCCGATCACCCGCACGAACGAGCAGACCTCCTGCGGCATCCGGGTGCCGATCATCCACATCGACTTCGACGACCGGCCCGAGACCGTGGCGGTCGAGATGATCCCGAAGGGCTCCGGTTCCGAGAACGGCTCGTTCCTGCAGATGCTGCTGCCCTCCGACGGGATCGGCGCGGCCAAGCGCTTCGTCATCGACCGGGTGATCGAACTGGGCGGCCGGGTCTGCCCGCCGACCATCGTGGGCGTCGGGCTCGGCGGCACCTCGGACCTGTGCATGCACCTCGCCAAGGTGGCGGCGACCCGGCCGCTGCGCTCCGTCTGTTCCGACCCGGAGGGCGCCCGGATCGAGGCCGAGCTGTCCCGCGCCGTGAACGAGCTCGGCATCGGCCCGCAGGGCCTCGGCGGGCGCTCCACGAGCTTCGCCGTCCATGTCGAGCTCGCCGCGACCCACATCACCCAGAACCCGGTCGCCGTGAACATCCAGTGCCACTCGGCCCGCCGTGCCCGCGCGACGATCACGCCGGGCGGCATCGCGTTCGATTGAGGAGCAGACCGTGGCCCATCACGTCCTCGACATGCCGGCCACTGAGCCCGAGATCCGGGCCCTCCGGATCGGCGACACCGTCACCCTGCGGCGCTGGCTGTTCGGCATCCGCGACGCGACCCTGATCCACATGTTCGACCGGGGCCGCCGCACCCGGCTCGACCTCGACGGCCACGCGGTGATCCACACCGCGCCGAACGTCCACCGCGTCCCGATCTCCAACGAGGCGCCGGTCGGCTTCGCGCCGTTCTGCATCGGCACCACCACGTCGATGCGGATGGAGCGCTTCACCGACGCCCTGATGGAGCGGGAGGGCGTGCGCCTCATCGTCGGCAAGGGCGGTATGGGTCCCGCGACCCTCGACGCCTTCGCGCGACGCGGGGGCGCCTATCTGGCGATCGTCGGCGGCGCGGCGGCGCTGGAGACCACCTGGATCGAGACGATCGTGGACGTCGACCTCGACGACCTCCACCCCGAGAGCCTGTGGCAGTTCGCGATCCGCAATTTCGGCCCGCTGCTGGTCGGCATGGATTCGCACGGGGGCTCGCTCTTCGCCGACGTTCAGCGCGACGTGGCGGCCCGGCGCGATGCCGTCATCGCCTCCCTGGAGGACGCCCGATGAGCCCCGAACGGGTCGAGACCGACATCCTGATCCTCGGCTCCGGCGGGGCCGGGCTGTTCGCCGCGCTCCACGCCAAGAAGGTCGCGCCCGAGCTCGACGTCACCGTCGCGGTGAAGGGGCTCCTCGGCAAGTGCGGCTGCACCCGCATGGTCCAGGGCGGCTACAACGTGGCGCTGGCGCCGGGCGACTCGGTCGAGCGGCACTTCATGGACACGATCGAGGGCGGCAAGTGGCTGAACGACCAGGGGCTCGCCTGGACGCTCGTCACCGAGGCGCAGGTGCGGATCCGCGAGCTGGAGACCGAGCTCGGCTGCTTCTTCGACCGCAACCCGGACGGCAGCGTCCACCAGAAGGCGTTTGCTGGCCAGACCTTCGACCGGACGGTGCATAAGGGCGACCTCACCGGCATCGAGATCATCAACCGCCTGTCCGAGCAGGTCTGGCGCCGGGACGTGCGCCGCCTGGAGGATCACCGCGCCCTGGAGCTGATCCCGGCCCGGGACGGCTCGGGGCTCGCCGGCGTGCTGATGCTCGACATGCGCACCGGCGAACCGAAGCTGGTGCGGGCCAAGGCCGTGCTGCTCGCCACCGGCGGCGGGCCGACCATGTACAAGTACCATACGCCGTCGGGCGACAAGTCCTGCGACGGGCTCGCCATGGCGCTGCGCGCCGGGCTGCCGTTGCGCGACATGGAGATGGTGCAGTTCCACCCGACCGGGCTGCTCGCCGGTGCCGGAACCCGCATGACCGGGACGGTGCTGGAGGAGGGCCTGCGCGGGGCCGGCGGCTGGCTCCTCGATTCCACCGGCCAGCGCTTCATGGCGGCCTACGACCCGCGGGGCGAGCGCGCGACCCGGGACGTGGTCAGCCGCTCGATCATGCGGCGGCTGCGCGACGGCTTCGCCACCCCGAGCGGGGGCGTCCACATCCAGATGAGCCATCTCGGGCCCGAGGACGTGCGCCGCCGGTTCAAGGGCATGGTCGAGCGCTGCGCCGATTGCGGCTTCGATCTCGCGGGCGGGCTCGTCGAGGTCATCCCCACCGCCCACTACATGATGGGCGGCCTCCAGTTCGCGGTCGATTGCACCACCGCGCTGCCCCGCCTCTTCGCGGCCGGCGAGGATACCGGCGGCGTCCACGGGGCGAACCGGCTGGGCGGCAACGGGGTGGCGAATTCCACGGTGTTCGGGGGGCTGGCCGGCCAGTCCATGGCGCGGGCCGTGCGGCGCGAGGGCCGCCTCGCCGAGCCCGATCCCGCCGCCATCGAGGCGGGCCTCGCCCGCGCCTACGGCCCGCTCGGCCGGCCGGCGGAGTCGCTGCCGGAGATCCGCGAGGCGCTCTACGCGACGATGTGGGCCGATGTCGGCATCCTGCGGGACGCGGCCGGCCTGACCCGGGCGCTCGCCACCCTCGACGGGCTCTCCGACGCGGTCGCCCGGTCCGGCGCGCCGGACGGCGACCGCCGCTACGCACTGACCTGGATGGACCGGCTGAACCTCGAGAACCTCGTCCTGGTCTCGCAGGCGGTCGCCCGGGCGGCGCTGGCCCGCACCGACAGCCGCGGCGCCCATTTCCGCGAGGATTTCCCGGAGGCCTCGGACCTCGCGACCTCGCACTACACGGTGGTCCGCCAGCGCGGCGGGGCCCTCGACCTCGCGATGGAGCCGGTGCACTTCACGCATGTGCGGCCCGGCGGCTCGCTCCTCGACGCCGCCGCCTGAGGAGAGCCCGTCCATGCAGACCCTGCGCGGCGCCGACATCGTGGCCCGGACCCTGGAGGCGCTCGGCGTCACCCGGATCTTCACCCTGTCGGGCAACCACATCATGCCGGTCTTCGACGCCCTGCTGGAGACCGGGATCAGCCTCGTCCACACCCGCCACGAGGCGGCCTGCGTCCACATGGCCGACGCCTGGGGCCGGCTGACCGGCGAGGTCGGCGTCGCGCTGGTCACGGGCGGCCAGGGCCACACCAACGGCGCGGCGGCGCTCACCACCGCGCTGGCGGCGGAATCCCCGGTGCTGCTGCTCTCCGGCCATGCCGGCCTGTCCGAACTCGGGCGCGGCGCCTTCCAGGAGCTGGCCCAGGCCGACATCGCCCGGCCGATGACCAAGGCCGCCTGGACCGCCGGCTCGGTCGCCGCCCTCGGGCCGGACCTCGCCCGAGCCTTCCGGATCGCCCGGGAGGGGCGGCCCGGCCCGGTCCATCTCAGCCTGCCGGTCGACCTGCTGGAGACGGCCGTCCCCGCCGCCTCGGTGCGGATCCCGGACCGGGCGGCGGCCGCGATCCGGGCCGCCGAGCCGGCGCCCGATCTCGTGGCCGACCTGCTCGCCGCCCTCGCCGCGGCGGAGCGGCCGCTGATCGCCTGCGGCCCGGCCCTGTGCGACACCTCCGGCCGGGCCGCCCTGGCGGCTTTGGAGGAGACGATCGGCCTGCCGGTCGTCGGCATGGAGAGCCCGCGCGGGATCAACGACCCGGCGCTCGGTGCCTTCGCGGAGATCCTGGCGCGGACCGACCTCCTCGTCCTCCTCGGCAAGCCCCTCGACTTCACCCTGCGCTTCGGCGCGGCGCCCGCCCTCGCTCCGGATTGTCGCTTCGCCATCGTCGACCCGGATCCGACGCTGCTGGCCCGCGCCCCGGCCGCCCGCCTCGCCGTCTCGGGGCTCGCCGATCCGCGACCGGTCGTGGCGGCGCTGACCGCGCGGGCGACCGCCCTCCCCCGCCGGGACGCTTGGCATCGCGAGGCCCAGGCCGCCCTCGCCCACCGGCCGCCCGGCTGGGCGGATCTGCGCGGGACCGAAGGGCGCCTGCACCCGGTGGAGCTGTGCCGGGCGGTCGACGCCTTCCTGGAACGCCATCCGGACGGCACGCTGATCTGCGACGGCGGCGAGATCGGGCAATGGCCGCAGGCCCTGGTCCGGGCCGGGCGCCGGCTGATCAACGGCGTCTCGGGCACGATCGGCGCCTCGATCCCCTTCGCGCTCGCCGCCGCGCTGGAGCGCCCCGGCGCCCCCGTCGTCGCGGTGCTCGGCGACGGCACCTTCGGCTTCCACATGGCCGAGTTCGACACGGCCGTGCGCTACGGCGTCCCGTTCATCGCGGTGGTCGGCAACGACGCGCGCTGGAACGCCGAGCACCAGATCCAGCTGCGCAGCTATGGTCCCGACCGGACCCGCCACTGCGACCTGCTCCCGACCCGCTACGACGCGGTGGTGCAGGCGCTCGGCGGCTTCGGGGCGCTGGTGACCGAGGCCGCCGCCCTCCCGGCGGCCCTGGAGGCGGCCCAGGCCAGCGGCCTGCCGGCCTGCATCAACGTGATGATCGAGAGCGTGCCGGCACCGGCGATCCGCCGGCCCGGCTGAGGGGACGACGCCTTTCGGGAGGGGATCATGCGCAGACGCGACGTTCTGGCCGGGGCCGCGGCGCTCCTGGCGAGCCCCGTCCCGGGGCGGGCGGAGGAGGTCGGCGCGGTGGCGATCGCCCGTCAGCCGAGCCTCGGCCATCTGCCCCTGATGCTGATGGAGGAGCAGGGCCTGCTCCAGAAGGCGGCGGCCGACCGCGGCGTGGCGGGGCTCCAGGCCCGCTACCTCACCCTCGCGGGCGGCGCCGCCATGAACGACGCCCTGCTGTCCGGGACGATCCAGTTCGCGGCCGGCGGCGTGCCGCCCCTCGTGCTGCTCTGGTCGAAGACCGACGGCACCGCCATGGCGGTGAAGGGCGTGGCGGCGATGAACAGCATGCCGCTCCTGATGAACACCAGCAACCCGAAGGTGCGCACCCTCGCGGACTTCACCGACCGGGACAAGATCGCGCTCCCCGCCGTGAAGGTCTCGGTCCAGGCGATGTTCCTGCAGATGGCCGCCGAGAAGGAACTCGGCGCAGCCCACCGCCACGACCTCGACCGGCTCACCGTCACGCTCTCGCACCCCGACGGGATGGCGGCGCTCCTCGGGGGAACCGAGGTGACGGCGCATTTCACCGCCGCCCCGATCCAAGAGCTGGAACTGCGCCGACCCGGCATCCGCACGGTGCTGAACAGCTTCGACGTGCTGGGCGAGCCCTCGACCTTCAACGTGGTCTGGGCCTCCGCGGCCTTCGCGAACGCCAACCCCCGGGTGTTCGCGGCGTTCGGCGCCGCCCTGGACGCGGCGCTCGCCGCGATCACGGCCGATCCCGCGGAGGCGGCGCGCGCCTACGTGCGGCTCGCCCGGGACGGGAGCGACGTCGGGCTGATCACCGAGATCCTGAACGACCCGCAGGTCTCCTTTACGGCGACGCCCCGGGCGATCGGCAAGGTCGCCGACTTCATGGCGCGCACCGGCACGATCCGCCGCCGGCCGGAGAGCTGGAAGGATCTCTTCTTCGCGAGCGCCCATGCCCGGGACGGGAGCTGACCCGTCGCGTCGGCCGCCTCAGCCGTGCAGCAGGCCGGGGAGCGCCAGGGCCGTCGTGGTCAGCCCGATCGCGGCGAGCAGCGCCAGGACCAGGGTCCGGAAGCGCCGCTGGTCGATCCGGGCGAACAGCGCGAGCCCGGCGAGCACGCTCACCAGCACCACCGGCAGCGCCAGGGCGAGGTCGCCGACGAGTTCGGGCGGCCGCGGATCGAGGTACACGAGCATCGTCAGCGCCCAGATCTGCATCACCAGGGTGAAGGACTGGTAGACCGCCCGCTGGGTGCGGGGCTCCCAGCCGCGCACGAGGCTCCAGGCCGTCGGCAGGGCCCCGGACAGGCCCGCGATGCCGCCCAGCACGCCGCCGAGGAAACCGACCGCGCCGTCGCTCCAGCGATTGCCGAATCCCACCCGGTAATCGGCGCGCAGCAACGCGATGCCGCCGCTGTAGACGACCAGGAAGGCGCCGATCGCGACCTTGATGAAGCGGGGATCGAGATCGTGCAGCAGATGGATGCCGATCGGCGCCCCGACGAGGCCCGGCAGGATCATCGCGAAGGCGGTGCCCCGCGGCGGCCACATCCGCAGCCGCAGGATCGAGATCACCTGCGAGAGGATGCTGCAGACGAGCACCAGGGCGGTCGCCTCCACGGGCGAGCGGATCGACAGCAGCGTCCCGGAGGCGATCAGCGCGAAGGCGAAGCCCGTCAGCCCGGAGACCAGACCGGCACAGCCGACGCAGAGGACGAGGAGGAGCGTGTCGCTCACCGGGCGCGCCCGGCCCGGCCGATCCCATCCGCGCGCGCACCCGCCATCCTGGTCCTCCCGGCCCGCGTCCCGCCGGGGCGGGCTCTCCTCTGAATGTATCTTATATAAGACTTGCCATGCGAGACAAGCTGCGGGCGTCATGCCCGGTTTCTGGGGAAGTACCCCGACCGACTCGCGCGAGTGGCGTCAGTCGCTTGCTGGACAGGCTGCCCGGATCTGCCGCGCGCCCGCCCCGTCTTTTGGAGCTGTCAGACCCACACAGTGTGGGCCGCGATACGGTTGCAGAATACGGCGCGGGTCCCCTCTCCCGCACGGGAGAGAGCACGTCGCGCGCTGCAGGGCCGGCTGCCTCAACCCCCGAATCCATGAAATCACCGCCGTCGCACAATCACCCGTTGACGCCCACCATCTCATAGGTCTTATATAAGACCAGTCGCCGCCAGGAAGCCGACGACCACCATCAGGAGGACCGCATGAGCAGCCACGCCGCGTCCGGCGAGGGGCACCGCAAGCCGCATCTTCTCGCCCATTCCCCCCAGGACAACGTCGCCGTCGCGGTGATCGAGGGCCTGAGCGCGAACACCGACGCCTTCGGGGTGATCACCGAGAACGACACCACCTTCGCGGTCCATGTCCGCCACGACATCCCGATCGGCCACAAGGTCGCGCTCACCGACCTGAAGGCCGGCGATACGGCCATCAAGTACGGCCAGGACATCGGCAAGGTCATCAAGGACGTCGCCAAGGGCGAGCACGTCCACGTCCACAACGTCAAGACGAAGCGCTGGTGAGGTGACGATGTTCAAGGAAGCCGCTCAGCTCGATCACGAGATCGCCACCCCCTTCGTCGGCGGTGCCCCCGATCAGTTCGCCACGCAGGCGCTCGCGACCAAGCGCGCCTCGCAGGACTACACGGCCGCCACCTTCATGGGCTGGCGCCGGGAGAACGGCCGGGTCGGCGTGCGCAACCACGTCGTGCTCCTGCCGCTGGACGATCTGTCCAACGCCGCCTGCGAGGCGGTCGCCAACAATGTGAAGGGCACGATGGCCCTGCCCCACGCCTACGGCCGGCTGCAGTTCGGCGAGGATCTGGACCTCCACTTCCGCACCCTGATCGGCATCGGCTCGAATCCGAACGTCGCCGCCGTCGTGGTGATCGGCATCGAGGACCAGTGGACCAACCGCGTCGTCGAGGGCATCGCCAAGACCGGCAAGCCGGTCTGCGGCTTCGGCATCGAGGGCCACGGCGACATCGCGATCGTCGCCAAGGCGAGCTACCAGGCCAAGCGCTTCGTGCAATGGGCGACCGAGCTCCAGCGCGAGGAATGCCCGATCGCCGACCTCTGGGTCTCGACCAAGTGCGGCGAGTCCGACACCACCACCGGCCTCGCCTCCTGCCCGACCGTCGGCAACATGTACGACAAGCTGATCCCGCACGGGATCTACGGGGTGTTCGGCGAGACCTCGGAGATCACCGGCGCCGAGCATCTCTGTCGCGAGCGGGCGGCCAGCCCGGACATCGCCGACAAGTGGTACACGATGTGGAAGGCCTACCAGGACGACGTGATCGAGGCCCACAAGACCGACGACCTGTCCGACTCGCAGCCCACCAAGGGCAACATCGCGGGCGGCCTGACGACGATCGAGGAGAAGGCCCTCGGCAACCTCGAGAAGATCGGCCACGAGTGCCGGTTCATCGACGCGCTCCAGCCCGCCGAGGCCCCCGCCAAGGGGCCCGGCCTCTACTTCATGGACACGTCCTCGGCGGCGGCCGAGTGCGTGACCCTGATGGCGGCGGCCGGCTACGTGGTGCACACCTTCCCCACGGGACAGGGCAACGTGATCGGCAACCCGATCGTCCCGGTGATCAAGATCACCGGCAATCCCCGCACCGTGCGCACCATGGGCGAGCACATCGATGTCGACGTCTCGGGCGTGCTCAGCCGCGAGATGACGATCCCGCAGGCCGGCGACGCGCTCATCGACATGGTGGTGCGCACCGCCAACGGCCGGCTCACGGCGGCCGAATCCCTCGGCCACCGGGAATTCGTGATGACGAAGCTCTACCGCAGCGCCTGACGCGCCGTCGCGGACGATCAAGTCCGGCGTCCTCGGATCACGGTCCGGGGACGCCGCCCCGACGCCACGGGGTCCGGACCACGAGGGGAGCGCGACCGCGGGGCACGTCGCGGCGTTCTTCCGTCACGTCACATTGGAGGAACGCATGAGGCTGCTGCGGTCGATCTACGGCCAGGTTCTGCTCGGCATTGCCCTCGGCATCGCGCTCGGCGTGGTCGCCCCCGACATCGCCGTGGGCTGCAAGATCTTCGGCGACATGTTCATCAACCTGATCAAGATGATCGTCGCCCCCGTCATCTTCTGCACGGTCGTGGTCGGCATCGCGCATGTCGGCGACATGAAGAGCGTCGGGCGGATGGGCCTGAAGACGATCGTGTATTTCGAGGCCGCCACCACGGTGGCGCTCGGCGCCGGCCTGCTGTTCGTCAACCTGCTGCGCCCCGGCGACGGCGTGAACGCCACCGTGGAGAGCCTCGATGCCAAGCTGGTGGCCGGCATCGCCGGCAAGGCCCACGCGCAATCGCCGATGGAGATCATCGCCAACATCATCCCGCACAGCGCGGTCGACGCCTTCGCCAAGGGCGACCTGATCCAGGTGATGTTCTTCTCGGTGCTCGTCGGCATGGGCCTGGCGATGCTGGGCAAGAAGGGCGAGTTCCCCCTGAAGGTGGTCCACGCCTTCGGGGACGTGCTGATGAAGGTCGTGGGCCTGATCATGCACGTGGCGCCGGTCGGCGCCTTCGGGGCGATGGCCTTCACCATCGGCAAGTTCGGCCTCGGCATCCTGGCCCAGTATGGGCTGCTGGTCGTCTCGCTCTACCTGACGTTCTTCGTGTTCATCGCGGTCTTCCTCGGCGGCGTGATGCGGTTCTACGTGGGCCTCAGCCTGTGGAAGCTGTTCCGCTACAGCCGCGAGGAGCTGTTCATCCTGCTCGGCACGACCAGCTCGGAATCGGTGCTGCCGCCGATCATGGCCAAGCTCAACGGGCTCGGCGTCGACAAGAGCGTCACCGGCCTCGTGATGCCGGCCGGGCTCTCGTTCAACATGGACGGCTCGTGCATCTACCTGACCATGGCGGTCGGCTTCATCGCCCAGGCCCTCAACATCCCGCTGACCTGGGAGCAGGAACTCGGCATCCTGGCGATCGCCCTCGTCACCTCGAAGGGCGTGGCGGGGGTGGCGGGCGCCATCCTGTTCGTGCTGGCCGCGACGCTCCAGGCCTCGCAGCTCCTGCCGGTGGCGGGCATCGCGCTGATCATCGGGATCGACCGCATCCTGAACGAGCTGCGCTGCATCACCAATACGGTGGGCAACATGGTGGCGACCCTCGTGATCGCCCGCTGGGAGGGCAAGATCGACCTCGCCCAGGCCCGGGCGGTGCTCGACGGCCGCATCACCCCGGATCTCGACCTGCTCGACGACGAGGAGCCCGCGGATGCGCGCCCCGTCGGCGAGCCGGCCGCGGCCTTCCGCCGGCCCCTGCTGGCCGCCGTGCCGACGACCTGAGAAGGAATGGTCATGCCCAAAGTCGTCATCAGCGAGTTCATGGACGAGGCGGCGATCGCCGCGGAGCTCGCGGGCTTCGACACCCTGTACGATCCCGGCCTCGTCGACCGGCCTGACGCGCTGGCGGCGGCGCTCGCGGGGGCGGACGCCCTGATCGTGCGCAACCGGACCCAGGTGCGGGGCGCCCTGCTGGAGGCCGCGCGGGACCTCAAGGTGGTGGGCCGCCTCGGGGTCGGGCTCGACAACATCGACGGTGCGGCCTGCCGGGAACGGGGCATCGCGGTCTACCCGGCGACCGGCGCCAATGACGGGGCGGTGGCCGAATACGTGGTGGCCACCGCGATGCTGCTGCTGCGCGGCGCCTACGGGGCGACGGCCCGCGTCGCCGCCGGCACGTGGCCGCGCAACGCCCTGATGGGCCGCGAGATCGGCGGCAAGCGGCTGGGCCTGCTGGGCTTCGGCTCGATCGCCCGGGAGACGGCCCGCCGGGCCGCGGCCCTGGGCATGGCGGTCGCCGCCCACGACCCGTTCGTGGAGGCCGGGGATCCCGCCTGGACGCCGGATCACGGCCCGGTGCGCCGCCTCGACCGCGACGCGCTGATCGCGGAGAGCGACGTCCTCTCCCTGCACGTGCCGCTCACCGACCAGACCCGCGGCCTGATCGACGCGGCTGTCCTCGCCCGGATGCCGAAGGGCGCCGTGCTGATCAACGCCGCCCGGGGCGGGATCGTGGACGAGGCCGCGGTGGCGTCCGCCCTGCGCGCCGGCCATCTCGGCGGCGCGGCGCTCGACGTGTTCGACCGCGAACCCCTCGACGCGGAGGCCGGCGCGGTCTTCGCCGACGTGCCGAACCTGATCCTGACGCCGCACATCGCCGGGGTGACCCAGGAATCGAACGTGCGCGTCTCGTCCGTCACGGCCCGGGCCGTGCGCCGCCACCTCACGGAACGCTGAGCCGATGCCGATCCTGACCCTGCCGGACGCCGAGGACCTCGCCGCCCAGGCCCTCATCCGCTGCGGCACCGCCGAAGCGGCGGCGAAGAGCGTCGCCCGGGCGCTGGTCGGCGCGGAAGCCGACGGCCTGAAGGGCCACGGTCTGTCGCGGGTCGCGCCCTACGGCGCGCAGGTCCGCGCCGGCAAGGTCGCGGGCGATGCGGTTCCCCGGGCGGAGCACCCGCGGCCGGGCCTGCTCGCCATCGATGCCGCCCACGGCTTCGCCTATCCGGCCCTCGACCTCGCCCTGGAGGCGCTGCCGGGGCTGGCCCGCCACCAGGGGATCGCGGCGGCCGGCATCCGCCGCTCGCACCATTGCGGCGCCGCGGGGCGGCCGGTGGAGGCCCTGGCCGAGCAGGGCTGCGTCGCGCTCCTCTTCGCCAACACGCCGGCCGCCATGGCGCCCTGGGGCGGGCGTCAGGCCGTGTTCGGCACCAACCCGCTGGCCTTCGCCTGCCCGCTGCCGGGCCGGGCGCCGATCGTGGTCGACCTCGCCCTGTCGAAGGTCGCACGGGCCAACATCGTCGGGGCGGCCAAGAACGGCGCGCCGATCCCCGAGGGCTGGGCCCTCGATTCCGAGGGGCGCCCGACCACGGACGCGAAGGCTGCCCTCGACGGCACGATGGTGCCCCTCGGTGACGCCAAGGGCACGGCGCTCGCCCTGATGGTCGAGCTGCTCGCCGCCGGGCTCGTCGGCGCGCGCTTTGCAGGGGAGGCCTCCTCGTTCCTCGACGCCGCCGGGGACCCGCCGGGCACCGGCCAGCTAATCATCGCCCTCGATGCGGCGGCGCTCAGCCCGGACGCGCCGGAGCGCTTCGCCGCGCTGGCCGGGGCGATCGAGGGGCAGGACGGGGCCCGGCTGCCCGGCAGCCGCCGGCTGGGGCTGCGCCGCCGGGCCGCCGAGGCGGGGCTCGACGTGGCCGACGCGCTGGTGGCCGAGATCCGGGCGCTGTGATGCGAGCGGTGATGCGTATTGCCGCGCTCCGCGGGCCGACGTAAGCGAGAGGAGGGCGCGGTGCTGGATACAACCTTCGACGCTCTGCCCGCAGATGGGGCTCGGCGTCGTCACGCGATGGAACGGTCAAGCCAAGGGCAGGCAGGTGTGGGGCAGGCAGGTGCGGGACGCCCCGGCGGCGTCGGCTTCCGGCCGCTGTACCGGCAGGTCTACGACATGCTGCTGAAGCGCCTCGCCGATGCGGTCTGGCAGCCCGGCCAGATGCTGCCGAGCGAGGGGCAGCTCGCCGTCGAACTCGGCGTGAGCCAGGGCACGGTGCGCAAGGCCCTCGATGCGCTGACCGCCGACAGCCTGGTGGTGCGCCGCCAGGGCCGCGGCACCTTCGTGGCCGACCACGACGACAAGCAGAGCGTCTTCCGCTTCCTGAAGCTGCGCCCGGACAACGACGGCGTCGGCATGCCGACGAGCCGCGTCACCGGGATCGCGGAGGCCGCCGCCAGCGCCGACGAGCGCGGGCGGCTCGACCTCGTGCGCGCCGCCCGGGTGGTGCGGATCGAGCGCGTGCGCGCCGTCGATGCGCGGCTCTGCGTGGCCGAGACGATCAGCGTTCCGGCGAGCCTGTTCCCGGGCATCGCCACACTCGAATTGCCCAACACCCTCTACAGCCTCTACGCGACCCGCTACGGCATCACGATCGCGACCGCCAACGAGCGGTTGAAGGCGGTGGCTTTGGGTGCCCGCGAGGCGGACCTGCTCCAGGCCCCGGCCGGCACGCCCGCCCTGGAGATCGACCGCATCGCCATCGATCTGGAGGAGCGGCCGGTGGAATGGCGCCTCTCGACCTGCCTGACGCAGGAGGTCCACTACCTGTCGGTCCTGCGTTGACCGGGGGCGTCACCGGCACGGCAGGGATGGGTCCGAAACCTCGAGCGCGAAGCGACCGTCATGAAGGCTGACGCCTCCTCGAAGCCCGCCCCGGGCACCGCCTCCCGCGCCACCGCCGGGACCGGCGTCGGCTTTTCGCTCCTGCCCGGCATCGGCCTGTGCGCGGCGATCACCGCCGTGGCGATGGCCGCCCAGGCGCTGGAGGAGCGCGCCACCGGCCACCCCTACGTCGAGGCCCTGGTGCTGGCGATCCTGATCGGCATCGCGGTGCGCACCGCCTGGACGCCGGACGCGCGCTTCCGCGCCGGCATCGCCTTCTCGGCGAAGCAGCTCCTCGAAGTCGCCGTGGTGCTGCTCGGCGCCTCGTTGAGCCTCGGGGCGATCCTCGCCTCCGGCCCGGCCTTGCTCGCCGGCATCGTCGGCACCGTGGTGATCGGCATCGCGGCGAGCGTCGCGATCTGCCGGGCACTCGGGCTGCCGGCCCGGATGGCGATCCTGGTGGCCTGCGGCAACGCCATCTGCGGCAACTCGGCCATCGCGGCGGTGGCCCCGGTGATCGGCGCCGAGCCGAAGGACATCGCCGCCGCCATCGCGTTCACCGCCGTGCTGGGCGTGCTGATGGTGCTCGGCCTGCCGCTGTTCGTGCCCTTCGCGGGCCTCAGCGACAACCAGTACGGCGTGCTCGCGGGCCTCACGGTCTACGCGGTGCCGCAGGTGCTGGCCGCCACCGTGCCGGTGAGCCTGCTCTCGACGCAGGTCGGCACCCTGGTGAAGCTCGTGCGCGTGCTGATGCTCGGCCCCGTGGTGGTGGCCTTCTCGCTGATCGCCCCCCGGCTACCGCAGGCGACGACGGACTCCGCCGCGTCCCGGCCCGCCCCGGCCCGTCCCGGGCTGGCCAAGCTGGTGCCGTGGTTCATCCTCGGCTTCCTGGCGCTCGCGACGTTCCGCTCGCTGGGCCTCGTGCCGGACGCCGCCGTGAAGCCGCTGACGCAGCTCGCGGGGGTGCTCACGATCCTGTCCATGGCGGCGCTCGGCCTCGGCGTCGATGTCCGCGTCCTGGCCCGGGTCGGCGGCCGCGTCACCCTGGCGGTCACCGCCTCGCTCGCCGTCCTCGTCGCGGTGAGCCTGTGCCTCATCACAGGGCTCGGGATCCGGTAGGCGCCGGCGGGCTCACCCGGTATCCTCCCCCGGGGGGCTGATCGACTGGAGAGACAAGCGATGACGCGCGATCCCGACGATCCGCCGGCCCGGCGGCGCTTCCTCGTCCAGGGCGCGGCCGCGGCGGCCGCCCTCGTGGGCGGACGTGCCCAGGCGGACGGTCACCCGGAGGAGGCCGCGCCCCCCGCGATCCCGGCGTGGATGAAGACCCCCGGCGCCGATGTCGGCAGCCAGACCTACGGCACGCCGTCGCGCTTCGAGGCGGACGTGATCCGCAACGTGCCCAAGGGCCTGAAGCAGTACACCTCCGCGTCGAGCCGCACGCCGCTCCAGGATCTCGACGGCATCCTGACGCCCAACGGCCTGTTCTACGAACGCCACCACGGCGGTATCCCCGACATCGACCCCGCCCAACACCGTCTGATGATCCACGGGCTCGTCGAGACGCCGCTGATCCTGACGATGGACGACATCCGCCGCTTCCCGTCGGAATCGCACATCCACTTCCTCGAATGCTCCGGCAATCCGGGCTTCGAGGCGATCAAGGGCAAGACGGCCTCGGACCTCGTCGGCCTCGTGAGCTGCGCCGAATGGACCGGCGTGCGCCTCGCCACGGTGCTGCGCGAGGCCGGGCTCAAGCCGGAGGCGCAATGGGTCGTCGCGGAGGGCGCCGACGCCGCCGCCCTCACCCGGAGCATCCCGATCGCGAAGTGCCTGGACGACGCGCTGCTGGTCTACAGCCAGAACGGCGAGCGCCTGCGCCCGCAACAGGGCTACCCGCTGCGGGTGCTCCTGCCCGGCTTCGAGGGCAACATGAACGTGAAGTGGCTGCGCCGCCTCAACGTGACGGCGGAGCCGGCCTATTCCCGCGAGGAGACGTCCAAGTACACGGATTCCATGCCGGACGGCACGGCCCGGCAATTCACCTTCGTGATGGAGGCGAAGTCGATCATCACCCGGCCCTCCGGCACCCAGCGGATCGCCCCCGGCTTCCACGAGATCACCGGCATCGCCTGGAGCGGGCGTGGCAAGATCCGGGGCGTGCAGGTCACGACCGACGGGGGCAAGAGCTGGCAGGAGGCGGCCCTGCAGGAACCGGTCCTGACCCGGGCGCTGACCCGCTTCCGCCTGCCCTGGATCTGGGACGGCCAGCCGACCACCCTCATGAGCCGGGCGATCGACGAGACCGGCTACGTGCAGCCGAGTTTGTCCGATCTCACGGCGGTGCGGGGGCTCAAGTCCTTCTACCACAACAACGCGACCGTGCCCTGGCGCATCGCGGAGAGCGGCGAGGTGACCAATGGCTACGCGTAACGCCCGCGCGCTCGCGGCCGCCCTCCTCCTCGTCGGCCTCGCCGGCGCGGCGCGGGCCGCGGAGCGCTACGGGATCGGCCGGGCCGCCACCGAGGCCGAGATCGCGGCCTGGAACATCGACATCGACCGCGAGGGCCGGAAGCTGCCGCCGGGCAGCGGCAGCGTCGCGCAGGGCCACGCGGTGTTCGAGGCGCAGTGCGCCGCCTGCCACGGGGCCCGCGGGGAAGGCGGGGTCGGCGATCCGCTGGTCGGCGGCCGGGGCAGCCTGGCCTCGGCCAAGCCGCTCAAGACGGTCGGCAGCTTCTGGCCCTACGCGCCGACGCTGTTCGACTACATCCGCCGGGCCATGCCGATGACCGCCCCGGAATCGCTCAGCGCCGACGAGGTCTACGCGGTCTCGGCCTACATCCTGAACCTGAACGGGCTCGTGCCGGACGGGGCGGTGCTCGACGCCCAGTCCCTGGCGGCGGTGCGGATGCCGAACCGCGACGGCTTCGTCCCGGATCCGCGCCCGGACGTGCGCTGACCGGCGGCGTTCTGATCGCCCGGAGCGTCAGTCGGCACCCCACGCGTCCCCCCTCCCCCCTCTGCCGTGATGGGGGACGCGAAATCGGGATCGTTCCCGCCGGTCATCCGCCGTTCAGGCAGCGCGACCGATATTCCCTACAGCCAAGCTATAAATAAGTATTTCTGGATTGTAACTGAAGATATATTTTGCAAAAACTTAGACAAGCTGGGCCATTTCAAGATTAAAATTACCTGAATGCGCAATTCAGAACCGATTAAATCCGTAAGGCCTAACAGCGCCGCCGGAAGGCGATGAGACGCGTTTCCGCCACGGCCCGGCGACGGACCGAAGCGGCGGATCGCAGGACCCCGCGGGGCCATCGCGCACGGTACGGGGCGCAACCATGTCGGGGAGCAAGAACGAGCGGGCGGTCTCCACCGCCCCGCGGGCGGATGCGGCCGACACGGTCGTCCCGTTCCCGGCAGCGCGGCACCCCCACACGCCACGCCGCGCGATCGATGCGGCGGTCCAGGAGCGGATCGGGCGCGGCCTGCGCCTGCACTACGCGGAGGTCCTGGCCCAGCCGGTCCCGGATCGGCTCCTGACGCTCCTCGACGCCCTCGCCGAGACGGAGGCCCAGCCATGACCCTGATGCTCCAAGCCGCCCCCGCGGGGAGCGGCTCCGGCCCGGCTCCGGCGGGGACCGATCCCGAGATGCGCGATCTGCTGCTGGGGGCGATCCCGGCCCTGCGGGCCTTCGCGTTCTCGTTGACCTACGATCTCGACCGGTCGGACGACCTCGTGCAGGACACCCTGGTCCGGGCCTGGATCAACGCCGCGAGCTTCCGCCGGGGCACCAACCTCACGGCGTGGCTGTTCACGATCCTGCGCAACCTGTTCTACTCGGAGCAGCGCAAGCGCAAGCGCGAGGTCGAGGACGCCGACGGGGTCCATGCCGGCCGCCTGACCAGCCTGCCCGAGCAGGAGGTCCGGATGGAGATGGCGCAGTTCCAGAGCGCCCTGAACCAGCTCCCGGCCGCCCAGCGCGAGGCCCTGGTCCTGGTCGGCGCCCAGAGCTTCACCTACGAGGAGGCCGCGGCGATCTGCGGCGTCGCGGTCGGCACGATCAAGAGCCGGGTGAGCCGCGCCCGGGTCCGGCTGATCGAGGTGCTGGGCATGGAGGGGACCGACGATATCGGCCCCGACGCCCAGACCCGGGCGGCGCTCGACGGGGGCTGATCAAGCCCCGTCATGGGATGCCAAAGGACGGGTCCTTTGGCGGGTGCAGGGCAGAGCCCTGCTGACGGATCTCCGACCCCCTTCCGGGGGCCGGAGATCCGTTCGTCGGGGTTTCACCCCGACACCCCACCAAAGGGCTGAGCCCTTTGGGATCCCCGTTCGGGACGTGGCCTCACTTGATCAGCCGGACGACCTCGCGGAAGCGCGGGTGCCGGGCGGTGCCGAGCCATTCGAACACCACCATCTCGGTGGTGACGATCTCGGCGCCGTGGGCCGCCATCCGGGCGAGCGCCGCGTCCCGGTTCTCGGTCTTCCGCGAGCCCACCGCGTCGGCGACCACGGTGACGCGCCGCCCGGCCTCCAGCAGGCCGAGCACCGTCTGCAGCACGCAGATATGCGCCTCGCAGCCGGTCACCACGCAGTCGCGCCCCTCCGGCAGGCGCTCGAGGAAGCCCGGCGCCCGGGTGGCGCCGAAACTCATCTTCGGGAAGGCCGCCCCGGGCGCGGGGGCGAGCTCCGGCACGGTCGGCCCGAGGCCGCCGGCATTCTGCTCGGTGACCAACACCGGCACGTCGAGGAGCCCGGCGGCGGCCTTGAGGCGGCCCGTGTTGGCGATCACCGCCTCGCCCCCGGCGATGGCCGGCATCAGCCGGACCTGCACGTCGATAACGAGGAGCAACGATCGGGCGGGGTCGATCAGCGGCATCGGGCGCGGCACGGGCTCAATAGGTCGCGAACAGGCGCGCCACCGCCTCCGGCTCCGCCGTGACGGTCAGCGCCAGGGCGAGGAGGATCCGGGCCTTCTGCGGGGTGAGATTGTCGGCGCTGAGGATGCCGCGGCTGCGCAGGCCGGTGGTGAGCGGCACCACGCCACTCCCGGCGCGGGTCGACATCACCACCACGATCCCGGCGGCGACCGCCGCCCCGAGGGCCTCCGCCTCACCGGACGGCACCATGCCGGGCGCGAGCCCCGCCGCCACGAGGCCACGCGCCCCCGCGGCCTGGAACGCCCGCACGGCGGTGCCGTCGGCATCGGCGTAGCCATAGGCGATGTCGACCCGCGGCAGCGCGGACAGGCTCCGGAGATCGAAGGGCGTGCCCGGCGCGTGCGCCCGCTCCGAGCGCCGGTAGTACCGGACATGCGCGCCGTCGACCTGGCCGAGCACTCCGAAATCCGGAGTCCGGAAGGTCTGGAGCCGGGCTACCGAGGTCTTGGTCACCTCGCGGGCCGCCTGGATCTCGTCGTTGAGCACCACGAGGACGCCGCGCCCGCGCGATTCGGGCGCCGCCGCGGTACGCACCGCCGCCACGAGGTTGAGCTTCGCGTCGGTGGACAGCGCGCTCATCGGGCGCTGCGCGCCGACCAGCACCACCGGCAGATCCACCGTCAGGGTGAGGCTCAACGCGTAGGCGGTCTCCTCCAGGGTGGCGGTGCCGTGGCCGATCACGATGCCGGCGAGGTCCGGATGCTCCGCCGCGAGGCGCGCGCACAGGCCGACGAGGTCGCGCCACTCGGCGAAGCCGATCGCCGGGCTCGGCACGGCCCGGAACGGGACCGGCACCATCGTGGCCACCCCCGCGAGTTCCGGGACCGCCTTCAGCAGGCCGGGGGCGTCGAGGCGCCGGTCCGTGGCGCCGTAGTCGAGGATGTCGAGGGCATCGCTCCCGAGGGATGCGATCGTCCCGCCCGTTCCGATGAACGCCACCTTGGGCAGCGCCCGCCCCATCGTCCCTGCCGTCATGCCGAGTCTCCCGGCCGCTTCCGGCCCCGCGTGTGCGGACGATGCCGCGGCGGAAGGCCGGGGTCGACCCCACCGGGCGCAGGCGGGCGATGCGCCGGACGATGGGCGCATCGCCGGGACGCGGCGGCGTCAGCTTCGAAAGTCGACCAGGAGGGCCGAGATGGAGCTGCCGGTGCTGCTGCCGCTCGCCCCATAGCCGGCGCCGGAGGACTGGCTGCTCTGGAGCTGCTGGAGGAAGCTGGCCAGCAGATCGCTCGCCGACGCGGTGTCGGAGCTGCTCGACGGGCTGCCGTCGGAGGCGGCGTCGCCCGGCGGCGGGCCGGGCGGGGGCCCGGGGGGCGGGCCGCCGGCACCGGAGACGCCCCCATCCGCCGCGTCGGCCGTCTGGGTGCTCTGGCCGTGGCTGGCGAACAGGGTCTTCAGCTCGGTGGCCTGATCGCTGGTCAGGCTGCCGCTGCTCACCTGATCGGCGATCAGGCTGTCGATCCGGTCCTTCATGGAGGACGGGTCGAGCTTGGCTTGGCTGCCGCTGCTCGCGTTCGTCCGGTCCGCCGACAGGCTCGAATCGATCGACGACAGGGCGCTGGTCAGGGCGGTGGCGTCGGTGCTGCTGAGCGTGCCCGCCGACAATTCGCTGCTGATCGTGGCGGCCATCCGCGTCTGCGGGCTGTCCTGGCTGGACCAGCGCGGCGCGTAGAGCTGCGACGCGGTGGTTGACGTGATGCTACTCATGGAAACGCTCGGGGCACGGAACTGCCGGAATCGCCCGGCGGCGGGTCCGTGTGCAAATTACCCACGCGGTTATTAAGGCCGCGTTTCCTGGGTACCGTCAATGCAGGACGCCCGGAGGACATCCGAAATCCGGCTCGGGGACATGGGTGTGTCGTCGCGCGGTGGGCACCAGAGGCCGCGCGACGGCGCCGGCTCAGACGCCGGCCGCCACCCGCAGCGGCAGCGCCGTCTCGCCCAGGCGCACCGCCGGTGCGGCATGCGTGTAGAGGCCGCGATGCTTCGGATGGGGCGCGAGCCGGTCGGTCAGGCCGATCACCGTCTCGGCGGCGCCCAGGAGCAGCGCGCCCTCCGGGGCGAGCTGAGCGGCGAGCCGCGCCAGCACGTCCGACTTCGTCGGGGCATCGAAGTAGATCAGCACGTTGCGGCAGTAGATGATGTCGAACTGGCCGAGCATCGTGAAGCTGTGCAGCAGGTTGAGCTGGCGGTAATCCACCATGCCGCGCAGGCTCTGGGCGATCTGCCACTGCTCGCCGACCTGGGTGAAGTACTTGATCAGCCATTGCACCGGCAGGCCGCGCTGGACCTCGAAATGGCTGTAGAGCCCGGCCTTGGCCTTCTCGATCACCTCGGTGGAGATGTCGGTGGCCACGATCTCGACCTGCCAGCCCGGCATCCGGGGCGCCGCCTCCTGCAGCAGCATGGCGAGCGAGTACGGCTCCTGGCCCGTCGAGGAGGCCGCGCACCAGATCCGCAGCTTGCGCCGGCTGGCGTTGCGCATCAGCGCCTCCGGCAGCAGCGTGTCGCGGAACAGGTCGAACGGGATCCGGTCGCGGAAGAAGAAGGTCTCGTTCGTGGTCATCGCCTCGACCACGTCCCGCTCCATCGCGCCGTCCCGGCCGAGCTTGAGCGCGCTGATCAGCTCGCCGAGGCTCCCGAGCCCGTAGCGGCGGCAGATCGGAGTCAGCCGGCTCTCCACGAGGTAGCGCTTCTCGGCGGTCAGCGCGAGGCCGGAGCGCTGCTTGAGGAAGCCGCGCAGGAATTCGAATTCGAGCTCGGTCATGCCGCGTGCCCCGTGATCATGGCGCGCAAAGCCGTCGCGAGTTCGGACAGCGGCAGCACCGCCTCGGCGAGGCCGGCGCGCGCGACGCTGCCCGGCATCCCCCAGACCGTGCTGGTGGCCTCGTCCTGGGCGAGCACCGGGCCGCCGGCCTCCGTGAGCGCCCGGGCGCCGTTGGTGCCGTCCGACCCCATGCCGGTGAGGATCACGGTCGCGGTGGCGGCGCCGAACACGACCGCCGCGTCCTTGAACAGCACGTCGACCGCGGGCCGGCAGAAATTCACCGGCGGCCCGTCGGTGAGCTTGATGGCCGGGCCGTTCGGGCCCGCGGCGAGGCCCATGTGGCGGCCGCCCGGGGCCACGTAGATCCGGCCGGCCTCGATCCGCTCGTCGGGCTTGCCCTCGGCCGCTTGGATCCCGGTGCGGGTGGTGAGATGCTCGGCGAACACCGCGGTGAAGATCGGCGGCATGTGCTGCACGATCAGCACCGGGAGCCGGCGGAGCGCCGCCGCGCCGATCCCTTCCAGCATCTCGCCCACCGCCCGCGGCCCGCCCGTGGAGGAGCCGATCAGCAGGGCACGGGGCGCCGTGCGGGTGCGAACCTTCGGCCGCAGGGTGAAGGGCGTCGCCGGGCGCGGCGCGGCCGGTGCCGTGGGGGCAACCGGCGCAGGCGCCGGTGCGGCCGGCGCCGGATGGGCGGCCGGGGCGGAGACGGGGCGCCGCGTCCGGGCCCGGGCCGCGCCGAAGACGCGCACGCGCTCGATCAGCTCCGCCCGGAAGACGTCCGAGGTGGTGACGCCGCGGCTGCTCTCGGGCTTGGCGATGTAGTCCACCGCCCCGAGGGCGAGGCATTTGAGGGAGATGTCGGCGTTGCGCGTGGTCAGCGTCGACATCATCACGACCTGCACGCTCGGGCTCATGGCGAGCATGCGCGGCAGCGCCGTGGTGCCGTCGAGTTCCGGCATCTCGATGTCGAGCAGGACCACGTCCGGGTCGTGCTTGGCGATCATCTCGATGGCGATCCGGCCGTTCGAGGCGGTGCCGACGAGTTCGAAGCCCGCCTCGCCGATCCAGCGGGCCACGAGCCCGCGCACGACGGCGGAATCGTCGGCCACAAGCACCCGGATCGTAGCCGCGGACCCGGTCGTGCTCTGGTTCGGCGGCGTGCGCAGCGGGGCGGCCGCGGGGCTCAGGGCCATGATGCTTGCCTCGGATACGGGGCCGCGGATGCGGAAACGGGTGCGGTGGTCGAAAGGATCAGGCCGCGTCGGCCACGAGGCCGACTTGCTCGAGCTTGGCGGTCAGGATGTCGCGGTCGAAGGGCTTCATGATGTACTCGTCCGCCCCCGCCCGCAGCGCCCGGGCGATGGCGCCGATATCGTTCTCGGTGGTGCAGAACAGGACCTTGGGCACCTCGCCCCCCTCGCTCCGGCGCAGGGCCTGCAGGAAGGCGTAGCCGTCCATGTTCGGCATGTTCCAATCGAGCAGGATCGCGTCCGGCATGTGCGCCGCGCAGGCTTCCAGCGCGGCGTTGCCGTCCTCGGCCTCGCTGACGTTCATGCCGAGATCCTCGATGATCCGGCGGGCGACCTTCCGGATCACCGCGGAATCGTCCACGACCAGGCAGTTGGTCTCGTGCGGCGCCTTCATGGCCCTCTCCCTCAAGCCGCCTTGGCGCCGGCAGGCGTGAAGCCGAGGAGCGCATCCACGTCGAGGATCACCAACAGGCGCCCGTCGAGCCGGTGGACGCAGGTGGCGAGGTTGCGGAAGCGCGGATCGAGGTTGATCGGCACCGCCTCCCGGCTGTCGGCACCGAGCTTCAGCACCTCGCCGACGCCGTCCACCACGAGGGCGAAAGTCTCGCCCGCCTGCTCCAGGCCGATCGCCATCTTCGGCGAGGCCTTCGAGCCGTCCGCCTCGTCCGCCGCGTCGGGCAGGCCGAGGCGCCGGCGCAGGCTCATGGCGGTGACCACGCGGCCGCGCAGGTTCAGCAGGCCGACGATCTCGGCCGGCGCGAGCGGCACCGGCGTCACGCCCGAGGGCACGAACACGTCGTGGACCCGCTCGATCGCGAGCCCGAACAGGGTCTCGCCGACGAAGACCGTCACGAAATCGTCGGTGGCACCGGTCTCGACGCCGTTGGTGGTGGCGCCACTCGCTGGCGCGCCGGTGGCGTTGGCATTGGCAGCCTGCATCGGAACTCTCCGGATGATCGTCTCGATCGTTTCGATCGACGTGTGCGTTTCGATCGCGGTGGGACGGGCGGCGCCGGGATCAGGCCGCCTTCGAGACCGTCTCGGCGCCGATCTCGGCCAGGGCGGAGATCAGGCCGGCCCGATCGAACTTCGCCACGAGATCGGCGATCGCCAGGGTCCGGGCCCGCTCCACCGCGTCGGCGCCGATCGCCCCGGTGAGGCCGATCACCGGGAGCGCGGCGAGCCGCGCCTCGCCCCGGCGCATCGCCGCCACGAGGTCGAAGCCGCTGCGGCCCGGCATCTCGAGGTCGGTGACCACCACCTCGATCGCCGGATCGGACTGGAGCATGTCGAGCGCCGCCTCCGCACTCGCCGCCGTGACCACGTGATAGCCCGCCGCCTTCAGCACCGGGGTCAGCATGTCGCGGAAGAAGGCCGAGTCGTCGACCAGCAGGATCGTGGAGAGCTGCTCGGGCCGCTTCAGGCCGCGCGCCCAGTCGTCGTAGGCCAGCGGCAGGAAGTGGGCGATGTTGATGATGTCGGTCGCCCGGCCCCGCAGCACCGCCGAGCCGATCAGGTCCGAACGGTCGGCCGCGATCTCGATGTCGAGGCGCTCCTCGACGATATCGACGATCTCGTCGACCACGAGGCCCATGGCGCGCTCGCCGTCCGAGAACACCACCAGGGCCTGGGTCCCCTCCGACTTGATGGCGATGCCCGGATCGGCCGGCACCAGCGGCATCAGGCGCCCGCGGTACTGGATCAGCGCACGGCCGCCGAGCCACTCGACCTTCGCGCACTCGATCTCCTCGAGGCGGGTGACCAGCGAGAGCGGCACCGCCTTGAAGCTGCCCTGGCCGCCCTTGAACACCAGGAGCGTGGTCTTGGAATCGGCCACCTCGTTCGCCGCGTCGTCGTCGGCATCGGCGTGGCCGCCGCTGCCCTGGACGCCCTGCGCCACCTGCCGGGCGACGCCGTTCGGATCGACGATCAGCACCACGGCGCCGTCGCCCAGGATCGTATTGCCGGCAAACATCGGGATGTGGCGCAGCTTCACCGACATCGGCTTCACGACGATTTCCTCCGTGTGGAAGACCTCGTCGACGAGGATGCCGAAGCGCTCCCGCCCGACCTGGGCGACCACCACGAAGCCGGCCTGCTCCGTGTCGCTGCCGGCCGGGGTCTGCCCGAGCAGGCCGGTGAGCGAGACGATCGGCAGCAGCCGCTCGCGCAGGCGCAGCACCGGCGCGCCGTTGATCCGCTCGACCCGCTGCGCGCCCGCATCGACCCGCACCAGCTCCAGCACCGCCACCTGCGGTAGGGCGAAGCGGTGCTCGCCGGCCCGCACGATCAGCGCCGCCACGATGGCCAGCGTGAGCGGGATCTTGATGGTGAAGGTCGTCCCGCGACCCGCCGTGGTGGCGATGTCGATCAGGCCGCCGATGGTCTCGATGTTGGTCTTGACCACGTCCATGCCGACGCCGCGACCCGACACCGAGGTGACCGCCGCCGCCGTGGAGAAGCCCGCGTCGAAGATGAACTTGGCGACCTGCGCGTCGGTCATCCGGTCGACATCGGCCTGGGAGGCGAGCCCGCGCTGCACCGCCTTCTGGCGGATCGCCGCGAGGTTCAGGCCCTTGCCGTCGTCGGCGATCTCGATCGTGATCGTGCCGCCCTCGTGGTAGGCGGCGAGCCGGATCGTGCCGCGGGCGGGCTTGCCCGCCGCCACGCGCTCGGCGGTCGATTCGAGGCCGTGATCGGCCGAGTTGCGGACCATGTGGGTCAGCGGGTCCTTGATGACCTCAAGGACCTGCCGGTCGAGCTCGGTCTCGGCACCGACCATCACGAGGTCGATCTGCTTGCCGAGTTCCGCCGAGAGGTCGCGGACCACGCGCGGCAGCTTCTGCCATGCATTGCCGATCGGCTGCATGCGCGTCTTCATCACGCCGTCCTGCAGCTCGGCCGTGACGTGGGACAGGCGCTGCAGCGGGACCTTGTAGCTCGAATCCTCGTGCCGGCGGGCGATCTCGAGGAGCTGGTTGCGGGTCAGCACCAGCTCGGACACCATCGTCATCAGGTGCTCGAGCGTGTCGACGCTCACCCGGATGGTCTGATTGTTCTTGGCCGCCGCGGTGGTCTCGCCCTCGGCGCCGCCACCCTCGGCCTTCTCGGCGCGCGCCGGCTCGGCCTCGGCAACCTCGACGGGCGCCGGCTCGGCCTTCGGCGCGCTCGCCTTGGGAGCGGCCACAGGGGCAGCGGCCGCCACGGGCGCAGGCGCCGCGAAATCCGATTCGTCCGGCCCCGGCGCCGCCAGGAAGGCGGCCTCCAGATCGTCGAGGGAGACCTCGCCGGGCTTCAGTTCGCGGGCCACCGGCTCGGGCAGCACCGGCTCCGGCGGGGGCGGCGGCGGCGGCGGAGCCGATGCCTCGGCCGAGCCCTCGGCCATGCGCTCCAGGGCGGAGATGAGGTCGTCATCCGACCCCGCCGGCTCTGTGCCGGTCGCCTCCAGATCGGCCAGGATCTCCTTCAGCCGGTCCAGGGTCAGCAGGATCAGGGTCACCGAGGCGGACGTGGCGGGCAGCCCGTCCCGGAATCGGCCCATCAAGGTTTCGGCGGCATGCGCCAAGGCTTCGAGGCGCGGAAGACCGAGAAACCCGCATGTTCCTTTGATCGTGTGAACCAGACGGAAGATGTTCCGCAGGATCGTCTCGTTATTGGGATCCTGCTCGAACCGGACGAGCTCTGCATCGACCGTATCGAGATGCTCGCCGCTCTCAGTCAGGAACTCGCGAAGCAGGTCGTCCATAGGGGCTACTCGTTACGGAGAGAAGGTCTCGCGCACCGTACTTACTCAGGCGCGGTTAGGGAAGCGTTTCAGTTCCCGCCCCGCGCCGGAGTTTTTCAGAATTTCACGCCTGTGCGGTGTCTGAACCCTCACCGGAGGCCTCATCGGATGCTTCGATCACTGTCGGCGCGGCCGTGATCGTCACTTCATCATCCTGAATGGCGAATCGAACATCCATGGCGGCGGCCCGCGCCACGAGGCCGGCGTAGAACGGCAGGATGCCGTGGGCGTCGACCGTGCCGCTCTCGGGGCTGCCAGCCATCAGCTCCTCCACGTGGGGGGGAATGCGGGCGTGCGAGCCCTTGGCCTTCAGCACGAAGGTCGGCGCCTCGCCGTCGCCGGAGACGACGGCATCGATGGCGCCGCCCCGCGGAATCGCGGTCGTGGCGATCATCACGAGGTTGAGCAGCAGCTTGACCTTGTTCTTGGGGAACAGCGCCTGCGGGGCGCTCCAGGTCAGCTTGGTCTTGTCGTCGGAGAACATCCCCTTGGCCACACCCTCGGCATCGGCGAGGTCGATCGAGGCGCCGGCCGATCCCGCGGCCCCGAAGGCGATCCGGGCGAATTTCAGCCGCGCCGAGGCCTGCCGGGCGCTCTTGCCGATCAGTTCCAGCGCGAAGACGCGCATCGATTCGTCCTGGTCGTCCTCCAGGACTTCGAGCCCGTTCACGATTGCGCCGACGGGGCTGATCACGTCGTGGCAGACGCGGGAGCAGAGCAGGGCCGCGAGATCGAGGCCGTCGAGGGTCAGGGTCGGCGAGTTCGGGGACGACATGGTGCGCTCCGGGGGGATCTGGTTCGGGCGTCTGCGGGCCGGGGCCCCGACGGGCGGCCGTTCGTCGGCCGCCGCATCCGGCGTACACGTCGCCCAGAGGAGTCCGCGCGCGCGGCGGGCCGGACCGGGGGCGACGGCCGGTCCGCACGGATAAACGCCACGCCGGCCTTTGAAAAGCGTTACCGGGATTGACGGATCGGTGATCAAAGCCTCGACTCGACAACGCGATTCGAGGCCGCGCCAGGGAGGGTGCGGCATGAAACGCGTCGTCGGCCTACGGGTTAGCCCCATGCCCATGGTCCGCGGGTCCGGCCGCGGCGGATCGCCAACGTCCTGAACCCGCCCCATGCCGACCGCTTCCCTGCGCGACACGCTCCACCCCCGCCTCCGCGTCGCGGACCGGGACACCGCCGAGGCCCGGCTCGCCGAGATCGCGCCCGCCTTCGCCGCGGGCTTCCTGACGCCCGCCTGTCGCGACCTGCTCCTGGGCCTCGCCGACCATTCCCCGTTCCTCTGGCAGACCTGCCGGCGGGCGCCGGAGCGCCTCGTCGCCCTGCTGGACCAGCCGCCGGACGCGGCGAGCCGGGACATCATCGCCCGCCAGCGCGCGGTCGGGGCGGCCTGCGGGGCCAATCCCGATCTCGCGGCGGTCGGCCGGCAGCTGCGCGTCAATCGGGAGACGCACGCGCTCCTCGTGGCGCTCGCCGACCTCGGCGGCTGCTGGGATGTCGCGGCCGTCACCCGGGCGCTGTCCGACTTCGCCGACGCGTCGGTGAGCGCGGCCACCGAGGCGCTGCTGCGGCAGGGGATGGCGGCCGGCCGCTTCCGGCCGCCGGATCCGGAGGCGCCACAGGCCGGATCGGGGCTGATCGTCCTCGGGCTCGGCAAGCACGGCGGCCAAGAGCTGAACTATTCGAGCGATATCGACCTCGTGGTCTTCTACGAGACGACCGCCGCTTCGGCCGCGACCGGGGGCGATCCGAAACCGTTCTTCGTCAAGCTGGCACAGGGGCTGGTGAAGCTCCTGTCGGACCGGACCCCGGAGGGCTACGTCCACCGCATCGACTACCGGTTGCGGCCGGACCCGGGCTCCACCGCGGTCGCCCTCTCGACGGGCTTCGCCTTCGACTACTACCAGACGCTGGGCCAGAACTGGGAACGCGCCGCCTTCATTAAGGCCCGGCCGGTCGCGGGCGACATCCCGGCCGGGGCGGCGTTCCTGGCCGAACTGGCGCCGTTCATCTGGCGGCGGCACTTCGACTTTCCGGCGATCGCCGAGATCCACGCCCTCAAGCGGCAGATCCACATGGTCCGCGGCCACGAGACCATCGCGGTCGCCGGCCACGACATCAAGATCGGCCGCGGCGGCATCCGGGAGATCGAGTTCTTCGTCCAGACGCAGCAACTGGTCTTCGGCGGCCGCAAGCCCGCCCTGCGGGGTCGCTCCACCGTGGCGATGCTCGACGGCTTGGCGGCGGCGGGCTGGATCGACGGACGCGCCCGGGACGAGCTGACCGAGGCCTACGGCTTCCTGCGCACCCTGGAGCACCGCATCCAGATGGTCCGCGACGAGCAGACTCAGCGCCTGCCGACCGGCACCGAGGCGCTGACCGGGCTCGCCCTGTTCGCGGGCTTCCCGGATCTCGCGGCCTTCGAGGCGGCGTTCCTGCACCAGGCCGGCCGGGTCCAGGCCCATTACGCCCTGCTGTTCGAGGCGGAGGACCCCGACGCCGAGGTGGGGCTCGTGTTCGGGGCGGGCGAGACGCCGGAGCCCGAGACCCTGGCGCGGCTCGCCGCCTTCGGCTTCCGCGAGCCGGAGCGCGCCTGGGAGACCGTGCAGGGCTGGCACCGCGGCCGCCGCCCGGCCCTGCGCACCGCCCGGGCCCGGGAGATCCTCGCCGAGATGCTGCCGGCCCTGCTGCGGGCGCTCGGCGGCACCGCCGATCCGGACGCGGCCCTGCTCGCCCTCGACCGGGCCTTCGCGCGGATGCCGGCCGTGGCGGAGCTGCTGGCGATCCTGCGCGCCCACGAGCGCCTGCGCCTGCTCTTCGCCGACATCCTGGGCACGGCGCCGCGGCTTGCCGATACGGTGGGGCTGAGCCCGCACGTCCTCGACACGGTGCTGGATCCGGATTTCGTCGCGCCGAATCCCGATCCCGACGCGGTGCGCGCCCAGTACCGGGCCCTGGTCAGCCAGCCGGCGAGCCACGAGGAGTTTCTGGACCGCTGCCGGGACGCCACCCGGCAGATGAATTTCGTGACCGGCGCGCGCCTGCTCTCGGGCATCCTGACGCCCCGGCAGGCCGGGGAGGCCTACGCGGTGGTCGCCGACGCCACGGTGGCGCTGAGCCTGGAGGCGGAGGCGGCCCGCTTCGCGCAGGATCACGGCGCGGTGCCGCAGGGGCGGTGCTGCGTCCTGGCGCTCGGACGGCTGGGATCGCGCCAGCTCAGCGCCGACTCCGACCTTGACCTCGTGTTCCTGTACGATTTCGATCCCGCGGACCGGACCAGCGACGGGCGGCGCCCCCTCGATGCGGTCGTGGCCTACAACCGTCTGGCGCAGCGCCTCACCGCGGCGCTCACCACGGCGACCCGGCGCGGCCGGCTCTACGCGGTCGACCTGCGGCTGCGGCCCTACGGCAGCCACAGCCCGCCGGCCGTACAGGTCAGCGGCTTTGCGACCTATCACCGCGAGGCGGCGGAGCCGTGGGAGCACATGGCCCTGGCCCGGGCCCGGATCGTGGCGGGCGACGCCACCCTGGGGGCGGCCGTCATGGCCGAGATCGCCGCGATTCTGTCCCGACCGCGCGCGCCGGCCACGGTCTGCGCCGAGGCGGGGGCGATGCGGGCGCTCGTCGCCCGGGAGCGCGGCCATGCCGGCCCCTACGACCTGAAGCTCGCCCCCGGCGCCCTGTTCGACCTCGACTTCCTGGCCCAGGCCATCGTGCTGAGCCACGCCTGCGACTGGCCGGACGGCATCGGGCTCGGCGCGGAGGCCATCTTCCGCGGGGCGGCGGCGCGGGGCCTGCTGCCGGACGCGGCGGCCGAGGCGCTGGCCGAGACCTACGGGTTCCTCGACGCGGTCTATCAATGGCAGCGGCTGGTGATGGCCGACCCCGCCGGGGCGCCGTCCGAGACGGCCGCCCGGCAGATCGCCAAGGCCCTGGGCCTGCCGGACGCCCGCAGCCTCGCGGCGGAGCTGCGCCGCCACCGGCGCCGGAGCCAGGCCCTGATGGCGCGGATCCGGCGGTCGGTGAGGCTGCCGGCCTGCCCTTGAGCCGCATTCCGTGCGGACGCCAATGGCTGTCGCTCCGGTCGGCGGCGGCACCGGGACCGGACCTTCGCCGGGGATCGGAGGCACGAGTGCGGTCGCTGTCCGATTCGTACGGCGCACCGTCGACATCGCGCGCCGGCTCGGGCATTCAAAGAAGCCTTGGGAGGGACCATGACGGGCGCGGTGACGATCTCGGGGCCTGAGCGTGAGCGGATTGCCGCGGCGCTCGCCGAGATTGCCTGCGCGGCGGGCGAGATTTTGCGCCGCTATCACCGGGCCCCCTGCCCCCACGCCCTGAAGCCGGACGGCACCCCCTGGAGCGCCGCCGACATCGAGGCCGAGGATCTGATCGTCGCCGCGCTGGCCGAGCGCTTCCCCGGCATCGCGGTCGTGGCCGAGGAGCGCACCGCGCGGGCGCAGGGCGCCACGGTGGCGCCGGCCGACACCTTCTTCCTGGTCGACCCCCTGGACGGCACCCGCGACTTCCTGGCCGGAACGCCGGACTATTCGGTCAACATCGCCCTGGTGGCGGGCGAGCGCCCGGTGGCGGCGGCCCTGGCGGCGCCGGGCCTCGAACGGGTCTGGTGGGCGGGGACGAAGGCCGTCGAGGCCCCCGTGACCGCGGGCCGCCCCGGCGCCGGGCGTCCGGTCCACGCGCGGTCCGTGCCGGAGGCGGGCCTCCTGGCGCTCGGCAGCCGCCGGCATGGCGATGCCCAGACCGAGACCTGCCTCGCCGCCCTCCCCGTGATGGAGACGCGCCAGGTCGGCTCCGCGCTCAAGTTCGGCCTGATCGCGGCCGGCGAGGCCGATCTCTACGTCCGCTGCGGCCCGACCATGGAATGGGACACGGCGGCCGGCGACCATATCGTGGAGGCCGCCGGGGGCTGCGTGGTGGTGCCGGGGGGCGGCCCGATCCGCTACGGGCAGCACGGCCCCGACCACCGCAACGGGCCGTTCGCGGCGCTCGGCGACCCGTCCCTGGCTCCGCGCCTCACGCTGCCCGCCACCTGCGGCACCAGCGTCGGCCGGCCGACGCTCAGCGCGGTGCCGTAACCGGCACGTCCGCTTGGTCGCGCAGACCGGGCCACGCGGACTCGGCCTGCCCGGCGAGCCCGGGATCGGCCAGGAACCGGGCGCGGCGCCCCGCATCCCGGAACAGGTAGAGCCGGTCGCCGATCACCGCGAAGACCAGGGGATCGGCGTCGACCAGCCGGCCCTCCAGGATCCCGGCGGCATCGTAGCCCCCCAACCGCGGGGCGTAGGTGGTCGGATCGTCCCGGAACGCCTCCCGGTTGGCGCTGCCGGCGAAGCGCCAGACCCGTCCCCCCCAGGTCAGCTCGAACCGGCCCGTCCCGGGCAGCGGCCCGCCCGGCAGGAAATAACTGACCGGATCGAACCCGTTGAGCGTCAGCAACGCGATCGGCGCCCCGATCGGCTCGCCCATCGCGGGCCGGGCCAGCATCAGGACGGCGCAGACGGCGGCGGCGCGGGCACGGCGCGGGGCATAGCGCGAGGCATAGCGCGGGGCACGGGCTGCGGGGTCAGGACGCGTTAACCACATCTTGCGAATTCCCCCGGAAGCTGGTCCGACTCATCCGATCGGACACCCGCAGGACCGCGGACCCGGCGGGACGCGAGCGACACAGATCCATCGCACGAACCGTTAATCGAACCGGGCGAGGAGACAACGATGACGGCACGAGACGATCGCGGCCCCGACCGGCGCCGCCTCCTGCGCACGGGCCTCGCCCTGGCGCTCGGCGCCCCCCTCGGGACCGCCTTCGGCATCCCGGGCATCGCCCTGGCGCGTGGCGAGGATGGCGACACGCCCGAGACCTTCCGCCCCGGCGAGATCGTGGAATCGGGCCACCGGTTCTTCGGCTCGGTCTCCCGCGGCCTCGCGCTGACCGTCGAGGAGGCGGGCCGGCGCTGGGGCGAGCCGAACGGCTACATCCTGGGCCAGGAGGGCGGCGGCGCCATTGTGGCGGGCGTCCGCTACGGCGAGGGCACGCTCTACACCCGCAACGCCGGCCAGCGGCGCATCTACTGGCAGGGTCCGTCGGTCGGCTTCGACGTCGGCGGCGATGGGGCTCGCACCATGATGCTCGTCTACAACCTGCCGAACGTGCGCGACCTGTATCGTCGCTTCGCCGGCGTCGACGGCTCGGCCTATCTCGTCGGCGGCTTCGGCATGACCGCGGTGGTCAACGACCGGATCATCGTGGTGCCGATCCGCAGCGGCGTGGGCGCGCGGTTGGGGATCAATGTCGGCTATCTGAAGTTCACCCGGGAGCCGACCTGGAACCCCTTCTGAGGACGCGGCGGGACGATCGGATTTCACCCTTCCGATCAACCTGGGCTAGAGTGAAGACGGGCCGGGTCGTCCGGCCGAAGGCGCGGGTTGTTCCCTCGTGATCGAAGCGGTGATGATCTTCGCGCTGGGCTTCCTGGCGGCGAGCCTGTGCGGCCTGCTGCTGCTGCCAGCCCTCAACGCCCGCGCCGCCCGGCTGGCCCGGCGGCGGGCCGAGGCGCGCCTGCCCCTGTCGCCGGCCGAGATCGCGGCCGAGCGCGATTTCCTGCGGGCGCAATCCGCCGTCCAGCAGCGCCGCCTGGAGCGCCGGGTCGAGACCGCGGAGGCCAAGCGCCAAGCCGAGATGGCGGCGCTCGGGGCCGGGACCATGCGGGTCGCCGCGCTCACCCGCGACGTCGCGGCCCGGGATGCCGAGATCGCCCAGGTCCAGGCCAAGACCCGGGAACTGGAAACCGAACTCGTCCTGGCCCGCGAGGACGGCACGGCGAGCCTCGCCACGCTCCAGGCCCTCGAAGAGGCCCATGCCGACCTCCTCGACACGCTCCTGAGCCTGCGGCAGGCGGGCAGCCGGGTGACCGACCCGGATGCCGCAGCCGTGGCGGCCGAGCGCGACGACCTGCGGGCGAGCCTCAAGGCGGCCGAGGAGGCCCTGGCGCTGACGCTGGCCGACCGGCAGGGGGATCGCCAGGCCGGCATCGAGCGGGAGAACGCGGATCTGCGCCGGCGAATCGCCGAGGTGGCCGATGCCGTGACGAGCCAGGGCCGCCTGCCGCGGGCGGCCTATCCGGCTGCGCAGCCGGAACGCGTCTGACCGGACCCGATCGATCCCACCGCGACCGCGGGCGGAAACCTGCGCCACTCGCCTTGTTTCGACCATGCAAAGGCCCCATCGCAGCGCGGACGCCTTCTGCACGTCTCCAGTTCCCAAGATGGTACGGATACCCATGCGCCTGAAGCCAATCGTCCTCGCCGTCGCGGCGGCCACTGCCCTGACGCTGCCGGCCGCGGCGCAGCAGTCGAAGCGCGGCAACGAGACCCTGAAGAAGTACTGCACCGGCGACTACCTGACCTACTGCGGCAATCTGGCTCCCGACGATCCGGCCACCGATGCCTGCTTCCAGAAGAACTGGAAGAAGCTCAGCGAGAATTGCCGCCGCGCGATCGATGCCTACGAGGCCGAGCAGGGCCAGAACGCCCCGTCCAAGGGCCGGCAGGGCGCGCAGGACAGCAAGGCCCGGCGCGGCTGAGGCCAGCCGGTCGCCCCTGTTGCGGCCGCGCGCTCGCGCCGGCGCGCCGTAACCGCTAAGCTCGGGCTTCCGCCGGCGCCCGCGTGCCGGTGCCGAGACCGCCGGACCCGCGCGCGATGCTGTCGAACCCCGCCCTGAAGCTCCTCGCCGCGGCCGGCCTGGCCGCCCTGGCGCTCTCCGCCTGCGGGCGGCGCGGCGCCCTGGAACCGCCCCAGACCTCCGCCCCGGCTGCCGTCGCCCCGCAGGCGGGCTCCGACACGGTCAACGGCCGCCGGACCCTGCCGGTCTCGGTCGGCCTCGGCGGCGGTGCGCCGGAGCCGGACCCCGCCGCGGTCCGCGCCGGGGACGAGCTGTCGACAGCGGCGGTGCCGCCGGGGGGCACCGAAGCGCCGGTCCAGACCAGCCGCGGCGCCCGGAGGGGCTACCGCGTGCCGACGGAGCCTTTCATTCTGGATCCGCTGTTGTAGGAGGCGGGGGCCGGGACTCCGGACCGCCGTCCGAGTCCGGATGTTTCACGGGAAACATCCCCCTGCCCGGCGCCAGACGAGACACGGCCGAGATGCACCATTTCCACTACCGCGATGGCCAGCTGCACGCCGAGGACGTCGACCTGACGGACCTCGCCGCGGAGGTCGGCACCCCGTTCTACTGCTACAGCAGCGCCACGCTGGAACGGCACTACCGCGTCTTCGCCGAGGCCTTCGCGGGGGACGACGCCCTGGTGTGCTTCGCCATGAAGGCGAATTCCAACCAGGCGGTGCTGCGCACCCTGGCGGCCCAGGGCGCCGGGATGGACATCGTCTCGGGCGGCGAGCTGCACCGGGCGCTGGCGGCCGGCGTCGATCCGGGCAAGATCGTCTTCTCCGGAGTCGGAAAGACCCGGGCCGAGATGGAGGCCGCGCTCACCGCCGGCATCTTCTGCTTCAACGTGGAGAGCGAGCCGGAACTCGCGGCCCTGTCCGAGACCGCGACCGCCCTCGGCCGCACGGCGCCGGTCTCGATCCGGGTGAACCCGGACGTCGATGCCGGCACCCATGCCAAGATCTCCACCGGCAAGTACGAGAACAAGTTCGGCATCCCGATCACCCGGGCGCCGGCCGTCTATGCCGCGGCGGCCGCCCTGCCGGGGCTCGCGGTGCACGGCGTCGACATGCATATCGGCAGCCAGATCACCGATCTCGCCCCCTTCGCGGATGCGGCGCGGCTGCTGGCCGGTCTCGCCCGGGCGCTGATGGCGGCGGGCCATCCCCTGCGCCACATCGATTTCGGCGGCGGCCTCGGCATCCCGTACCGCGACGACAACGCCCCGCCCCCCGACCCAGCGGCTCTGGCCGCGACCCTGCGGCCGCATTTCGCGCCGCTCGGCCTGCGCCCGGTTTTCGAGATCGGCCGGATGATCGCCGGCAATGCCGGGATCCTGGTGACCCGGGTGCTCTACGTGAAGCACAGCGAAGGGCGCACCTTCGTGATCGTCGACGGGGCGATGAACGACCTGATCCGCCCGACGCTCTACGAGGCCTATCACGGCCTGCGCCCCGTGGCCGAGCCCGGACCCGACACGCCGCGCCTCGTCGCCGACGTGGTCGGCCCGGTCTGCGAGAGCGGCGACTACCTCGCGCTCAACCGCGAGATGCCCGCGGTGAAGGCCGGCGACCTGATCGCTGTGATGAGCGCGGGCGCCTACGGGGCGGTCCAGGCCTGCACCTACAACACGCGGCCGCTGGTGCCGGAGGTTCTGGTGCGGGGCGACCGGGCGGCGACCGTGCGTCCGCGCGTTTCGGTCGAGGCGCTCGTCGCCCTCGACCGGGTGCCGGACTGGCTGGCGTGAGCGGGACGCCGGCCGGTCGGTCTGCGGCGGGGGCCGCGGGTCCCCTCCCCCTGTCGATCTTCCTCATCGCCCACAACGAGGCGGACCGGATCGGCGCGACGATCCGGGCGGTGCGCGCCCTGACCGACGACCTCGTGGTGGTCGATTCGGGCTCGACCGACGGCACGCAGGCGCTGGCCGAATCGCTCGGCGCGCGGGTGATCCACAATCCGTGGCCGGGTTATGGGCCGCAGAAGCGCTTCGCCGAGGAGCAGTGCCGCCACGTCTGGCTCCTGAACCTCGACGCCGACGAGGTGGTGCCCGAAACCCTCGCCCGGGAGATCCGCGCCCTGTTCGCGCAGGGCGAGCCGCGCCGGCCGGCCTGGCGGATCGGCATCGCGGAGATCTTTCCGGGCGAGACGCGCCCGCACCCGCTCGCCTATAGGCTGACACCGGTGCGGCTCTACCGGAAGGACCGGGGCCGTTACGCGGCTTCGCCGGTCCACGACCGGGTGGCGCTGGAGCCCGGGGTGACGGCGGGACGGCTCAAGGGCGTGATCCACCATTTCTCGGTGCGCTCGCTCGGCGACCAGCTCGACAAGCTCAACCGCTATTCCGACCAGCAGGCGGACGACCTGGAGGCCCGGGGGGTGACGATCCCGGACTGGCGCGTCTTCGTCGAGCTGCCGGGCAATTTCCTGAAGGCGTATCTCGGCCGCCGCCATTTCGTACGCGGCACCTACGGCTTCCTGACGGCGATGAACTACGCGATCTCGCGCCATCTGCGCATCGCCAAGCACGTCGAGCGCCGCCGCGTGGCGGCGGCCCGCCGGGATCGGGTTGACCCGCCCGGCTCGACCTTCTAGAGCCAGAGCGCCGGAGACGTGGCCGAGCGGCTGAAGGCACTCGTTTGCTAAATGAGCATACCCAGAAATGGGTATCGAGGGTTCGAATCCCTCCGTCTCCGCCACTCAAGTGGCCTAAGCTACTGTTGCAACTCTCAAAATTGGAACGGCTGAAGTAGCCAGCCCACGTTGCGCCCCACATTTCGAAGCGGCTTGTACCGGACTATCTCGGACGATGGCCTCGCGCGCGCGAGGGCGAACCTCACCGGTCGCTATCATCGCCAACGCCGATAGCGTCGAGAGACATTCTGATGGCGCAGCCGGGTTGAGGGTCCATGCGGCGGCGGTCATGCTCGATGGCGAAGACATGACTATAGAGGTTGGCAACCCAGCTCCGCCCCTCAACCGTTAGATCGAGAGAGCGAATCACATCCCCGACCACCGGCTCGATCTTGCCCCAGAAGAACGCCGGGTACCGCTCCGCGAGATCGGCTAGGCCGGCGCCGCGTAGTCAAGTTAGCGGTCGAAGCCGACCTCGGTGAACCTCGGCTCGCGACTGCCGAAGGTTACGCTGATAGGTGAGCGCAAGGTGCTCGCCGAGCGCGAGGAACCGAACCGAGAGAACGCCCGAACTGCGGAAGTCGCCTGAGCCCCTGACGGCCTGGCAGCTGGCCTGTCTCGTCTGTCAGACGGAGGGCAAGGACAGCAACGACCGGCGCCTCATCACGGACGTGATCCACAACGTCGGCTCTGCGCTTAGGAGGATGCGCGCGAGCTGAATGATTGAGGGGCAGCGGACACAGGCAGGGCAGGTATGGCGAGCGGCAGAAGGGCGCTAGGCGGTTCGCTTGCGATGCGGTAGCGAAGTTGTCCGGTAAATCTCAAGCTGGCGTTTGGCATGTTCGTTGGCTTGCGTCCGATTGCAGCTTACCCCGCTGTATCCTGGAAATGAGCTATATTCGTTTACGACGATCAATTCATTGATCTTCGACAGCAAACGAGCCATAGACACTTGCATTCCTCTATGCGTTATACCTTCCGCATAGATGAGCCATGCCTCTCCAAGCAGTTCCAGTGATCGCAATTCCTCAGAGGTCATATAATTTTTTGCAATTTGGGCATCAGTCAGTGTTGGCTCTTTGTTTCCGAGGGCCGTCATGCCCATGTTCGTTTTTGTGCCGTCCGCACGGCTCATGATTATCTGCGCTGCCGTTGCTTCTGTTACGGCGTAATGAAAGGCATCCTGACTGTAGTAAAAGAATTTGCGCGCATCTTCGGATTTTGGGTCGTAATCGATAGCGCAAGCGACGAAGGTATCCCGCACCTTCTGCCACATGTGCTTCTCAGAAGTCCGTATTGAGCGCACTTCCTCGACAAGGCGCTGCAACGCACCTGGGTCCGAGCGGAGCCGTGCGCCGTTAAGTGCGTATCCTTCCTCAACATACCCACGGAGAACGCCGTTTGCCCAACGGCGGAACTCGCCCGCTTTGGTGCCATTCACCCGATAGCCGACCGTGAAGATAACGTCGAGGCTGTAGTGGCTAATCTGGCGCGTTACTTGGCGACTACCCTCGCTTTGAACTAATGCAATTTTTGCATGAGTTGCCTCGCTTTCATCTAACTCATTGTTGTCAAATATGTTTTTGATATGCCTAGCGACGACAGACTGATCAACTCCGAAGAGTGCGGCCATCTGATGTTGAGTAGCCCAGATAGTATCGTGACCAACGTCAATCGGAAAATCAATCTCTTGACCCGCATCGGACGGCTTGAAGCGAGCAAAAAAGTCTAGTTGGGCAGTTTCCTTGACTACTTTCCTTGCCAGATCTGCAACCTTCTGGCCTGCGCGGCGCAATATGCCGGGTCTTTTATCGTCATCCGCCGACATTTCTGCCCCGCCTAGTGAGTCGCAGAGGCAGGATAGCGCAACTTTGAGTTTTGAAACCAGGCCGAGCCATTATGCCTCATGGCGCTGCTAGTAGCCCTTCCAAGTCCGGCTGACGCTCGACGCCATCGCCAGCCGGATAACGCGGTTGACCGCCCGGCCGTTGTCTAGGGCGTCTCTGCAAAGTCATTTGAGCCAGAGCATGGTCATGCCAAGCGTGACCATGGCGAGATAGTTGGCGGCCCGCTTCTCGTAGCGGGTGGCGATACGGCGGTACTGCTTGAGCCGGCCGATCAGCCGCTCGACCTTGTTGCGCTCGCGGTATGCGGCTTTGTCGAAGTCGGGCTGGCGTGGCTGATCCCTGCGGGTTGGGTTGACCGGTTCGATCCGGCGTTGCCTGAGGCGGCGGCGAGCCGATGGGCTGGAATAGCCCCGATCCCCTGCCGTCCGGCGCGGTCGCAGGCGCTTCAGCACTCGGTCGAACACACCCGCTTTGCGCCAGCGGTAGAACCTGCTCGACACCCTGCCGACAGGGCCATAGCGCGCTGGCAAGTCCTCCCAAGGGGCGCCCGTACGCAGGATCCAGAGCATGCCATCGAGGACTTGGCGGTGATCCTCTGCGGGCCGGCCTGTGCGCGGCTTCTGCGGAGGCAGCAATGGGGCAATCTGATCCCACTGCGCGTCAGTCAGTTCAAAGCGTCGCATCACGCCCACATGGGGGCCAACAGCCCGCCTGTGAACCCTTTGCAGAGACGCCCTAGTCGGCGGAAGTCCTCCTTCCAAGCCGCTTCGGCCGCGTTCTGGTGAAGGTAGCGGGCGGTTGAAAAGTGGTGCTGTCCGTTCACCATGCGACGGTGGCGGGCGAAGTAGCTCTCGGCTTGGTTCGTGTTGGCGCCGTCAGCCGAGTAGGCTTCGGAGTGGTTCACACGGCCAGGGTCGGGGAAGGAAGCTTCAAGTTCGTCCCAATGCGGCGCCTCATCGGCGTACACCTTCGTGCCCTTAGCGACATGCGTCTCGGCCAGCTTCACGCCCTCGGCCTCGCGCTTGGCAGCGAACGTGAGGGTGCGGCCAAGGCGCTCGCGCATGACGATGACGATGACGACGCGGCGCTCGGTGCACTGGTGCTCCTTGCGGCGCTGGTCGCTGCGGTCTTCCTCGCGGTTCTCAGAGCGCATGGTGCCGCCGAAGTAGGCGCCGTCGGTCTCGACTTGGCTAGCCAGCGTGGCGCCCTTGTGCTCAGCCGACAGCGCCTCGCGCAGCTTGTGCGCCAGGACGAACGCCGTTTTGTAGGACACGTCCAGTTCGCGGCCGAGTTGAAGCGCAGACAGGCCCTTCACCGCGTTCACGAAGATCGCGATACCGGCGCACAGGTCCTTGAAGCTCAGCTTGCGCGAGGCGAAGATGGTCCCATTGGTGACGCTGAACTGCGACCTGCAACCGGCGCACTTGAAGCGGCGGCGCGTGGCGATGTTGTAGTGGTTCAGGCAGCCGCACTTCGGGCAAACGGGCACACCGTCCGTCTCGGGTCAACGAAGGCGCCGGAAAGTCATGTAAGCCTTGTCCTCGCCGCCCTTGTAGATCGCCTTCAGCGAGAGGGTGCGGGCCTGAGCCGAGAGGAGGAAGTGGGAGGACATGCCATCGCGTCCGGTGCTTATGCACCGCTTATGATGCCATAACTGCACCGTAGCCAGGGCAGAAGCACCGCGTATGATGACAAGGGCCATTGCGAGGGATGCATGACGGCTGATGACACGATCCACGCGCCGGACGAGGCGTGGGACGCCAAGGTGAAGGCGATCCTGAAGGCTGAGCTGAAGCGGAAGAGCGTGACCTACGCGCAGCTCGTGGACAAGCTCGCCGCAGTCGGCGTAAAGGAAACTGAGCCTAACATCCGCAATAAATTGGCGCGCGGCAAATTCACGGCCGTCTTCATGATACAAGTTTTGACGGCCGTGGGGGCAACAAATTTGCGAATTGATTAAGGCTTGGCTCTCTGTCTGCTGCTAGCTCGGTAAGGAACCGCTTCGTCAGTAGTGTTGCGGGATATCCACCGTCTATCATCGAGAACTTCAAGGAGTTTGTGCTTATCGGTCGTCCTGCACTTCAAGCAGGATGCTCCGATGTTCGTGAACTTAACGCCCTGCGCTGCGGCTTGTAGCATAATTTCATCTTGATTGTATTTATCGAGGTTTGCGCGCTTGCTGATGGCAACTAGCAGGCGAGCAGTTCGGGGGTGCTTATCAAGATCCGCCTCAAAGATCTTGAAATCTATAAAGTCAATCTTTGCCGCAAGAACAGGAATTCGCTGCGCAGCCGCCTGAGCAACTTTATTTGTAATCTTGGCAATATATTCCATGTTTAAAAAATTTGAGAAGTATATGTTGTTCGAGCAAACAAGCCCATCGAAATCTATATCCAGTCGAAAAACCGGATGCTCAACGAGAACCATAGTATCGTCGATTAGCTGAACCAGCCTGTTGCGTGCGCCAAGCATGCTCTTCAGCTGAGCAGCCTTGCGAACGCCGACGATCTTTCGTCCCTTTTTATCGTGATATATGACAAAATAAAAATCGACCTGACCAGAATTGGTTACGAGATTTGCCATATGGTCATAGGCTTCGATTTCGTACAGATCAGAAATGTCGTTGAATATTCCATCAGATCTCGGGGCAAAAACTCGCTCGACTTTGCCGTAATCCTGAGAAAGGGAATATTCTTCCCACTCTCCTGATCGAACGGTTATATCTGCGCTGGTTCTAGCCAGCATGTCCTTAAATGTTTTATCGACTGATTTGTCTATGGGGACGAGATATTTGCTCCCGTCGAATAGGCTCACTCCGAGCTGAATGGAAGAAATCGATGAACTATCAAACTCTTCCTCGATCATTTTTGCCAGAGTCCAACACCACATTGCCGCCGAGTCTTAGCCCGGAAACCGTCATGCCCTCTTCGAGGCGCTGACGTTGCGAGATAACAGCATAGGTTGTGTAGATTGGCGAGTCACCTTCGCCCGCAGCCGAACCGGTCTGCACATCACACGTGAAAATGTGGTAGCCCCTGATCGCAAACAATATATTCATGTAATGCAATTTTAGATGCCAAAATAGAAATGCAACGAAGAGGAAGGCCGCTGCTACGGCACAGAGATCGCGCGGGCTTCCCATGTTCGCATCATAAAGCGGTATTAGCATTGCAAACAGATACACTAATAGATGCTCGCGCTGGTCGCGAGCAGAGCGTATTTTGAAGGTCTGCCTATTATCCGACTGGCGAGCGCGACGAACAAGAAGCCACAGAAAGAAATTAGGCAGCAAGAATAAAACGACGCAGACCGGCACCCAGTATGCATCACTTAAGCTGGCCGTCCCACGGATTGCCCAAAGTAAAAACAGCGGGCTCAAACTTGATACAACAAGGACAAAGCGCGCGAAGCCGAGCCCGTGCTTTACTTTAGGCATATGATCTGAGGACATTGATCCGCGGCCCGACTCCGCTTCGTGAGCGAACGGTATAGACGGTGAGGCATGGGCAATCATAGGAGCGTCCCTGCATCTTGAGAGTAGCGAGCGACCGCCCATCACGGGCTTTTGTCACCAGAACATTTAGTGAACATTGTAGCGACAAGCGGTGTGAGATGATGCCCCCACCCGCGCAGCATGCGCCATCACAAACGATGGTATCCGCCATCGCCTCGATGCATTTGCTCCATAAGGCTGCGATTTTTCCCATATCATCTGTCACCAGACCCATAGGATCACTCATCGCCGGCCTTAAGGACAAGCGTGGCTTCATCGATAAGGACCGGCTCGATCTTCAGAACGCAAAGCGGTCGAGTCCTAGATGAAGCGCTGGGGCGTCACGCAGGACCAACTGACGGCGGCGCATCGGAAGGTTGGTCGAATGGCGAAGGACATCGCCGCCGAATTGGGTAAGAAGCGTTAGGCATGTGCCCGCCACGACGGGGCAGCTCGTGAAGAGACGTTGTCGATAGTGAAGCCGCCCAAACTCTAGCTAACCGCGATGCTGAACCCAAGGCTCGTTGCTGTTTCACAAACTCTCCGCAGGCCGGTCCCTGGATCGAGGGTGTGTGGCGGCCTGACGGATCAGCTCAGGGACGCGAAGCAGCCGGGCAAATGACGGTCAGCAGGATGGATCTCGTGGGCGCAAGTTCGCCGAGGCGCTCGTCAGACGCATCCTACAGGCCGAGCCGAACCTTTCGGGGCCCGTGCCGATCCACGAGCTGTGCGCGCGGCTCGGCACCCTCCGGATCGAGGACCTAGACACCGATGAGTTTGAGGGCGGCCTCGTTATCGACGCGAAGCGGTCTGAAGGCAATACTCGCCAAACGCAGGGGCGAACCGCGTCGCCGCTTCACCATCGCGCATAAACTCGGCCACTTCCTGATGGCGCACCACGTCCCGGATCAGCCCGGCCGGTTCCTCTGCAAGGGCTCTGACCTGCTGCGCGTCACAGCGAAGGCGGGCGATCAGCGGCAGCGCAGGGAAGTCGAGGTTAACCGCTTCGCCGCTCCCATGCTGATGCCTCCGTATCTGCTGCGGGGAGCTATGGCGGCCTTTCGGGAGCCCAATCTGCAGCACGTTCTTGTGCTCGCGCGCGACTTCGCGGTCGGCAAGGAGGCGGCGGCTCGGGCCTACGTGCAATACCATGCCGAGCGGATCGCCGTCGTCGTGGCAGGCAACGGCCGGATACAGCGGTGCTACCGCAGCCTCTCCTTTCCGGATGTCGTCTGCGGGGTCGGCAGCCCGGTTCCGACAGGCTCGCTCACTCACAGCAGTCAACATCGGCCGAGCACAGCGAGTGACACCGCCGCCTGCAGTCCCGATCTGTGGATAGATATGAAGCGCGACCTCCGCGCGCCGGACCTCTACGAGCAGGTGTACCTTCAGCAGAACGGCTTTGGGATGATCCTGCTGCGGCTGGACGCTGTCCCAGAGGAGAGCGCGGAGGAGCGCAGGCTCAATGAGGGCTGGCGTCACCGCTTCCACTCGGGGCGACGGTAGGCAAGATCCGGCTCTGACGGAATAGACCTAACGGCTATAGCTCGACCTATTGCCAGAGTTGGGGCTGCACCGTCTTCACGTGGTTAATCCGGTGCATACAAGGCTGCCAGAGGACAACGAGGGCCGCAGATGTCGAGCAAGTAGATCGACTGCGGTCAGCATCTGGACATGGCGGCTGGCACCGCGCTGACATATGGGCTAAGGTTGTGTTCTCTCCGCTACGCTTGTTTTGAAGTTTCTCGCTTTGCCGACCGCAACAACACACGGACTAGTATACGGCCCTAATTCAAATAGTAATTATTACATCGCGATGTATTATCATCGCGCGACACGCAATCCGAACAAGGATCTATGGGACCCTACGTTCGTAGTGAACGAAGAATATGAATTGTTTAATCTCGCCGATATTGAAAACTGGAGTTGCTCAGAGGGCCATAAGTGGGGTATTCTAGACGACGGAAGGCGAAAACTTGGGACGAAGGGGCAAAGGATCTCTTTCTGCCCGAGCAAACACAACGCTCATGATCCTTGGCATGGCTATCCCGTGTCAACTACATCGTTAGACTACGTGGTTCCGGAAGATGTGCTAGATATATGGGAGAAAAACAACGTGATCACAAAAATCACAGCTAAGCGCATAAGGAGTGCCAAGCTGTGATCGTTAAACGACTCCGCATAGAAGGGAATTTTGTCGAGGCTTTTCTATACTTCGACTACCTCTGGCTCGTCCACGCCAGTGGCGAAGTCGCAGCTTTCGATATCGAAGCTTATCTATGCGCGGTAACTGGAGATGAATTCCAAGCTGCACGTACCGTTTTCGCTCGTAATGATCTCCTAGATCAGCCGAACTTTGGGAATGCTTCGGTCGGTCAGCAAAATCAGTCCATCCAAAGATTTGTACAATCCGATACTCTCGACGTCATGGCTCGCGATGTCGAGCGCTACTCGATATTATTCGACACAAGAATACAATCCAAATCAATCTTAGACATGAGATGTTACTACGGCCGAACATACATTTCTACAGAAAAACAGATTCTACAATTTAGTGCTTTTGGACGTTCGGATCTTGCCCATCTAAAGCCAGGATACAAAGGAAACGGCCGACTAGGTGGGGCGACGGTCCACGACAGTCGATGCCTTCAGTTTCGCGCCCAGCATGGAGTTGTCAGTGCCGCTTGCGGTAGGGATGGAGGCTTCTATGCCGCAGGGGCGAATAGCGCAGACGCTGCATGGAAAGCGACATTCAGGCGATTCGCATCGCAGTCGCGGGCAACAGAGTTTCTGTCAGATACCGTGGCAAACGTAAAGACCGGTACGGATCTAGAATTGTATTCAACGAGAAAAACTGAATCGTCGAGCAATGATGATTCCTCTTCCGTCGATGAAGAGCGGGCGGACTATATTATTTCTGAATTAGAGGAAGTGATTGAGTCTTCCTCTCTCACTGGCGGTATCGATCTCATAGCTGATTTGAAAAAAACCAGCTTCAAGCGGTTGTTTCTAACCCGCAGAGGAGGGTTTGCTCAAGACGACAATCTTCGTATTCATAGCATACGACTCGTAGAGAATAATCGACTGTCGTCACCCAAGGCCGGAGCAATTTTCCCCGCAACCTCGTCAGATGTACTCTCACTCACGACTTGTCCGATGGGAATTATCGCGGAATTAGACGATGCGGTTGTTGTGCTTTCAGGCGGAAGATGGTCCGCGTTGTATGACCAAGCGATTTTCTCTGTGCGCGGTTATCCGACAGCCAAATGGTACAAAAACCTTATCACCCTGGTGGGTGAGGATAGAGCTGAAATTTTGTTCGTCTGTCGGCCCTAGCCCAGCACTTTGTCGGCACAATAGGGTATACCCCAACGTGACGTAACGTCGGCGCCGCTGCGTATCGTAACATCTGGGTTGACGGCGACTATTTGTGACGCGGTAGCCTCGGGCCTACAGCCTGAGGTGACACATGGCCCGCATCGGTTACGCCCGCGTCAGCACCATCGATCAGGATCTCGAGGGTCAAGTCGCCCGCCTCACGGCCGAAGGCTGCGGCGTCATTCGTGCTGAGAAGGCCTCAGGCGCCTCGCGTGAGGGTCGGGGTGAGCTCGCTACTATCCTCGCTTTCTTGCGCCCCGATGACGAAATCGTCGTCACGCGACTTGACCGCCTCGGGCGTGATACCCGTGACGTGCTCAACCTGATCCACGAGGCTGAACAAAGAGGCGCCAGCGTCACTGTGCTCGACCCTCACGTCTCAACGCGTGGGGAGATGGGCCACGTCGTACTGACTGTGCTCGGTATGGTTGCCCAGATGGAACGGCGGTTTATCAAGGATCGGCAGCGCGAGGGCATCACGAGGGCGCAGGCGGCGGGCGTTTACCTCGGCGGCAAAGCGCGGCTTGATCATGCCGGTATTCGGCGCATGGCAGCTGAGGGGCATGGGGCAACCCTCATCGCGAGAACGCTTGGCTGCTCGCGCATGCAGGTCTACCGGGTGCTGCGTGAGCCTGAATGATGTCGGGCACCTGGGGTAAGCCGCGACGTCTGCCGTTGCGCGAACAGTGGTCGAGTGGCTGGCTGTACGGATGCCTCCATACGCGATTCAATATTTGGTCGAGGCCGTCGCTTCTCAGCGAGCACAGGCCAGCGATGCGCGCAAAAATTTCAACTCGGCAACCCTGCTGTTGGTGGACGAGATGGATCTCTCGCGTGTGATCGGCTGGATGCTGGATCCGGCGGGCACGCATGGTCAAGGCGACCGCTATCTCCGTAGCTTTCTAGATCTCTGCGGGATCGCGGCACCAGACGATTGTCGGTCAGCAAAGGTTCGCAGAGAGGTACCCCGCTACGCTTTAGGACGATTGATGGGGCGCATCGACATCGAGGTCGTTCACCCCACCTTTCTTCTCCTCATCGAAAACAAGCCGACCGCCCGCTTCGGCGACCAACAGTTGGAGCGTTACGCCCGTACACTGCCGCGTGATCTTGGAAGGCAGGCGCGCGTCATCACCCTTCTCGGGGCTGGATGGGATGCAGCGGTTATCGGGGCCATCGAGCAGGCCGGGACGCGTGCGCTGAAACTCGGTACTCACGTGCGCGACTGGGTAGCAGCGTGCCGGTTAGCTACGACCGAAGCGAAAGTCGCCGCGTTTCTTCTCGACCTCGAAGAATCTTTGGACATGCGCTTCGCGGGAAAGGACGCTCACGCTGTGCAGCAGATCATCGACCTCCTCACCGCAACCCCCGAAACCGTCGCTGCTTCCATCGCCATCATGGATGCACGCGAGGCGCTGGCCGCGACGATCAACGACCGCTTCATTGACGCCGTTCAGACGCGTGCCCGCGCGGCAGGGCTCGGCGCGATCCGTCCGGTTGCGGACGAAGCAGCTCTCTTCTCGCCCCAGCGTAATGGCATGCTGCGGCTCGACATCGGCGACCCGCGCTTTGATTTTGCACTTTCAGCCGAAGCGACTTTCTTCCGAAACGTTGCGCTCGGTGTCTGCTTGCGGAAGGAGCGGCGTGCAATGGCCGGTGTATACGCCGAAGAGATCGCTCGTTTGAGCACCGCTCTGGGGCCCGGACAAGGCATTGTCGATGGGTGGTGGCTTTGGTGGGACCACTTGCAGGCTCTCGACGCCAGCGGCAGTCGCGGCATCAGTCCTACAGATTATTGGGCCTGGGCAGCCGACGACGGTGATGACAGTTTAGCCGCAGCCTTCGTGAGCCGTGCGCTTGAGGCGAAGGTGGCGCTGGATGCTGCTAGGGACGACCCACAGTCCTGAGAACTCCTCCCTAAATTAGTCACGCCAATTCCGCCCATGATAGGTGAGTTTCGGATTTTTACCGTGGCCTGCAAGCGGACGTTCCGCTTGCGACCCAACCCAGCCGTCCGAGCCTCTGTCGGGACATACCCAAAGCAGTCATACGTCGGTGTTCAGGCAAATTCGACACGGGGCGACAGCCGCCACCTGTCTGGCGATCGTGCTAACGGCGATTGCGTACATCGTGCTGGAGGAGCGCTAACCGCATGCCCTCGTCGACCACCCCAGTTGTGCTGCTGCATGGGTTAGGCCGGACGTCAGTCAACCTTCGCCGTCTCGCGCGCGGGCTGGAAGTTCGCGGGCACGTCGTATTCAACCTCGATTACCCCTCGCGGCGGCGGGACGTTCGCGCTTGTGGGGACTGCGGCTGGACACTGAGACATGTTTGAACCGCCGTCACTGAAGCTTGTTGCTCGACATCTTCGATATGCCCTGTGCGGCCCCTAGTAGGACATCTTCCTGCTGGACCATCGCGCGGGCTATCAAAAGAGCTCCAGCATAATCACATTGATCCAACCGCTCATCGAGCGCCAGGATGAACGGATTGAACGCATCCGTCGCATGCATTGCGATGTTCGCGAGGCGTAAGATCATGTCTTCGTATCGTTGATGACTGCCGTCTTGGTAGGACCGATCGATCAAGGCATAGATTGCCCGACAAACGGTATTGACCTGTGGCTCCCGATTGGGTTCGGCGGTCTTTAGGTTCATCGAAATGCCAGTTGTTCAAGGCTCGATCTTGGGTGACGAGTGCGCTTTGAGATCGAAGCCGAATACCGTTTGCGAAGCGTGAACGAAGAAACGGCCGGGGTTGCCCCCGACCGTTGCGTCGCCCCTAGACGCCAACTAGCGGAGGAGCTGCAGGATGCCCTGGTTGGCGGTGTTAGCCAGGGACAGCGCCGAGATGCCGAGCGACTGGCGGGTGGACAGCGCCTGCGAGTTCGCCGCCTCCTCGTTCATGTCGGCGTTGGTCAGATTGCCCGAACCGGTCGTCAACACATCGATGATTTGCTTGGTGAAGTCCTGGCGTGTCTGCGTGAGCGCCAGGGCCGAACCCAGCTGGGACGATTGCGTCTGGATCGAGCTGAGAGCCTTGGTCAGCGTATCCGAGATCGCATCGAGGCTGTTGTTGTTCGAGAAGTCGTTGGCGGAGCCGTCCGCGGTGGTCGCGGCCTGCGATAGGCCAAGAGAGGTGTAGTTCAGAGCGCCGAACGCGGTACCGTCCGGGTTCGCCGTCTGCACCGACATGGTGCTGGCATTTGTGCCGGTTTTCTCGTTGAACGTCAGCTTCAGCTTATCGCCGCCAAGCAAGTTGGTGCCATTGTAGCCGGCATCCTTGGCCATCGAGTTCACCTGATCGAGCAGGGTATTGAACTGATTGGCAGCATTCTGACGGGTTGCGCTAAGGTAGTTCGTGCCGGCACTGGCCTTGATCGTATTGTCAGCAATCGCGCCGCTGATCTTACCGTCGGTGCCGATGCCGTCGATTTCCATGGCCTGACCTGTCAGGTTCTGGACCTGAAGATTGCCATTCGAGTCCTTCGATGCCTTGACCTGACCCGACAGCTGCGCGTTGCTATTGATCGACTTGACCAGCAGATCCGTCGTCAGGGCCGTAGGAGTCGTAACGTTCGCGGTCGCAGCGCCGAAGATCGCCGTCGACGTACCGGCGGTGTTGTTGCTCGCGTCTTGATAAGTGATGTTGTTTCCGTTGAAATCGGTCAGCACGACCTTGCCGCCAGTACCAACTGATGCCTGGACTTGTGCGCCGTTCGCATCGGTGGCGAGTGCGGTGTTGATTTTTTTCACAATATCGGCGGTTTTATCGCCATCCGCCACGGTAACCGAGACGCTGCCGCCGCTCAGGCTGCCGCTCTGGATCTGAAACGTTCCACCCTTGCCGGTGGCTAGCGCCGTCGTGGTCAAATCGTTCGCGCCAGTGGTCGCCTTCGCGCTCGCAGCGGCAACATTGACACCGACACCAGTGCCATTGCCAAGCTTGAACGTTAGCTGACCGCTAGTGACGGGTGTGGTGGCCGCGGGGATGGTCAGGGCAGCTCCGGCGATCGCCGATGATGAGTCCTGGCGCGCCGATTTCACGGTCGACTGCAACTGCTGCAGGACGCTGGTGATGGAGGTGAGCCCCTTGTTCGCCGCTTGGATGACCTGAATGCCATTAGACATGCCGTCCAGGAGGCTCGAAAGCTGCGACGAGCGGCTGTCGAGGCCAGCGGCGGTGAAAAAGTTGACCGGGTTGTCGAGCGCGCTCGAAACCTTCTTGCCCGTTGAGAGGTGCTGCGTCGTGGTCGCCTGAAGCGACGACGTGTCCTGCAGCGACAGCAGGCCCTGGCGGACGTTTGCGGAAAGATTGATCGTCGACATCGGGGTGATCCTTATTTTAGATCATCAGCTCGCACTGTTTTGCGGCGAGGCCATCTAGGCATTGGACTTGTTGCAAAATGTTAAAAATATGCCGTTAAATTTTCTCTAGTGTCCGTATGGTGAACGACGCCTTGCTTTAAAGCTTCCGTTAAGATTTCATTGATAGGACAAGGTAACTCAAAAAGAGGGCCTGACATGCCGCTGCGGATCGATCTCAAACCATTCGAGCGCTTGATCATCAATGGGGCGGCGATCCGTAACGGCGATCGCCGTTCGAGCTTCATCATTGAGACGCAGTGCCGCTTCCTTCGGGAAAGTGAGAGCATTTTCGAAGAAGAGGCGGATACGCCCTGCAAGCGACTCTGCTTCACGCTTCAGGTCATTCACCTCACTGAGGATACTGCCGCCGCGAGGATCCTGTTTTGCACCCAGGCAAGCGACATCATGGATACGCTTCCGGGATCGGCAAAGCATTTGATCGCCATCAACAAATTGTTGGCAAGCGGTGATACATACAAGGCGATCAAAGCTACCCGCATCCTGATCGCGCATGAAGCGGACGTGCTTCAGCAGCGCGCGCCAGCCTCCGACGTGGCTTAATTAATCACCGCAGCATTCGTGCGAACGCTGCAGCTGCATACAGGTTGTCGTAATCCGATCGTTGGGTCGTCGGTGCGGGTAAGGTCTTATCCCTGCTGTTGACGGCGTCGTCGCGACTTACAGTAATGGATCCATCCGCCTTTAAAATTCAATGCATTGTCATAATTCGCTCCCGCGATGACACTATCGACCGTCAGGGCATCGCTAATCGCGCCGTTCTAGTTCAAGCTGGAAAATAGTAAGCCTTCGTCGTCGATCCCGTCGTGTCCACGAAAGCGTAATTTGCGACGGTGCCCCTGCCAGTCGGCTGGTAAGTGATGGTTAAGCTAACGGCGAGGCGATATTACGTCGTGTTGGGCATGCCGCAATGGCCCAAATCGCAGCTCGAATAGACGATCTCCCTTACGCACAAGCCTTTGCTCGCATAATCAAGCTGGGCCACCCAGCTGCCCATCCGCCGTCGACGCGTTCGCGATCGTCGGCGCATCGGAGGCTGCAGATGAGCCGGCCGAGTGGCCGATCGCAGCAACGTTCCGGTTCAACACGCCAAATAGCGACGTTTTGATCGAAACGAGGGCCCCGACGAGCATTGATGCGATTAAGCCGACCATGAGTTCATACTTGATAGGCTCCGCATTTTGCTGATCGCGGCTGAGCGTTTCCTTATTCATCATAACATCTCTTTCCGGCCCGCTTTCATCGATCGACCCTATTGGCGAGTCTCGAGGCTTCGACAAGCGCCCCTAGTAGGCCGTCACAACGAATCGTAGTCTGAATAAAATTAATTTACGCTTCAGCGCCCGCGCGATATATTAAAATTTTCCTAAGATGGTGTTATGTTTGGGCAGGGCTATTTGTTATCCAATCGCCGACGCCTTGGTGGTCTCAGATCTGATGAACTTGTAGTCATACAGCGAGATGCGGACCACGCCTCAAACTGTCGCTCGCCCCTAGAAGTCCCATAAAATTCGGAATCAAGGGATGAAACGCCGGATCAGGAGCGGGAATTTGTCGGATGCCGCATCATCCGAGAGGCCCCAAAGCAACACCGTCTTGGTAGCGAGATCGATCACAGACAAGCGATCGAATTTCGGATCCAGCCGAACGGAACCGACGATTCGGCTGGCCACCGCGTGTGAGGTTTCCGGTGTCTGAAGCACGATCAGCGATCCGTTTAGGCTGATCTGATCTGGACGACGTCCTCGGCGCGCCTCTTTGACGAACTCGGAATAAATAGAGCGTACCGGGCGATGGTCTCCTGGGCCGATGTCTATGCTCAAAACGAGAATAGCCATTACGAGATATAATTCACAAGGGACAGCTTCGACAGGGACGAAGTAATTTGATAGCTCGCCTGGAGGCGCGTCTGCAATTCGAGAAGTTTTGCAGCGACCTCTTCCGTGGGCGCTTGCTCTATACCGTCCAACGTATTCTGTATCGTATTCTGTGTGGCAGTGTTGGTCGTTGCGGCATTTGCCAGCCCCGCGGATGCAAGGCTGAGTGTGGTCACGATGTCTTGGACGCTCGGAGACGTATCAGCGGACGCGAGCAGGCTGTTAGACTTGCTCGCAACCGCTTGATACGTCGTCCCTGCGTTGACGTTCGACGTCGAAGACATGCCGAATGCCGCGGTGGCGAGACCGGCGAGAACATTCTGGATCGGGAGTTCGTTCGCACGCGCGCCGACCTTGATCGTGCTCGTCGCGCTGACTTGAACGGATTGCGTGGCGCGTGGGTCACTGGTGCCGCTCGGGTCGCTCTCGCCCTGATACCAGACTATGGTTTTGCTCGCCGCGCCGGTGACATAACCCGTCGGACGACCAGTCGTCGGATCTGTGGTGATACGGTTCGGCGTCGTGCCCGCAGAGGCGGAGGCGGCGAAGAAGTTTTGAGATGCCCGAGCGGTCGCGTTCGCGGTTAGTGTGCTGCCGGCAGAAGTGGTCAGCGCGCGCGTCAGGGCCTGGGAGAGGTTGTTCGTCGTCGTCGGAAGATCCGAACCTATCGTGAAGCTCGTCGTCGACGCGGCATCCGCGCTAGTCGCCGCCGTCAACGTCAAGGTCGTCGACGTTCCATCGGGAAGCCGGAGATTGAGCGTCACGCTGTCGCCAACATTCGGCTGAGACGTCAACGACAGGGTCGTAGACGATGGTGTGTTCGCGGTGGCCGATACGTAGGCCGGTGTCAGGAACGAGCCCGTTCCCGTAGCGGCGCCCGTCAGGGCATAGCCGAACTGAGCAGTCGACCCTGCGTAGGTGTCGTCTGTCAGCGAAATCTGATTCGTGCCGAGCTTGGCTGCGGCGGGGGTCGTCTGACCGGGCGACGTCTGGGTCAGACGCCCGAGCCCTTTGCTACCGACGTCGGCCTGAACTTGTTCGCCGATTAGGGTCTTTAGACCGGCCAGGGCTTGCCCCGTGCCGTCCGTTGTGCCGTTCAGAATAGCGTCCGAGCCCAAGACCGGCTGAGTGGCGACATTTTTCCCACCAAACAGATAGTTGCCCGCGGCCGATTGGGTCAGGGCGTCGAGCGCGGCGGAAAGGTTTGCGACGGCCGTGGACGTGCTCGCGGTCGTGTTGATCGGCGTACTCTGCAAGCCGTTGTCTAGGACTGTCCTGGTGCTGGTGCCCAGTGATGCGACCTGTGTGAGGCTCGTCACGGCGAGATCGGTTCGGGTCTTGGCGGCAGTGATGCCGGCCGCGTAGCCCGTCAGTGCGCTCAACGTCGCCTGCGCGCCGAGCGCCGTCGATCGACCGGTACCGAGCCCACCGTAGGTCTGCGCGACCTGACCCGTCGAGAGTTGGCCTGTGAGTCCGTTGAGCTGATTCTTCAGCGCCAGCAACTGAGACGTGTTCCGCGTCGCCGTATAGGAGCCGGCCGCGTAGGGCGAAATTGTTGTCATGGTCAGATCTGCAGCAACTGATTGAGCATGTCGCGGGCCGCCGTCAGCACCCGCGCGTTGGCACCGTAGGCGTTCTGGAGCGCAATCAAGTTCGACATCTCCTCATCGATGTTAACCCCGGCTCCCGACGAGAACCGCGCTTGTGCGGTGGACAGCGCGGTCTGCTGCGTGTCGTTGAGCGTCGCAGCGTTCGCCGAGGCCGCGCCCTGGGAGGCGATTACGTTTTGCGCAAAGCCGGCGACGGTCGCGCTGAATGGCGCGGCGATGCCGCCGATACCGCTAGACGACGAGAACGTTTGTTGCGTCGACGTCAGCGCTGTGAAGATCGCCTGCGCGCGCGCACCGGACGCGGTATTGTCGTTCGCACCCGCGGCGGTCAAGCTCGCGGTATTCCCGGATAGTGCCGTATTGACCTGTATGCGTTGGGCAAAGCCCGTTAGCTGAGACCCGCCGTCGAAGGACCCGGTGAACAGCGCATTCTTCGAACCATCGGTGAAGAGTGCAATCTGCGGCCACGCCGTTTTAGGGTCCGGCGAACTCGGTACCGTGATCCCAGCCGTGGCGGACACCACCGCGTCGGTACTGCCCATCTTCGGTCCGATCGTGATGTTCGAACTCGAGCCCGTGGCGGTCAGGTTCGGCGCGATGGCGCTCAACGCCGCCGCAACTGCATCGGCATATTTGGTCGGATCAATGGGAATCTGGAACGTCTGGACCAGCGCGGTGGCGTCGTTCGTCTGGCTCGCGGGTACGGAGGTGGATGCGTTTGCAGATGCGATCAGGATCACGTTCTGGGTAGTAGCTCCCGATTTGACGGAGATCGTCAGGGTGTTGCCAGCCTGGATTCCCGACAGGTCTATCGCAGCCGATCCGCCAGTCACCGTTCCGGTCATCGTCTTATCGGTCAGAGCACTGGCGAGACCACCGGCGAGGTCGTCGAGCTGACGCTGGGCTTGAGGCAGGATCTGATCCCGCAACTCAAATCCCGCAGCTAGGCTTCCGGAGCGGATTGCGCCCGGCGCGCCCAGGTCGATCTTGCCACCTCCCGCAAGCGTGGCCGTGATCGTGCCCACGGTTCTGGTCTTAGGGTCGGACGTGTATATCGAGTTCACACCCAACGAGCCTTGCCCATCGAAACTCAGGGAGGCGGCGTTGCTGCGATCCACCAAAGTGACGCCGGACTGGGTCAATATCGAGACCGTCCCATCGCTCTGCGCAACGGTCTGGACATCCATGTAGTTCGAGAGGCTATTGACGGCTTGGTCGCGCTGGTCTTGGAGGCCGGCTAGGGACGCGCTATCAGAGGTGTTCTGGATCTTCGCGTTGAGCGTCCCGATGCTAGCGAGCAGGCCGGAGGCGGTTTTGGTATCGGCGCCGAGCTGAGCCTCGACGCCGGTCCGCAACTGCTGCACCGTCGAGGCTGCGCTATTGATCTGGCCGGCCAGAGCCGAGGCGTTGCCGAGAACCGTGGTTCGCGCCGCCGCCGACGTCGGATTGGCAGACAGCTCCTGTAGGGCCTCCGTGAACGTGTTTAGCGTCCCGTCGAGCGCGGTCGAACTCCCAGGTGTACCATACAGCTTGTCCAACTGCCCGACGACATCGGCCTTCGTCGCCGTATAAGCCGCCCCCGAGGTTTCGAGCCGCAGTTGCTTAAGCGCTGCGGCATCGAAGTTGCGCGTGACGGCACCCGACAAGACACCTAGGTTGTTCGTTCCCGTGGCGACTGAGGAGATCGTCCGCTTGACGTAACCTGCCACACCGGCGTTGGCGACGTTCTGCGAGACGATACCGATGGCTGCCTGCGTCGCGGCGAGGCCGGCCGTCGCGTTCGTGAGCGCGTTGAGCGACATGGAGCGACCTCCCGTTTACAAACCGTCTTTCGGACTAGCGGATCACGTTGAGAAGATCAGACATCATCGTCTGGGCCGTCGACATGACACGTGTGTTCGCCGAGTAGGCTTGTTGCGTCACAATCATCTTCGAAAATTCTGTGGCTATATCCGTATTCGACTGCTCGATACTCGATCCGGCGAGAGTGCTACCGTTCAGGCCGACTAAGGGCGGGCCGGAGTCGGCACTCTGCTGATAGTTTCCGTTCGTATCGGCCTTCAATCCGTCCGGATTGGCGAATTGCGCGATGCCGACGGTCGCCAATGGTTTCACGGTGCCGTTCGAGAACGTGCCGTTGATCTTTCCGTCCGTTCCGACGGACACACTCGTCAGCGTGCCGGCGCTGTTGCCATTGATGCTAAGCGTGTTGGTCGTCACCGCCCCAGACGCGTCGGCGTACTGCGTCAGGCCACTGGACCCGACACTCATCGTCATACCCGGGAAGGTGTAGTCACCGATCTTCACATCCCCGAGCTTGATCGGATTGTCCGTCGGCGCGGTCATCTTTCCGGTCGAGTCGAAAACGAAGGATGTGCCGACGTTATTCCAGTCCGTGGCGCTGGGTGCAGCAGTGGGATCTGATGCGTAGTACAGGTTCCACTGCGCATCCTGTTTCGGGTTCGTCCCGGCATCCTGAACTTTCGCCCAACGGGTGCTCAATGTCAGCGGTGCGCCAGTTGTCGTATAAGCTGTAATCGATGGACCCGCGATGCTGTTATCGACGAACGTCGATGCGGCGCCCGCGACTGTCGAGTCGACCTTGACACCTGTCTGGTTGGCGCCGTCGATCACGACCGCGGCCGAGTTCTGGTTGTAAACGTCCTTCTTCGACGTGGCCGATGCTGTGGTAGTTGGCGTCGCCGGTAAGTTGGCGGCATAGGAGATACTCGTGCTAGCATTGGCCGGCAGCGACGCGTTTCCCACCTTGATCAAACCAGTGTTAGTCGTCTGCCCTGTGATCGGGTCTAAATTGGTGCCGGTGAGATACCCGCCCGCACCGTTGACTAGGTACCCATCTTTGTCCTGAGAGAAATCGCCACGGCGCGTATAGAGATTCGCGCCACTGAAGGTCGTCGCGCCGTTGGCATCGCCGGTCTTCTGTACCACAGTGAAGAAACCGGAGCCGCTGATGGCCATGTTGGTCGGCACGCTTGTCGAGATGACGTTACCCGCTAGGGTATTGGTGAGTTGCGCCTGTGCCAGGACCGATCCCGCAACCTCCCGCTTTGGAGGAGCGTCAGACATCAGGTCAACGAAGCTCGTATCGACGCGCTTGAAACCGGTCGTCTGCGAGTTTGCGATGTTACCGGAGATGTTGCTGATGGCATAGGACTGTGCTTGCAGCCCAGATACCGAAGTTTGAAGGGCAGAGAACAGATCCATGATCAACCTCGACGCATAAGCGATCGAGGCTCTCGCAAATCCGGGTCCAAACAAATCTCATTTTGCGCCAGCGAGTTAGCACCGCGGGCATTCGATACACCCACCTGTCTGTCGGCAATTCTTGCCGGTGTCGGCAATTCCTGCCTTGTATCGATTTGGCCGAAAGCTTTGGCTCAGCGCTGTACGGTTCGCCAGAACCCAGGCATCTGACGACAGTGGTCGAAATCAGCTCAAACCATCATGCCGTCGGCCTACACCATAAAAAATGGCCCTTCCTAGAGCTGTTCCCGCCTACGTAGCGACGGCCAAGTCATCTTCGTAACCGGCAGCTGTGAGGCAGTTGCGGCATTAGTCTGGGGTGAAGCCGGTGAAGGCATCGCGGATGGCGGCCCAGAGGTCGGGGATGGTGCGGGCGGCTGCAGTTCGGAGCAGGTGCTTCAGCTTGGAAAAGATCTGCTCGATCGGATTGAACTCGGGGCTGTAGGGCGGAAAGTAGAGAATCCGCGCGCCCGCCGCCTCGATCGCCTCACGCACGCCGGCGACCTTGTGGGCCTGCAGGTTGTCGAGGATCACGGTGTCGCCGGCTTGCAGCACCGGGACGAGGCTGTCGGCGACGTAGCTGCGGAAGCGGGCGCCGTTCGTGGCGCCATCCATGAGGCTGAGCGCGCACAGGCCGGTGGTGCGCAGGGCGGCGGTGATAGTCGTGGTCTTGTAGTGGCCCTGCGGCACGAGCAGCCGGCAGCGGGACCCACGCGGGGCGCGTCCGTAGCGGCGGGCCATGTTGGTGGCGGCCGCAGTCTCGTCGAGGAACACCAGCGTGTCGGGGTCGAGGTCAGGCATGGCGTCGAACCAGGCTTGGCGCTCAGCTGTCACATCCGCGCGCTCCTGCTCAGCCGCGTACAGAGCCCCTTTTTACGGGTGATGCCGTGGCGGGCGAAGAACCGCGAAAGCCCGCTCGTGCTGGTCTGCACGCCCCGCACGGCCAGGACGTCGCGCAACTCGCGCAGGAAGATCTCGGGCCGGGCCTCGTAGGCGGACAGGATCAGATCGGCCTGCGCCTCGATGGCTGGGAGGCGATCATCCCTGTGCGTCGGGTCGGGCGCGACGTGGCCTTCCTGCGCGAACCGGGCCGACCAGCGGCTGGCGCTCGATACGCTCACACCGAACCGGGCCGCCGCCCGACCGAAGGAGGCGCCCTCGGTCACGGCCGCGACGACCCGCTCGCGCAGATCGACAGACAAAGGTGATGGCATCGCCGGCTCCTTCATCCGTCAACGCGGCAAACGCTGCTCCGTCGCAACGCCCGCGGGAACAGCTCTAAGGTACGACTTTAGGTCGTGGACTCATAAAGCTCGCAACCAGACACGCAGGGCTGCGAGCTTAACGCTGGCCAGGAAGTTGTCGGGATCCTTGTCGTAGCGGGTGGCGACGGCGCGGAAGTGCTTGATCTTGCTGAAGAAGCGCTCGACCAGATTGCGGTACTTGTACAGGAACGGGCTGAAGGCCAGTACCTGCTTGCGGTTGGGCATCGGCTTCACGTTCGCCCACGCCCCCTGCTCCGCCATCCGGGTGCGAAGCGCGTCGCTGTCGTAGGCTCGATCCCCCAGCAGGATCTGCCCCG